>JARICA010000022.1 GCA_029264305.1 Faecalimonas sp. | reverse complement strand
TTGGTTCGAGTCCAACTTGGGGAGTTTATTTAAGAATAGAAAAAAGAGTGTAAGGCTCCTTGGTCAAGCGGTTAAGACATCGCCCTTTCACGGCGGTAACACGGGTTCGATTCCCGTAGGAGTCATTTTAATTGAATATGCCGACATGGCTCAATTGGCAGAGCAGCTGATTTGTAATCAGCAGGTTATCGGTTCAAGTCCGATTGTCGGCTTTTGCTTATGCAAATGATAAGCGGTCTTTTAGGCAATGCATAAAAAAATTTGGACCTTTAGCTCAGTTGGTTAGAGCAATCGGCTCATAACCGATCGGTCCTGGGTTCGAGTCCCTGAAGGTCCACTTTTTTAAAAAATGAATATGGCCCGGTGGCTCAGTTGGTTAGAGCGCCGCCCTGTCACGGCGGAGGTCGAGGGTTCGAGTCCCTTCCGGGTCGTTTATATCGCTTAAACGATATACAATTTAATATCCCATGGGATCATAGCTCAGCTGGGAGAGCACCTGCCTTACAAGCAGGGGGTCACAGGTTCGAGCCCTGTTGGTCCCATTATGCCGCAGTGGCGGAACAGGCAGACGCACAGGACTTAAAATCCTGCGGGACTTATACTCCCGTACCGGTTCGATTCCGGTCTGCGGCATATCTTTAAGAAATATGTGGGCGTAGCTCAGCTGGATAGAGCGTTTGGCTACGGACCAAAAGGTCGGGAGTTCGAATCTTCTCGCCCACGTACCTTAAATTATAAAATACACTAATCTTCAAAGATTAGTGTATTTTTGTATAATCAAGAAAAAATGGGTTTAAGTCAATGGTTGTGATGGGTAAATGGTTCTGTTCTAGAAGATTTTAATTGTGCAAAACGCATAAAAAGATGGAAAATATATTTACAAAAAAGTGATAATGCACTAAAATGGTGGTATTAGATAAGAATACGGAGGTAGTGCATTATGAAGGGAAATGTAATCGTAGGACAATCAGGAGGACCAACAGCGGCAATTAACTCCAGTTTAGCTGGCGTATATCGTACAGCTAAAGATAGAGGCGCAAAAAAAGTATATGGAATGCGCTATGGAATACAAGGATTATTGGAAGAACAATACATTGATCTTTCAGAGCATATTACAAACGAATTAGATTCAGAAATCTTGAGAAGAACACCAGCGGCATATTTGGGCTCTTGTAGATACAAACTTCCAGAGATTCATGAAGATATGGCTTTGTATGAGAAAATTTTTGAAATTTTAAATCGTTTAGAAATAGAAGCATTTATTTATATTGGTGGAAATGATTCTATGGATACGATTAAGAAATTATCGGATTATGCAATTATTACAGGACAGCCAACTAGATTTATTGGTTGCCCAAAAACAATCGACAATGATTTGGCATTGACAGATCATACACCTGGATTCGGAAGTGCGGCAAAATATATAGGAACATCAGTTAAAGAAATTATTTGTGATAGCTTTTGCTTAAAATATAATAAAGGATTAGTAACTATTGTTGAAATAATGGGAAGAAATGCAGGGTGGCTTACAGGTGCTGCGGCTCTTGCGAAAGGAGAAGATTGTGAAGGTCCGGATTTGATTTATTTACCAGAACTTACTTTTGATGTGGAAAAATTTATGGAAAAAATAAAACAACTTTTATTAAAAAAATCATCAGTTGTAGTTGCAGTTTCAGAAGGAATTAAATTAGAAGACGGACGGTATGTATGTGAATTAGGAGCAAATGTGGATTTTGTAGACGCCTTTGGACATAAACAATTGACTGGAACAGCAAGTTATTTAGCAAGTCGTGTTGCAAGTGAGCTTGGTTGTAAAACGAGGGCCATTGAATTAAGTACATTACAAAGAGCAGCTTCCCATTGTGCTTCTAGAGTTGATATTTTAGAGGCGTATCAAGTTGGTGGTGCAGCAGTAAAAGCAGCCGATGAAGGTGATTCAGGTAAAATGGTTGTGTTAGAAAGACGTTCTGATGATCCGTATCAATGTGGTACGGAAGTAAAAGATGTGCATAAGATTGCGAATGATGAGAAGGTTGTTCCAAGAGCGTGGGTAAATAAGGAAGGAACATATGTGACAGATGAATTTGTTACTTATGTCAAACCACTTATTCAAGGCGATGTAGCTCCAGTGATGGTAGATGGAATACCAAGACATTTAAATAGACCAAGATAAATAAAACTAAGGGCAAAGTAGAAAGACTTTGCCCTTAATTTAAATTTGTTGATAGATTTTTGTGCAAAAAGCTATCTTGATTTTAAAGAAAAAATACAGTATAGTAAAATTACTTTCATATCTAAAATGTTCAATTCAATTTAATTTCTTAAATAATTCCATTAAAAAATAAAGTTATATAATAGAAAAGGAGGTGTAGCAGAGCTTTGGAGGAAGAATATGAAGTGATTCGATTTTTGGAAAGGGATGGGCAATGTTATATTGCATCTGCGTATGTAGAAGGAATGACGTTGTATCATTGGATAGAACTTCATGAAGAAATAGAAAAGGAAAAATTAGAAAAATGGATTAGGGAGTTACTTAGACAGGTTACTTTGTTTAGAAAGCAAAAGGGAAATCCAAGTTATACCCATTTAAATCCATATCATATAATAATTATTCAGGAAAGTGAAATAAAACTTTTATATTTAGAAGAAGAATATATTCCTTTGCAAAGGAAATTTGAAAAACAGTTTCAGCCAGATTCCACAATAAAAGATGTTGACTTTTATTGTTTAGGAAAAACAATTCAATTTATCATGGCCCATCTTAAATGTGTGCCAAGTCTGAAAAAGAGAGAGGAAATAAAACTCTTATCATTTACAAAAAAATGTCTAGAAAAGAATCTAAAAAAACAATTCAAAAGTGAGTTTCCATCAGAAGAAAAATTTTCAAAACAAAATAATGGGTATATAAAAAAATGGATCATAATTTTTTCGGGAGTCATTTTATTGACTGTTCTTATGAAATATTTGCCAGAAAAGAAGCCTGTTCCTTGTAAAAAGGATGATAATTCTTTTCAAATAGGTATGTATTACTTTTTGGAGAGAAAGGACTATAAAAAGAGTAACATATATTTTCAGAAGGCAAAAGACAAGGGAAAAAATATAGAAGATTATATACAATTATCTCGTTTTATGATGAAGCAATCAGAAAACGAAGAGATAGAACATATATTATCAAGGATAAAGAAAGAGGCAGAAAAAGAGGACAATATAGGAAAAAAATTAATGGTAGCTAGAGTCTGTATATTGCAAGAAACAGAAAAATCATATAAGTGGATTGTAGAAATGCGTTTGAATAATTTGGAAGAACTTTCGGAGGAATTAAGAAAAGAATGGAATGAATATAAAGCGTTGGCGTACGAAAAACTTTCGTTGTGGAAAGAGGCGGGAACACAGTATAGGAAATTAAGTGAACAAGAAGAAGAAAGAAGAAAAAAAGAAGAAATTTATAAGGAAAAATATATTGAGATGGATATTAGTTATTTGAAAGAATTATGGAAAGAAAAAAATTATAGTGAAGAGGAAAAACTAAAAATTTTACATAATATAATGGAAAAAAATCCTCAAATAAAAGAAACAGAAATATTTAAACAATTTGTGATGGAAAATCAAATTCAATTATAGGAGGTATGTATGAATAAAAGAAGGTTAGGAGTACTTATTTTGATTTTAGTTATTCTTTATGGATTGAGTGGAGTTGTCGCAGCAGAAGAGGAGGAAAAAAATGTCCGTATTGAGTATGAAGAGCCTAATGGGAAAAATCAATATTATATAAAAAAACCAACAATAAATATTTATCATGGTGGAAAAGAATTATTCACAAAAATACAATTACAGATTGACAAGGAAATATTGTTGGAGAAAAGTTTAGATGAAAAAGAAAACAGTGTTCAGATAGATGAAAATATATTTAAAGAAGGACTGCATAAATTGATAGTATGGCAGGAAAATCAAAATGGGGAAGAGATAGAAGGGACAAGATGTGAAAAAGAATTCAATATTGATACAATACCTCCGGAAGAAGTTGAATTTCAATATGAAGGCATGGGGAAAGGAGAAATTTTATATTTTCAAAAAGAAACACTTGTAAAATTGAGAACTATGGATCAAGGTTCAGGAATAGAAAATATGTTTTATCAAATAGAAGGTGATCAAGAGAAGAAAGAAAAGGCAGAAGAATTACAACTTAAACTTTCAGAAAATTTCCAAGGGAAGATTACTGCTTGGGCAGAAGATTTTGCAGGGAATAAAAGTAAAGTAACAGTATCGAAATATATTGTGTGTGATATGCAAAAGCCAGATATAGTAATACATACAGATTTAGAAAAAGGAAAGTGGTATTCAAAGAATATCAATGCAACTATCGAAGTAAAAGATAGAGGGAATTCTTCAGGAATAGAATCAATACGATGTTATTTTAATGGGAAAAGAATCAAAGAGATTGAAAAACTTCCTGAGTTTTGTCGTGAAGAAAAGTTTGATGTGCAATTAAAAGAATTAGGGGAACTTATGATTGAAGCAAGGGATTATGCTGGGAATATTACTTGGGAAAAACAGCAAATTCTCATCGATAAAGAGAAACCTGAAATTGTTATAAGTGGAAGTTATCCTAATATGATTACAAGTAAGATGGTGAAAATAGAAATCTGTGTACAGGATGCAAAAAAATTAAATACAACATCTGTTACACTGAAAAAAAAGAATGAAGCAAATGAAAAGATCGTATTAGAACAAGCAGAAAATCAATTTGTAGAAAATCAATGGAAGACAGATTTAGAAATAGTAGAAGATGGGATATACACAATAGAAGCAAAGGCAGTAGATATGGCAGGAAATGTGGAAAGGAAAGAACAACAAATTATTATAGACAAAACGAATCCAATCATTAAACATGTAGATGAATTAAATGGTAAATGGTTAAAGCGTTTTGAGTGGACATATCCTGTCTCAGACTTTATATTTGATTTAACAAAGTTTCGATATGAAATTCGATTAGATGGGAAATTGCAACCGTTGTATTTTTTAGAATCACAAGAAGGTAAGCATATTTTTTATGTAAAAGCGACAGATAGTGTGGGGAATGAAGCAATAGCAAGAGCAGAATTTATGATTGATCATACGAAGCCGGAAATATTTATTGAAGGGATTAAGGACTATGAAACGTATGAATCAGCTGAAATAAAAATAGGTGTAAAAGATGAAACGGAAAAATTGCAAGGGGTGTGGATAAATGGAGAAAAGCAAAAGATAGATGTGGATAGTAAAGTATTTCGTTTTGAATCGAAAGAAATTGGAGAGTATATGATAGATGTACAAGCAATTGATCTAGCTGGAAATCAAGCAGAAAAGAGAATACATTTTTCTATTGAAGAAAAGAAAAATATGTTAGAAAAGATTTTTAAAAAAGTGGAAAAAGAAGAACAAAAAAATAAAGAAAAAAGTGGAAAAGAAAGTAAAGTAATGTACATTGTAAGTGGAATGGTAATCTTTATGGCAATGGGTGTTTTTCTGTGTTATCAGAAGAAAAAAAGACCTTATAAAAGGGAGGATGCCGAGTAACCACTTATGCGGTTCTCGGCATATATTATGAAAAAGTTTATTCAAAATAGTATATTATACTAACTAATTGGCTTGTTATTTATTAATGTTTCATTTGATAGTATTAGTATATGCGAAAGAAGTGAAGAAACAGTGTTAAACAAATGAAACTTTTTTGAATGATAAATGAACAAATTATGAACAACTATTTTCTAAAAGCAAATTCTGGGAGTCCATTTTTCATAGGGATTTCCACTTCTCCCAAGATAAGAGGTTCAGCATACTCGATGAAATCATTGCTAACATCTGCACCATCTTGTGTAATCCAATTTTCAGGAACGCCCTTTTCTTTGTTGCAAATAGAATTAACATCTTCTATAGTACATTCCATACTGTATGGTTTAGAAGAAACTCTTTTAAATGCAACCATTTTTCCAGTTTCACCTGCTAATGCAACATTTACTCCAAAAGCACCTCCAGCGATAGCTTCATCTAAGTCTGTTTTTGATAGACAAGAAGAAGAACAACGTTGACTTACATTTAATTCGACAGAACGTACTTTGACACCTAAACGTTCTTTTACTAAATTTTCTAAGTATTTTCCAGAGCCAGTAAGCATTTTATGGCCAAAAGTATCCACACCTACATCACTTCCGTATTCGCAGATAAAAGTTCCGTTTTCATCATGAATACCTTCTGATACACAGACGATGATATTTGATGTTGTTTCCAAAGCATTTTTCACTTTTTCGATAAAAGTTTCTTGATTGAATGCAACTTCGGGAAGATAAATGAGAATCGGATTATCTCCATCAAATTTTCTAGCTAATGCACTCGCAGCAGTGAGCCAACCAGCATGGCGCCCCATAATTTCTACAATTGTAACAGATTTTTTATTGTCATATACGGAAGCATCAATAGAGATTTCACGTACAGTTGTGGCAACATATTTTGCAGCACTACCAAATCCAGGAGTATGATCTGTTTTTACAAGATCATTATCGATTGTTTTTGGGATACCAATAACACGGATATCACTTTCAATAGATTTTGCGTATCTGGACAATTTGCTTACAGTATCCATAGAATCATTTCCACCAATATAGAAAAAATATCCAATATTATATTCATTAAATTTTTCAAAAAGTATAGGATAAATAGGGTCAGATAAGTCTTCTGGAAGTTTAAAGCGACAAGATCCAAGATAAGCACCAGGTGTTGTTTTTAATAATTCAAGTTCACCGGTAGATACGAGGGGACTCATTTCAATCATTTCGCCATGTAGAAATCCTTCGATTCCGTTTATCATTCCATACACAGATGAAATAGATTCAGATTTTTTTAAAGCTTCAGATACAACACCATATAAGCTCCCATTAATTACAGCAGTAGGACCTCCAGATTGGCCTACAATTATATTTTTCATATAAAATTCCTCCTAAGTATTTCTCGTTCCAAATAAATATTTTTAATTACCTATATAATATAAAGGAAAATGGGATAATTTACAATAATACAGTTGGAAATTATACGAAAATACATTATACTATATAGTATTGGTATAAACGGGAGGTATAAGATGAAGTATCTAACTTTTGCAATCCCTTGCTACAACTCAGCAGAATATATGAGTCATGCAGTTGATTCTATTTTAATTGGGGGAGAAGATGTAGAAATTTTAATTATTAATGATGGGTCGCAAGATGAAACATTACAAATTGGTAAGCATTATGAAGAGAAATATCCTAGTATTGTTCGAGTGATTGATAAGGAAAATGGTGGACATGGAGATGCAGTAAATTTTGGATTAAGAAATGCGACAGGAAAATATTTTAAAGTAGTTGATAGTGATGATTGGGTGGACGAGCAGTCATTGAAGCGTATATTAGATACACTGCATACTTGGGAAGAAGAGGAACAGGAAGTAGATATGCTTGTATCTAATTACGTGTATGAAAAAGTAGGAGTGAAAAATAAAAAGGTAATTCATTATAGGAATGTTTTGCCAGAAAACAAAATTTTTGGTTGGGATGAAGTGGGACATTTTGGAATTGCGCAATATATTTTGATGCATTCGGTTATTTACCGTACAGAACTTTTGAAATTAAATCAATTAAAATTGCCGAAGCATACATTCTATGTAGACAATATTTATGTATATTATCCTTTGCCACATGTAAAGAAAATATATTATTTAGATGTGAACTTTTATCGTTATTATATAGGTAGAGAAGATCAATCTGTAAATGAAAAAGTTATGATAGGAAGAATAGATCAGCAAATTTTTGTTACGAAGTCTATGATTGATATGTACTATTTGCGAAGAATAGGCAACAAAAAGTTAAGAAATTATATGATTAATTACCTTGCGATCATGATGACAGTTTCTTCTATATTATGTATTCGTTCTAAGAAAGAAGAAAATTTAGAAAAGAAAAAAGAACTTTGGAATTATTTAAAAACAAAAGATTATAAAGTATATTGGAAGATTCGATATAGTATTTTAGGACAAACAATTAATTTGCCAGGAAAATCAGGAAGAAAGATTTCCTCTTTTGTATATATTGTGGCAAGAAGATTAATTGGATTTAATTAGTATGCATGAAAGAGTTAAATCTGTCATATATATACCATAAGAAAAAGTTTGGATAGATATATGAATGGGCAAAAATTGGAAAATGTGCTAAATTTGGCATTAGATGCAACGGAGGAAGAAAGAGCAAAATCACTTGAGTTAGATGTTGGGTATAATCCTATTGAAAGAATATGGGATTTAATCGTAAAATATTCAGGAAATTTAGATAAGGCTAGAGAAATAGGTGCAGAAGTAGTTGAATTGCAAAATGAGTTTGCGATTATTACGATAGAAGAATCTAAGATTGAAAGATTGGCTCTTTTTCCAGAAATAGAATATATTGAGAAACCAAAAAGATTATTTTTTCAAGTGGTTAATGGAAGACGGGCATCCTGTATTACTTCAGTACAGAATGCTCGTCCATTTTTATTTGGAAAAGGAATTCTTGTAGCGGTGATTGATTCGGGCATATCGTATGCGAATGAAGATTTTAGAAATGAGGATGGGAGTACACGGATTAGACTGTTGTGGGATCAGAGCATTTCAGGAAATCCTCCATCACATTATAGTATTGGGACAGAATATACGTCAAAACAGATCAATGAAGCGTTGCAACAGAAAAATAGAAGTGAACAGTTGCAGATAGTTCCAAGTATAGATACATCCGGACATGGAACAGCAGTGGCTGGGATTGCAGCAGGCAATGGAAAACAAAAAGGGGTTGCTATCGAAAGTGATTTGATTATTGTAAAGTTGGCAAGTCCAAGAAAAGATGGATTTCCGAGAACGACAGAGTTAATGCAGGCATTGGATTATGTTGTGAGAAAAGCAAAAGAATTTGAGATGCCAGTTGCGATTAATATGAGTTTTGGAAATACCTATGGAGCCCATGATGGAACAAGTCTTTTGGAGAGATTTATAGATAATATTTCGAATTATTGGAAAAGCGTTATTTGTGTTGGAAGTGGAAATGAAGGTGCTAGTGCAGGGCATACTTCAGGAAAAGTAGAGGAAGGAAAAGACACAATTGTGCAATTAGCTATACAGGAAAACGAACAAACAGTGAATTTGCAATTGTGGAAATCTTATTCAGATGTTATGGATATTTCAATTATTTCCCCATCGGGAATTAAAGTTGGCCCGATTCAAGAAATTTTGGGTTCGCAAAGATTTAGAATAGGAGAAACAGAACTTTTGATTTACTATGGAGAACCAAGTCCCTATAGTACAAATCAAGAAATTTATATTGATTTTCTTCCAAAGAATAAATATATTATGTCTGGAATATGGAAAATTGTTATGACTCCGAAAAAAATAGTTACAGGAATATTTGAAATGTGGTTACCAAGTGAAAGCGTATTGAATAAGGGAACAGCATTTTTATATCCAATAGAGAGAAATACCATTACAATTCCCTCTACAGCTAGTCAAGTGATATCTGTCGGTGCGTATGATGCGTTAACATTTACTTATGCAGATTTTTCGGGGAGAGGTGGAGAAAAAATTCCAGATGTGGTTGCACCAGGTGTAGATATTTTGGCTCCCACAAGAGATGGAACATATGAAGAAGTAAGTGGTACGTCTTTTGCAACACCATTTGTAACAGGTGGGGCGGCACTATTGATGGAATGGGGAATTACAAAAGGAAATGATTTGTATCTATATGGAGAAAAAGTAAAAGCATATTTGCAAAGAGGAGCAAGGCCTTTGCCAGCATTTAAAGAATATCCCAATATACAAGTAGGATATGGAGCGTTATGTGTGCGAGATAGTTTTCCGGTTTAAAAGAAAAGGTGTCATTATAGGCACCTTTTTAGTATGTAGAAAATTTACAAAGTTACAAAAGTTGGTATGTGTCCAGTATAAGTTAAAAACTTTTCTAAAATATCAGAAGTTTTTATTTTTAGACTAGAAGTATTTATACAAGGATGACAACCGATATAATCATCTTCTAATAGATCGTTATCAATAATTAAATTAACTTTTTTTTCAATATCATTCATTAGCCCAAGAATACTGACAGAGCCTGGGGTAATGTCTAAAAATTTTTCCATAAAGTCTGCTTCAGCAAAGGAAAGTCGAGAGACACCCAGTTGTTTTGATAAATCTTTTGTAAGAAATTTTTTGTTTCCAGGCATCAAAAGGAGAAAAAAATTTGTTTTTTGCCGGTTACAGAGGAAAAGGTTTTTGCACATAGTTACTTGAAGTTTTTCATCAATTTTTTCACAAGCCTCCATTGTGTCGGCAATTCCGTGGTCCATACGTTCAAAAGGTATTTGTAGTTTTTCTAATAATTCATATACCCGCATTTCCTTTGGAAGTCGATTGGTGTCTGCGGGAGAAGTTGTAAATATTTCATCCATGGTGTGAATCCTCCTTATATATATCTTCTGTTAGTATAGACAATTTCAGAAAAAATGACAAGTTGAAGAAGAAAAATGTTCGTGATAAAATAATGAGCTAGAAGAACTAGAAAAAGAGGAAAAAAATGAGAAAACTATTAAAATATTTAAGACATTATAAAAAAGAAAGTATTATAGGTCCTTTGTTCAAATTGTTGGAAGCTTGTTTTGAATTAACTGTTCCGATGATTATGGCAAAGATGATTGATGTGGGAATAAAAAGTCAAAATATGTTGTTTGTGTGGAAAATGGGATTGATTTTAGTTGTTTTTGGTGTACTTGGGCTTGTATGTTCTTTAACTGCACAATATTTTGCAGCTAAAGCATCGGTAGGTTTTGGAACTGAATTGCGAGAAGATTTTTTTAGACATATCGGAAAATTTTCTTATCGGGAATTAGATATGGTTGGCAATGCAACACTTGTAACAAGAATGACAAGTGATATTAATCAAGTGCAATCGGGAGTAAATCTTGTATTAAGGTTATTTTTACGCTCACCTTTTATTGTAGTAGGTGCAGTCGTCATGGCATTTACTATTAGTATCAAGCTAACATTCATTTTTATTGTAGCGATACCGCTGTTATCTGTAGTTATTTATGGGATTATGCTATGGACCATTCCACTATACAGAAAAGTACAGAAAAATTTAGAAAAGATTATGTTAATGACACGAGAAAATCTTTCTGGTGTTCGTGTTGTTCGGGCATTTTGTATGCAAAAAAGGGAAGAGGAAGAATTTGAACAAGAAACAGAAAGCCTGATGAATATGCAGATTTTTGTTGGAAAAATATCGGCACTTTTAAATCCAATGACGTATCTTATTGTAAATGGAGCAACAATTTTAATTGTATGGTTTGGAGGTAAAGAAGTATATTATGGAAATCTTTCGCAGGGGGAAATAGTAGCTCTTGTAAACTATATGTCGCAGATTTTACTTGCTCTTGTTGCTTTGGCAAACTTAATTATTACTTTTACGAAAGCAATGGCATCTGCAGAGCGAGTTGATGCGGTATTGGCATTGAAACCTTCTATTCAAAATGGGACTGAAATGGGGATAGAAAATAGTGAAGTACAAATTGAACTAAATAATGTTAGCATGATGTATCACAATGATAAGGAAGAAGTATTAAAAAATATTAGTTTTTCTGTAAGAAGAGGAGAAACGGTTGGGATTATTGGGGGAACGGGTTCGGGAAAAACGACATTAGTTAATCTTATGCCTCGATTCTATGATGTGAGTTCTGGAAGTGTAAAAATAGATGGAAAAGATGTAAAAGAATATGATTTAAAAGCATTGCGTACAAAGTTTGGTATTGTACCACAGAAAGCAGTTTTATTTCATGGGACAATTCGTGATAATATGTTAATTGGAAATGAAAATGCTTCCGATGAAGAAATTTGGAAGGCACTTCGAATAGCTCAGGCAGAAGAGATTGTAAAAGAAAAGGAGAAACAGTTGGATGCAGTTATTCAAGAAGGGGGAAAAAATTTATCTGGAGGACAGAAACAACGTTTAACAATAGCTAGAGCTTTGGTGGGAAATCCAGAAATATTAGTTTTGGATGATAGTACATCGGCGCTTGATTTTGTAATGGATGCAAAATTAAGAAGAGCTATAGATAAACATACAAATTCTATGACGGTTTGTATTGTTTCGCAAAGGGTAATGTCTATGTTGACAGCAGATAGAATTTTTGTCTTAGATAAGGGGAAACTTGTTGGGAGTGGAACTCATGAAGAATTGTTGCAAACTTGTGAGGTTTATAAAGAAATATGTTCTTCACAGCTTTCTAATAAGGAGGTGAATGTTCATGCATAAACAATATGATACAATGAAACGAGTAATTCGCTTATTGAAACCATATTGGCCAAGGTTGATTCTGTCATTAGGATTTGCTGTACTAATGGTAATTGGTACGCTTTATACACCGATTCTAATCGGACAGGGAATAGATTTGATTTTAGGAAAAGGAAAAGTGAATTTTCAGGGAATAGAGCATATTTTAATCAAACTGGTAGGGGTAACTGTTATTACTAGTTTAACGCAATGGTTAATGAATTTATGTAATAATAGAATAACATATCATATTGTAAATAATGTTCGCACAGATGCTTTTGTACATTTGCAAAAATTACCTTTAAAATATATTGATTCTCATCAATATGGTGAAATGATGAGTAGAGTAATTACAGATGTAGAACAATTTTCGGATGGATTATTAATGGGATTTTCTCAATTATTTACTGGAATAATCACTATTTTAGGAACACTTATTTTTATGCTATCAATACATTTTCAAATCTCGTTAATAGTTATTCTGATTACTCCTCTTTCTTTTTTTGTAGCTGGTTTTGTAGCGAAGAAAACATATATATTATTTCAAAAACAATCAGAAGTGAGGGCAAAAATGACGTCTCTCACTGATGAAATAGTTGGAAATCAAAAAACAGTACAAATATTTGGGTATCAGGACAGGGCGCTAAAGCGTTTCAAAAAAATCAATGAAGAATTAAAAGAATGTAGTGTGAACGCAATTTTCTTTTCTTCTATAACAAACCCTACTACGCGATTTATTAATGGACTTGTGTATACTGGTGTGGGAATTTCAGGGGCAGTTTTTGCTATTCATGGAGGAATTAGTGTGGGACAATTATCCAGTTTTTTGAGTTATGCAAATCAATACACAAAACCATTTAATGAGATTTCCGGTGTTATCGCGGAATTACAAAATGCATTGGCATGTGCGAATCGTGTGTTTGATTTTATGGAAGAAAAGGAAGAAAAAGAGGATCCAAAAGAAAAAGAAGTTTTAAACAAAGTAGATGGTAATGTGGAATTAAAAGAAGTTACCTTTTCTTACGAATCGGGAAAAGAATTATTGAAAAATTTAAATTTAAATGTACAGACAGGACAGAAAATTGCCATTGTAGGTCCTACAGGATGTGGTAAGACAACATTGATTAATCTTCTTATGCGGTTTTATGATATAGAACAGGGAGAAGTGATAGTTAGTGGAAGAAATATACAAAATATAACTAAAGATAGTCTTCGTGAAAGTTACGGAATGGTTCTACAAGATACATGGCTGAAATCATGTAGCATTGCTGATAATATTGCATATGGAAAACCGAATGCAACAAGAATAGAAATTGAGCAGGCTGCAAAGAAAGCGTTTGCACATGAGTTTATTCAACGTATGGAAAGAGGATATGATACCGTCATTGAGGAGGATGGGGGAAATCTTTCTCAGGGGCAGAAACAGTTGATTTGTATTGCGAGAGTAATGCTCAAACTTCCATCTATGCTTATTTTGGATGAAGCAACTTCATCCATTGATACAAGAACAGAGGTGAAAGTACAAAATGCTTTCCAGAAAATGATGAAAGGAAGGACAAGTTTTATTGTAGCACATAGACTTTCGACAATACAGGAGGCAGATTGCATTTTGGTAATGAAAGATGGAAATATCATAGAGAAAGGAAAACATGAAGAATTATTAGAACAAAATGGATTTTATACGAAATTGTATAATAGCCAGTTTAGTTAACTCTAAGAGGAGAGAGAAAAGTATGTCAAATTCAATTGCAAAGGAATTCAAATTTTTTTCGTTGTTACAATTTGCGTTTCCTACAATGATAATGATGGTATTTATGTCATTGTATACAATTATAGATGGGATTTTTATTTCAAGATTAGTTGGAACAGATGCACTTTCGGCAACGAATATAGTATATCCGGTAATTAGTTTAGTGATTGCAGTGGGAGTTATGTTGGGAACAGGAGGAAGTGCCATTATTTCAAAGAAAATGGGAGAGAAGAAAGAACAAGAAGCTAGGGAAGATTTTTCGTTTATTATTCTTTCGGGAGTTGTTATCGGAATTATTTTTATGGTAGTCGGAAATATTTTTATTGATCAGATTTCTAGAATGCTTGGAGCAACAGACACACTTAAGGAGTATTGTGTTGGGTATCTTGGCATTTCACTTTTATTAGCCCCAGCTTGTATTTTACAATTATTATTTCAGACTTTTTTCGTTACAGCGGGAAAACCTACTTTTGGACTCGTATTGACAATAAGCGGTGGTATTGCGAATATGGTCTTGGATTATCTGTTTATGGGGATAATGGATATGGGGGTAGAAGGTGCAGCACTTGCCACGGGAATAGGACAATCCATACCAGCCTTGGTTGGAGTGATATATTTCTTTTTTGTGCGTCATTCGTTGTATTTTGTTAAACCTAAAGTAAGATGGTCCGTTTTGGCTGAAAGTTCTTTTAATGGAGCATCGGAAATGGTAACGAACCTTTCAGGTGCTATTGTAACTTTTTTATATAATATTGTGATGTTGAAGTTGGCAGGAGAGGCAGGAGTTGCAGCAATTACTATTGTATTATATGGACAGTTTTTATTTAATGCACTGTATATTGGATTTTCCATGGGAGTAGCACCTGTAATTAGCTATAATTATGGAAGTGGAAATAATCGAATGTTGAAAAAAATTTTTAAAATCTGTATTTCATTTATTATTGTTTCCTCAATTCTTGTTACAGTGTTTGCATTTATTATGTCACCGATAATCGTGAAAATTTTTACACCTGATGGCACAAAGGCATATGAACTTGCAAAAACAGGATTTTTTCTGTTTTCATTAAATTTTATTTTTGCGGGAATGAATATTTTTGCTTCTTCTATGTTTACGGCATTTTCAGATGGAAAGACTTCAGCACTAATATCTTTTGTTCGAACATTTATTTTAATTGTGATAAATATATTAATTTTACCTATATTAATTGGAGTAAATGGGGTATGGCTTTCAGTACCTTTAGCAGAGTTTATGAGTATATTTTTGTCAGGATATTTCTTTGTAAGAAAAAAAGAAAAATATAATTATATGTAGAGAGAAAATATTTATTGACAAATAAGAAAGAAACATATATTTATATAAATATATCAATGCGAAAGAAAATGGGAGGCGCCTATGATTGAAATTAAAAACCTTACCAAAGTGTTTAAATTAAACAAAAAACAAATGAAGGAATCAAAGACAAAAAGGAATACAAAAGTTGCTGTAGATCAGTTGAGTTTAACTGCAAATAGTGGGGAAATTTATGGTTTGCTAGGACCGAATGGTGCTGGAAAGACAACAACACTTAGATGTATTGCCACAATTATAAAGCCAACAAGAGGAGAAATTTATGTGGCAGGGCATGACGTTTTAAAAGAGGCAGAGGCTGTTCGTAATAGTATTGGTTTTTTGACAAGTGATATTAAGTTAGATCCTCAGTTTTCTCCAGATTATATGTTTGATTTTTTTGGAAGATTACATAATGTATCGAAAGATGTTTTGAAAGAGAGAAAAGAAAAGTTATTTACTTATTTTGGTATTAAAGATTTTGCACATAAACAGATTAAAGAATTGTCAACAGGAATGAAGCAAAAGGCAGCGATTGCTGTTAGTCTTGTACATGATCCTGAAATTGTTATTTTTGATGAACCGACGAATGGATTAGATATTGTTACAGCAAGGAGCGTTACGGATTATTTAAAAAAATTAAGAGATGAAGGAAAACTTGTCATTGTTTCTACACATATTATGTCAGAAGCAGAAAAACTTTGCGATAGGATAGGTGTAATTATTGATGGAAAGAAAGTAGCAGAAGGAACACTTAAGGATCTGCTAGAGGAAACGCATACAGATGATTTAGAAGATGCTTTCTTTGAATTATATAAGAGAAAAAAGGAGGAAGCATAAATGAATGGAATGAAAGAGATTTTTAAAAAAGAAATTGTTCGTGTATTTAAAGATAAAAAAATGGTATTTTCTGTATTTGTTCTTCCAATTGTTGCCATGCTTGGAGTTTTGTATTTGATGGGAAATGTTATGAGTAATATGCATGATGATATTGAAGCGCATCAATCAAAAGTATATATACAAAATAAACCAGCAGGATTTGAAATGTTTTGTAAGACGACAAAATTGGATATGCAAATAGAAAATGCAGACAAAACTATGGAGAAAAATATTAAACAGGAATTAAAAGATGGGAAAGCAGATTTGTACATTGTATTTCCAGAGAAATTTGAAGAACATATTCAAAATTATAAAGAAGGTGATAAAGTACCAGAGATAACTGTTTATCATAATCCATCGGAGGAGTATTCTCAAGCAGCATATAATAAAATAGGTGTACAGGCACTTGAGGGCTATAGACAGACACTATTGAAGGTGAGAATTGGAGATATGAGTAGGATTTCGATTTTTACTGTAAATGCTGATACACAAGAGACGATTATTCAGGATGATAATAAGGCAAGTGGAAAGGCGCTTGGAACAATGCTTCCATATCTTTTAACACTTCTTTTATTTGCTGGAGCAATGTCAATTGGAACAGATATGATTGCAGGGGAAAAAGAGAGAGGTACGATGGCTAGCCTTTTGGTTACCCCAATAAAAAGAAGTTCTATTATTTTTGGAAAAGTATTTGCACTTATGGTAATTTCAGGAATATCAGCAGTTGTTTCTGTTGTAGGTATGGTTGTAGGGATGCCAGTCATTCAAGAGCAGATGATGGGTGGAGCAGAGCAAGGAATGAGTATGCAATGGAGTGCGAAACAAATCATTATGTTAGCTGCCTTGATTATTGCATTGTCATTTTTATATGCAACAATTATTGCCCTTGTATCCGTATTTGCGAAAACAATTAAGGAAGCAAATGCATTTGTTATGCCAGTTTATATGATTGTTTTGGTCGTTGGATTACTAACTATGTATACAACAAAAGAACCAACAACGCTTTCGTATTTTATTCCATTTTACAATAGTGCTATTGCATTACAAGGAATCTTGACTCAGGAAGTGTCAATGATGCAGTATGGGATTACGCTTTTTATTACGTTAGGCGGAGGTATTCTTTTGACTGGTGTAATAGCAAAAGCTTTTGAGAGTGAAAAAGTAATGTCATCATAAGAAGTAAAGAAAGTCGCATATATTACTACAGATAGCGGTAGGAGGGGTAGTAGTATATGCGACTTTGTGAATTGAGGGAAAAGGAAGTAATCAATTCTTGTAATTGTAAAAGGCTTGGTTGTGTGGTAGATTTAGAAGTAAATTTTTGTACTGGAAATGTGGAGGCAATTATTATACCTGGGCCAGGAAGAATATGCGGATTTCTTGGAAATGATACAGAATATATTATTCCCGTTGAATGTATAAAAAAAATAGGAGAAGATATTATTTTAGTCGAAATAAATGAGGAAAAATTCTTGAAAAATTGTAAATATTGACAAGTTTTAAGTGAACTTATATACTAAAGAAAATAAGTGAAAAGAGGGAAGAAACATGAAATGCCCATATTGCAATCATGAAGATACAAGAGTAATTGATTCAAGACCTGCGGAAGACGGGACTTCCATTCGCAGAAGGCGTTCTTGTGATGAATGTGGAAAACGTTTTACCACATACGAGAAAGTTGAAACAATTCCGCTTATCATAATTAAGAAAGATAATAATAGAGAACAGTATAACCGCTCTAAAATAGAGGCGGGAGTTCTTCGAGCTTGCTACAAACGACCAGTATCAGCGGAAGAAATACAAAGAACAATAGATGCCGTTGAAACAGAGATTTTTAAGCGAGAAGAGAAAGAAATTTCGAGTAATATCATAGGTGAAATTGTTATGGAGAAACTGAAGGATTTGGACGCAGTTGCTTATGTGAGATTTGCCTCAGTATATCGTGAATTTAAAGATGTGAATACGTTTATGGCTGAGTTAAAGAAGATATTAGATAAATAATAAAGAAGCGGGATTATATCACACAGATTTTCCCGCTTTTTCATTTTATAACAGTTTTTTAAGAATGGTATCTATGATTACAGTTGCTACTTCATCTTTTGACATAATATCAAGGGAAATTTGATTTTCTCTTGTAATTAGAGTTACAATATTGGTGTCTGTACCAAAACCGGCACCGCTTTGTTTTAAGTTATTCGCTACAATCATATCTACATTTTTCTTATCTAGTTTTTTCCTAGAGTTTTCTAACATATTTTCAGTTTCCATTGAAAATCCACAAATAAATTGGTGTTCTTTTTTATTTTCTCCTAAGTATTGAAGAATATCATCTGTTCTTTCTAAATGGATAGAAAATGTATCGTCTGATTTTTTGATTTTTTCTCCAGAGATCGTTGTTGGCCGATAATCAGCTACAGCTGCTGATTTAATGATAATATCTTGTTCTTTTGCATGATTACATACAGCATCAAACATTTCTTTTGCTGATACAACCGGAATAACATGAACAAAAGGAGGAGGGACGATATTGGTTGGACCTGTAATTAATGTGACATCAGCACCGCGAAGCATACAATTTCTTGCTAGAGCATATCCCATTTTTCCAGTTGAGTGGTTAGTAATATAACGAACAGGATCGATAGCTTCTTGAGTTGGTCCAGCGGTAACAAGAACACGTTTTCCAATCATATCTTTTTCAAAAGCAATTTCTTTGAGAATATATTGGAGCAATACTTCAGGAGAAGGCATTTTACCTTTGCCAATATCTTCGCAAGCAAGAAATCCAGTATCTGCTTCAATAATTTCAAATCCATAATGTTGTAATTTTTTTAAGTTATCTTGTACGATAGGATTGCAATACATATTTGTATTCATGGCAGGGGAAATGATTTTTTTGCATGTACATGCAAGTACAGTTGTTGTTAACATATCGTCAGCAATTCCATTTGCCATTTTTCCAATTATATTTGCAGTTGCAGGTGCGATAAGAACAATATCTGCTCGTTTTGCAATAGAAATATGTTCGACTTTATGTTGAAAATTTCGATCAAACGTATCGATAAGACATTTATTTTTTGTCAGTGTTTCAAAAGCAATTGGATGAATAAAGTTAGTTGCATTTTCTGTCATGATTACTTGAACATTACAATGTAGTTTTACAAGCATACTTGCCAAATTGGCAATTTTATAGGCTGCAATTCCACCTGTTACACCAAGAACAACAGTTTTTCCTTTTAACATAATTTACCTCCCTAGTATTTTCTATGTACGATTGTAGCATAGTTTTAAAATGAAATCCAACGCTTTAGTAGAGAATAGTAAAACAAATATTGCGAGAAAGGATTAGGCATGCTATAATTACGCGGTATTGTATTGTATCTCGCAATGAGAATAATAACAAGGAGGAAAAAAATGAATAACACAGCAATTGGCAATAAGCCACACACACAAGTAAAGGGAATGGTTCAGGTTGCACTTTTCGCGGCACTGATTGTTATTATGGCCTTTACCCCATTTCTAGGATATATCCCGCTCGGATTTACAAGAGCGACGATTATTCACATACCCGTCATTATAGGTGCTTTAATATTAGGTCCTCAAAAAGGAGCGATTTTAGGATTTGTATTTGGATTAACAAGTTTAATTAATAATACAATGAATCCAACGGTCACTTCTTTTGTATTCTCACCATTTTATTCTTTGGGAGAAATTTATGGAGGAATTGGAAGCATTATTATCTGTTTTTTACCAAGGATATTAGTAGGAATTGTTCCATATTATGTATATCAGTTCATGATGAAAATTACGAAAAAATGGAAATCATCTATGATTTTTTCATTGGGCATTTCAGGAATTATTGGCTCATTAGTAAATACATTATTAGTTATGAATTTGATTTTTGTTTTCTTTAGAAAAGCCTATGCAATGGCAAATAATGTATCAGCGAAAGCAGTATATGGATTTATTCTTTCAATTATTGGAATAAACGGAGTACCAGAAGCCATTGTGGCAGGAGTTATTGTTACCTTTGTTGGAAGGGTACTGTTAAAGTCAAAAAGTGTGGTAGGTTAAGGAGAATAATATGATTTTAGCAATAGATATCGGAAATACAAATATTGTAATAGGTTGTTGCGATGAAAACAAAATTTATTTTGTGGAGCGCTTATCAACGAATAGTACAAAGACAGAATTAGAGTATGCGATTAGTTTTAAAAATGTATTGGAATTATATAAGATTGATCCTAAAGAGATTGATGGAGGAATTATATCTTCTGTTGTACCACCGATAACGAATATTGTTCGTGATTCGGCTGAAAAAGTATTAGGAAAAGCAGTAAAAATAGTAGGACCAGGAGTAAAAACCGGATTAAATATTCTAATGGATAATCCAGCCCAAGTTGGAAGTGATAGAATTGTAAATGCTGTAGCAGCAATCAATGAATACGCAACTCCTCTTATCATTATAGATATGGGAACAGCAACAACATTTTGCGTTGTAGATGAAAATAAAAATTATATTGGTGGTATGATTCTTCCTGGGGTAGGTATTTCTGTGGATGCATTGACAGCAAGAACATCTCAATTGTCAAGAATTAGTATCGAATCACCGAAAAAACTTATAGGGAAAAATACAATTGATTGTATGAAAAGTGGAATTATTAATGGAAATGCAGCTTGTATTGACGGTATGATTACACGAATTAATCGAGAACTTGGTCAAGAAGCTACTGTTATTGCAACAGGAGGATTATCCAAAAAAATTGTTCCGTATTGTGAACAAAAAATTTGTATAGACGATGAACTTTTGCTAAAGGGACTTCGCTTAATATATGAAAAAAATAAGTAGTGGTATAGTATGAGAAATTATAAAATGATAATTGCTTATGATGGAACGAAATATCAGGGGTGGCAAAGACAGTCTAGTACCCCCTTGACTATACAGGGAATATTGGAAACTACAATTAGTGAAATAGTAGGATATTTTGTGGAAATAGATGGTTCTGGACGCACTGATAGAGGAGTTCATGCGATTGGACAGGTAGCTAATGTGAAATTAGCAGGGAAGATAGAAGAAAGAAAATTTCAGGAACAGTTGAATAAAAAATTACCTGAGGATATTCGCATTCGACAAATAAAGCTTGTTCCCAATTGTTTTCACAGCAGGTTGAGCGCTGTTGCGAAAACATATGAATATGTTGTGGATACACGGGAAAAACCAAATGTATTCACAAGGAAATATTGTTATCATTATACGAAAACGCTAGATGTGCAATGTATGCAAGAAGCTGCAAAAAAATTAGTAGGTAGACACGATTTTTCGGCGTTTACAGATAAAAAAGATGAGAAATCAGCAGTGAGAATACTGTACAATATAAAAATAGAAAAGCATGGTTATAAAATATATTTTCGTTTTTATGGAAATGGATTTATGTATCATGAGGTTAGAATTCTTGCAGGCACATTGTTAGAAGTTGGAACAGGCGAACGTACTATACAAAGTATATCTGAAGCGTTACAATCGAAGAATAGAAGTGATGCAGGTTTTTTAGCGCCAGCACTTGGACTTGTATTGAAAAAAGTAGAGTATAAATAATCTAAAGGGGGAGAAAGAATGAAATTAATTTCGTGGAATGTAAATGGAATACGTGCCTGTGTTCAAAAAGGGTTTTTAGATTTTTTTCATGAAGTAGATGCAGATATATTTTGTATACAGGAAAGCAAAATGCAAGAAGGGCAACTCAGGTTAGAATTGGAAGGATATCATCAATATTGGAACTATGCGGAACGAAAAGGATATTCGGGTACGGCGATTTTTACCAAGGAAGAGCCGATCTCTGTTTCGTATGGAATGGGAATAGAAGAGCATGATAAAGAAGGAAGAGTAATCACATTGGAGTTTCCAGAATTCTATTTAATCACTGTATATACTCCAAATTCTCAAAATGAATTGGCTAGATTAACCTATCGAATGAAATGGGAAACAGATTTTCTTTTATATTTAAAAAAATTAGAAGAAAAGAAGCCAGTGATTTTTTGTGGAGATCTTAATGTAGCACATAAAGAAATAGATTTGAAAAATCCAAAAACAAATCGAAAAAATGCAGGATTTACGGATGAAGAAAGAAATAAGTTTGAAGAACTTTTAAATGCAGGTTTTATAGACACATTTAGATATTTTTATCCAGAAAAAGAAGGAATATATTCTTGGTGGTCATATCGGTTTAAGGCAAGAGAAAAGAATGCAGGATGGAGAATAGATTATTTTTGCGTATCAGAATCTTTACAAGATAAATTGGAAGATGCAAAAATTTTAACAAATATATTTGGATCAGATCATTGTCCGGTAGAGTTGGACTTAAAATAGGAGGCATGATATGAGAATAAAAGCAGAAGATGCGATTGCGATTGTGGTTGATTATCAGGAAAAATTGATTCCTGTTATGCATAAAAAAGAAGACTTATTGAAAAATACAAGTATTTTGCTTTCTGGTTTGAAGGAACTACAGATTCCTATTGTTGTTACACAACAATATACAAAGGGACTTGGACAAACGGTCAAAGAGATTTCAAATGTTATAGGACAATTTAACTATTTGGAAAAAGTTGCATTTAGTGCTTTTGAAGAGATTAAACAAGTAATCGAGGGGAAAAAATACGTTATTGTATGTGGAATTGAGGCACACATTTGTGTATTGCAGACGTTACTTGATTTAAAAGAAAATGGATATATTCCAGTGTTAGTCGAAGATTGCATTTCTTCACGCACACTACATAATAAGGAAATCGCATTGGAGAGAGCAAAACAAGAAGAAGTTATTTTGACAACATATGAATCGATATTGTTTGAATTAATGAGAACTGCAGGAACAGATACGTTTAAGAAAATACAAAAATTAATAAAATAAGGTGTGAGCAATTTGCTCTCACCTTATTTTATTTGTTTACTACCACCCACCATCTAAACCGATAATTTGACCTGTTAGGTAGTTATGATCATTTGCAATATCAAATACAAGTTTTGCCACTTCTTCAGGTTTTCCGAATCGACCTGCTGGAATTTCTTCTTCTAAAACAAGGCGTTCTTCTGCATCTAGTTGTGCGTTCATAACTGTATCAATGGCACCACAGGCGATGGCGTTTACCTGTATATTACTTGGAGCAAGTTCTTTAGCTAAAGCCTTTGTGAATCCGTGTAGACCTGCTTTTGATGCAGAATATGCAACTTCACAGGAAGCACCTACATTTCCCCAAATAGAAGAAATTTGTATGATTTTTCCGCTTTTTTGTGATACCATATGAGGTATGGCTTCTTTAGAACAGTAGAAAGCAGATGAAAGGTTTGTTTGTATTAAATGATTCCATTCTTCAATAGTCATATCCGTGAGTAAACCAATATAAGAAATGCCGGCATTATTGATTAGGATATCAATACCATCGCATTTGTTCTGGATTTGTGCAAATATATTTTTTACATCGTCAGGTTTCCCAATATCACCTGTAACAATGTAACACTCACCTGTATTCATGGACTCAATTTCCTGTTTTACTTTTTCTAAATCAGAAATAGAACGTGAACAATTAATAAAGACACGAAAGTTCTTTTGAGCAAAAAGCAATGCAATGGCTTTTCCTATACCTCGAGAAGCTCCAGTAATAAGTACGTTTGTTTTGTTCATAGACCTATCCTCCAGTTAGACATTTTTTAAAAATGCTCTTTTGAGATATTATACATAAAAAACAAGAATAGTCAAAGGCAATACTTTTCACATATATGGAAAAGTGGTATGATAAAAATGTCATTTTATAACGGAAAAAGGGAGTTCCCAGGAAGGATGTGGCCTATGATAGAAGAAGCAATTCGATTTGCAACAAGAGCACATGAAGGACAATTCAGAAAAGGAACGAATAAGCCTTACATTGTGCATCCACTGGAAGTTGGTGAGATTCTTTCGGAAATAACAGAAGATGAGGAAATTATTGCAGCAGGAATTTTACATGATACAATTGAGGATTGTGCTAATGTAACAGCAGATATTTTGAGAAAACAATTTGGAGAACGGGTTGCCACATTGGTATTGCATGAGAGTGAGGATAAAACAAAAAGTTGGAAAGAAAGAAAAAGTACTACAATTGAAAAATTAAAAACAGCACCATTGGAAGTGAAATATATTGGATTAGCAGATAAATTATCAAATATAAGAGATATAGATAGAGATTATCCAATATATAAAGAGGAACTTTGGAAGCGGTTTCGTATGAAAGATAAAAATATAATAGGGTGGTATTATAAAGGAATAAGAGAAGCACTTAGAGATTTGCGAGAACTTCCAGCTTATAAAGAGTATTGTCGACTTGTAGATAAAAATTTTTCTTAATCTATAGTGGGTTGATTATCTTTTGTTCTTGCGATAGAATAGTAATGCTAATTTAAAACAGAGGAGAAAATAATAAATGAGAAAACGAATATTGATGATTGGTACAGGAGGAACGATTGCATCAAAACAGACGGAGAATGGATTGAAACCAGGATTGTCCTCAGAAGATATTTTATCCTATATTCCACAGGTAGAACAAGTATGTGAAGTAAGGACGATGCAAGTATGTAATATAGATAGTACAAATGTTACCCCAGAACATTGGACGATTTTATCAAAAACAATAGAAGAACAATATGATAAGTACGATGGATTTGTTATTTGCCATGGAACAGATACATTGGCATACACAGCTTCAGCTCTTTCTTATATGATTCAACACTCAAGAAAACCTATTGTTATCACAGGGGCACAAAAACCAATTAACATGGATGTGACAGATGCAAAAACAAATTTATTAGATAGCTTTATTTATGCTGCTGATGAGGAGTCGCAAGATGTTAACATTGTGTTTGATGGAAAAGTTATTGTGGGAACTCGTGCAAAGAAAGTAAGAGCAAAGAGTTATAATGCATTTGAAAGCATTAATTTTCCATATGTTGCAGTCATTCAAGATGGTAATATTATACGCTATATTCCAACTGTTCCACATAAAAGCAGAGTACGTTTTTATCATGAGATGAAAAATAGTATTTATGTATTGAAATTGATACCAGGAATGAAACCGGATATTTTATCTTATATTTTTAAAGATTATGATTGTATTGTAATAGAAAGTTTTGGAGTAGGCGGAATGCCAGAAAGTATTGTACACGAATTTTATGATCAAATGTCTTCATGGAAAGAAAAAGGGAAGTTGGTTGTTATGACAACACAAGTAGCCAACGAAGGCAGTAATATGACAGTGTATGAAGTTGGACAAAAAGTAAAGCAAGATTTTGATTTGATTGAAGGATATGATATGACATTAGAATCTATTATTACAAAGTTGATGTGGCTTATGACTTTGCCTAATTTACAGTTTGAAGAAATCAAAGAAATGTTTTATCAGACGCTGAATCATGATATTCTGTTTAGAGAAAACTAGGAGGAAAAGATGGATAAGAAAAAGTTTATTAAAGAATATGGATTTATAACACTTGGAATTTTTATTATTTCTCTTGCTGTATATTTTTTCATGATCCCAAGTAATGTTATTGTGGGAAGTTTATCTGGTCTTGTTATTGTTCTTGCAAATTTTATTCCGTTACCAATATCTGTAATGACGTTCATATTAAATGCGGTATTACTTGTGATTGGATTTATTTTTATAGGAAAAGAGTTTGGTGCTAAGACAGTTTATACTTCTATAATGCTTCCAGTATTTTTGTTTCTTTTTGAGAAAATTGTACCAAATAATAAGTCGTTAACAAATGATATTTTAATCGATACTATTTGCTATATACTTGTTGTAAGTATTGGTCTTGCCATGCTATTTAATGCAAATGCATCATCAGGTGGACTTGATATTGTAGCAAAGATTGTAAATAAATACCTTCATATAGAAATTGGAAAGGCAATGACAATTACAGGCATGTGTGTGGCTGTAAGTTCTATGCTAGTATATGGTACAAAAGAAGTTATCTTAAGTATTTTAGCGACTTATGTAAATGGTATTGTTATTGATAACTTTATTGGAGGATTCAATAGAAGAAAACGTGTTTGCATTTTGTCAGATCATTATGAAACTGTGCAGAAATTCATAACAGAAGAATTGAAACGTGGAGTAACATTGTATACGGCTATGGGTGGTTACAATAAGACGGAGAAAATTGAGGTTGTAACAATTCTTACACAAAATGAGTATGGAAAACTTCTTGAATATCTTCACACAGTAGATATGCGTGCGTTTGTAACTGTTTCGACAGTTAACGAAGTTATTGGGGAATGGAATGTAAAAACAAAAGCGAGAGGATAAAAATAGGGACGGGAACGTCCCTTTGTTATTTTAAAGGAGAAAAAAAGATGAAAAATTATCAATATATTTTATTTGACTTAGATGGAACATTGACAGATTCACAGGTAGGTATTACCACCTGTGTTGCATACGCTTTGGAGGATTTTGGTATACATACAGAAAATCTTGAGGAACTTAAAAAATTTATAGGACCTCCGTTAAAAGAATCCTTTATGAAGTATTACAATTTGACAGATGAAGAAGGCGATAAGGCTGTTGAAAAATATAGAGAACGTTTTGCAACGATTGGCTTATATGAAAACGAAGTGTATGTAGGAATTCCTCTATTGCTAGAAAAACTAAAAAAACAAGGAAAAACACTTCTTGTTGCTACATCAAAACCAACTGTATATTCTGAGAAAATCTTAGAACATTTTGGATTAAATAAGTATTTTTGTTTTGTTGCAGGAAGTGAATTAGATGGTACTAGGGTAAATAAGGCTGAAGTTATTCAGTATGCATTAGAAAAAAATGATATTACAGATTTGCAAAAGGTTGTAATGATTGGTGATAAAGAACATGATATGATCGGTGCAAATTTCTGTGGAGTAGATTCTATTGGGGTTCTTTATGGATTTGGAGACCGTGAAGAATTGGAGAAGCAAGGAGCAACATATATTGCAGAAACAGTTAATGATTTAGAAAAAATATTATTGTAATAAAGGATGAAAAGATGAGGTTATTATATCAATTTGGTGTTATTTTAACGATGACATTTATTGGAGAGGTTTTGCATAGTGTTATTCCTCTACCAATTCCAGCAAGTATTTATGGACTATTATTAATGCTATTTTGTCTGTGTACAAAGATTATAAAATTAAATCAGGTAAAAATAGCTGGAGATTTTTTAATAGATATTATGCCTCCTATGTTTATTCCAGCAGCTGTTGGGATTATAGTGGCGTGGGCGGATTTAAAGGAAATATTACTACCAGTGATAGTTATTACATTTATAACAACAGTAATTGTTATGGTGTGTACAGGAAAGATTACGCAGATGATAATTCGCTTAAAGAAGAGGGGGGAAAATAGTGAAAACAATAGTAACTGAATCAGTTTATTTTGGGGTGACAATTAGCATTGTCGCTTATGGGATTGGATTATTTTTAAAGAAAAAATTAAAGTGGGGAATTTTAAATCCGTTACTTGTGTCAATCGTATTTGTGGTTGGTTTTCTTCTTGTTTTTCACATTGATTATGATACGTATAATGAAACGGCGAAATATTTAAGTTATCTTTTAACCCCAGCAACGGTAGCATTGGCAATTCCTCTTTATCAGAAGATTACTCTGTTGAAAGAAAATGGTCTAGCGATTTTTCTTGGAATAGTATCAGGTGTTTTATCTAGTCTTTTTAGTGTATTGGTATTGGCATATCTCTTTGGATTATCTCATCGAGAATATGTTACATTATTACCGAAGTCTATTACAACGGCTATAGGAATCGGGGTAGCAGATGAACTTGGTGGAATTACAACAATTACAGTAGCTGTTATTATTGTGACTGGAGTACTTGGCAATGTCATAGGACAAAGCGTGTGCAAACTGTTTAAAATATATGAGCCGATTGCGGTAGGACTTGCGTTTGGTACTTCTTCCCATGCTGTGGGAACAGCAAAAGCATTGGAAATTGGAGAAATCGAAGGGGCTATGAGTAGTCTTTCGATTGTAGTATCAGGATTGATTACAGTTGTTGGAGCATCTGTATTTGCAACGTTTTTATAAATACTTCTAATAGTGGATGATTATTCTTAGGGAAACCGTATTTTTACGGTTTCCTCAATTCTTTCAATTCTAAATAAATTTTCCTAAAAGAAAATGATTTTGTAGTTTTAAATAAATTCAATATAGTTATTTCCTAAATAAAGAATGTTTGAAAATGTTATTTTGAACAAAAAAGAACATAAATATAATTAAAATATTGACTAAATTTGATAAAAGTAGTAATATAAAACAAAATAAAACAAAAACAAACATCAATTAACATTCGAAGGTGTTATAAGAAGAAATTTAGAAAGGGGTGAAAATATGCCACAATGTGTAGTGATTGCAGATGATTTGACAGGAGCAAATGCCACTGGAGTGTTATTAAAAAAGATGAATTATAAAGCATATACCGTTATGAACATGGAACGAATTGAATTGGAAATGGTATCAGAATGTGATTGCGTGTTATATCCGACAGATAGCAGAGGAGTAGATGCGGAAATATCTTATAACCGGGTGAGAAATGTTTGTAAACTGTTGAAGAATGAAGAGGTAAAAGTATATTCAAAAAGAATTGATAGTACCCTTAGGGGAAATTTAGGGAGTGAGACAGATGCAATGTTAGATGAGTTAGGGGAAGAATATATAGCGATTGTTGCTCCCTGTTTTCCGAGTTCGAAAAGAATTGCCATAGGTGGATATATGTTAGTGAATGGAATTCCCTTGCACAAAACAGATATTGCTATTGATCCCAAAACTCCAGTAAAAAAATCAGAGATTGCAGTATTATTTGCTGAACAAAGCAAATATAAAGTGTCGTTGATTTGTATGAAGGATTTGATGCATGGAAAACATTATTTAGCGAATAAAATGAAAGAATGTGTGCGAACTGGAAGTAGAATTTTAGTGTTAGATTGCATAACCCAGGAAGATTTGGACTTGATTGCAGATGCGGTTATTACGAGTAAATTAAAGATTGTAGCAGTAGATCCAGGAGTATTTACCGCAACATTATCTAGAAAATTAATTGTTCCAGCAGAGAAAAACGAAAAAAGTCGAATACTTGCAGTTGTTGGAAGTGTAAATCCTAATACGAGATATCAACTAGAAGAGCTATGGTTATCACAGCGTACAAATAATGTATTTGTACAAACAAAAGAATTATTAGAAGGAGAGTCAAAAAGAACAAAGGAAATTGAACGTGTAATAGAAGCGATTCTTGCAGAAAGCAGTAAGAATATTATATCTACAGTAGTTGGAGATGGTATTTATCCGGAAAATAGAATTGATTTTATTCCATATATGGAGAAAAATAATTGTTCATTGGAAGAAGTGACAGAGTGTATTAACAGTGCTTTTGCAGAAATTACATATCAGATTTTTAAAAGGGAAACAAGTTTTAAAGGGCTGTACACAAGTGGAGGAGATATAACAGTAGCTATTTGTAGAAAATTCAAGACAGCAGGTCTCTTATTAAAAGATGAAGTGCTTCCATTAGCAGCATACGGGCAGTTTTTGAAAGGTGAGTTTGAAGGCGTACATATTATTACAAAAGGGGGGAGTCAGGGAGAAAATGATGCTATTAATCGGTGCATAACATATCTAAAAGAAAAATTATACATTTAGGAGGGAAAAAGATGAAGAAACCATTTATAGCAATTCCTATTGGAGATCCAGCAGGTGTTGGACCAGAAATAGTAGCAAAATCTCTTGCGACCAAAAAAGTAGTAGAGGCTGCAAATTGTGTGATTGTTGGAAATAAAGAAGTAATGGAAAATGCTATTAAAATTACGAAAGAAAATTTGACAATTCGTATGATTGATGAAGTAGACCAGGGAGACTATAGAGAAGGTGTTTTAAATCTTATTCATATGGATAATATGGATATGGGGCAATTTTCATTTGGAAAAGTAAATGGAATGTGTGGAAAAGCAGCATATGATTATATAGAAAAGAGTATTGAATTAGCGAATGATGGAAAAGTAGATGCAGTAGCTACAACTCCTATTAATAAAGAATCTTTACGTGCAGGAAGTGTTGATTTTATTGGTCATACGGAAATTTTTGGAGCATTAACGCATACAGAGGATCCTTTGACAATGTTTGAAACAAATGGATTAAGAGTATTTTTTCTTACAAGGCATGTTTCTTTAAGAGAAATGTTAGATATGATTCGGAAAGATAGAATTATAGATTATGTAAAACGTTGTACAAAAGCATTAGAAAAATTAGGGGTAGCAGATGGGGTTATGGCAATAGCAGGATTAAATCCACACAGTGGAGAGCATGGTTTATTTGGATGGGAAGAAGTAGAGGAAATCGCTCCAGCAGTTAAAGAACTACAAAGGCAAGGGTACAGTGTAGAAGGTCCTATAGGGGCAGATTCTGTATTTCATCAAGCTGCACAAGGAAAATATAGTAGTGTGTTGTCTTTGTATCATGATCAAGGGCATATTGCAACAAAAACATTAGATTTTGAGAAAACAATTGCAATTACAAATGGAATGCCAATTTTAAGAACGTCTGTAGATCATGGAACGGCATTTGATATTGCAGGAAAAGGATTAGTAAGTGCAGTTAGTATGATTGAAGCAATTTTACTCGCAGCGAAATATGCTCCAAATTTTAAAAGATAGGAGGTCAGATTATGGTAAATGGACTTAGCGGAGAACGAATGTTACTTGGACTTGGGATTGGAATTATTGTTTTAATTTTTTTGGTATTAAAAACAAAAATACAAGCATTTTTAGCGCTGATTATTTGTACAGTTATTGTAGGTGTAGTAGGGGGCATGCCGTTAAATAATATTACATTAGAAGATGGAAGAACATTCGGTATTTTGAATTCAATTACAAGTGGATTCGGTGGAACATTAGCTAGTATAGGAATTATAATCGGTTTTGGAGTTATGATGGGACAAATCTTTGAGGTGACTGGAGCTGCAAAGAGAATGGCTCATACATTTTTAAAATTGTTTGGCAAGAAAAGAGAAGAAGAGGCATTGGCTTTTACTGGCTTTCTTGTGTCTATTCCTATTTTTTGTGATTCTGGATTTGTTGTACTTGCACCAATCGCAAAAGCAATTTCAAAAGTAACAAAGAAATCTGTCATTGGGCTTGGAGTTGCTTTAGCGGCAGGTTTAGTTATCACACATTCACTAGTTCCACCTACACCAGGACCATTAGGAGTGTGTGGGATTTTTGGTGTTGATGTTGGAAGTTTTATTTTAATGACAATCCTTTTAGCAATTCCTATGGCGATTGCTTGTATTGCATATTCACGGTTGTATTTGTCTAAAAAATATTATCGTATTCCTAACGAAAATGGAGAAATTGTAGAAGCGAAATATCAAGAACCAGATTATGATGCCGCTTTTTCTATGGATATGAAAAATCTTCCAGGTGTATTAGAATCCTTTATTCCATTACTTATTCCTATCATTTTGATTTTAGTGAATACAGTAGCAACAGCAATGGGGAAGACAAAAGGAATTATGAGTGTATTGATATTCTTAGGACAACCGATTATTGCTGTTGGGCTTGGCTTAGTAGTAGCTATTTTTACATTGGGAAGAAAATTAGATAGACATACCGCATTGGTAGAAATGGAAAAAGGAATGATGTCAGCAGGAATTATCATGTTGGTTACTGGTGGTGGTGGTGCACTTGGACAAATTATTAAAGATTCGGGACTTGGAAATTTTATGGCAGAAGGACTTGCGAAAACAGCAATTCCAATTATTATATTACCATTATTAATTGCTACGGCAATGAGATTTATTCAAGGATCTGGAACGGTTGCAATGACGACGGCAGCAAGCATTTCGGCTCCAATCATTATTGCATCTGGAGCAAGCCCACTTTTAGGAGCTGTAGCTTGTTGTGTTGGTTCATTGTTCTTTAGTTATTTTAATGATAGTTATTTTTGGGTAGTTAACCGCACATTAGGTGTTAGCGAAGCGAAAGATCAACTTAGGGTATGGTCAATTACATCGACAGTAGCTTGGGCAGTTGGTGTAGTAGAATTATTAATCTTAAATATCTTTATGTAAACAAATACTTGGAATATTACGTTATGAAACAAGGTATTCCAAGTGTTTTTTTGCTTTAACTATGGTATACTGAAAACAAGTTAGGTTAGCGATGCAAGGAGGGAATGAAATGCTTGCGGCAGAAAGAAGAGAGAAAATAACAGAATTTCTCCATCAGCACGGTAGTGTAGAGGTTGAAGAATTGGCAAAAGATTTAAATGTGAGTACGATGACCATACGACGAGATTTGTTGAAACTTCAACAAGATGGAAAAATTGAGAGATGCCATGGTGGAGCAGTAATAAAACAAGAAGTAACATATATAGATAAACAAACGAGTTATCGTGAAGAAAAAATTGCAATTGCAGAAAAATGTGCTGAGTATGTGGAGTCAGGAAATACAGTATTTTTAGATGCAGGAACAACAACATATGAAATTGCTAGAAAAATCATGGAGATTCCAGATATTTTGGTTGTAACAAATGATTTGGAGATTGCACAATTATTGAAAAATAGTCAGGTTGAATTATTTGTATGTGGAGGGTATGTACAAAAATCTACGGGAAGCATGTTTGGGCGTTATGCAACACAGATGTTAAAAGATTTTAAATTCGATATAGGATTTTTTGGTGCTGCATCTATAAATGATCAATTTGAGGTGATGACACCTACCATAGATAAAATGTGGTTGAAAAGAGAAACACCGAAACAGTGTACGAAAGTTTATTTAGCTGTGGACGGTTCTAAATTTGGTAGACAAGCAATGTCAAAGATTAATTGTTTAAGTGATTATACTGGAGTTGTTACAGAAAAAAGTTTTAGTAAAGAAGAAGAAGAAATTTTGAGCAAAATGGGAGCAAATATTATAAAGAGTACCATATAAAAAAGGAAAGAGAAAAAACTCTTTCCTTTTTATGTTATTGATAAATTCTTTTGTTTTCATCTTTTGATTCTGTTGTTAATTGAATTCCAAGGCGTTTAAACATTTTTGTATCTACCGAAGATAAACGAACAGTTGTGTGTACTTGACATCCCTTTAATTTTGGAATTTGTTCTAAGGCAAGTTCAGCATTTGAATTAGATGCAGCACTGATTGATAGAGCAAGAAGAACTTCATCTGTGTGTAAACGTGGATTTTTACTTCCAAGATATTTTGTCTTTAAAGTTTGAATTGGTTCTATTGCTTCTGGTGAAATCATATGAAGTTCATCATTTATTTTGCAAAGATATTTCAATGCATTTAAAAGAAGAGCAGCGGATGCTCCGAGTAAATTAGATGTTTTTCCAGTAATAATTGTTCCATCATCTAATTCAATTGCAGCAGCAGGTGCACCTGTTTCTTCAGCACGTTTTAATGCAGCAGAAACAACAATGCGATCATCAGTTGTAACGTGAGCTTGTTTCATTAATAATTCAATTTTGAAAATCTCTTCTTCTGAATGAGTTCCTTCAGAAAGCCCATTTAATGCGTCGTAATATCTACGAATAATTTCCTGTTTAGATGCGTTTTGACAAACTTCATCGTCGGAAATACAGTTTCCAACCATATTTACCCCCATATCTGTTGGAGATTTGTATGGATTTTCACCGTAAATTTTTTCGAAAATTGCATCAAGTACAGGAAAAATTTCTACGTCACGGTTATAATTTACTGTAGTCACACCGTAGGTTTCTAAATGAAAAGGATCAATCATATTGACATCATTTAAGTCGGCGGTAGCAGCCTCGTAAGCGAGATTGACAGGATGTTTTAGTGGGATATTCCAAATAGGAAAAGTTTCAAATTTGGCATAGCCAGCACGAACACCTCGTTTATGTTCATGATAAAGTTGAGAAAGGCAAGTTGCCATTTTTCCACTTCCAGGACCTGGAGCTGTAATGATAACAAGGGGTCTTGAAGTTTCGATGTAATCATTTTTTCCATATCCATCATCACTTACAATGAGAGGGATATTTGAAGGATATCCTTCAATACAGTAATGAATATATACTTTGATTCCTAAATGTTCGAGTTTACTTTTAAATAAGTTGGCACTATTTTGTCCAGAGTATTGAGTAATTACAACACTTCCTACAAATAGCCCATTTTCTTTAAATGCTTCCATCAAACGAAGAACATCAGTGTCGTATGTGATTCCTAAATCACCACGAATTTTATTTTTTTCAATGTCCCCAGCACTGATAACAATAACAATTTCCGCTTGATCAGAAAGTTGCATAAGGAGGCGGAGTTTACTATCAGGAGCAAACCCTGGTAATACTCTAGATGCGTGATAGTCATCAAATAGTTTTCCTCCAAATTCTAAATATAATTTGTTATCAAATTGGTTGATGCGTTCACGGATATGTTCCGATTGCATTTTTAAATATTTGTCATTATCAAATCCGATTTTCATAAACTTGCTTCCTCTTCCTTTAATTTGTATAAGTAACTTGTCATACCTAAAAAAACAGTATACTACAAAAAGAGAAATTTGTCTAAAACTATTTAATAGAAGTTTTAGAAATGGATAGTAGTTTTCACAATCTTTTTATTGATTTATAAGGAAGCCATACTTATAATAGAATAGATGATAAATAGGAGGAAGGATATGGATAATAAAAATAATAAAAATAAGAATAAAAACCAGAAAAACAACAAGCAGGGTTGGGCGATTATTCTTTTTACAACACTAGTGACATTGCTTTTAGTGTTAGGATTATATCAATTTATGCCAGGAAGTAATCCAAAGGAGATCTCGTATAACAAGTTTTTGGAAATGGTTGATCAAGGGAAAGTACAAAAAGTTAAGGTTTATTCAGATAAGATAGAGATTACTCCAAAGAAAAGGGATGGAAGCAAGGATACAGAATTTATGTTTCCAGGGATGGCACCGAAATATTATACGGGTGTTATGAAAGATGATACATTATCAGATAGATTGTATAAGGCAAAAGTAGAATATAGACGTGATATTCCAGATTCTGGTAGCGAGATTTTTTGGAACATTATGCTTACATTGGTATTACCTACATTACTCTTATTTGGAGTGTTCTCATTTTTTATGAGAAAAATGTCAAAAGGTGGAGGAATGATGGGAATTGGCAAAAGTAATGCCAAGATGTATGTAGAGAAACAAACTGGAGTAACCTTTAAAGATGTGGCCGGTCAGGATGAAGCAAAGGAATCGTTACAGGAAGTAGTTGATTTCCTTCATAATCCAGGAAAATATACAAGTATTGGTGCAAAACTTCCAAAAGGTGCGTTGCTTGTAGGACCACCGGGAACAGGGAAAACACTTTTAGCAAAAGCTGTTGCGGGAGAAGCGAAAGTACCATTCTTTTCGCTTTCAGGTTCGGCATTTGTGGAAATGTATGTTGGTGTAGGTGCTTCGAGAGTAAGAGATTTGTTTAAACAGGCACAAGCCATGGCACCATGTATTATTTTTATCGATGAAATCGATGCTATCGGAAAAAGTCGTGATAATGCTATGGGAAGTAATGATGAACGTGAACAAACACTAAATCAATTGTTAGCAGAGATGGATGGATTTGATACAGATAAAGGACTTTTATTATTAGCTGCTACAAATAGACCAGAAATTTTGGATCCAGCTTTACTAAGACCGGGACGTTTCGATAGACGAATTATTGTAGATGCACCAGATTTAAAAGGTCGTGTCGATGTGTTAAAAGTACATGCAAAAGATGTAAAAATGGATGAAACGGTGGATTTAGAGGCAATTGCTCTTGCAACTTCAGGAGCTGTAGGTTCAGATCTTGCGAATATGATTAATGAAGCTGCAATCAATGCGGTTAAAAATGGAAGGCAAGTAGTTTCACAAGCAGATTTATTTGAAGCTGTAGAAGTTGTTCTTGTAGGAAAAGAAAAGAAAGACCGTATTATGAATGCAGAAGAAAGAAAAATTGTTTCATATCATGAAGTTGGTCATGCATTGGTAAGTGCATTGCAAAAAGATGCAGAACCTGTGCAGAAAATTACAATTGTACCGAGAACAATGGGAGCTTTAGGATATGTTATGCAGACTCCGGAAGAAGAGAAGTTTTTAAATACGAAGAAAGAGTTAGAAGCAATGCTTGTAGGTATGCTTGCAGGTCGTGCTGCAGAAGAAATTGTTTTTGATACAGTTACAACAGGGGCTTCAAATGATATTGAAAAAGCAACCAAGATTGCTCGAGCAATGATTACGCAATATGGAATGTCTGAAAAATTTGGTTTGATTGGTTTGGAATCTATTCAACATAAATATTTAGATGGACGTCCAGTAATGAATTGTGGAGAAGAAACGGCAGCAGAGATTGATAGAGAAGTAATGAAAATGTTAAAAGATGCTTATGAGGAAGCAAAACGTCTTCTTTTGGAAAATCGTGAATCATTGGATAAAATTGCTGCATTCTTAATTGAAAAAGAGACAATTACAGGTAAAGAATTTATGAAGATTTTTCATGAGGTGCAAGGAAGTGAAGAGGAGCCACAGAAATCAAGAATAGAAATGAGAGTGGAAGAATCGGAACAGTTAGAATCTGTGAAAGAAGAAAATACAGAAGAACTTAAGAAAACGGAAGAGTAAAGAACTCAAAAGATTGCGACTATGTTCGCAATCTTTTTTTTGTAGTGAGTATTGTTAAAGTTGAATAAAAAAATGCAAAAATAAAAAATATATAAAGAAAAAATGAAATATTTCTTGCAAAATAAAGGGGAGTGTTATACCATAAATATAGTAATTAAACAAAAGGAGAAAAACTATGAATCAAAAAAACGAAAAAAAAATTCTGTGGTACAGCCTTGCGTTTATGGCGTTTGGTGGTGTATGGGGATTCGGTAATGTTATTAATGGATTCTCAGAATACAATGGTCTACAGGCAATCGTTGCTTGGATAATTGTATTTGGTATTTACTTTGTACCATATGCGTTGATGGTAGGTGAACTTGGTTCTGCATTTAAAAATGCGAATGGTGGTGTAAGTTCGTGGATTTCAGCGACTATGGGAAAGAGACTTGCTTACTATGCAGGTTGGACATATTGGGTAGTACATATGCCTTATATTTCACAGAAACCAAATTCAGCAGTTATTGCAACAAGTTGGATTTTGTTCCAAGACAGTAGAGCGAGTCAAATGAACACAACAGTGATGCAAATTTTATGTCTTGCAATCTTTTTCTTAGCATTATATCTTGCATCTAAAGGTGTTTCTATGTTAAAGAAAATTTCTACACTTGCTGGAACAACAATGTTTATCATGTCTATTTTATACATTGTATTAATGATGGCTGCTCCAGCAATTACAAATGCACCATTATTAGAAATTGATTGGTCTTTAAAAACATTCATGCCAACATTTGATATGAAATTCTTTACAGGTTTATCAATTCTTGTATTTGCAGTAGGTGGTTGTGAGAAATTCTCACCATATGTAAATAAGACAGAAAATCCAGCAAAAGATTTTTCAAAAGGTATGATTGCTTTGGCTATTATGGTTTCTGTATGTGCTATTTTGGGAACAATTTCAATGGGAATGATGTTTGATTCTAAACATATTCCTGCTGACCTTATGACAAATGGTGCATATTATGCATTCCAAAAATTAGGAGATTACTACCATGTAGGAAACTTATTTGTAATTTTATATGCCATTACACAATTTCTTGGACAGTTTTCTGTTATGGTTATTTCTATTGATGCACCACTTTGTATGTTACTTGGAAACTCTGATGAGAACTATATTCCAAAATCAATGTTTAAACAAAATAAACATGGTGCATATACTAATGGACATAAATTAGTGGCAGTAATCGTAAGTATTTTAATTATTATTCCTGCATTTGGTATTAAAAATGTAGACGTTTTAGTAAAATGGCTTGTAAAATTAAATTCAGTATGTATGCCATTACGTTACTTATGGGTATTTGTTGCTTATATTGCATTGAAAAAAGCAGGAGAAAAATTTGCTCCTGAATATAAATTTGTAAAGAATAAAACAGTGGGTATTATTTTTGGAGCATGGTGCTTTATCTTCACAGCAATCGCTTGTGTTGGTGGAATTTATTCAGAGGATTTATTCCAACTTGTATTAAATATTCTTACACCATTTGTTCTTTTAGGATTAGGTGCGATTATGCCTGTTTTAGCAAAAAAATCAAATAAATAGAAATATGAATAAAAAGGTATATCCTGTTTTACGGGATATGCCTTTTTTGCATATATAAGATGTGTTAAAATATAAAGGGTAGAAAGGAAAAATGAAATGTTTAATATAGAGGAAGAATTAAAAAAATTGCCAAGCAAACCCGGTGTATATTTAATGCACGATGAAAAAGATGATATTATTTATGTTGGAAAGGCGATTAGTTTAAAAAATCGTGTGAGACAATATTTTCAAAGTAGTCGAAATAAGGGGGCTAAAATTGAGCAGATGGTTACGCATATTTCGCGTTTTGAGTATATTGTGACAGATTCTGAATTAGAGGCTTTGGTATTAGAGTGTAATTTAATTAAAGAACACAGACCAAAATATAATACAATGTTAATGGATGATAAAACATATCCATTTATTAAAGTAACGGTGGAAGAAGAGTATCCAAGAATTTTGTTTGCGCGAGAGATCAAGAGAGATAAAGCAAAATATTTTGGGCCTTATACAAGTGCAAGTGCAGTAAAGGATACGATAGATTTGATTCGTAAACTTTATCATATACGAAGTTGTAATAGAAATTTACCTAAAGATATTGGTAAGGAACGACCATGTTTAAATTATCATATCAAACAATGCTATGCACCGTGTCAAGATTATATTTCGAAGGAAGAATATAGAACGTCAGTACAACAGGCATTAAAATTTCTAGGTGGCGAATACGATAAGGTTATAAAAACACTAGAGGAAAAGATGCAGCAAGCATCAGATGAACTGAATTTTGAAAAAGCAATTGAGTATAGAGAATTATTAAATAGTGTAAGACAAATTGCCCAGAAGCAGAAAATAACAAATAGTGACGGAGAAGATAAAGATGTTTTGGCGGTTGCTGTAGAAGAGGATGATGCAGTTGTACAAGTGTTTTTCATTCGCAGTGGAAGGTTGATTGGACGGGATCATTTTTATATGAAAACGAATAAAGCAGAAACGAAAAGTGAAATTTTAGAGAATTTTATTAAACAGTTTTATGCAGGAACACCATACATTCCACGCGAGATTATGATACAAGAAGAAGTGAAAGACAGTAAACTTTTAGAAGAATGGCTTACACAAAAAAGAGGACACAAAGTATATATTACAATTCACCAAAAAGGACAGAAAAAGAAGTTAGTAGATTTAGCAGAAAAAAATGCAAAAGTTGTTCTTTCTACAGATAAAGAAAGATTGAAAAAAGAAGAAAGAAAAACAATTGGTGCAATAAAAGAAATTGAAAAGTTACTTGGATTATCGAATCTTTTTCGAATAGAAGCGTTTGATATTTCGAATACAAACGGGTTTAATTCGGTTGGCTCTATGATTGTATATGAAAATGGGAAACCAAAGAGAAATGATTATCGGAAGTTTAAAATAAAAGGTGTTCATAATATAGACGATTATGCAAGTATGGAAGAAGTTTTGACAAGACGATTTGAGCATGGTATAAAAGAAAAAAAAGAAGGAAAAGAACTTGGAAGTTTTACATCATTTCCGGATTTGATTATGATGGATGGTGGAAAAGGGCAGGTAAATGTTGCGTGTAGTGTTCTAGAAAAACTGCATTTGCATATTGCAGTTTGTGGTATGGTAAAAGATGATCATCATCGAACAAGAGGGTTGTATTATCATAATGTGGAAATACCGATAGATAAAAATTCAGAGGCTTTTCGTCTTATTACGCGTATTCAAGATGAAGCACATAGGTTTGCTATTGAATTTCATCGAAAATTACGTGGACAAGGACAAGTTCATTCGATTTTAGATGATATAAATGGAATAGGGCCGGCGAGAAGAAAAGATTTAATGAAACATTTTTTGAGTTTAGAGAAAATAAAAAATGCAACAGTTGAAGAATTGAAAAAGTTGCCATCGATGAATGAAAAATCTGCTCAGGAAGTGTACAATTTTTTCCATAAATGATATACTAAACAAAGTGAGTATTTTAAATAGGAGGAGGAAATGTATGAGTTGCGCTGGAAGTGTTGAGTTGGAAAAACTAGTAAAAAAAATGGAGTTAGAAAATCTCACACCAGATATAGATATGACGAAGAGAGTAATTACTGTGCCAGATATTAATCGACCTGCGTTACAGTTGACTGGTTTTTTTGATCATTTTGACTCAGAACGTATTCAAGTAATAGGGTATGTAGAGTATACTTATTTACAAACGATGCCAGAGGAGAGAAAAGAAATTATATACGAGCAATTATTATCGTATGATATTCCATGTTTGATATATAGTACAAAAGTATATCCAGATGAATTGATGTTGAAAAAAGCAAATGAAAAAAATATTCCAGTATTTGCTACAGATAAAAAAACATCTGCATTTATGGCAGAAGCAATCCGTTGGTTGAATGTAGAGCTTGCACCTTGTATTTCTATTCATGGTGTTTTGGTTGATGTGTATGGTGTAGGCGTATTGATTATGGGAGAAAGCGGTATTGGGAAAAGTGAAGCAGCTTTGGAATTAATCAAGAGAGGTCATAGACTTGTAACAGATGATGTGGTTGAGATTAGAAAAGTCAGTGATGAGACACTTGTTGGTACAGCACCAGATATTACTAGACATTTAATTGAATTACGAGGTATTGGAATCGTAGATGTTAAGATGCTTTTTGGTGTGCAAAGTGTAAAAGAAACACAAAATATTGATCTTGTTATAACCTTGGAAGATTGGAATAAAGAAAAAGAATACGATAGACTTGGCTTAGAAGAAGAGTATACGGAATTTCTTGGCAATAAAGTGGTGTGTCATTCTATTCCAATTCGTCCGGGACGAAATCTTGCAATTATTGTGGAATCTGCATCTGTAAATCATAGACAGAAACAGATGGGATATAATGCAGCACAGGAATTGTATAGAAGAGTACAAGAAAATTTAACGCAAAACAAATAGGAGAGAAAAGAAATGAGATATTGCTTTGGAGTTGATATTGGTGGAACAACAGTTAAAATGGGATTATTCCATTTTGATGGTTCATTAGTAGAAAAGTGGGAAATTGAAACAAGAAAAGAAAATCATGGGGAAAAGATCCTTCCAGATGTAGCAGCTGCTATACAGGAAAAAATGAAAGCACATAAGTTGAATCAAGAAGCAATTTTAGGTGTAGGAGTCGGAATTCCAGCACCAGTTACAGATGAAGGAATTGTACAGGCAACAGCCAATTTGGGTTGGGGATACAAAGAAGTAAAACATGAATTAGAAACATTAGTAGGAATCCCAGTAAAAGTAGGAAATGATGCCAACGTAGCTGCTTTAGGCGAAATGTGGAAAGGTGGCGGATTTGGTCATAAAAATATGATTATGGTAACACTTGGTACAGGTGTTGGTGGTGGAATTATTTCCAACGGACACATGGTAGTAGGTGGACATGGTGCAGGCGGTGAAATAGGACATGTCTGTGTAAATTATGATGAAACAGAACAATGTGGTTGTGGAAATAGAGGATGCTTAGAACAATATGCATCTGCAACAGGGATTGTAAGATTGACTAAAAAACGTCTTGAAAAAAATGAAGATGCAACTGTGTTGCGTAATGAAGAAATTAGTGCAAAAACAGTGTTTGATGCAGTAAAAGCAAAGGATGCGGTTGCAATTGAAATAGCAAGAGAATTTGGAAAATATTTAGGATATGCGTTAGCAAATTTAGCGGCAGCAGTAGATCCAGAAATGATTGTAATTGGTGGTGGAGTTTCCAAAGCTGGGACAATACTTTTAGATTACATTACAGAATCATTTAGAGAAAGAGCGTTATTCGCTAATAAAGAATGTCGTTTTGAATTAGCTCGACTTGGAAATGATGCTGGAATTTATGGTGCAGCAAAGTTGATTTTAGAATAATTTGAATAAAATTTTAGAGACCAAAGTGTTTGAAAACACTTTGGTCTCTTCTACGTTATGGAAAAGTTGGAGGAACAGGTTGCCCCGTGTTCTGATTTGCATCGGAATCATTACTATTAGTATTTTCATCGTCTTCATCAGTATCCGTATCATCTTTATCAGATGGATTTGGATTTGCGTTATTTTCATTCGGAATCGTACTGTTTTCGATTGGTTTATTTGGTTCATGTGTTATTCCACCAACAGAGCCTGAATATCCAGCATGACTCGAACAAACTTTATCTGAACCACCATCTAGTGCAATGTATTCCATATGATATGGACAAGAACTAGAAGCTACTTTTCCAGAAATAGAGCAAACTTTTCGTTTGGCTACAGTGTTCGGTATTTCAAAATCTTTATATGGAAGACTTTTGTGAATTCTTGCCATAATACTTTTCCATAATTTTTGGTTATAATTTCCATGTGGAAGTTCTTTGTTATCATCAAAACCGACCCATACGGAGCCAGTGTAATAAGGGGTGTAGCCACAGAACCAAATATCTACGCGAGAAGTTGTTGTACCTGTTTTTCCAGCAACTGGCATATTTGGAAGGGCGGCCTCTTTACCAGTTCCTTGTTTAACAACATCCTCCATTGCACTTGTCAAAAGGTATGCTGTAGATTCACGTAAAGCCGTTCTTGATTTAGATGTATTGTCAATAAGAACATTCCCCTCATGATCTAAAATTTTTGTATAAAAGATAGGAGAGTTATACACACCGCCGTTAGCAATTGCGGCATAAGCGCCTGTCATTTCGAGATTAGAAACACCATCTGTGATACCTCCAAGAGCTGTTGGAAGTTGTAAATCACTATATACTTTTCCATTAATTTTTTTTGATTTAACTAATGTTGTAATCCCCAATTTTTCTAAGTATTCAAATCCTAGTTGAGGAGTAATTTCCTCGAATGTTTTTAAGGCACTGATATTGATTGAATCCTGAATAGCCGTTCTCATTGTGACATTGCCTTTAAAACCAGGATAGGCATTTTTATAAGATTTTCCGTTTCTTTCAAAAGGCTCATCTTTTGTTACTGTGCCTAAAGATTGTCCAGCACTATCTAGTGCAGGAGCATAAACAGCTACAATTTTAAAAGCAGAACCTGGTTGTCTTAAAGAACCAGTTGCACGGTTTAAACTTCTATTTGACTGTTTTTTTCCGCGTCCACCGACAAGAGCTTTTACTTCTCCAGTGTGTTGATCTAGAATGACTGCAGAAGCTTGAGGTTGAGGAGAAAAGAGGATTTTCTCATCGTACTTATCGCCCTCTTGTGCAAGAGATGCTTTAAATGCTTCTATACGAGCCTTTGCTTTCTCAGGAGAAGAAAAGAGAAGCCCTTGTTTATCTTTGTATCGTTCTTTTCCGAATCTTTTGAGATGTCCTGAACTATAGTTTTCTTGCGTTCCATCTTTCCGAGTGATAGTTAATGCATATTCAACACCAGTATATACAGATGAAGGATAGTTTCTATTATTATTCATTTCTTCGTCAACAATTTTTTGAATCGCAGAGTCTTGTGTGGCGTAAATAGTTAATCCACCACTATATAATGCGTTAATAGCTTGTGCTTCAGAATAACCAGGATAACCAGCATCTGTTCGTTGTAAATCTTCAATTACTTGATCTGCTAGGGCATCAATAAAATAAGAATCAACATCTGAACTTGCAAGTTGTGTATTTACATTTTGAATACGAGCATATACATCATCTGCTAATGCTTCATCATATTCAGCCTGTGTAATAAATTCCTGTTCCATCATTTTAGTTAAAACTTTTTTGCGGCGCTGCTCATTCTTTTTAGGGTTTGTCACAGGGTTAAATGTACTTGGACTCTGTGTGATTCCAGCGATAGTAGCACATTCAGATAACGTTAGTTGAGAAACATCTTTATTGAAATAGCGCTTAGAAGCAGCTTGAACACCTAGGGTGTTCTGACCTAAGTTGATGGTGTTCATATAATTTTCTAGAATTAAATCTTTATCCATCTGCTTTTCTATTTCTAGAGCAAGATATTGTTCTTGAATTTTACGTTCCAGACTTTCAAAAAAACTATCTTCATTCATAAAATCAGGAAAGACAGTATTTTTAATTAATTGTTGTGTAATTGTACTAGCACCTTCAGAAAAATTTCCACTGGTTAATCCAACAATTCCTGCACGCACAATTCCTTTTAAATCTACGCCGTTATGCTGATAAAATCGAGAATCTTCAATGGCAATAAATGCATGACGAAGATGAATTGGGATTTGATCAAAAGTTTTGTATACACGGTTAGAACCAGAAGAAACAAATTTTTCTATTTCTTTTCCATTTTTATCAACAACAAATGTTGTATACCCGGTAGGTTTTACATTTGCTGGGGATATGTTAGGTGCATTGTCTATAGTTTTCTTTACAAAGAAACCAGCACCAATTATACTGACAATTCCAATGAGTAGAATACAAAGTATAACGGATTTAAAAAGGCGGGAAAAAATTCGTTTTTTCTGCATTTTCGATTTAGAAGTAATTTCCCGTTGCTTTTTTGAAGCGTTCTTTTTTCCATAATTCATGAGTTTTGCCTCCTTTTACTATGATATTATAACAAATAACCAATTTTAAATAAAGCGAAAAATAAAAAGTTCATAAATAGTAGGAAAAACTTAAGAAAATCTTGTGAATAATAAGAATTTCTTTTATAGTAATAGTAAATAAGTAAGAAAAGGTGAAATGAATATGTTATTAGAATATAAAACGGTATATAAAGGTGGAGAGGCAGAAATCATAGAAAAAAAATCTAGATTTATTGCAATTGTGCAACCAATTGAAACAGAAGAGGACGCCTTAGAATTTATTGAACAAGTGAGAAAAAAGCATTGGAGTGCGACTCATAATTGTTTTGCATATACAGTAGGAGAGCGGTTTGAAATACAACGATGCAGTGATGACGGAGAACCTAGTGGTACAGCAGGCAAACCTATGTTGGATGTTCTTTTAGGTGAAAAGATTCATAATGTAGTAGTTGTTGTTACAAGGTATTTTGGCGGTACGCTTTTAGGTACAGGTGGTCTTGTTCGGGCTTATTCAAAGGCTACACAAGAAGGAATTGCAGTTAGTAAAATTATAACCAAAATGCATGGATGTAAACTGCAAATAACAACAGATTATACGGGGTTGGGGAAAATTCAATATATTTTAGGACAAAGTGGGATAACTGTTTTGGAACCAATTTATACGGATAAGGTTGTGTTAAACGTTCTGGTTCCAGAAGAAAATGAAAAGAATCTTATTGCAGAAATAGTAGAAGGAACAAACGGACAGGCACTTATTGAAAAAGGTGAGGAATGCTATTTCTCTAAAATAGATGGAGAAATGGTTATTTTTCAGGATTAAGAAAAGAATAATAAGAAAAGAGCCTCAGTTGAAGGCTCTTTATCTTTGAAAGGGATATTTATTGAAATTCTGGTTCGATTAAACCAAATGAACCATCCTTACGTTTATAAACTACGTTTACTTGTTCTGTTTCTGCATTGCTAAATACGAAGAAACTATGTCCTAATAAATCCATTTGCATACAAGCATCTTCAGGGAACATCGGTTTGATTCCGAAGCGTTTTGTACGAACGATTTTAATTTCATCAGATTCTGAAGCGTTATCTTCTGATTCAAAGAAAGATTGATTGAAATTTCCACCTGCTTGATGTCTTGCTACTAATTTGTTTTTGTATTTTCGAAGTTGTCTTTCAATAACTTCTTCTACTAAATCAATGGATACATACATATCATTGCTTACCTGCTCCGAGCGAATAATGTCTTTTTTAACAGGAATAGTAACCTCAATTTTTTGACGATCTTTCTCTACACTAAGTGTTACAATAATTTCCGTGTCAGGAGTGAAGTATCTTTCTAATTTTCCGAGTTTGTGCTCGATGGTTTCTTTTAAACCTGGTGTTACCTCAATGTTTTTTCCGCTAATAATAAAATTCATGCTGCCCAACTCCTTTTCGATATATTGTACAAAAGATAGTTTGTACTATGTGTATATTATACATAAAATCAAAAAGAAATGCAATAAAAAGAAAGATAAAAATATTAAAAAAAAATAAAAGACTGACAATTACAATTCTATAGTTTATTTGATTGACCGAATGACTTCTACACGGGAGATTTCACCTTTGTGCATTTTTGCAACACGAAGTCCTAGATTCGAAAAATAAGCACATGCACCAACTCCGATATCTTCGTGGTGTTTCTCTAATTGTCGAATAATGACATCTCGTAGTGTGTCACCTTCTTCAAAAGGAATACTTACATGAATTAGACGATTAACAAGGAATACTTTTTGTGTTGCACGAAAAAGTATTTTTTCGGATTCATCAAATTCACAGAATAAGAATTTTCTTGTTGCAAATAGAGCAGCAATAGCGATTACTCCAATAAGGCTGTTTAATGGAGAATTGTGCTCTATAATGACTTGGCGTGCAATGGCAAAAAGTAGCACTTCAAAAACAGTTGAAGGCTTATGAGTATACACCATTCGAATCAATTCTACTCCAATAATTAGATTAAAACAGTTTTTCAACAAATCGTCATAATTTGGAGAAACTTCTAAATTGGGAATATGAATCAAATCAAGAGTAAGTTTTGCAGAAAGTAAAATAATACCAACAGCAAGTAGAAAAGCAATAAAAAGTTCCATTGCATTTGCCAATTTTTTCAAAATTGCAGATAGATATTTTGCCATAAAAAGCCCTCGCTTCCCTTTTCTTTTATTCTATCGAATCTTTCCTTTTCTGTAAAGAATATTTCTGTATTAGGTTAAAGCAGTATGGATAGATAACAAGGATCCAAAGTACAAGAATAAAATATTCTGTCATTTTCCCAAAAATGTTATTCCCTATGAAATAGGTAAGAATCAATTTTATGAAAAGAGCGATAGAAAGTCCTATAATTACTTTCAAAAATTGTGTGTAAATGTGTTTGGTTTTTACATTGAATGTCAAATAAGTTTGTTCTATATACCAACCGAATGCAAAACCGATACCAGCACCGCAAGCTTTTAAACAGTCGGAAGCATATTTGTAGGAAATTTTATCGAATTTCAATAAAAAAAGTGCGTATATAGAAATAAGAATAGCAATGCTAGTTAGACATAGAAAAATATATTTCTGATTTTTCTTTTTGTCTAAGAAAAAATAGGAAAAGTGTGTAGTTAGCCATGCAAAAAACAATGAAATTCCCATAGAAACAAATACGTCTTTTGGTGTATGTACGCCAAGATACATACGTGAAAATCCTACGAGTAAAAAAGCACATGTACAGCAAATAGAAACAATACGTTTTTTGGTGTGCAAGGCGATTGGAGCAAAAAGCGAAGTGGCTCCTTGGGTATGTCCGCTAGGAAAGGAGTATCCTGTGGCAGCTGGAACAGCGCTTTTTACAGGGGAAAAATTTGGATCAAGTATCCATGGTCTAGGTATGCGAAACGTAATTTTTAAAGTTTGTACACAAAGTCCGGCAGTGAAATAAGTAAATCCCAATATATAAGCAAAGCGCTTATTTACACACCAATAAAGTGTGCAAATAAACGCAATGATTAATAGTTCTTGACCAAAATAAGTGATAAATTGAAAAAAGTTATTTAAAATAGGAGAACGAATCCCCTCAAGAAATCTTAAAAAATTCACTATTTTATTCCTCTTTTTCTCATTTTAGAATCTAGAATTTTTTTGCGAATACGCAATGTTTTTGGAGTGACTTCTAATAATTCATCTGTGTCAATAAAGTCTAAGGCTTCTTCCAAACTTAAAATACGAGGAGTTGTTAATTTTAAAGCATCATCAGAACCTGAAGAGCGAGTGTTTGTTAAATGTTTTGTTTTACATACATTTAATTCAATATCTTCAGCTTTTCCATTTTGCCCAATGACCATACCAGAATAAACTTTTTCCCCTGGTCCGATAAATAATGTTCCTCTTTCTTGAGCGCTAAACAGTCCGTATGTTACAGATTCTCCAGTTTCAAAAGCGATAAGAGATCCTTGTTTACGATATTGAATATCTCCTTTATATGGAGCGTAACCTTCAAATGCTGTGTTTAAAATACCGTTTCCTTTTGTATCGGTCATAAATTCTCCGCGGTATCCAATAAGTCCTCTAGCTGGGATGGAAAATTCCAAACGAGTATAGCCTCCGTTTGATGCTCCCATGTTTTGAAGTTCACCTTTTCGTTGGCTTAATTTATCAATAACTGTTCCTGTGAATTCGTCAGGCACATCAATATAAGCAGTTTCAATTGGTTCTAATAATTTGCCCTTTTCATCCTTTTTATATAATACTTCGGCCTTACTAACGGCAAATTCGTATCCTTCTCGACGCATATTTTCAATCAATACCGATAAATGAAGTTCCCCACGTCCTGATACACGGAAACTATCAGCACTTTCGGATTCCTCTACACGAAGGCTTACGTCAGTATTTAATTCTTTTAAAAGACGTTCACGTAAATGACGAGAAGTTACATATTTACCTTCCTGTCCAGCAAAAGGGCTATCATTTACAATAAATTGCATAGCAATAGTTGGTTCGGAAATTTTTTGGAATGGAATGGCAACAGCGTTTTCAGGTGAGCAAAGTGTATCTCCAATAGCAATATCAGAAATTCCAGAGATAGCAACAATTGAACCAATTCCGGCTTCTTTTACTTCTACTTTATTTAAACCATCAAATTCATATAATTTACTGATTTTAACTTTTTTCTGCTTGTCGGGTTCGTGAGCATTTACAACAACCATATCTTGATTTACAGAAATTGTACCATTATCAACTTTTCCTACACCGATACGACCAACATATTCATTATAATCAATTGTACTAATTAAAACTTGTGTATCTGCATCAGGATCTCCTTCAGGAGCAGGAATGTAGTCTAAAATTGTTTCAAATAAAGGTACCATATTTTTAGGATCGTCAGTTAAATCCAAAATAGCATGTCCTGCTTTAGCAGAAGCGTAAATAAAAGGACAATCTAATTGTTCATCTGAGGCATCTAAGTCCATGAAAAGTTCTAAAATTTCATCTATAACTTCGTCTGGGCGAGCTTCAGGACGGTCAATTTTATTAATACAAACAATAACAGGAAGTTGTAATTCTAATGCTTTACGAAGAACAAATTTAGTTTGTGGCATTGCACCTTCAAAAGCATCTACAACAAGAATAACACCGTTTACCATTTTTAACACACGTTCTACTTCTCCACCGAAATCGGCATGTCCAGGGGTGTCAATAATATTGATTTTTGTATTTTTATAATATACGGCAGTATTTTTAGCAAGAATAGTAATTCCACGTTCACGTTCAATGTCATTTGAGTCCATAACACGCTCTGCAACTTCTTGATTCTCGCGGAACACACCACTTTGTTTTAATAATTCGTCAACAAGAGTTGTTTTACCGTGGTCTACATGGGCGATAATAGCAATATTTCTTATATCTTCTCTTTTGGTTTTCATTGTAAGTTACCTTCTTTCTTTTATCAAAAGCCAATTCATTGGCTTATTACCAAATTACAACTTATACAGTTTATCACATTATCATTAGATTACAAGGGGTTTGAAAGAAAAAATACATATATATATGAAACTAATTTTAAACTAGGAGATGAAGTGTTAGAAAAATGTCGAGAAAAGTTGTCGAGAAAAGGCATACGGTTTTCGGGAGATTTTGGTCTTAAAGAGAAAAGAAGAGAATAAGATAGTATAGACAAAAAAATACGACGAAGAGGAAGGGAGAATTACAAATTATGTCGGATAAGGTTATTGAAAACAATCAAGTTACAATTATGGGAGAGGTAGTATCTGAATTTATGTTCAGCCATGAGGTGTTTGGAGAAGGATTTTATATGGTTGAGGTTTTAGTAAAAAGACTCAGTAATTCAGATGATAGAATTCCATTAATGGTTTCTGAAAGACTTATTGATGTGACACAAGATTACCGGGGAGAATATATTATGGTCACAGGGCAATTTCGCTCATATAACAGACATGAAGAAGATAGAAACAGACTTGTATTATCTGTATTTGCACGAGAAATTTCTTTTGTTGAAGAAGAATTAGATGGAGCCAAAACAAATAATATTTTATTAGACGGATATATCTGCAAGACACCGGTTTATCGAAAAACACCATTGGGAAGAGAGATTGCAGATTTATTATTGGCAGTTAATAGACCATATGGAAAATCAGATTACATACCATGCATTTGTTGGGGAAGAAATGCGAGATATGCATCTTCGTTTGAGGTTGGAGAACATGTCCAAGTTTTGGGGCGTATTCAGAGTAGAGAATATGTAAAAAAACTATCAGAAGTTGAAACGGAAAAAAGAGTTGCTTATGAGGTGTCAGTTAGTAAATTAGAATGTGTTGGAGAATAGAAAATGGAATCTATTTTTGTCGGTTCAGGAGTTGCTTTAGTAACTCCTTTTTGTAAAGATGGAAGTATTAATGAGAAAATGCTAGAAGAATTGGTGGAATATCATTGTGTGCATCAGACGGATGCGATTATTGTTTGTGGAACAACAGGTGAATCAGCTACTTTATCAAAAGAAGAGAGATTGTTTTGTATAAAAAAGACAGTGGAATTTGCTAAAGGGAAAATACCGATTATAGCAGGGACAGGAACAAACTGTACTCGAACAACAGTACAACTATCAAAAGAGGCAGAAGCTTGTGGTGTAGATGGTGTGCTTGTAGTTACTCCATATTATAATAAACCGACGCAAGAAGGACTTAGAGTACATTATGGAAAAGTTGCGCAAAATATAAAAATTCCGATGATTATATATAATGTAGGAAATCGAACGGGGTGCAATATTCAGCCAGAGACGATTTCTTTACTTGCACAGGAAAATGAAAACATTATAGGAGTTAAAGAGGCGTCAGGAAGTATTTCACAGGTGGCAAAAATCATAGAGCTTACAAATGGAAAAATAGATGTTTATGCGGGAAATGATAATCAAATTGTGCCGGTATTATCTCTTGGTGGAAAAGGTGTGATTTCTGTTTTGGCAAATATAGCACCTAGAGAGGTTCATAAAATTTGTAATGATTTTTTTGTGGGAAATATAAAAGAAAGTTGTGCTTTACAATTAAAAGCACTACCTCTTATACGACAATTAGCTTGCGAGGTAAATCCTATTCCGATAAAAAAAGCATTGTCGTTTATGGGCAAAGATGTTGGGGGGCTTAGAATGCCATTGTTGGAACTGGAAGAAGAAAAAGGGAAAAAATTGGCACGCATTATGTGCGAATATGGGATAAGAGTATCGCAGAAGGTGAAGTATGGTTAATATAATTTTACATGGATGTAGTGGGAAAATGGGGAGAATTTTTACTACAGTAACTAAGGAAGATAAAGGAGTGCAGATAGTGGCAGGAATAGATAAATGTAGCGGGGAAGAAACAACATATCCTGTATTTAGAAATTTAAGGACATGTACGGTAAAGGGGGATGTTATTGTTGATTTTTCAGATGCTTCCGGAGTAAATGAACTGGTGAAATTTTGTGAAGAAAACAAGATTCCATTGGTGACATGTACAACTGGACTATCAGAAATTCAGCAAAGAAAAGTAGAAAAACTTGCGGAAAGAGTGCCGGTTTTACAATCGGCTAATATGTCGATGGGGATTACAACATTATGCGAGTTGCTAAAAGGATTGAGAAAAAAATTAATTTTTCAAGAATATGATATAGAAATTATTGAAAAACATCATCGCCATAAAAAAGATGCACCTAGTGGAACTGCAATTCTTTTGAAAAAAGCTATAGAAAAAGAAGAAGTTCCTATTATTTCGATTCGTGGTGGAACGATTGTGGGTGAACACCAAGTGAGTTTTGCAGGTCAAGATGAAGTAATTGAAATTAAACACACAGTGTATTCTAGAGCAGTGTTTGCAAGAGGGGCATTGAAAGCGGCAAAATTTTTGGTGGAACAAAAAGCGGGTTTGTATACAATGGAAAATATTTCATAAAATGGCAAAACTTTCTAAGGTTTAAATGTGTATAGAAAAAAAAGAATTGTAAATAGTACTGATAAGAAGCAATTCTTAATGCATCAAATACACAGAAAGGGAGAGTTTAGATGAAACAAATAAAAAAGATAGTTGTAGCATTGTTGTGCATATGCACGCTTTTTACAGTTGGTTGTGGAACGAAAGAAAATGCAAATGATAATGGAAATAGAACTACAAATACAGAGGGAGTTATGGAAGATGTTGGTGAAGGAATAGATAAAGGAGTTCGAGATACTATAGACGGGGTAGAAGATACGGCAGATCATATTGCTGGAAAAAAACAAAATCCAACAAAAAGTAGCGGGAATACTACAACAAAAAAATAAGTTGAACGAGAAAGAGTGGGGCAACAAGCAACACTCTTTTTTGTGTATTTCTCATAGAGACATTTGTAAGAGAAAATAGTTGAATTGACGTATATATAGTGATAGAATGGAACATAGTTGGACTTCGGAAAAGAGACCGAAGATTCTTGAATTTTCAAACAAGGAGAAAGATATGGGCTTATTAGAAAAAATTTTTGGTACACATAGCGAACATGAATTGAAGCGTATTTATCCAATTGTCGATAAGATTGAAGCATTAGAGCCAGATATGCAGAAATTATCAGATGAGGAATTAAGAGGAAAGACAAAAGAATTTAAAGAAAGATTAGGAAAAGGAGAAACGCTTGATGATATTTTACCAGAAGCATTTGCTACGGTAAGAGAAGCTGCTGTTCGTACCTTACATATGAGACATTATAGAGTACAGTTGATCGGTGGTATTATTTTACATCAAGGGCGTATTTCTGAGATGAGAACAGGTGAAGGAAAAACTTTAGTTTCTACATTACCTGCTTATTTGAATGCGTTAGAAGGAAAAGGAACACATATTGTTACGGTTAATGATTATTTGGCAAAACGTGATGCTGAATGGATGGGACAGGTGCATGAGTTCCTTGGACTTAAAGTTGGTGTTGTATTGAATTCGATGGATAATGATGAACGTCGTGAAGCATACAACTGTGATATTACTTATGTAACAAATAACGAACTTGGTTTTGATTACTTAAGAGATAACATGGTTATTTATAAAGAACAGTTAGTACAAAGAGGACTTCATTTTGCGGTGATTGATGAGGTCGATTCAGTATTGATTGATGAAGCAAGAACACCACTTATTATTTCTGGACAAAGTGGAAAATCCACAAAATTATATGAAGCATGTGACATTTTAGCAAGACAGATGGAGCGTGGAGAAGCTAGTGGAGAATTTTCTAAGATGAATGCCATCATGGGAGAAGATATTGAAGAAACTGGGGACTTTATTGTTAATGAAAAAGAGAAAAATGTAAGTCTTACAGAAGATGGAGTTAAGAAAGTAGAAAGATTCTTCCACTTAGAAAATTTAGCAGATCCTGAAAATCTAGAAATTCAACATAATGTTATTTTAGCACTTCGTGCACATAATTTAATGTTTAAGGATCAAGATTATGTTGTTACTCCTGAAGGTGAGGTTGTAATTGTCGATGAATTTACAGGTCGTATTATGCCGGGACGTCGTTATTCGGATGGACTTCATCAGGCGATTGAAGCAAAAGAACATGTAAAAGTAAAAAGAGAAAGTAAGACACTTGCTACAATTACATTCCAAAACTTGTTTAACAAATATAAAAAGAAAAGTGGTATGACAGGTACTGCGTTAACGGAAGAAAAAGAATTTAGAGATATTTATGGGATGGATGTTGTGGAAATTCCAACAAATCTTCCTGTGCAGAGAAGAGATTTAGACGATGCAGTTTATAAAACAAAAGAAGAAAAATTTAGAGCGGTTGTAGATGCAGTTATAGAGGCACATGCAAAGGGACAGCCAGTTCTTGTTGGTACAATTACAATTGAAACATCTGAATTGTTAAGCAGAATGTTGAAAAAAGAAGGAATCCCTCATAATGTGTTGAATGCAAAATTCCATGAAATGGAAGCAGAAATTGTAGCTCAGGCCGGTGTACATTCAGCAGTCACAATTGCTACAAACATGGCTGGTCGTGGTACGGATATTAAATTGGACGAAGATGCAAAGAATGCAGGCGGACTTAAGATTATTGGTACAGAACGTCATGAATCAAGACGTATTGATAATCAGTTGCGTGGACGTTCTGGACGACAAGGGGATCCAGGAGAATCAAGATTCTATATTTCGTTAGAAGATGATTTGATGAGATTGTTTGGATCAGAAAAACTTATGGGTATTTTCAATACACTTGGAGTTGAAGATGGCGAACAAATTGAACATAAGATGCTTTCAAATGCAATTGAAAAAGCACAGAAAAAGATTGAGAGTAATAACTTTGGTATTCGTAAGAATCTTCTAGAATATGATCAGGTAATGAATGAACAAAGAGAGATTATCTACGAAGAAAGACGTCGTGTATTAGACGGGGAAAGCATGAGAGATTCGATTTATCATATGATTACAGAATATGTGGAAAATCTTGTAGATGCTTGTATATCACCAGACTTAGAGTCAGATGAGTGGGATTTATCTGAATTGGAAAGAAGTCTTCTTGCTACAATTCCGATGAAATTTGTTACTCCTGATGAAGTGAAAAACATGCGTCAGAAAGAATTAAAACACGTATTGAAAGAAAGAGCTGTAAAAGCATATGAAGCAAAAGAAGCTGAATTCCCTGAAATCGAACATTTAAGAGAAGTAGAGCGTGTTATCTTGTTGAAGGTGATTGATGCAAAATGGATGGATCATATTGATGATATGGATCAGTTACGTCAAGGTATTGGACTTCAAGCATACGGACAAAAAGATCCATTAGTAGAATATAAGATGCTTGGATACGATATGTTTGGAGCAATGACAAATGCTATTGCAGAAGATACAGTGCGTTTGCTATTCCATGTAAGAATTGAACAAAAAGTGGAAAGAGAACAGGTTGCCCAGGTAACAGGTACAAATAAAGATGATACATCTGTGAGAGAACCTAAAAAGAGAGAGGAAAAGAAAGTTTATCCAAATGACCCATGCCCATGCGGAAGTGGGAAAAAATATAAACAGTGTTGTGGAAGAAAATAATTAAAAGAGGTGAAAAAATGGTTGAATTAGACCAATTTAAAAGTGTCATAAATTCATATGAGGAGCCATTAAATGAATTGAGGGATTCACTTTGACCTAGAAGGAAAACAGGCTAGAGTAGAAGAATTACAAAAGAAAATAGAAGAGCCTAGTTTTTGGGAAGATACGGAAGGTTCCCAAAAGGTCATGCGCGAATTAAAAGGACTCCAAAGTTTTTTGGAAACAGCAGAAAATCTCTTTATAAATTATGAAGATATAGGTGTGTTAATAGAAATGGCATACGAAGATAATGATGAAAGTATGATTGATGAAATACGTAAGGAAATTCGTCAGTTTGAAAATAATTTTGAGGAAATTCGTATTAACACTTTACTTTCGGGTCCATACGATAAGGATAATGCGATTGTAACCTTGCATGCGGGAGCTGGAGGAACAGAATCGTGTGATTGGGCAAGTATGCTTTATCGAATGTATAGTAGGTGGGCTGAGAAAAAAGGATTTTCTATTTCTGTTTTAGATTACTTAGACGGTGATATTACGGGGATAAAAACAGTTACATTTGAAGTGAATGGGGAAAATGCATACGGTTATTTACAGTCAGAAAAAGGTGTTCACCGATTAGTGCGTATTTCTCCGTTTAATTCAGCTGGGAAAAGGCAAACTTCGTTTGCATCGTGTGATGTTATACCGGATATAGAGGATGATATTGACATTGAAATCAATGAAGATGATTTGAAAGTTGATACATATAGAGCAAGTGGGGCGGGAGGACAACATGTAAATAAAACGTCTTCCGCCATCCGAATTACGCATTTACCTACAGGAATAGTTGTGCAATGTCAAAATGAGCGTTCGCAACATTCCAATCGCGAAAAAGCTATGCAGATGTTGAAAGCAAAATTATATTTGATTAAACAACAGGAGCAAGCGGATAAAGTTTCAGATATACGTGGGGAGGTAAAAGAAATCGGATTTGGTAATCAGATCCGCTCTTATGTTATGCAGCCATATACGTTGGTAAAAGACCATAGAACAAGTGTTGAAAACGGAAATGTAACTGCAGTATTAGACGGAGATATAGAGCCGTTTATTAATGCATATTTAAAGAAAAGAAACGAAGATGAGTAACGAAGGCGAAAGGAAGGTGCGACATGGATTCAAATTACTATGTCATTAAGAAAAAAGCAGTTCCTGAGGTACTTCTTAAAGTGGTAGAGGTAAAAAGATTACTTGCGACTGAGCGATTCATGACAATACAGGAAGCGACAGAGAAGATAGGTCTTAGTCGAAGTTCTTTTTATAAATATAAAGATGATATTTTCCCATTTCATGAAAATGAAAAGGGACAAACCATTACTTTAGCAATTCAAATGGATGATATGCCGGGACTTCTTGCCGAAATCTTGCAGGAGATTGCAGAGTATAAAGCAAATATTCTTACTATTCATCAGAGCATTCCGTTGAATAGAGTAGCCACCTTGACAATTAGCGTGGAAATTCTTTCTACAACAGGAAATATTTCTGATATGGTAAACGAAATAGAAAATAATGAAGGTGTGCATTACTTAAAGATTGTAGGCAGGGAGTGATACAGATGATAAAAATAGCGGTGTTGGGTTATGGAACAGTTGGTTCAGGTGTTGTTGAAGTATTAGAGAAAAATAGAGAAATTATAGCAAAACGCGTAGGAAGTGTAATTGAAGTAAAGTATATTTTGGATAAAAAAGACTTTTCTGGAACACCAATAGAAAACAAGATTATAAATGATTTTGAACAAATTGTTCAAGATAAAGAAATTGAAGTAGTTGTGGAAGTACTTGGAGGGGTTGAACCGTCATACACATTTGTGAAACGTTCATTACAGGCAAAAAAAAGTGTAGTAACTTCTAACAAAGAATTGGTATCACAGTGTGGAACTGAACTTCTTGCGATTGCTGAAGAAAATGAAGTAAACTTTTTATATGAAGCGAGTGTTGGGGGAGGAATTCCAATTATTCGCTCTCTTCATCAGGCGTTGACAGGGGATAAAATTGAAGAAATTACTGGTATTTTAAATGGAACAACAAACTATATGATGACCAAAATGTTTAATGAAGGTGCCGAGTATGAAGAAGTATTAAAAGAAGCTCAAGAGAAAGGCTATGCAGAAAGAAATCCAGAAGCAGATGTGGAAGGATATGATGCCTGTAGAAAGATTGCTATTTTATCTTCTGTAATATCTGGACAATCTGTAGATTATAGAGAAATTTATACAGAGGGAATTACCCAAATTACAGCTATAGATATGAAATATGCCAAGAAATTAAAGAAAACAATTAAACTTCTTGCTTCTGCAAAGAGAGAGGGAGAAAAAATAAGTGCGATGGTTTCTCCTTGCTTATTGGATGATACACATCCGCTTTACCATGTGAATGGAGTATTTAATGCTGTGTTTGTAAGAGGAAATATGTTAGGAGATGCCATGTTTTATGGTAGCGGCGCAGGAAAACTTCCTACGGCTAGTGCTGTTGTGGGAGATATAGTAGATGCAGTCCGAAACAAAGGAAGGATTGTAATGCCTGTGTGGACAGAAGAAAAAGTTGTGTTGAATGATAAGGGAAATGCAGAAAAAAAATTCTTTATTAGAATGAAAGGAACGTTTGAAGAATACACAAGTCAGATAGAGAAAGTGTTTGGAGCAACAAAAAAAGTGCTTTTGGAAGATGTGCCAGGAGAATTTGGGGTTATGACAGAAAAAATGCAAGAAAGTGTTTATGAGGAAAAAGCGTCACACTTTTCCAATATTTTGCATATGATGCGTGTGGAAGAATAAAATGACTGTAATAATAGATAACCACCAAGGCAGGAGGAATTTATGTTAATTGTAAAAAAATTTGGAGGAAGTTCCGTAGCAAATAAAGAAAGAATTTTTAATGTTGCGAAACGTTGTATAGAAGATTGGCAAAATGGGAATGACGTTGTTGTGGTACTTTCGGCTATGGGAGATACTACGGATGAATTGCTTGCAAAAGCCACAGATATTAATCCGAAAGCAACGAAGAGAGAAATGGATATGTTGTTAACAACAGGAGAGCAAGTTTCAGTGTCGCTGATGGCGATGGCCATGCAATCAATGGGGGTTCCAGCAATTTCATTAAATGCATTTCAAATTTCCATGCAGTCTACTTCAAAATACGGAAATGCAAGGTTTAAACGGATTGATACAGAACGTATTACACACGAATTGGAAAATAGAAAAATTGTTATTGTAACTGGATTTCAAGGAATAAATAAGTATGAAGATTATACAACACTTGGAAGAGGTGGTTCAGATACAACAGCAGTTGCTTTGGCAGCAGTACTTCATGCAGATGTATGTGAAATTTTTACAGATGTGGATGGAGTATATACGGCAGATCCAAGAGTTGTTAAAAACGCAAAAAAATTAGAAGTAGTCACCTATGATGAAATGTTAGAATTTGCCACTTTAGGAGCACGAGTCCTTCATAATCGTTCTGTAGAAATGGCGAAAAAATATGGCGTGACATTGATTGTACGTTCAAGTTTAAATAATGAAGAAGGAACGATAGTGAAGGAGGCAGTGAAAAAAATGGAAAAAATGCTAATCACAGGTGTGGCGGGAGATAAAAATGCAGCAAGAATATCTGCAATTGGAGTGAAAGATGAACCAGGTATTGCATTTAGTTTGTTTCATACGCTTGCCAAAAATAATATTAACGTAGAGATTATTTTACAGTCAGTTGGAAGAAATGGAAGGAAAGATATTTCTTTCACTGTATCGCAAGATGATTTACAAGCGACGATTGAATTGTTGGAGGATAAAAAAGAAGTTCTTACTATTCAAGAAGTTGAATATGATGAAAATGTAGCAAAAATTTCTATTGTAGGTGCGGGAATGATGAGTAATCCAGGAGTAGCTTCTAGAATGTTTGAAGCACTTTACAATTCGAGAGTCAATATTAAAATGATTTCTACATCAGAAATTCGAATCACAGTATTGATTGATGAAAAAGATGTAGATCGAGCGTTAAATGCTGTTCATGAGGAATTTAATCTTGGAGAATAAAAAAGGTCTGCTTCTAGGGAAGCGGGCCTTTTTGGCTAAGAGAACTATTCTGATATGCAGGAGAGAAAGTTACATCCTTGCCAAACCAATTTGGAGGAATAAATGCATTGGCTGAAGTTTCATCAGGAAATTCTACTTCTGCTAAAATAAGAGGAGAAAAATCACCTAAAAAATAATCGAGTTCTATTGTAAGATGATTGTCATAAGGAATGTTATATCTTTCTTTTGTGATTAGGAACCCATCAATTTTAGATTTTAAATGCTCATAAGATAAATGGGTAAGAGGAAGAGTGTGTTCTTCTCGAATCATTAACCCCTTTGATTTATAAGTTAATTCGTATTTTTCCCCATCTTTGCGTATACGTATAACAGGATCTGTGGAAAGATAACCTTGTTCGATTATTCGGTGTGGATAAGAAGAAAGATTTTCGGGAAGATGGTTGATTAAATATTTTCTTTCGATTTCCATATGTTTTCGCCTTTCTTTGTGTATGAAAAATAATTCTTTTGACAAATATCATAATATAGAGTAGAACAAATGTAAATATTTGCTTTTTTTTTGGTTGTCTGCTAAAATGCAAGGTAATCTGTGAAAAGGAGGGAAAAGATATGACGAAAAAAGTATGTGTATTTCTTGCTGACGGGTTTGAAGAAGTTGAAGGATTGACTGTAGTAGATATATTAAGACGAGCTGAAATCAAAGTTGAAACAGTATCTGTTACAGGAAATAGAGAAATACATGGAGCACATGAGATAAACGTACAGGCAGATACGCTATTTGAAGAAGCGAACTTTGAAAATGCGGAAATGCTTGTTCTTCCAGGTGGAATGCCTGGAACCATTCATTTACAGGAACATAAAGGACTAGAGGCATTATTGAGAAAATTTTATGGGAAGAAAAAATATGTGGCTGCAATTTGTGCTGCACCCACTATTTTTGGAAAATTAGGATTTTTAGAAGGAAGAAAAGCCACCTGTTATCCAGCAATGGAAGAAGGATTGATTGGTGCCGATGTAACAAAAGAAATGGTTGCTATAGATGAGCATATCATTACAAGTAGAGGAATGGGGACAGCAATTCCATTTGCACTTTATCTTGTAGAAGTGCTCATGGGAAAAGAAAAATCAGAAGAAATTAGAACAGCTATTGTTTATGAATAAGGAGAACAGCATGAAACGATTAAAACAAGTAGTAGTTCTTCTCCTATGTTGTAGTCTTATATTTGTTATGACAGCTTGCGGAAAATTTGATGCAAAAGGTTATGTACAAGCATTATTAGATCACAGATTTCAAGGAGAGACAGAAAAGTTACTCAAGTTTGACAAAGATATTGAAAAGAAAAAATTAAAAGACGATTATGAGCAATATATTCATACGTTTTCTCAAGGTTTAACAGAGGGATTGAATGCTAGCGAGAAAATGGAAGAAAAATTTTATGTAATATGTAAAGAGATTTTCCGATCGGTGAAATATAATGTGGTTAAAGAAGAAAAAATCAGTAGTGATGAATATAAAGTAACTGTAGAAATACAACCAACAGATGTATTAGTAAAATGGAAAGCTATGTTGAAAGAAAGTATGGCAGAAGTTCAACAAAAATCCGACCGAGGAGAATATAAAGGAACGAAAGAAGAAATTCTTCAAGCGATGCTGTTAGATATTACGGCACAGTCGTATGAATTGTTAGAAACAGCTTATGAAGATACAACTTACGGGGAGAAAGAATCCGTTACACTTACAATTAAAAAAGGTGAAAATAAGGAATTTGCTCCAAAAGAGGAAGAAATATCCGGTTTAATCACGAAAATACTGCGTTTAGATGCAATTCAAGACTAGAAATTTATAAGATATTATGATATACTACGCTAATGAGTGTGAAAGAAGAAAGCCACAAGGCGTTTTTCATATAAGGAGGAAAAGGTAAATGAGTTTACAAGTAGAAAAATTAGAGCACAATATGGCAAAACTTACAGTAGAAGTTTCAGCAGAAGAATTTGAAAAAGCACTTAATGGTGCATATATGAAACAAAAAGGAAAAATCAGCGTTCCAGGATTCCGTAAAGGAAAAGTACCTCGTCAAATGGTAGAAAAAATGTATGGTGTAGAAATCTTTTATGATGATGCGGCAAATGCAATTATTCCAGGAGCATATGCAAAAGCATATGATGAAGCTGATTTAGAAATCGTTTCTCAGCCAAAAATTGAAGTGGTACAGATTGAAAAAGGAAAAGAATTTATCTTCACAGCAGAAGTTGCTTTAAAACCAGAAGTAACTTTAGGTGAATACAAAGGATTAAAAGTTGACAAATACTCTAACAGAGTAACTCAGAAAGAAGTAGAAGAAAGACTTGTAAAAGAACAGGAAAAGAATGCTAGAACAATCGCTGTAGAAGGACGTCCTGTACAAGATAAAGATGAAGTTGTATTAGATTTTGAAGGATTTGTTGACGGTGTTGCATTCGAAGGTGGAAAAGGAGAAAATTATCCATTAACAATTGGTTCAGGAGCATTTATTCCTGGATTTGAAGAACAGTTAATCGGTGCTGAAGCAGGTAAAGAGGTAGAAGTAAATGTAACATTCCCACAGGAATATCATGCACCTGAATTAGCAGGAAAAGAAGCAACATTCAAATGCACAGTACACGAAATTAAAGCAAAAGAACTTCCAGAATTAGATGATGAATTTGCAGCAGAAATTTCTGAATTTGATACATTAGATGAATTAAAAGCAGATATTAAAGCAAAAATTAAAGAACAGAAAAATGCTGATGGAAAGAGACAGAAAGAAGATCAGGCTATGGAACAGGTTGTAGAAAATGCAACTATGGATATTCCAGAAGCAATGATTGAAACACAAGTACGTCAGATGGCTGATGATTTCGCACAAAGAATGCAACAACAAGGATTGAACATGGAACAGTACTTCCAGTTTACAGGAATGACAGCTGAAAAAATGTTCGAAGAATTAAGACCACAGGCTGTTAAGCGTATTCAGACAAGATTAGTGTTAGAAGCAATCGTTAAAGCAGAAAACATTGAAATTACAGATGAAAAAATTGATGAAGAATTAGCAAAAATGGCTGAAGCATACAAGATGGAAGTAGAAAAATTAAAAGAATTCATGGGCGAAAACGAAAAAGCGCAGATGAAAATGGATCTTGCAGTGCAAGAAGCAGTAACTTTAGTAGTGGACAACACAGTAGAAAAATAATTAATAGTATTTTAAATAAGGAGGCAGCATGATGAGTTTAGTACCTTATGTTATTGAACAGACAAGTCGCGGTGAACGTTCTTATGATATTTATTCAAGACTTCTAAAAGATAGAATTATCTTTCTTGGAGAAGAAGTAACAGATGTGTCGGCAAGTATTATTGTGGCACAGTTATTACATCTTGAAGCGGAAGACCCTGAAAAAGATATTCAGTTGTATATCAATAGTCCGGGTGGTTCGGTAAGTGCAGGGCTGGCAATCTATGATACAATGCAGTACATTAAATGTGATGTATCTACAACCTGTATCGGAATGGCTGCGAGCATGGGTGCATTTTTGTTGGCAGGAGGAGCAAAAGGAAAACGTTTCGCACTTCCAAATGCTGAGATTATGATTCACCAACCATTAGGTGGAGCACAGGGGCAAGCAACGGAAATTCAAATCGCTGCAGAACATATTTTAAAAACACGTCAGAAATTAAATGAAATTTTAGCTGAAAGAACAGGAAAAAGTTTTGAACAGATTTCTGCGGATACAGAAAGAGATAATTTTATGTCTGCTAAAGAAGCAGAAGAATATGGCTTGATCGATAAAGTAGTTGTAAGCCGTTAATAAGAACAAAGGGGGTGTCTAAAAGACATCTCCTTTGCGTGTGTAAAAAAGAGGTGAAAGTATGGCAAAAGTGGACGAAGCAATCAGATGTTCATTTTGTAACAAATCGCAGGCGCAGGTACGCAAATTAATTGCTGGACCAAACGGTGTCTTTATTTGTGACGAATGTATTGACGTTTGTTCAGAAATTATAGAAGAAGAATTGGAATATGAAGAAGATAATGAGTTTAGTGAAATTAATCTGATAAAACCAGAAGAAATGAAAGCTTTTCTTGATGATTATGTAATTGGTCAAGATGAGGCGAAAAAAGTTTTGTCAGTAGCTGTATATAATCATTATAAAAGAATTATGGCGGAAAAAGATTTGGGCGTGGAATTGCACAAAAGTAATATTTTGATGTTAGGTCCTACTGGATGTGGAAAGACACTTCTTGCCCAGACACTGGCAAAAGTTCTAAATGTACCGTTTGCAATCGCAGATGCTACCGCATTGACAGAAGCAGGATATGTCGGGGAAGATGTGGAGAATATTTTGTTAAAAATTATTCAAGCAGCAGATGGAGATATACGCAGAGCAGAATATGGAATTATATATCTAGATGAAATTGATAAAATTACAAGAAAATCAGAGAATCCGTCTATTACTCGTGATGTATCAGGAGAAGGAGTGCAGCAAGCACTTTTAAAAATTATTGAAGGTACAGTTGCTTCTGTTCCACCTCAAGGTGGAAGAAAACATCCACATCAGGAATTAATTCAGATTGATACAACTAATATTTTGTTTATTTGTGGTGGAGCATTTGAAGGCATTGATAAAATTATTGAGACTCGTATTGATAAGAAGTCAATTGGGTTTAATGCTGAAATTGCAGAAAAACATGAATATGATATTGACAGATTACTTGGGCAGGTATTGCCTCAGGATTTAGTGAAATTTGGTCTTATTCCTGAGCTCGTTGGACGAGTTCCAGTAACAGTTTCTTTGGAAATGTTAGATGAGGAAGCATTAATTCGTATTTTGACAGAACCAAAAAGTGCTATTGTAAAGCAATACCAGAAATTATTGGAATTAGATGGTGTTGAGTTGGTGTTTGATCAAGATGCACTTGTAGAAATCGCAAAAACTTCTTTAGCAAGAAAAACAGGAGCAAGAGGACTTCGTGCAATTATGGAAAAAATTATGATGGATACAATGTATCATGTTCCATCAGATGATAGTATTAAATTCTGTAGAATTACAAAGGAAGTTGTACAAGGAATTGGAAAGCCAGTTTATGAGACAGAGAATAAAGAAGTAGTCAGTGCGTAAACTTGAAAAGAAATTAAGACGGCGTTGATGGGTAACCAGAGACCCGTCTTTTTGAATAGAGGGAAAACAGATGAATGAAAAGATAAAAAGATTGCCTATGGTAGCTCTTAGAGGAATGACAATCATGCCAAAAGAAGTTGTTCATTTTGATGTGAGTAGAGAAATTTCTTTGGAAGCTATTCAAAAAGCAATGGCAGAAGAACAACAAATTTTCCTATTGACACAAAAATGCATTGAGGCTGAAAATATAACACAGGATGATTTGTATGAAATAGGAGTTATTGCTTCTATTAAACAAATTGTAAAAATGCCGAAAAAGATTTTGCGTGTGCTTGTAGAAGGGGAAAAAAGAGCGAAACTCAATGAACTTGTGCAAACAGAACCATATTTAGAAGCAGATATTACTGTAGTTGATGAATATCCGTATGTAGAAGAAGAGCCGGTTAAGCAGGAAGCCATGTGTAGAACATTGCAGGAATTGTTTTTACAGTATGCAGCAAAAAATGCAAAAATGACAAAAGAAATTGTAGAACAAATTGCTAAAATTGACGATTTAAAAAGGCTTATAGATGAGGTTTGTGCAAATGTTCCTTTTCGGTATGAAGAAACGCAGGAATTATTAGAAGAAACGAATCCCACAAAGTGCTATTCTCTTTTAATAGAAAAATTGGAAAAAGAAATAAGAGTGTTTCAAATTAAAGAAGAATTGGAAGAAAAGGTAAAAGCGAGAATAGATAAACATCAAAAAGAATATTTACTTCGAGAAGAATTGAAAGTGATTCAGGAAGAGTTAGGAGACGATTCTACGCTTTCAGATGCAGATGAGTTTGCAAAGGCGATAAAGGAACTAGATGCCTCTGAAGAAGTAAAAGAAAAACTTCGTAAGGAAGTAAGAAGATTTCGAAATACAGTAAATGGTCCAGCAGAAAATGCAGTCACAAGAACATATATTGAGACGATGTTGGAAATGCCATGGAATAAAATGGGTGAGGATAACTTAGATATTCACTATGCGAAAGAAATTTTAGAAGAAGAACATTATGGATTAGAACAAGTGAAAGAAAGAATATTAGAATTTTTAGCTGTTCGTGCCTTGACATCAAAAGGAACTAGTCCTATCTTGTGTCTTGTTGGTCCTCCGGGAACAGGGAAGACATCCATTGCCAGATCATTAGCAAAAGCTCTACATAAAAAATATGTTCGCATTTCTCTTGGAGGAGTAAGGGATGAAGCAGAAATTCGAGGACATCGTAAAACTTATGTTGGAGCAATGCCAGGTCGTATTGCAAATGGATTGAAAATGGCTGGTGTTCGAAATCCTCTTATGTTGTTAGATGAGATTGATAAAGTAAGTACAGATTACAAAGGGGACACATTTTCAGCATTGCTAGAAGTGTTAGATAGCGAACAAAATGTAAAATTTAGAGATCACTATTTAGAAGTTCCAGTAGATTTATCTGAAGTATTATTTGTAACAACGGCAAATTCGCTACAAACGATTCCAAGACCTTTGTTAGATAGAATGGAAATTATTGAGGTAACGAGTTATACGGATAATGAAAAATTTCATATTGCAGAGAAGCATCTCATCCCAAAACAATTAAAGAAACATGGATTAGAAAAAAATATGCTTACAATAAGCAAAGGAGCAATTTGGAAAATTTCAAATAATTACACAAGGGAAGCAGGGGTTCGCCAGTTAGAAAGACAAATTGGGGATATTTGTAGAAAAACTGCAAGAGAAATATTAGAAAAGAATAAGAAAAAAATTAGAGTGACAGAGAGCAATTTAGAAAAATATCTTGGAAAAGAAAAATATACTTATCAAAAAGCAAATGAAAAAGATGAGGTAGGAATTGTTCGCGGATTAGCATGGACAAGTGTAGGGGGAGATACACTTCAAATAGAAGTGAATGCAATGCGTGGAAAAGGTGAAGTGATGCTGACAGGGCAGATGGGTGACGTAATGAAAGAATCAGCAAGAACAGGCATTAGTTATATAAGGTCTATTGCTGAAGAGTTTAATATTTCTAAAGAATATTTTGAAGAGCATGACATTCATATTCATATACCAGAGGGAGCTGTACCAAAAGATGGTCCATCGGCAGGAATATCTATGGCAACGGCTAATTTTTCAGCGATTACTAATAAGAAAGTTCGAGCAGATGTGGCAATGACAGGTGAAATCACATTGCGTGGTCGCGTACTTGCAATTGGTGGACTAAAAGAAAAGTTACTAGCAGCAAAAGTTGCGGGAATTAAAACAGTAATTATTCCTTTTGAAAATAAAAAAGATGTAGAAGAACTTTCTTCCGAAATTACAAAAGGATTAGAAATCATTCCGGTAAGTCAAATGAGAGAAGTTTTAGAAATTGCACTTGTAAAAGAATAGGAGGGCATATGGTAATTAAAAATGTAGAATTAGAAATTGTGTGTGGGATTACAAGCAAACTCCCAGATACAGATTTAATGGAAATTGCATTTGCAGGAAAATCAAATGTAGGAAAATCTTCTTTGATTAATGCTTTGTTAAATAGAAAATCTTTGGCAAGAACATCGGCTACACCAGGAAAAACACAGACAATTAATTTTTATAATGTAAATAAAGAATTATATTTGGTAGATCTTCCTGGATATGGATATGCAAAAGTATCGCCAAAAGAAAAAGAGCAGTGGGGGAAATTAATAGAGAGATATTTGAATACATCTAAAAAACTAAAAGCGGTATTCCTTTTAATAGATATACGGCATGAACCAACTGCTAATGATAAAATGATGTATGATTGGATTGTATATCATGGATATAATCCGATTATTATTGCAACTAAACTAGATAAATTAAAACGAAGTCAAATTCAAAAACATATAAAAATGGTAAAACAGGGATTAGATTTAATTCCAGGTACAAAAGTAATTCCTTTTTCTTCTGTAACAAAACAAGGACGGGAAGAAATTTGGGATTTAGTGAAGACGATGGAAGATGAGGAAGATGACAGAACAGAATAGAAAATATTTAGAAGAAAGACTCACTTTTTGGAATCAGATTACAAAAGAAGAGCAGGAAATATTGATACAAAATACTGCGGTAGTAAAATATACACAAGGACAAAACATTTACGATGCACAGCAGGAATGCATAGGGGTATTGCTTATTAAAAGTGGAGAACTGAGAACGTATATTCTTTCTGAAGAAGGAAAAGAAGTGACGTTGTATCGTTTGAGTGATGATGATGTATGCATTTTATCAGCTTCTTGTATTTTGAAAAATATTACATTCGATGTTCATGTAGATGCAGAAAAGGATACGGAAGTACTATTAATTAACTCATCGGTATTTTCAGCATTAAGTCAGAAAAATATTTATGTAGAGGCATTTGGTCTTCGCTTGACTGCAGATCGATTTTCGGATGTTATGTGGGCGATGGAACAAATTTTGTTTATGAGTTTTGATAGAAGATTGGCAATTTTTTTGCTTGATGAAATGGCAAAAATGGGAACAGATATACTTCCGTTTACCCATGAACAAATTGCAAAGTATGTAGGAAGTGCAAGAGAAGTCGTATCAAGAATGTTGAAATACTTTGCTAAGGAAGGGATGGTTGAACTTTCTCGGGGAAGTATAAAGATTGTTGATAGACAGAAATTGAAAAAATTATTATAAAATAAGAAGCAAGGTGTGGAATATATGCACCTTGCTTTCCCTATTATCCGATTAATTCTAAAATTTCTTCTTTTGATTTAGCGCCAACTTCACGTTTAGCAACCTCTCCATCTTTTACAACTATAAGAGTTGGAATACTTAATACGCGGAATTTTTTTGCCAATTCAGGTTGCTCATCCACATTTATTTTGCAAATTTTTGTGTCAGTTACTTCTTCTGCAAGTTCTTTAATAATTGGAAGTACCATTTGGCAAGGACCACACCATGGTGCCCAAAAATCAATTAGTACAGGTTTATCTGATTGCATAACCTCTGTTTCAAAATTATCTATTGTGATATTTAAAGCTTCCATAATCAAATCTCCTTTTCGTTTGTTTTAATGATAGTGTCATTATAGTTGGTATACCCTGTTTTATCTGTGACTATGTCACAAAAAATGAAAACTTTTCAAAAAGTGTTGTTTTTGATAGAATAAAAGTAGAAATGGAGGAATGAGTATGGAAATAACTACGTCAAAAAACTTGATGACAGAAGGATCAATATGGAAAAAGATTACATTTTTTGCAATGCCGATTTTTTTAGGAAATCTATTTCAACAAATGTATAATACAGCCGATTCGTTGATTGTTGGAAATTTTTTAGGGAGTAATGCATTGGCGGCAGTGAGTTCTTCTGGAAATCTTATTTTTTTGATGATTGGATTTTTTAGTGGAATTTCTATTGGTGCTGGTGTTGTTATTGCGAGATATTTTGGAGCAAGAAATAAAGAAAAAGTAGAAAAAGCGGTACATACCACAGTTGCATTTGGTTTAGTTGCAAGTGTGATTTTAACAATTTTAGGTGTATTTTTTGCACCACAAATCTTAATTTGGATGGATACACCGAAAAATGTATTGCCTGAATCAATTGCATATTTTCGAATTTATTTTATGGGTTCTCTTGGATTTGTTATGTATAATATTTTTGTGGGAATTTTACAGTCTGTAGGGGATAGTAAACATCCTTTATATTATTTGATTGTTTCTTCACTCATAAATATTGTATTGGATATTGTATTTATTGCGGGATTTCATTATGGTGTAGGAGCAGCAGCTTTAGCAACAACAATTTCCCAATTTGTAAGTGCATTTTTGTGTATGGGACAGTTGATGCGAACAAAAGAAGAATATCGTTTGTGTTTGAGAAAAATTCGATTTGATAGAGAAATACTAGGACAAATCATTCGTATTGGGTTGCCATCGGGGATTCAGAATTCGATTATTGCCATTGCAAATGTTGTTGTGCAATCTAACATCAACTCTTTTGGAGAGATGGCAATGGCAGGATGTGGTGCATATTCGAAAATAGAAGGCTTTGGTTTTTTGCCAATTACAAGTTTTACCATGGCATTAACAACTTTTGTGGGGCAGAATTTAGGAGCAAAGCAGGAGGAAAGGACGAAAAAAGGAGCCAAATTTGGAATTTTAACAACGGTCATTCTTGCAGAACTCATTGGAGTCTTGATATTTATTTTTGCATCACCACTTACACGAGCATTTGATAGTAACCCTGAGGTAATAATGTATGGTGTTGCAAGAGCAAGAACAGCAGCGCTATTCTTTTGTCTGTTAGCGTATTCTCATGCGATTTCAGCTGTACTTAGAGGTGCAGGGAAATCCATGGTTCCGATGATTGTTATGCTCATCTGCTGGTGTGTTATTCGAGTGACGATTTTAGTTGTTTTCGGTAAATTAGTAGGGAAAATTGACATTGTATATTGGGTATATCCAATAACATGGGGATTAAGTTCCATTATCTTTTTCATTTATTATAAGAAAGCAAATTGGATGAATGCATTTGGGGAGTAAGAAAATTTAGAATAAGATGTATATATTGAGGTAGGTAAAATAAAAGGGGCTGTAAAAAGTCCCTTTTATTTTATTGTTTAAAGTGAAAGTAATTTTTTTCGTTGATACAAATAGTACGGAAAGAGAAAGAGTAATGTAGCTGCCCATGCCATAGGATAGCTAAATAGAAGAGTAGAAACTTCATTTTTCATAGGAGTAACAAATACAACCCAAGGAATACGAACAAAGCAAACACCACCAAGGGTAATTAAAGTTGGAATAAATACATCTCCAATACCTCGAAGTGCACCTGAATAAATTTCAACAAATACATAAATGATATAGCTAGGTGTAATTAATTTTAACATATATACACCAAGGTTGATTACATCTGTATCCGTAGTGAAAATATGATATAGAGGCCGACAAGCAATCATAAGAAAAGTAATTAAGATTGCAGATACACTTAATGCCATGATAAGACTCACACGTATACTCTTCTTTACACGTTCGTAACATTTTGCTCCATAATTCTGTCCGGAAAAAGTTGTGACAGCAATTCCAAATGAACCACAGATTGTCCAAAAAATTGCATCAAGTTTTCCATAGGCTGCCCATGCAGCAGCGGTGTCTGTTCCGAAATTATTTACAGCGGCTTGAATAATAATATTTGTTAAGCTATACATACAGGATTGCAATCCACTTGGAAGTCCGATTTTAAATTCAGCTTTCAACATAGAAAAATCAATACGTATTTCTCGTAAATTTAGTTTTAAAATATCATAAGAAGTCATCAAAGAGTAAGTAACTAAAATAGCACTGACTGCCTGTGCAATTAATGTAGCAATTGCAGCTCCGGCAATACCCATATGGAAATAAACAACAAATAAAATATCTAATCCAATATTGATAAAACAGCAGATAATCAAATAATATAGTGGACGTTTAGAATCCCCAATTGCACGTAAAATGCTCGAACCCATGTTATAAATAAGCATAAAAATAAGCCCGGCAAAATAAATTTTAAGATAAAGAACAGAATCTGCAAATACATCATTTGGTGTTTTTGTAATGCGTAATAGCCAAGGGGTAAGAATGAACCCAGCGATAGAAATAATGATTCCAAATAAAATCGAAAATGCATAGGCGGTATGCAAACCTTTTTGCATATTTTCACGGTCATTAGCTCCGCAAAATTGTGAAATAATTACACTTGCTCCTGCAGAAAGACCAGTAAAAAATCCAATAACAAAGTTGGCAAGAACAGCAGAAGAACCACCTACACTAGCAAGAGCTTCTTTCCCGACAAAGCGCCCAACAATAATTGCATCGACAGTATTATATAATTGTTGAAATAGTGTTCCGATAACTATCGGAAAGAAAAAAATTAATAATTGTTTCCAGATAACACCTTCCGTAATAGGATTTGTTATCTTATTTTTTTTCATAAAATCCCTCCTTAAAAAAATCTCATTCCAATAGGCATCATATCATAGGATTTGTCGAAAAATCAATTACATTTATCAGTTCATTTTGGTATAATAAAAAATAGTGATATCAAAAGAAAAGAGGTAGGCGAGTGAATTTAATAAATAAAATCCCACCAGAGTTTTATAAACTTTTTTCAAGTAAATATAGAACATATTATCAAAAATTTCTGTTGGCGATTTATGGAGAAACAAGTAAATCGTATTCTCTTCTCGGGTTGACAGAAGAAGAGTGTAAAAACATTATGAATGAAAATATAGCGGATATGGTATTGGAGTGGAGCGAAGAGCAGGTTGATGAAGAAGGGGAATTTTTAACACGAGCAAATATGGCATCGGTTTGTTTGAAAAACTTGGAAAACTGGGGCTGGCTTCGACAAGACTATGATGAGACTTTGAATAGATATGTGGTATCTTTTCCAGAATATAGTAGGTTGTATGTAGAACTATTTGAGAAATTGTTTAGTGAGGAAGGAAACCGAGAACGAGAAAGTGTACTTGCTGTATATAGCCATTTATATACATATAGTTCAGATCAAGAGAAAAATAACGACATTTTAAAAAGTGCGTGGAATACCTCTCGTACCTTGGTACAGATGCTTGCTAATATGCAAGAAGGAATGCGCGGATATTTCGATGAATTATCCAAGCAGAAAAGTTTTATTGGTATTCAAGAAGTCCTTGTGAAAGAATTGAATAATAGTGATAGCAAGAAATATGCAATTTTAACAACAACAGATAGCTTTTATCGCTATAAAGAGGCGGTAAAAGAACTGATTGAGAAAAATTTGTGGGAAAATGAAATACGAAAGCAATCTTTTGTGGAAAAAAGAAAACAATTGGAAAAAGATAGTCCTCAGTATGTGCGAAATGAAAGAGCAATTGAATTGTGTGAAGAGGCGATGGACATTATTTATGGGATTGAACGTGAATTTGATACAATTGAAAGAAGATATAATAAATTGATTGAGCAGAAGACAATTTTCGCCAATCGTGCTGCAGCAAGAATACGTTATCTTTTCATGGAAGGAAGCCCTGAAGAAGATGGAACAGTTCAATTTGTAAATTTATTAAATCAAAGTGATAAGCAGGAAGAAATTTTAGGAAAATTAGCTGAGAGTATGCGGTTAACAGAACGATACCAAGAAGTAACGGACCGAAGTATGTATCAGTTTAAAAATACAGAAAAAGAAAAATTTGATCCAATCATCATAAAGAAGGAGAATCTTTCTAATGAAGAGATGGAAGAATTTATTTTAAAACCTCTTTATACGCAGAAAGAAATCCGAGATTTTCGTAAGAAAAATGAAAAAGATGGAGAGTTTAGAGTGACAGAAAACACAGTACAATCCATTGAAGATTTAGAAAAATTATTCTTTGTATGGCAGGATGCAACTGAGAGAGCAGAGAGCGACACGATTGTAGAAATAGAAAAAGAAATACAGACAAAAGATTTTCGATTTTCAAAACTTAGAATAAAGGAGAAATAAATGTTTAAATATATGGAAGAATTGTCCGTGACGGAGGCGGAAAATTTACGAAAAACAATATCAAACCTATTCAGACAAACTTGTATTTTGCAGGTCAAATATGATCCAATCACTTTGGTTCCAAGAGATAATATTTATTATGAAATGTGTGTGAGACATAAAAAATTTATCGAAGATTATTTGATGGTACTTGGATGTGAACTGACACACGATCCACAAGAACATATTTTTAGATTAGGTGGAGATGGTGTAGAAACAGAAAGATTTAGTTTGACAACAACAGTGATTATTTTACTTGTTAAAATGATTTATAGAGATAAGATTTTGGGAGAAGGTTTAGAGGCTACTGTAACTACGTTGGAAGAGATTCGAGAGTATGGGAAAAACACAAATCTTTTAAACAGAAAATTAAAAGTATCAGAATGGCAAGAGGCACTCTATTTGTTGAGTAAACATCAAATGATTGAACTTCCAGGAGCAGTAAGAGATGTGGAAGATACTACACCGATTTATCTTTATAGTACGATTAATTTATATTGTAGCGCATTGAGTATAAATGCATTATTGAAAGAATACGGAGAGGAGATTGCAAATCATGAAACAATCGAAGAAAATCTTTACGAAACTGTTACTGAATAATTGGGGTGGAATTAGCCATAAAGAATTAATATTTCATGAATATGTCAATCTATTTAGTGGGAAAAGTGGATCGGGAAAATCCACAGTTATGGATGCGATACAAGTAATTTTATATGGGAGTGTAGCCGCTTCCTTTTTGAATAAAGCTGCTGATGATGCAAAAAATAGAAGAAGTGTTTTAAGTTATCTTAGAGGAGAACAGAAAGATGGAACAGCGAATCGTGAAGGAATGGATTTTTGTTCTCAAATTGTGTTAGAAGTAGAGGATACGACAACGCATATTGTGAATTGTATCGGTGTTTCTTTTGAAGTAGGGAAAAAAGATTTAGAGTTAAAACGCTATAGCTTTTTTAGCCATTCTGGAAGAGTAGCTGAAGATGGATATATTGGAGAAAATGGAAGCCCATATACTCTTGCAAGGTTAAAGAAATTTATTGAAAAAAGGAAAGAGTCTGAATACAATCGGGGAAGAGGAGAAGTGAATCGATTGTATCCTTCCAAAGAAGCATATTTGAATACGCTTTATGATGTGATCTTGGGATATATTGAACCAGGACGTTTTATGACTATGGAAAAAAGTGCAATTGCACTTCGTATGACAAACGGAACAGGTCAATTTATTCGAGACTATATGTTCCCTAAAAGTAAAGAGGGAACAGTTGCTATCATTAGTGAACAATTAGGAGCGTATCGTGAAATCAAAGAACGTGTGGAAGATTTGGAAAATCGTATCCAGATGCTTGAAACGATTAGAGAACATAATCTCAAATACATTCAATTCAAAAGTGATGTGATTCGCACCAAGGCAATTTTAAAAATCATTGCTATTGAAGGGTTGAAAATGCAGCTACAGTCTAAGAAAGAAACTTTGCAAACTGTTAGCCAGGCAGTAGAAAAAATAGGGGAATGTTGTTTAGAACTAGAGGAAAAAGAAAAACAATACCTTGAGGAAAAGATAGAAGTTGAAACGCAAATTCGAGCAAGCGATTATGGTCAGAAAGAAAAAGAGTTGGAGGAAGTGTGCCATACAATAGAAATTTTGGCAGGCAACTCGTCACAATGGAGAAAGATTTTACAAGAATTGAGAATGTGGGAAGAAAACGAGGATATCAGCGCATATATATCGAATCCGACATTACATACAATAGAAGAAGTGGCAGATGGAAATATAACAGAAGAAATTCTTGAAAAATTGAAAAAGCATTTAGAAGATACGTTAGAGAATATTGAAGAAGAATTGCAAGACTTACAGGACAATATTCGTAAAACAAGAAAAGTTTTAGATGAGAAAAAAGAAATTATTGAAGATTTAAAACATGATAGAAAACCTTATAAGAAAGAATTGAAAAAGGCCAAAAGTAGATTGCAAAGTGCGTTAAGTGATTTATATGGAAGAACTATTCATGTGGAAATTTTTGCAGATTTGTTTGATATTACAGATGAAAAATGGAAAAATGCCATAGAGGGTAGACTTGGACGCATTAAGTATAGTTTAGTTACCGCACCTGAATATGCCATAGATGCAGCTAAAATTTTTAGAAAAATGAAAGAAAAGGAATTTGCAGATTTCAATTTAATTAATACAGCTGCAATCAAGAGAGATGAACCAAAGGCAAAAGAAAATACATTATATGAGGCGGTAGCGACAAGTGAGCCATATGTCGATTTATGTTTAAGGCAATATTTGGGAAGAATTATTAAATGTGAAACAATAGAAGAATTACATAAAGTGAGAGAAGGGGTTACATCAGATTGTTATTCATATAGTAACTATATTTTCCGTCATTTGAAAGAGAAAGATTACGGAGATTATGCATGTATCGGAACAAAAGTATCGAAAGCAAAATTAATTGAACTAGAAGATGAAGTATATCATTTAGAGGAACATTTACTGGCAGATATGCATATGCATAGTAGTTTGAAACAAGCAAGGACTTTTGAACGATTAAGTAGTTATAGTACAAAACAGTTAATTCAAATGTCGAATGCATCTGAAGACTTAAAAAATTATTATAAAAAAGAGGAAAAATTACGCCAAGAGTTACAAGAGTTAAATGAAGGAACACTCCTTCCTCAATTAAAGGAAAAGAAGAAACAGTTGGAAGAAAAGATAGCAGTTCTTCGTGATGATTTGCAGAAAAGGAATAAAGAACGGTTGGAACGAATTAAGATTCAAGCAAATGTGGAAACGGAATTGAAAAATTTAGAAGATAGATTCCAACAAGAACAACAAGGATATGTTCCGAATGAAGAACTTGAACAGAACGTTTTGCAAACATTGGAAGTGAAAACGGAATCGGTTTACAGAAGAGAAAAGTTGCAAGAATTGGAAAATTTGGAGAAGCGTATTGAAGTAGAAGCAGAAGAGCGTTTCATTGCTAGAAATAAGTTTAATCAAATGTATGCTACATATGGATTTACAGGAAGTGAGCATGAAAATGATGTTTATGATAAAGTGCTTGAGCAGTGTCAAAAAGACTTTGAACCAAAATATAAGGCAGAATTCGAACAACAATACAAACTTGTATATAATACTTTGAGAGAGAATGTGATTGCAACTATTCATGGGGAAATTAAAGCGGCGTTTCGTCATAAGCGTGAAATCAATCGGATGCTTGGGAAAATTAGATTTTCAGACAGTATTTATCAAATTGACATTCTTCCAGCAGAGAATGAAAACAGACAATTTTATGAGATGCTTATGGCACCAGAATTAGATAGCAAAGTGCTTGATAATGATGGATATGATGGTCAGTTAAGCCTAGGAGAAGATGAATTTTATCAAAAATATGAAGCACAAATTTTAAGACTTACTGAGAAGTTTATGCCACCAAGAGACGAAGATAGTGGGAAACGTGCACTTTATAAGGAACAGATGGAATTTTATGCCGATTATCGAAATTATCTTAATTTTAGTATGTATGAACAAGTGGAAGATGAAGATGGCAATATAAGAAAAAATGCTGTCGACGATATGGCAGGAAGAGACTCTGGTGGAGAAGGTCAAAATCCAAAATATGTAGCACTTCTTGCAGGATTTGCAATGCTTTATATGAATCAGAGTAATAGAGATTCGAAAATTCGCCTTGTTCTTTTAGACGAAGCCTTTTCAAAAATGGATAAAGAACGAAGTGAAGTATGCCTTCATTATGCGAGAGAATTGGAGCTGCAGTTGATTGTTTGTGTGCCTGATGAACGATTACAATCATTAATTAGAAATGTGGATAGCGTATATGGATTCCGCAGACATCAAAATCAAATTTCTATGATGCATATTGATAAAGGGAATTATTTGAAAATGATTGAAGGTGAGGAAAGTGAAGAAAGAGCTGACGCTTAGTCAGTGGATCATTGCTAAAACAAATGTGGATTCATATCGTGCAGGACGGTTGAAAGGAGAAAAACATCCTTGTGTAGATCTGTTGCTTTTGAATCAACTAGGTGGTATGGAAAAGATATTACAAAAGTTCATTATTCCATAGAAATTCTTTCACTTCTTTGTAAAAAAGAGAATATGGAAGAACCACTAGAAAAACAACGAAAATATATAAGGAAAATGAAAATTCTACTTCAGAATGTTTCTGGAGTAGAATGGCTATACGCCTATTACTATTCTCTTTTAGAAAAACTTGAACAAGGAAAAGTTGTAAAAGAAATGGAAGACGAAAATTTATTTTTGTGTTTGAAGGCAGTGGCAGATATAAAAAAACCTGTTTGGAAACGAGTTTTTAGTGCGAATATACTTAAAAATTCTAAAAAATTTGAACAAGAATATGAAACGAAAATTGTTGGAATTTTAAGGAACTATTCTAATTTACCGGATAAGGGAGAAATGACAGATGAAGAAATTTTAAAAAGTTGTGGTATTCTTTCTTATGCACAAGTCTTAGAATGGAAAGGCGCGGTTGTATATAAGTTGGATACAGGAAAAATAATTGATACAAGTGATTTTTCCTATGGAACAATTATAAATTCGCAGACATTAGAGCATTCAAAACCAATAGCACTTCCAGATATAAGAAAAATTATGATAGTAGAAAATAAGGCAAATTATGAGAATATGATATATGAAAAGAATACAGTATATATTTATTGTCATGGTTTTTTCTCTCCGAAAGAAGTTAAATATTTACAGGAATTAGAACAATTATGTGATGAAAAAGTAGAGTTTTTCCATTGGGGAGATATGGATTTAGGTGGTATTCGTATTTTTTTGTTTAATAAAGAAAATATTTTCCCTAAATTAAAGCCATATAAAATGGATAGAGAAAGTTTTATGGAGAGAGTGAATAGAAAGATTGGAATTTGTCTAGGGGAAGAAAAAAGACAAAAACTAGAGAAGATGAATGTGGGGGAGTTAGAAGAGGTGAAAAACTGTATTTTGGAATACGGAATGGAAATAGAGCAAGAAAGCTTAATCTATGGTTGTTGAAAAATTCCCAAAGATGGCGGTGAAAATGAGAAAATAGAAAAAGCGATAATAAAAAGTAATAGTGTAAAAATAGCAAGGACCTCTGAATAAACAGAACAAGATGAGGGAGAGGTATATAGGTGATAATAGGAATAAAGATACGATACAATAACTCCGAGTAAGAATGTTAAAATATCCAATGGAAAATAATTTTTTCCAAGTATTCCTGTATAAGTGTAAAAGACAGTAACAATAGTCAACATTCCGAGAAGAACAGCACATACTTTTACAGAAAAAAAGCATGTGGTTTCATTTCCGTATAGAAAATATTCAATGATTGCAAAAGTAATGAAAGGGAAAAATAAAAGTTTTAGATGTTCCCATGTACTTTCATTGACAGCACTGAAAATGGCGGTTAGGTTACTTTGCCCAGACCATTCCCATACAAAATGAAGAAGGGTTCCTACGACTATTGTAAAAATTACGCCGATGATATGAATGGATTTTAAAGAACGCATGGTTACCTCCTTGTATAAATGTAAAGATGTATATAGTTTATGCATTTGCATATGAAAGTATACGACAAAGAAAATTATATTAAATTCAGGAAGAAACTTAAAACATTCTAAAAATGTTACAAGTCGTCATAAAAGTGGGAAAAGACTATTTGAGGTTTGCGAGTATGTTATTGATAATTGTGGAGAAATTGGCGATGTTTCAATGATCATTGAAGGTGTGAAAGGGAAATGGTAGTACCTGTATTTTTAAGTGCAAATGTGGATGATGGTGATTCGTGGAATCATGCGATAATGAAAGAATATTATGATATTATATGAGAAAAGTAAAATAGGTAAAAAGTACAGAACAAATGTTCATTTGTTTACTGTACTTTTTCTTTTTTTAATGCTATAATCGGGAAGTAAACGGACATAGTAGAAGAGAGGTGCATTTTTATGGATAAATTTGAGTTACATTCCCAATATAAACCAACAGGTGACCAACCACAAGCAATTGAACAGCTTGTAAAAGGTTTCCAAGAAGGCAATCAATGTCAGACACTTCTTGGTGTTACAGGATCGGGAAAGACATTTACCATGGCGAATGTTATACAACAGTTGAATAGACCAACGCTTATCATAGCGCATAATAAAACCTTAGCAGCACAACTTTATGGAGAGTTTAAAGAATTCTTCCCGAATAACGCTGTAGAATATTTTGTAAGTTACTATGATTATTATCAGCCAGAGGCGTATGTTCCATCATCGGATACCTATATTGCTAAGGACTCTTCTATTAATGATGAGATAGATAAATTAAGACACTCAGCAACAGCAGCTTTGTCTGAAAGAAGAGATGTTATTATTGTTGCAAGTGTTTCTTGTATTTACGGGCTGGGCTCTCCGATTGACTATCAAGAAATGGTAATTTCTTTGCGCCCAGGAATGATCAAAGATCGAGATGAGGTTGTAAATAAATTAGTAGAGATACAATATGATAGGAATGATATAGATTTTAAGCGTGGAACATTTCGGGTACGAGGGGATGTGCTGGAAATTTTTCCGGCGATTTCAGAAGAATATGCTATCCGTATAGAATTTTTTGGAGATGAAGTAGAACGTATTACAGAGATTGATATAGTAACAGGGGAAATTAAAAATGTTTTAAATCATGTGGCGATTTTTCCAGCATCACACTACGTTGTGTCCAAAGAAAATATGGAAAGAGCTATAAAGGCAATTGAAGAAGAACTGGAAGAAAGAGTGCGTTATTTTAAAGGAGAAGATAAATTATTAGAAGCACAACGAATTTCAGAGAGAACAAATTTTGATATTGAAATGATGCGAGAAACAGGATTTTGCTCAGGTATCGAAAATTATTCAAGACATTTATCAGGACTTGAAGAAGGGCAGCCACCGCATACATTAATAGATTATTTTCCAGATGATTTCTTAATTATGATAGACGAATCACACAAGACGATACCACAGATTGCGGGAATGTATGCAGGAGACCAGTCAAGAAAATCCACATTGGTAAATTATGGTTTTAGACTTCCGTCAGCGAAAGATAATAGACCATTAAATTTTGAAGAGTTTGAAAGTAGAATTAATCAAATTTTATTTGTTTCTGCTACACCTGGAGAATATGAAGAAAGAAATGAATTATTACGGACAGATCAAATTATCAGACCAACAGGTTTGTTAGATCCAGAAGTGGAAGTTAGGGGTGTTGAAGGACAAATTGATGATTTGATTGGTGAAATAAATAAAGAGATTGCAAAGAAAAATAAAATACTTGTTACAACACTAACAAAAAGAATGGCAGAAGATTTAACAAATTATATGAGAGAACTTGGAATACGTGTTAAATATTTACATTCGGATATTGATACTTTAGAAAGAACAGAAATTATTCGTGATATGCGCTTAGATGTTTTTGATGTTTTGGTTGGAATTAACTTGTTAAGAGAAGGACTAGATATTCCTGAAATTACATTAGTAGCTATTTTGGATGCGGATAAGGAAGGATTTCTTCGTTCAGAAACATCTTTGATTCAAACAATTGGACGTGCTGCTCGTAATGCAGAAGGACATGTGATTATGTATGCAGATACAATGACAGATTCTATGAAAAATGCTATAAGAGAAACGGAAAGAAGACGAAAAGTACAAATGGCATATAATGAGGAACACGGAATTACGCCACAGACAGTAAAGAAAGCAGTTCGAGATTTGATAAGTATTTCTAAGAAGGTTGCAGCAGAAGAATTACAAATGGAGAAAGACCCAGAATCCATGAGTAAGTCGGAATTAGAAAAAATGATTAAAGATATGACAAAACAGATGAAAAAAGCAGCAGCAGAGTTGAATTTTGAAATGGCCGCTCAAGTAAGAGATAAATTGGTAGAATTGAAAAAACAATTACAGGAGATAGAAAATTAGGAGTATAAGATGGCAAAAAGAACAGAGCAGAAGCAATATATTAAAATAAGAGGTGCAAATGAGCATAATTTGAAAAATATAGATGTGGATATTCCAAGAAATGAGCTGGTTGTATTGACTGGACTTAGTGGTTCGGGAAAATCCTCTCTTGCTTTTGACACAATTTATGCAGAGGGACAAAGAAGATATATGGAATCTTTGTCATCCTATGCAAGACAATTTTTAGGACAGATGGAAAAGCCAAATGTGGAAAGCATAGAAGGACTTTCCCCAGCAATTTCTATTGATCAAAAGTCGACAAATCGAAATCCACGTTCTACAGTTGGAACAGTTACAGAAATTTATGATTATTTTAGGCTTCTTTATGCTAGAGTAGGGATTCCGCATTGCTACAAATGTGGAAAAGAAATTAAAAAACAGACGGTAGACCAAATGGTAGATCAGATTCTCGAACTACCTGAAGGAACAAAAATACAGTTACTTGCGCCGGTTGTGCGTGGGAGAAAAGGACGGCATGAGAAATTATTTGAACGTGCGAAACGAAGTGGTTATGTGCGAGTTCGTGTAGATGGAAATTTATACGAATTGACGGAAGAAATTTCCTTAGATAAAAATATTAAACATAATATAGAGATTATTGTGGATAGATTAATTGTTAGACCGGGGATAGAAAAAAGATTGACAGACTCAGTAGAAAGTGTACTTGCACTGGCGGAAGGATTATTGACGGTAGATGTAATCGGAGGAGAAGAAATACATTTTAGCCAAAGCTTTTCATGTGCAGATTGTGGAATTAGTATAGAAGAAATTGAACCGAGAAGCTTTTCGTTTAATAATCCATTTGGTGCATGTCCGGTTTGTTACGGATTAGGATATAAAATGGAATTTGACGTAGACTTAATGATACCAGATAAAACGCTTAGCATTAATGAAGGGGCAATTACGGTTATTGGATGGCAGTCATGCACGGATAAAGGAAGCTATACAAGAGCTATATTAGAAGCACTTTCGAAAGAATATAATTTTTCTCTTGATACACCATTTCAAGAGTATTCAAAAGAAATACAAGATATTTTGATTCGAGGAACAAATGGTAAAGAAGTGAAAGTGTATTATAAAGGGCAACGAGGAGAAGGAATTTACGATGTAGCTTTTGAAGGGATTATAAAGAATGTAGAAAGACGCTACAGAGAAACTGGTTCAGATGCAATGAAAGCAGAGTATGAGTCGTTTATGAGAATTACACCATGTCATGAATGCGGAGGACAACGATTAAAGAAAAGTGCATTGGCTGTTACAGTAGGAGGAAAAAATATTGCAGAAGTAACAAATCTTTCTATAGGAAAACTGCAAGAATTTTTGGATACACTAGAGCTAACACCGACACAAGAATTGATTGGCGGGCAGATATTGAAAGAAATTAAGGCAAGAACAGGATTCCTTATGGATGTAGGTCTTGATTATCTTACGCTTGCGAGAGCAACAGGAACTCTTTCTGGAGGAGAAGCGCAGCGTATCCGATTGGCAACTCAAATTGGTTCAGGATTAGTTGGGGTGGCATATATTTTAGATGAACCAAGTATTGGACTTCATCAACGGGATAATGATAAATTGTTGAAAACTTTGAAACATTTAAGAGATTTGGGGAATACTCTCATTGTGGTGGAACATGATGAGGATACAATGTTAGAAGCAGACTATATTGTGGATATTGGACCCAAAGCAGGTGAACACGGCGGTGAAGTTGTAGCTGTGGGAACAGCAAAACAGATTATGAAAAATAAAAATTCCATTACCGGAGCATATCTAAGTGGAAGAATTAAAATTCCTGTTCCAGAACAGAGAAAGCAACCTACGGGATTTTTAAAAATTGTAGGGGCAAGAGAAAATAACTTGAAAAATATCAATGTAGATATTCCACTCGGAGTATTAACTTGCGTTACAGGGGTGTCTGGTTCGGGAAAAAGTTCATTGATTAATGAAATATTATACAAAAAATTAGCAAAAGAACTGAATAAAGCAAGGACAATTCCAGGGAAGCATGACAAAATAGAAGGAATAGAACAGTTAGATAAAGTAATTGATATTGATCAATCTCCAATAGGAAGAACACCTCGTTCTAATCCAGCCACATATACGGGTGTTTTTGATTTGATTCGTGATCTATTTGCGGCAACAGCAGATGCGAAAGCACGTGGATATAAAAAAGGAAGATTTAGTTTTAATGTAAAAGGCGGAAGGTGTGAAGCTTGTAGTGGAGATGGAATTTTGAAAATAGAAATGCATTTTTTACCGGATGTATATGTGCCGTGCGAAGTGTGCGGTGGAAAACGCTATAACAGAGAAACATTGGAAGTGAAGTATAAAGGAAAAAGTATTTATGATGTATTAAATATGACTGTAGAAGAAGCAATGCACTTTTTTGAAAACGTTCCTTCAATAAGAAGAAAAATGGAGACACTTTACGATGTTGGGCTATCTTATGTTCGTTTAGGACAACCTTCCACTACACTTTCAGGAGGAGAGGCACAAAGAATTAAGTTGGCAACTGAATTGAGTAAAAGAAGTACAGGAAAAACGATTTATATTTTGGATGAGCCAACTACGGGGTTACATTTTGCAGATGTACACAAATTGACGGAGATTTTGAGAAGATTAGCTGAAGACGGAAATACAGTGGTTGTTATTGAACATAACTTAGATGTGATCAAAACTGCAGATTATATTATTGATATTGGTTTAGAAGGAGGGGACAGAGGAGGAACTGTTGTTGCAACAGGAACACCAGAAGAAATTGCTAAAAATCCAAGTTCATACACAGGTAGATATATTGATGCAATCCTTAAGAAAAACTAAAAATAAAAAAAAGTCTTTCCATTTATTACAATTTTGATTATAATAAGGGATATATGTGATGATTAGTGTCAACAAGTACAAATGATGTAAGAATAGATGAGTTTTGGAAAGGAGAATTTAGATGTCAATAGATATCGGTATCGATTTGGGAACCGCGAGTATTCTCGTGTATGTAAAAGGAAAAGGTGTAGTTTTGAAAGAACCATCTGTAGTGGCATTTGATAGAGATACAAATGTAATCAAGGCAATTGGAGAGGAAGCACGATTAATGCTTGGAAGAACTCCTGGGAACATTGTTGCGGTAAGACCACTTAGAAAAGGGGTTATTTCTGATTATACAGTTACAGAGAAAATGATTAAATACTTCGTTCAGAAGGCTATGGGAAAACGTACATTTAAAAAACCACGTATTAGTATCTGCGTTCCAAGTGGAGTAACAGAAGTAGAAAAGAAAGCAGTAGAAGAGGCAACTTTTGCAGCAGGAGCAAGAGAAGTACATTTGATTGAAGAACCAGTAGCAGCAGCAATTGGAGCCGGAATTGATATTGCAAAACCATGTGGAAATATGATTGTAGACGTAGGAGGAGGTACTGCAGATATTGCAGTTATTTCTCTTGGAGGTACAGTTGTAAATACATCAATTAAAATAGCTGGAGATGATTTTGATGAAGCAATCGTTCGTTATATGCGTAAAAAGCATAATCTTTTGATTGGAGAACGTACAGCAGAAGATATCAAAATCAAAATCGGAACAACTTATCCATTGGTAGAAGATGAGACAATGGAAGTAAGAGGACGTAATCTTGTGACAGGACTTCCAAAGACAGTAACAGTTACATCGTCAGAAACAGAGGAAGCTCTTCGTGAAACAACAGGACAGATTGTAGAAGCTGTTATTGGTGTGCTCGAGAGAACTCCACCTGAGTTGTCAGCAGATATTTTAGATAGAGGTATTGTTCTTACTGGTGGTGGTTCAATGCTTCGAGGCTTGGAAGAGCTTATTGAAGAAAGAACAGGAATTAATACGATGACGGCTGAAGATCCAATGAAAGTAGTTGCTATTGGAACAGGACAGTTCGTTGAATTTATGAGTGGCAAAAAAGATGCGTAAATAGAGAGGGCGAGGGATTCATCCCTCGCTTTTTTGGTGGGGTAGAAAAGGAGGAACTACAAAGTGGAAGTTGTTACAGGGTATGTGGAACATATTGTTTTTCGCAACGAGGATAACGGCTATACGGTTTTTCAATTTAATGCAGAAGATGGGGATTTAACTTGTGTTGGGAATTTTCATTATATTAGTGAAGGAGAAATGTTAGAATTAAGTGGGGAATATGTAACCCATAAAGTATATGGTGTACAGTTACAAGTTCTTTCACATAAGGCAAAAGAACCTGAAGATTTATTTTCTATTGAAAGATATCTTGGTTCAGGTGCTATAAAAGGATTAGGAAGTGCTTTGGCGGGACGAATTGTGAGAAGATTTAAGGGAGATACAATTCGCATTATTGAGGAAGAACCAGAAAGATTAGCAGAAATAAAAGGAATCAGCGAAAGAAAAGCAAGAGAAATTGCAGAGCAAGTGGAAGGAAAAAAGGATATAAGAAATGCCATGATTTATTTGCAAAAATATGGGATTTCGACTGTGCTTGCAGCAAAAATTTATAAAAAATATAAAGATAGCGTATATCGAGTTTTAGAAGAAAATCCATATCAATTGGCAGATGATATACAAGGAATAGGCTTTAAGACAGCAGATGAGATTGCTTTACGGATAGGAATTCATACAGATTCAGATTTTCGAATTCGTAGTGGAATTTTTTATGCATTAATTCAAAGTGTGTCAGATGGGCATGTTTATCTTCCGAAAGAAGAATTGTTGAAAAAATCTGGAGAAATTTTAGAAGTAGATATAGAAGACATAGAAAAATATCTAATGGATTTATCTATAGAAAAGAAAGTTGTTTTAAAGGAAAAAGAAGGAAGTATTCGTGTATATCCGTCAAGTTATTATTATATGGAATTGAATACAGCTAAAATGTTGCATGATTTAAATATTCACGAAGAAATTTCGGAGAGTATGGTGGAAAGACGTTTGCATAAAATCGAGGATAATACAGGAATGATTTTAGATGAAATGCAAAGGAAAGCTGTTATTGAGGCGACAAAGCATGGGATTTTAATTGTGACTGGAGGACCTGGAACGGGGAAAACGACAACAATTAATGCGATGATTCACTACTTTGAAAGTGAAGGACTAGACATTACGTTAGCAGCTCCGACAGGGAGAGCAGCGAAGAGAATGACAGAAGCAACAGGATATGAAGCTCAAACGATTCACCGTCTATTGGAAGTGAATGGAAATCCAGAGGATAGTGAAAAAAGGGTAGGATTTGGAAGAAATGAGGAAAATCCGTTAGAAACAGATGTGATTATTATTGATGAAGTTTCTATGGTGGATTTGACATTGATGTATGCACTTCTTTGTGCAGTTACTGTTGGTACAAGAATTATTTTTGTAGGAGATGGAAATCAATTACAATCAGTGGGAGCGGGAAATGTTTTGAAAGACATGATATTGTCAGGGTGTTTTCCGGTTGTGCGTTTAACTAAAATTTTTAGGCAGGCAACAGAAAGTGATATTGTTATGAATGCACATAAAATCAATAGAGGAGAAAAAGTTGTACTGAACAATAAAAGTCGCGACTTCTTTTTTCTAAAACGTCAAGATGCCAATGCAATTATTAGTGTGATAATCACTTTATTGCAAAAAAAGATGCCAAAATATGTAGATGCCCAACCTTATGACATACAAGTGTTAACTCCAATGAAAAAAGGTCTTTTGGGTGTAGAACGACTTAATAAAATTTTGCAACAATATATGAATCCACCCGATCGGAAAAAGGCTGAGAAAGAATATGGGGAAAAACTTTTTCGCGAAGGGGATAAAGTGATGCAAATCAAAAATAATTATCAACTAGAGTGGGAAATTTCTACAAAATTTGGTCTTGTTGTGGATAAAGGTGTTGGTGTGTTTAATGGAGATATGGGAATTATTACAGAGATTAATACATATAACGAAACATTAGAAGTGGAATATGATGAAAAAAGGAAAGTAACCTATTCATTTCAGTTATTGGACGAACTAGAGTTGGCATATGCTATCACGATCCATAAATCTCAAGGAAGCGAATACCCAGCAGTAATTATTCCACTTCTGCAAGGACCGAGACAGTTATATCATCGAAATTTGCTTTATACTGCGGTTACAAGGGCAAAAAAATGTGTTACGTTAGTGGGAAGTGACAGCACATTTTATGGAATGATAGAAAATACGAATGAGCAAAATAGGCATACGAGTTTAGCAGAACGTATTCAAGAGTTTATGTAGTAGTAGAGTCGATAGAAAAAATGATAAAAAAATTACTGGAATGGTTATATCCATCTGTATGCATTTTCTGTGGAAAAATTTGTGAAAGCGGGATATGTGAGGAATGCAGAAAAAAAGTTGAAGTAATCGAAGAACCGAGATGCAAGAAATGTGGAAAACCAATTCGGCGAGAGGAAGCGGAATTTTGTTATGATTGTGATAAAGAAGAATTGTGTTATGAACAAGGAAGAAGTTTGTGGTTACATAAAGTTCCAGTAAGCAACTCGATTTATAGTTTCAAGTATAAAAATAGAAGAGTGTATGGAGAAGTTTATGCCAAAGAAATGGTGAAAAAGTTTGGTGCGTTAATTCGTTTATGGAAAATAGAGGTTATTGTTCCAGTTCCGTTGCATAGAAAAAAACAGAAAAAACGAGGATATAATCAAGCGGAGATTTTAGCAAAGGAAATTGGTGTACGTGTAGGTATTCCAGTAAATACAATGATGGTTAAGAGAAAAATAAATACAGTACCGCAGAAAGAGTTTACAAGAAAAGAGCGCAAGAAAAATCTGAAAGATGCTTTTGAAGTAACGGAAAATATTAAAGAGAAACGAGTACTCATTATCGATGATATATATACAACAGGTAGTACAATTCACGCAATGAGTAATGAATTAAAAAAGGCGGGTGTGGAAAAAACGTACTTCCTAACTATAAGTATTGGACAAGGATTATGATTAATGCTATACTAAACCATAATGCCATAGAAAGAAAAAGAGTATTGAGGTGATGGAATGTTAAATGAAAAGCGAGTGAAACTCATGACTCAGATGGCAATGTATGAAGCGAGAGACGGAGAGAGGGATTTTAAAATAAGCGGATATTATCAGAAAGATTATATAAGTCTATATACATGGATTACAGTTATATGGACAACGATAGGATACGCGATGATTACGGGAGCCCTTCTTCTAGTCTTTTTAGATGAGATTTTTACGAATCCTAGTTTGTTTCGATTTTTGATACTGGGAGGTGTCGTGCTTGCTGGATACATTGCAATAGTTGTTATATCAATCATTGTAGCACGTAATTTTTATAGAAAAAAACATGTGGATGCAAGAAAACGTGTGAAGAAATTCAACCGCGAATTACTTCAATTGTCCAAGATGTATGAAAAGGAGATAAGATAGATGAGTAGATTATTGGAGTGGAAGGAAAAACTACAATTACTGTACGCTGAATATTCAACATACATAGATAAAGTAATTAGGTTTGTTTTGGCACTGATATGTTTCTTGTCAATTAGCGGCAATATTGGTTTTATGGAAAAGTTGGCAAAGCCGATTGTTTCTATTGTAATGGCAGTTGCGTGTGCGTTTCTTCCAATGATTGTTACAGTGATTGCTGCAGCAGGACTTATGCTTGCGCATATGTTTGCTTTGTCTGAGGGAATTGCAATGATTGTTGCAGGAATTATTATATTAATGTTTATTTTTTATTTTCGATTCACCCCGAAGAAAGCAATTATTTTATTATTAACACCAATTGCGTTTGCGTTTAAGGTTCCAATGCTTATACCGATTGCTTATGGATTAGCTGGAACACCGATTTATATTGTGCCTGTTATTTGTGGAACAATAGTTTATTTTATGATTAAATTTGCAAAGACTTTTTCTACAACCATTACAGGAACCAATGAAGGTGGAATGATGTCGGCTATAGGAACGTTTGCAAAACAAATTTTTCAAAATAAGGAACTTTGGTCGGTGATAATTGCAATAGTAATATGTTTTCTCATTGTGTATGCAATACGTAGAAAATCAATCAATCGTGCTTGGGAAATTGCTATTATTTCTGGAACAGTTGCGTACATTATTACAATGGTAATTGCAGGCGTTACAGTGGATACAGATGTGCAGTATGGTACATTGATTGTAGGAAGTGTAGTATCTGTAGTGATTGGTTTTATTTTGGAATTAATGCTGTTTTCAGTAGATTATGCGAGAACAGAGTATTTACAGTTTGAAGATGATGAATACTATTATTATGTAAAAGCATTGCCGAAAGTTTCTGTTTCTGTGCCAGAAAAACAAGTGAAGAGAATTAATAGACGTCAAGAAACAGATATGACGGAAAATAAAGGTGCGACAGGAAGATTGCAGTTAACTGGAGAAGCAGATATAGATAAGATTATTGAGCAGGAATTGATGAAAAAATAAAATTCCGGCAACTATGAAAAAGATTACAAAGGGGAGGTGACGAGATGAAAGAATGGATAGCACAGTTAGTCAATGAATATTTTGCCTATGTACCACATATAACGATAACCGATATTGTTGAAATGATTATTATTGCTTTTATCGTGTATGAAATAGCTCTTTGGATTAAAAATACAAAGGCGTGGATGTTGTTAAAAGGTTTGCTTGTGCTTGCCGTATTCATTTCTGTCGCTGCAATATTTCAGATGAACACAATATTGTGGCTTGTGAAAAATTCCATAGGAGTTTTAGCAACGGTTATGGTTGTGGTCTTTCAGCCAGAACTTAGAAGAGCGCTTGAAAAATTAGGGGAGAGAAATTTATTGAGTGCAGTTGTTCCGTTTGATAAATCGAAAGAAAAAGAAAAGTTCAGTAAGGAAACAGTAGAAGGAATTGTAACGGCAACATTTGAAATGGCTAAGGTGAAAACAGGTGCATTAATTGTTGTGGAAAATGCGATTCAATTGACAGAATATGAGCGAACAGGTATACGTTTGGACAGCGTTATTTCTAGTCAGCTTTTGATTAATATTTTTGAACACAACACCCCACTCCATGATGGTGCGATTATTATAAGAGGAGATAGAATTGTGGCAGCAACTTGCTATTTGCCACTTTCAGACAACCGTAATTTAAGCAAAGATTTGGGAACGAGACATCGAGCAGCCGTAGGAATGAGCGAAGTGAGTGATTCGTTGATTATTGTTGTTTCTGAGGAAACGGGAGCGGTATCGTATGCACAAGGGGGAAGAATAGTACGCCATGTAAATGAAAGACAACTTAGAGAAAAATTAAATCAAATTAGTAGAAAATCGGTTGAAGAGAAAAAACGAGGTTTGGCTAGATTGTGGAAAGGAAGGGAAAAAGATGAAAGAAAGATTGAAAAATAATTTCGGTCTGAAGGTTTTGTCACTTCTTTTTGCGATTGTATTATGGCTTTTGGTTGTTAATATTGATGATCCAATCGGAGAAGTTACATTTAGAAATATTCCGGTAAAAGTATTGCATGAAGAAATTTTTACATCTAAATCTAGCACATACACTATTGTGGATGATAGGGATACAGTTTCAGTAACGGTGAGTGCAAGACGTAAAGTGCTTTCGCGTATAAAATCTTCCGATATCATTGTAACGGCCGATATTAAAGATAGAGTTACAAATTCTTTGACCGAGGCAACATTGCCTACAGAAGTAAAAATTGTCGGATTTGAAGGAGAGTATCAAGATGCTTATACAACTCCTAAAAATCTTAATATTGAAATAGAAGCAAGTACGACGAAAAAATTTCCTGTTAGTGTGACTACAATTGGAACACCAAGAGATGGGAATGTTATTGGAAGTGTGATGGCAAATCCTGAATTTATTACATTGGCTGGTGGAGAGTCGCAGATTAATCGCGTGAAGAAAGTTGTGGCAAAAGCAGATGTGTCTGGAATTTCTTCTAGCGGACAAGTAAATGCAGAATTGATTTTATACGATGAAAATGAAAAAGTGATAGACCAAGCTCTTTTCGATAATAATTTAGGAAAAGAGGGCGTAAAAGTTGATGTTCAAATATTAAAGACGAAGGAAGTTCCATTGCGATTTGATATGTCTTCTATAAGTACAGCTTCAGGATATACTCTTGGCAATATTTTTTATGAGCCGAAGAAGATTCTTATAGCTGGGGAAGAAGATGTTATTAAAAAGTTAGATGCAATTGATATTCCAGCACAAGCATTGAAAATGAATAATCTTTCCGAGACAACAGAAGTCAAGGTAGATGTGAGTAAGTATTTACCAAAAAAATTACAATTAGTTGATGATACAGTAGGAACGATTATCGTTACAATTTCAGTTGAAAAATATGGAACAAAAGCGTTTAGTATTCCGGCAAATAATATTATTTTAGAAAATGCATTAGCTGGTTTGAAGGCGAATATAGGAACGGTAGAAAATATAGAAATTCAGGTCAAAGGTTCAAGAGCTGCGTTAGAAAAATTGACGGAAGCACCAAAAGTGTTTGTAGATTTACAAAAATATACAACAGCTGGAACAATAACCGTTCCGTTACAAGCAGAATTGCCATTGGGATGTACACTTGTTGGGAATGTAACGGTTTCGGTGGTTCTTACAGGGCAACAAGAATAGTTACTCCAAAAGAAAGGTGAAACGAATGGTTAGTAAAATAGTGAAAATAATTAATCCAACAGGTTTACATTTAAGACCAGCTGGAATGTTCTGTAGGAAGGCAGCAGAGTTTGAGGAATGCAGAATTACATTTCATATAGGGTCTACAACAGGAAGTGCTAAAAGTGTATTGAGTGTTTTGGCTGCCTGCATTAAACAAGGAGATGAAATTGAAATTATTTGTGAAGGAAAAAATGAAGAAAAGGCATTGGAAGCAATGGCTCGCCTTGTGGAAAAAGAACTAGAAGACTAGATAGAAGAATTTGGAGAGCATTTTATAGAGAAATCTGTGGAATGCTCTTTTGAATTGTGATAAAACTATAATAAGAAATGATATTAGATAATAAAGGAAAGGGTATGAAGATGAAAAAAGCAACATTAGTTATTATGGCGGCAGGAATTGGAAGTAGATTTGGTGGAGGGATTAAACAATTAGAACCAATCGGACCGAATGGGGAAATTATTATGGATTATTCCATATATGATGCGAAAGAAGCTGGATTTAGTAAAGTTGTTTTTGTTATTCGCAAAGATTTAGAAAAAGATTTTAAAGAAGTTATTGGTAATAGAATTGAAAAAGAAATAGAAGTAGCCTATGCTTATCAAGAACTTAAAGATATTCCTGAAAGATTTCAAGAAAAATTTGCAGATAGAACAAAACCATGGGGGACAGGACAAGCTATTTTGTGCTGTAAAGAAATAGTGAAAGAACCGTTTTTGGTTATCAACGCAGATGATTATTATGGGAAGGAAGCCTATCAAGAAGCATTTCAGTACTTAACAGAAGAGAAAACAGGAAGCGAGAAAGTGCAAGCTTCTATGATTGGTTTTGTGCTAGGGAACACTTTAAGTGAAAATGGTGGTGTTACACGTGGCATCTGTCAAGTGGATGAAAATGGGATGCTAACAGATATTGTTGAAACATCAAATATTGAAAAAACAGAAGAGGGTGCTGGAATTCGGACAGAAGAAGGAATTGTTCCAGTGGATGCGTATTCTCCAGTTTCAATGAATATGTGGGGATTACATCATGACTTTTTTGGTATATTGGAAGAAGGGTTTGCGAACTTTTTAGAAAATACAGAAAAAAGTGATTTGAAAGCAGAATACCTACTTCCTACTATTATTGGAGGACTTTTGCAAGAAGGAAAAATTGATGTGAAAGTATTGAAATCACATGATAAATGGTTTGGAGTGACATATAAAGAAGATAAAGAGTTTGTAGTAATGTCAATTAAAAATCTTGTAGAACAAGGAAAGTATCCACAAAAGTTGTTTTAAGGGAAAGCGAAAATGAGAACATATTTAGTGACAGGTGGAGCAGGATTTATTGGTTCGAATTATATCCATTATATGTTTGAAAAATACGGTGATACTATTCGGATTATTAATGTTGATAAATTGACATATGCAGGAAACCTAGAAAATTTGAGAAGTATAGAAGATAGAGAAAATTATACATTTGTTAAAGCGGATATTTGTGATACGGATGTAATCAATGAGATTTTTGAGGAAAATGATATAGATAGAGTTGTGCATTTTGCTGCTGAAAGTCATGTGGATAGAAGTATTAAAAACCCAGAAGTCTTTGTAAAAACAAATGTGTTAGGAACACTTGTTATGTTAAATGCAGCAAAAGCGGCATGGGAATTAGAGGGTGGTACTTTTAAAGAAGATAAAAAGTTCCTTCATGTATCAACTGATGAAGTATATGGTTCATTAGAAAATGAAGGCGAATATTTTTATGAAACAACACCATATAATCCACATAGTCCGTATTCAGCGAGTAAGGCATCAGCAGATATGTTGGTAAAAGCTTATATGGACACATATAAATTTCCAGCTAATATCACAAATTGCAGTAACAATTATGGACCATATCAATTTCCAGAAAAACTTATTCCGTTAATCATAAATAATGCGCTACAAGGTAAAAAATTACCTGTGTACGGAGATGGAAAGAACGTTAGAGATTGGCTTTATGTTGAAGACCATGCAAAAGGAATTGATATGGTTCAGGAAAAAGGGAAACTGTTTGAAACATATAATATTGGTGGGCATAATGAAAAAAGGAATATCGAAATAATTTATATTATTTTAGATACTTTGCAGGAAATGCTTCCTGATACAGATTCTAGAAAAAAATTAATTAGTAGGGACTTGATTACTTATGTAGAAGATAGAAAAGGGCATGATAGACGTTATGCAATTGCTCCTGGTAAAATTAAAGAAGAAGTGGGATGGGAACCAGATACAATGTTTACAGAAGGAATTAAGTTGACAATCAAATGGTTTTTTGAGCATGAAGATTGGATGCGAAACGTGACAAGTGGTGAGTACAAGAAATATTATGAAGATATGTATAAATAATAACAACCAGCAGTAGAAATGAGGTACTGCTGGTTGTTTGTTGAGTTTAATAAAATGTTTTTGGTTAAATGTCAGGGCTTACTGAGATTCTGTTCTATTGTCAGATTCGAAAGAGTTTTTGCATCTTAATACACTAAAGCTTCTTTCAAATTTAGAAACAATCATTCCAGTAGGTAATTCTGTGCGATTACTGAGTCGGTTTTATGGAGATTGTGGATTTAACTGGTTTATATTTTATTTATGAAAGAATAAATATAATTTTGCCAAGAATTTTTTTGAAGATTGTTTTGTGTTCTTACATGAATGATGACTATTCCTCTTATTCTATGAAGTTTAACTGTAAATGAGATATTAATTTCATGTATCTTTTAGAGCGAGAACTAGTGCTTGATCACGCTACGTTTGTTTGACTTCGTAGTGTCTGTTCTGCTCCATATATCTGACGAAAGAATTCTTTTCGGAACAAATAGGAGTATTTAAGCAGAAGGTTCTTTTAAAGAGTTGAAGCAGGATATGTAATTTCCGAGATGTTTAAGTCGAGGTATATTAAATCTTTTCGCTGAAAGTGTTATGCTTACAATGATAAAAATGTGAACGAACTTCATAACAAGATACAAAAAGAAAAAATAGACAGACATTTATTGTTTTTATGAAAAAATCTGAAATTGTTAAAAATGTTATGGAAGAAAAAGAAGGAGACACGATTTGTTGGTAGTGGGTTTGAAATCTGATAGATTATAGAGGAATGAAATTTTCTGAGTATGGAAAAATATGTGATGAAAACTGTTTAAGGAAAGTGAAAGTAAAAGAAGCCACATACCTAAAGAATAACGATAGGGTTGAATAAATAAAAAACTGATGATATAATGAAAAGCGATATGTAAAAACAAAGATGTATGAGGAAGGAATAAATAAATGGAAAAGAGTACGTCACAATCATCGTTGTCAGATAAAGTGTTGGATTTTATGGAATGTTCTTTTAAAATAAGTTATTTGCTTTTAGCGATAACTACATTTAATTCATTTGTATTTGGAAAGCCAGTAATGTCTTTATTAGTAGCTATAACATTTGCGCTAGGAAGTATATTGATAGTTGAAAGAATAATACATTGGAAAGCATATATAGGAATGCCATATTTATTTTTATTGCTTATATTTTGTATAAGTTTTGGAATTTCGACAGTATTAAATATGGAATTTGGAGTTGTTGAGAATGCAAAATGGTTTGTATGGACAAGTTTCCAAATGCTTTTGTTATATGTAAAAAAGAAGGATGAAAAAGTAGAAAAATATCAATGGGAATTTAAATTAATATCAAAACTAATTATATATTATAGTTTTTTTGCAGCGATTGTGAGTGTTGTACTCATGTTTATGAGATATTCGAGAATTTTGATGTTTGAGTCTAATGGTCAAAGGATTATACAAGGATTTGTTTGGGGAAGATTATGGGGGGTATACACAGACCCTAATTATGGAGCGGTTATAGGTGTTATCTCTATTATTTTGTCTTTTTATTTTCTGCAAAAACAATCAAGGAAAATCAAAGTGATATATATTATAAATATTGTAGTTCAATTTTTGTATATAGTATTTTCTGATTCAAGAACAGGAAAAGTGACACTTCTTATATCTGTAGGATTTTATTTGTATACACTATTACTGAAAAAGGAAAGTGATATGAGGAAGAGCAAAAAGCGGGTTATAGATTTAGCTGTTGTTTTTTTTGTTTGTGTATTACTTGTTATTGGAATGAAGGCAGTTAGAATATCTTATAATAATGTAGTATATCCATTTATGAGTAAAAACTTTTTCGCAGAAAAAGAAGTTGATTCAGAAGAAGAAATTGAAGATGAAAAAATAGGAAGAGAAGAGGATATCAAAGCAGATCCAAGTAATCGAAGATTTTCTATTTGGAAAAGTGGAATGGAGGTATTAAAAACATCACCAATTTTTGGTACTGGATATGTTACATTTGTTCCGTATACTGAAAAAAAATTACCTGATACCTATGTGGTAAAAAATGATCATGGTGTTTTTGGAAGTATGCATAATGGATTCTTAAATGTTTTAGTATATCAAGGTGTTGTTGGATTTGTTATATTTCTTGTTTTTACAATTTGTGCGGTAGTAAAAGTATTTAGAACAATATGGAAATTGGATGGAGAACAATATAGAGTGGGAGTGACAATGCTAGCTTGTATAGCAGCAGTTGTGTGTTCTATGATGTTTTTGCTTGAAGGTACATATACGAATTCAATAGGATGCATTGTTTTGTGGTGTTATTTGGGATGGCTAATGAGATTGGTTGAGATTAAAAATAAAGATATGATTTAGAGTGGAAATTTTAGCAATTAAAATATAGTCAGTTGAGAGTTATAAAAGAAAGGAAAAGGCGATGAAAGTTTTAATAGGATTTATTATAGATGGACAAGCAGGTGGAATTGATAAATATCTATTGAATTTTGCTAAAAGTGTAAGATCTGACAAAGTGAAAATTGATTTTTTGACCAATCATAAAAATTATAAATTAGAACAAGAATTAAAAGAATGTAATTCGGATTTATATGAGGTTGCAAATTTAAAACATCCGATAAAACAATATAGACAGATATTAGAATTGTTGAAAGAAAAAGAATATGATATGACGTATTTTAATATATCTACTGCAATAAGTATTATAGGACCATATGTAGCGTACAAAGCAGGAATACCTAAAAGAGCTATACATAGTCATTCTAGTGGAAACGATTGTGAATGTTTTTGGAAAAGGAAGTTATTAGATTGTGTGCATAATTTTGCTAAGTTATTTCTCTATAGGTATGCTAATCAATATTATGGTTGTTCAAAAGCAGCGGGATACTGGCTATTTCCTTCTGAAGTGGTGGATTCTTCTGCATTTAAGATGATATATAATGCAGTAGATCTAGATAAATTTAAATTTGACAAAGAGTTAAGAGAACGTTTGAGGAAAAAATATAATTTGGAGGAATGTTTAGTCTTAGGCCATATAGGGAATTTTGTTTATCAAAAAAATCATACATATCTGATTAGAATATTTGATGCGTTAGTTAAGAAAGAACCATCAGCACGACTTCTTTTGATAGGCGAAGGAAAGAATTACGATAAAATAAAAGAAATGGTAAAACAGTGGAAATTAATGGATAAAATTTTTTTCTTAGGCTGGCGCAGTGATGTGAGTGAATTGTATCAAATGATGGATATGTTTTTATTACCATCTAATTTTGAAGGATTGCCTATAGTAGGGGTAGAAGCTCAAGGAACAGGATTGAAATGTATTTTTAGTAATAAAATAACGGATGAGGTAAAATTAACAAAAGAGGCTAGATTTTTGCCAATTAATAAATCGGTAGATGTTTGGGTTAGATGTATACAACAAGAAAAAGAATATTCTAGGGAAGATAATGTGTTACAAGGATGCAAATCTTGCTATGATTTAAAAAAACAAGAGGAAAATTATAAGTCTATCATTGGAGAAGAATAGAAATGGAGAGAAATATGTCTATAGTAAGTGTAATTGTTCCAGTTTATAAAGTTGAGAATTATTTAGATAAGTGTATAACAAGTATTCAACAACAAACTTGTTCGGATATAGAGATTATACTTGTAGATGATGGATCGCCAGATAAATGTGGAATAATGTGTGATGTGTATGCGGATAAAGATTCGAGAATTGTTACTATTCATAAAAAAAATGGTGGATTAAGTGACGCGAGAAATGAAGGAATAGAAAAAGCTACAGGAAAATATTTACTATTTGTAGATAGTGATGATTGGATAGACGAAAAATTAATTGAGAGGACAGTAGAAGTGGCAGAAAAGAATCGAGCAGATGTTGTTATGTTCGATTATATGAGTGTGGATGAAGAAACAAATGCAACAAAAACTTTTTCAATGCCTTTTGAAGAAAATACAGTGCTATCAGCTACAAAAGAACCTCGACTTATAAGTAAATCATGTAGTGCTTGCAACAAGTTATTTCGTAAAGAATTTTGGGAGAGAAATAATTTGAAATTTCCAGTTGAGAAACATTATGAAGATTTAGGGACGATCCCCAAATTGTTGGGAGTTGCAAGCAAGGTGGTGTATTTGAAAGAAACTTTGTATTTTTATTTACAGAGAGGTGGTTCAATTATGCATAGTACAGATTTTTTTAGGAATTATAAAGACCGAACAGAAATGTTGGATAGTGTACTTTTGTTTTATAAAGAAAAAGGGTTATTTGAAAAATATAGAAAAGAATTAGAGTATCTTGTTTTTGAAAATGGATATTTTATTCCATCAAAAGAAATTGTGCTTAATGATAGAAAAAACCCTTGTTTGCCACAATTTAAGAAATATGTACTAGAAAAGTTTCCGTGTATTTATAAAAATCCTTATATTAAGGAGTTATCCAAAAAAGATAAAATTTTGTATAGGCTTTTGAGAATTAGAATGTATGGTGTGATGATTGCATTATCAAAATGTCGTCAGATCATGGATAAAAATGGATCGTAAAGGAAAGTGTAGATATAAAAATAAAGGAATTCGATACGTAGGCAATATAGAAGTATGTTTAATTGCTAAGTAATTGAATTCTTTTTGATTTTGTTGGACTATATGGTATAAAAAGAAATATTACAGAAATATTACAAGAGGTTACGAAAAAATCTTGTGAAAAATTGCAATATCATATATAATAAAGAGTAATATTGTGATAGGATTGGTGAGATAGGATGTATTGGATAAGGAAATTTGAGGCGACAATGTGGTTGTTAATAAAGGCTATATTATATATTTCTTTGCTAGCAATTTTTATAATTGTTTTATCGCAAGAGAATCCACCTTTGGCAAGGTTATCAAGAACAATGGGAATTGCAATAACAACATTCATCATTGTGGGAATTTTATTTTTGCGAATTTATGGGATGTATGATATAGGAAGAAGAAAAAGCAAACCCATTATTTATTCTATTAGTTTGGCAACATTTTTTACAGATGCAGTTGTGTATTTACAATTAATGATTATGAATACGATTACGCCTAGTATTTCGGCATTTAGATTGAGCAGTATAGGGGCATTGATAATAACATATATTGTGCAGATTATTATTATTGTTATATTTGCATATGCGGGAAATGCATTATTCTTCAAAATACATGATCCTGAAAGTTGTTGTATCATCACTTCTTCTCAACAAAGTTTAGATTGTATTGTTCGGGCTTTATTGCGTTTTAAAAAGCAATATAAAATTGATTATATTCTAGACTACAAGGATAGTGCAATATGGGAAACAATGGATAAAGTAAATACTGTATTTATTCAGGATGTTCCTATTGTGGAAAGAAGCAAAATCGTACAATACTGCTATAAAAATAAAATAAATATTTATTTTAATCCAGAAATAGAGGACATTGTAGAGATGAATGCCAAGTATTATCTTTTAGATGATGTCTCTGTTTTGAATGCAAATGTAAAAACTTGGACAATGGAACAGAGAATAGCAAAGAAATTGTTAGATATGGGACTTGCTATTGTGTTGGGGATTTTAACATCACCGATTTGGATTGTAAGTGCGATTGCAATTAAAGCATACGATGGAGGAAAAATTTTCTTTAAACAGAAACGTGCTACATTGAATGGACGTGTTTTTGAAGTGTATAAATTTCGTACGATGAAAGAAAATGTGGAAAATCGTTCTGTTACAGATGATGATGATCGAATTACGAAACCGGGGAAAATTTTGAGAAAGATTCGTATGGACGAGCTCCCTCAATTATTAAATATACTAAAAGGGGATATGAGTTTTGTGGGTCCGCGTCCAGAAATGCTAGAAAATGTAAATGAATATGAAAAAGAACTACCAGAATTTAGATATCGCCTTCGTGTAAAGGCTGGTTTGACTGGGTATGCACAGATCGCAGGAAAGTATAATACTACCCCAAAAGATAAACTTATTATGGATATGATGTATATAGAACAGTTTAATATATTAAAAGACATTCAATTGATTTTTCAAACATTTATTGTATTGCTAAAATCAGATAGTACAGAGGCATTTAAAACAGGTGGTAGTCAGGAATATGTTTTCCGTGCAGCAGAAAATGATGAAAAGGAGTATAAGTAATGAAGAAATATGATTATGTCATTGTAGGTGGAGGCTTGTTTGCAGGAACATTTGCTTATTTTGCAAACAAACAAGGGAAAAAGTGCTTGGTAGTGGAAAAAAGAGAAACATTAGGTGGAAATATTTATTGTGAAGATGTGGAAGGAATTCATGTGCATAAATATGGTGCGCATATTTTCCATACAAGCAATCGTAAGGTATGGAATTTCGTGAATTCATTAGTTGAATTTAACCGCTATACAAACTCGCCAATTGCAAATTATAAGGGTGAAATTTATAATATGCCATTTAATATGAATACGTTTAGTAAGATGTGGGGAGTGGCAACACCAGAAGAAGCAAAAGAAATTATTGATAGACAGCGTTCAGCAATTAGTGGAGAACCAAAAAATCTTGAAGAACAGGCTATTAGTCTTGTGGGAGAAGATATTTATAAGAAATTAATTAAGGGATACACCGAGAAGCAATGGGGAAGAGACTGTAAAGATCTTCCGTCGTTTATCATTAAAAGATTACCTGTTAGATACACTTATGACAATAATTACTTTAATGACTTATACCAAGGTATTCCTATTGGTGGTTATAATGTTTTGATTGATGCTTTATTTGAAGGTTGCGATGTAGAACTTGGTGTAGATTATAATGAAAATAAAGAGAAGTATGATGCATTAGGAGAAAAAGTGCTGTATACGGGAACATTGGATTCTCTTTATGGTTTTTGCTATGGAAAATTAGAATATAGAAGTCTTCATTTTGAATCAGAAGTGTTAAATGAAGAAAATCATCAAGGGGTGGCAGTTGTGAACTACACAGATAGAGAAACACCTTACACACGTGTGATTGAGCATAAACATTTTGAATACGGTACACAGGATAAAACGGTTATTACAAAAGAATATCCGGTAGATTGGAAAGAAGGAATGGAACCATATTATCCAATTAATGATGAGAAGAATCAAGAATTATATCAAAAGTATAGAGAAAAGGCAGATAAGGAAAACAATTTGATTTTGGGTGGACGTTTGGCAGAATACAAATATTACGATATGGACAAAGTAATTGAATCTGCATTTCAGTTAGTAGAAAAAGAGTTATCATAGGAGAAATGAAAATGGGAAATAGTAATATAAAAGTAAGTATCATTATGCCAGTATATAAGGTAGAAGAATATGTGGGAAAAGCTATTGAGAGTATTCAAGCACAAACATTAAAAGAATGGGAATTTTTAATTGTGGATGATGGAACACCAGATAAAAGTGGTGAGATTTGTGATGCCTATGCTGAAAAAGATGAAAGAATTCATGTTATTCATAAAGAAAATGGTGGTGCTCCAAGTGCCAGAAACATGGCGATTGAAATGGCGAAAGGAGAGTATTTCTATTTTCTTGATTCTGATGATTGGGCAGAACCAACTATGTTAGAAGATATGTATAATCTTGCGAAACGTGATAATGCACAACTTGTTGTGGCTGGATTTTATATTGATACATTTATTGGGAATGGTCAGTTTATGACTGATAATTATGTAGTAGAAGATGCGGTTTATCCAAATAAAGAAACTTTTAGAAGAAATGCTTATAAGTTATTTGATAAAAATCTTTTATATACACCATGGAATAAGTTATTTGAAGCAAAATATGTTATGGAAAATAATTTGCGTTTTCCAACAACATTTTGGGATGATTTTCCATTTAATGTTAGTGTAGTAAGAAATGTAGAAAGAGTTACGGTGACTTCTAAACAGTATTATCATTTCCTTAGAGCACGAACAGAGTCTGAAACAGCAGCATATAGACCAGGTATGTATGAGAAACGTGAGGAAGAACATGGATGGATGGTAAACTTGTATAAGGAATGGAAAGTTGGCGGTCCTGAGAGTATGGAAATGATTGCTAGACGTTATATGGAACGTTTTGTGGGTTGTGTAGAAAATATTACAAATCCAAAATGTGATATGACAGCGAAAGAAAAGAAAAAAGAAATTAAGAAAATGTTGAAAAATCCAAGAATTAATGAAATGGGTAAATTAGCAAAACCTCGTTCTTTATATATGAAAATATTATTATTGCCAATTAAATGGCATTGTACATTCCTCACTTATTTAGAGGCAAAAACAATTACTTATGTAAAGACGAAAAACACAAAATTATTTACCAAATTAAAGGTGGGAAGATAATGGAAAATTCAAAACCATTTTTTAGTATTGTAATGCCTATTTATAATGTGGAAAAACATTTGCATCAGGCAATCAATAGTTTATTACATCAGACATTTCGAGAGTATGAAATTATTTTGGTGGATGACTGTTCTCCAGATAAATGTCCTGAAATATGCGATGACTATGCTGAAAAATATCAAAATGTATACGTGATTCATCATAAGGAAAACCAAGGACTGAGTTATACAAGAAATACTGGTATGAAAGTGGCGACAGGAAAATATATTTGGTTCATGGATTCTGATGATTATGTAGACTCGAGTTTATTAGAAAAGGTGCATTTTTCACTAAAAAAAAATGAAGCAGAAATTGTTGTAATAGGATTAGTAGAAGAATATTATGACAATAACGACAAATTACATCACAACCAGATTGTTTGTCATGAGGAAAAATTCTTTTACACTAAAGAGGAAGTTAGAAATGAAATTATGGTCTTGGAAAAAGAAACCTTATATGGTTATGCTTGGAATAAATTTTATTCCTTAGAATATTTAAAAAAAATAGGAATAAAATTTGAAAAGGTTACTTTAATAGAAGATATTTTATTCAACGTGCAATATTGTATGGATATTCAAAGTATGAATATATTGGATTTGCCAGCCTACCATTACAACAAAAGAATGGATAACAGTTTAACTGCAAAGTTTGTACCAGATTATTATGAATTACATCAAAAAAGAATAGAATTGTTATATGAACAACATAAATATTGGGGAATTTGTACAGAAGAAAAGAAGGCTGTTTTAGCAACACTCTATGCACGGTATATTTTTTCTGCCTTACAACGTAATTGTGATAGGCGAGCAAATATGAAAAGTAGAGATAGATTGGAGTGGATTTCAAACGTAATGCAAAAAGAAATCTACAAAGAGGTTATTCCATATGGAAAAGGCGAAAGTAAAGTAATGAAAATAATGATGTCTATGTTAAAAACAGAAAGAAAAACTGCATGCATTTTACTTGGACGAATTATTTATATTGTGAAAAATAAATTACCGATGTTTTTTTCAAAAGTGAAACAAAAAAGGTAAAAAGATGGAAAAAAATGAAAGAGTAATTTATTATGATTTACTAAATAGCGTTGCGAGTTTTTGTGTTATTGCGATGCATTGTAATTGGATAGTACATCGATATAATGGGTCTTTTGCGTGGAAACAAAGTTTGCTTGTAGATGTATTAGGTTATTGGGCGGTTCCTATTTTTTTATGTTGTCTGGTGCTACTTTAATGGAATATCCTCAAAAATATAGCACAAAAGTATTTTTAAAAAGAAGGTTCAAAAAGACGGTAGTTCCATTTGTTGTATGGAGTGGAATAGCATTTATATATGCAATATGGAATGGTTCAATAAATATTTTGGATTTTACAGTGGAAAAATTTTTGGATATGTTTTTAACAACAAAATTTATGGGGATATATTGGTTTTTTATTCCATTATTTATGGTATATTTAAGTATTCCGGTATTGGCATATTTAGCAATGACAGAGAAAAAGTATCTTTGGTACATGGGAAGTTTGGGGTTTGTTTCTTATTCAATTTATCCGTTTTTTTGTAATTTATTTGGTATTAGGCAGAACGGGTTTTTGTTTTTTCCGTTGACAAGTGGATATGTTTTTTTGCTATAATAGGGTATTTACTTTCTACTACAGAGTTTTCGCAAAAAATGAGATATGTTATTTATGGGATTGGTTGCACAAGTGCTTTGATACAGTATCTAGGAACTAGTTATTTATCTATGAATATAGGAAAAGAAAGTATGCTTTTTAGAGAATATTTAAATTGGCCATCAGTGTTGTATTCGATTTCTGTTTTTGTATGGTTTAAATATAGGAAATGGAATAAAATTAAACAGAAAAAAATTTTTAAGTTTATTCAAGAACTTTCGAAAACATCGTTTGGTATTTATCTAGTTCATATGTATGTAATTAATTTTATATGTGAAAAGTATAGTATTAATGGAGAGTCAATTGTTTGGAGAATAGGTGGACCATTCTTGATATATAGTGTCTCTTTTATTTTAATCGAATGTATGCAAAAAATACCAATAATAAAGAAAATTGTTCCGTAGTTTTATTAAAATGTTGAAATAAAGTTTTAGTAGGAGAAGTCTATCACTGTATGATGCATATAATTAAGAAAGGAGAATACATATGAAAAAAAGAGGTGCTGCTATTTTAATTGCTTTATGCTTAGTTATGAGTGGAACTTATCATGTAATAAGTCGTGCATCAGATCAAACAATAAGAAATGTGGCAGAAAAAAAAGAACAAAACAATACACAAAAAGGAGAACAAAATAATTTTTCTGAAAAATTAGTAGAAGAAAATATAATAAAAAGTGAAGATGGACAAGTTGATAAATTTCATGGAGAAAAAGTAGTTGATGAAATGAATGTTTCTATCATGGATAAAGAGGGAGATATTAGTTATATTGATATATCAAAGGATAAAACAGAGGTGAAAACAAAAGTTGTTGAGAAAACGATTACCTCTCAAATTGTCAATTTAAGAAAACAACCAGGAGTTCTTGAGTATACAGAAGAAGAAACAGGAGCAAGTGGTTATACAGTTGGAGCTTATGGGGCAGATGCAGCGTATCTTGGTATGAGTGGGAATAATGTTAAATTTATGCTTGGAGGAGTTATTGGAATTATACCAAAAGATAAGGTGCAGATAGTTAATAAGTCAAGTGCAAAATCAGTTAGTCATTATTCTGTGTCTAATGGTAGATTATATCATTATATTTCTACCAATGTAAATGAATCAAGTTATGGAAGTACAATTGATAATGGACCAGCTCCACCATATTTGAAAAATGGTGTTAGGTATTATAGCTATGATGGACATTATTTTTATGGAGAGAATGATTTTGAAAATATGTTAAATGATTACAATAATGGAAGAAGAAATTATTCCGTTAATAAAAATAATCCGTTTTATAATTATTTTCAGTATTTGCCTTTAAGAAGTCAATCTAGTTACAGTGAAAATGTATTTAATAGCATTATTAATAGTAGGGTTTCATCAGCGTCAAAAATGAAAAATACTGGTAAAGATTTTGTGGAATATCAGAATACATATGGTGTAAATGCTTTGTTAGTAGCAGGAATAGCTGGAAATGAAAGCTCCTGGGGGACGAGCAATATCTGTGTAACAAAAAATAATTTATTTGGTTTAAATGCAATTGATGTATCACCAGGGGAAAGTGCAAACTATTTTTCGAGTGTTAATCAGTGTATCGGAGAATTTTCTGAAAAGTGGATGTCGAAGGAATACCTTAATCCAGTTAACTGGAAATATTTTGGTGGATTTTTAGGGAATAAAGCAAGTGGAATAAATGTGAAATATGCATCAGATCCATATTGGGGAGAAAAAGCAGCATCAGGAGCTTGGCATTTGGATTCAAAAGGTGGTAATAGAGATGCTAATAAGTATAGTATTGGTATAAAAGATACTATCGGACCTCAAAATAGAGTAAATGTCAGAAGAGATAACAATATATCTTCAACTGCATTTTATAAAACGCCAAAACAAGGCAATATAGCATGTCTTATATTAGATAATGTGTCTACAAATAAATTCTATAAAATTCAAAGTGATGCAGTGTTAAATACTAATAGAACAGCTGTTGATAAATTTAGTGGGAAATATAATTTTGAGAACATGTATGCTTATATTAGTTCTGATTATGTTCAAGTTATTTCAAGGGGAAAAGAAAATACAGAAAGTTGGAACATAGAAGATATTGTGTTTGACGTACCATCACCACAATTATTTAATTCTAATATAATAATAACACCGATAATATCAGGAGAAGTATCTGGATTAGAGTATAAATATGTTTGGCAGAAGAATGATTGGGCAGAATGGGGGATTTTACGTGGCTTTTCACAAAATCAAAATGTGAATTGGAAACCGACTTCAGGTGGATTATATACATTGATAGTTGATGTGAAAGATAGTAGTGGTAGAATTCTTTCCTTTTCAAAAGAATATGAGATAAAAGATTGGAGGTTTTCCAAAATAATTGCAAATTTGCAATCTCCACAGCCAGTGAATACCATGATTAATATAGAGACTATTTGTGAAGGGAATATTTCTAAATTACAGTATAAATATGTATGGGAGAGAAATGATTGGGAAGAATGGGGAGTTTTGCGAGAGTTTTCTTCGAAAAAAAGTACTGTTTGGAAACCACAAAGTCCAGGAAAATATAAAATTCATGTTGATATTATGGATGAAAAAGGATATGTGAAAAAATCAGAATTAAACTATCAAATTATAAATAGAGATTGGGAATTAGAGCAAATATCAATAGATAAAACATCGCCTATAGAAGTAGGAGATATCCTTACAATTATTCCTCGAATTAAAAACGAAAATACTAAATTACAGTATAAATATGTATGGGAGAGAAATGATTGGGAAGAATGGGGAGTTCTTCAAGGACCATCAAATGAAAATCAAGCAAAATGGACGGCAAGTAAGCCAGGAAAATATAAAATTCATGTAGATGTGATAGATAGTGTTAGCGGGAAAATAGCAAAAAAATATGTAGAAATTAAAGTGAATCCACAGCAATGGGGAATAAAAGGGTTTGAGACTTCTATAAAAAGTCCACAGAAACTTGGAAAAACAATCGAAATCACAACAGAGATAAAGGGAAATAAATCTGGATTACAATATAAGTATGTATGGGAAAAAGACGATTGGAAAGAATGGGGAGTTTTAAGAAACTTTTCTACTATTCCAAATGTAAAGTGGAAACCTGAAAAGGAAGGAAAATATAAAATCCATGTAGATGTTTTAGATACTTCAGGAAAGACAATTAAGGAAGCGTTGGATTATAAAATTGAAGAAAAGTGGAAGTTGACCTCAATTAAAACAGATAAAACATCACCTATAGAAGTAGGGGATAGTGTTATAATTATGCCGCAAATTAATGGTGAAAGTATTGATGTGCAGTATAAATATGTGTGGGAGAGAAATGATTGGGAAGAATGGGGAGTTCTTCAGGGACCATCAAATGAAAATCAAGTAAAATGGACGGCAAATAAACCTGGAAATTACAAAATCCATGTAGATGTAATAGATGATGTTACTGGAAAAATACAAAAAAAATATGTAGAAATCAAAGTGAATATACAGAAATGGGAAATAAAAGGGTTTAAGACTTCTATAAAAAGTCCGCAAGAACTTGGAAAAATAATCGAAATCACAACAGAGATAAAGGGGAATAAATCAGGATTACAATATAAGTATGTATGGGAAAAGGACAATTGGAAAGAATGGGGAACTTTAAGAAACTTTTCTACTGCTCCTAATGTGAAGTGGAAACCTGAGAAAAAGGGAAATTATAGAATACATATCGACGTTTTGGATTCATCTGGTAAGATTCTTAAAGCAGATTTTCCATATATTATAAAGTAAATTAAGGCCTAGAAAAAAGTTTATTGTGAATCTGGGTTAACAGTTTTGGGGATTCTTGGAATCCCCTTTTATTATGAGGTTTAGGTCGATAATAGGGAGGATTATTTTAAATCCAACTCCATTTTGAATAAGATATATAAGTTGAATTAAAACAAGTTTAATGCTATAATGAGAAACAGTTTTGAAAGTGTAGATATATAATATTCAAAATTAAGATAAGTATATTATAAAATTAGAAAATAAGAGGGAAAAAGATGCATAGTAGAAAAAAAACTTTAATGAAAAATACATTAATGTTGTATTTGCTAAGATTTTCAACATATTTTTTCAGTTTTATAACTGTCCCATATCAAACAAGAATTATGGGAAAAGAAATTTATGGTAAAATAGGACTTGCGACAGCACTTATGATGTATTTTCAATTATTTTTGGATTTTGGATTTCTTTTATCAGGAACAGAAGAAGTTGCAAAGAATAAAGATGACAAGAAAAAAATATGTGAAATTTTCAGTTCTATAATAGTATTGAAAGTTATTTTTTCAATACTTTCAGTTATAGGATTATATGTTGTTTGTAGTATATTCACACAATATGAAAAAGATAAAACACTATATATGTTATTTTTGGCACAGGCTATAGTTTCTTCATTTTTGCCAGATTACTTATATAGGGGATTAGAAGATATGTCCATGGTAACATATAGAACAGTGTTTGTAAAAGCCTTATTTACAGCTTTAATCTTTGTGTTTTTAAAAAAACCAGAAGATTATTTATGTGTGCCTATTATTTTGACTATTGGGGAATTTTGTGCAGTGACATGGTCATGGGTTGATTTGAAATTGCGATACAAAATATGTTTAGTAAATACGACTAGACAAACGGTATGGAAATATTTGAAGAAATCGAGTCAATTCTTTTTATCAAGAATAGCTTCAACATTATATACTGCAACGAACACAGTTATATTGGGATACATAGATCCTATAGGTGGGACGGTTGGATTGTATACGGCGGCAAATAAATTAATTACAACAGGACAATCAGCATTAGCTCCAATATCAGATAGTATGTATCCATATATGATTAAGAATAAAGATTTTAAATTAGTAAAAAAAATACTAAGTATAAGTATGCCGATTATATGTGGAGGAGTTTTAATTATAGCAATTTGGGCAGAACCTTTTTGCACACTGATTTTTGGAAAGGGATTTGAAGGAACGGGTAAAATTTTGAGAGCAATGTTGCCGATAGCGATACTAACATTGCCAGATTATATTTTAGGATTTCCAACTTTAGGAGCCATGGGTAAATCAAAACATGCAAATATTTCAATTTATGTTAGTGCTGGAATACATGCTATTAATTTAAGTTTATTTCTTGTCGCAGGAAAATTAAATGCAGTAACACTAGCATGGTTAACATCTGTTGCGGTTTTTGTAGAAGTTTTATATCGCTTGGTAATTGTGTTAAAAAATAGAAAAGAATTTCAGAAAGGTGAAAATAATGGGGAAAATTAAAAGATATATTGGAAAATTTCTCAGACAATATATGATGGGAGTATATAGATATTATGAAAGAATATACTGGTTTATTGTTGAGAAGAGAAAAAAGAAAGGATTACGTAAATTAGGATATGATTATTTAAAAAAAATTAATGAAAACTTAGAAAAAAGTGGTTTTCAATATTTTATAACATACGGAACACTTCTAGGAATTATACGAGAAGGGCAGTTTATGGGACATGACAATGATATAGATATGGGAATAATTTATGATGATAACTTTTCGTGGGACAAGTTAGAAGAAGCATTGAAACAAATAGGAATGAGTAAAAAGCATCAATTTACTATGGAGGGGAAAATAACAGAACAGACATATATATATGGAAAGTTAAGTGTTGATTTTTTTATGTATGAACAATTTGATGATAATCATCAAGTTTCATATGTCTACTTTAGACAAGAAACAGAACGGTATGAAGAAGGTGTCTTTGAAGTAGCACGTCATATAACAAAGAAAATCGAAGGACTAAAGAAAATTGAGACATCTAAAGGTGCGTTTTCTGTGCCAGAAAATGCAGAAGACTTTTTGGAGGAAGTATATGGAAAGGACTGGAGAGTTCCACAACCAGACTGGAAACCAAAAAGAGATATTGTTCAGGGAAAATATGGATATCTTGAAAAATAGTTTATTATGGAAAAGATAATAATAAGCAATACATTTCTTGTAGAGAAATATAAAAAATGTTATAATAGTAAAAATTATAATAATAAAAATGTGTAAGGAGATTTTGTTATGGCAAATATTAAACCTTTTTGTAGCGTTCGTCCAAACAAAGCTTTGGCGAAAGAGATTGCGGCACTTCCATATGATGTATATAACCGGGAAGAAGCTAAACAGGTAGTAGAAAAAAATCCGAAATCATTTTTGAAAATAGATAGAGCAGAAACGCAATTTGATGACGATTTTGATATGTATAGCGAGGAAGTATATCAAAAAGCACATGATACATTAATGGAAATGTTGGATGCTGGAGAATTTGTAAAAGATGAAGAACAATGTTTTTATGTATATGAATTGATTATGAATGGGAGATCACAGACAGGAATTGTAGCTTGTGCTTCTGTAGATGATTATATGAATAACATTATCATGAAACACGAGAATACAAGAGAAGACAAAGAACAAGATCGTATTCATCATGTAGATACTTGTAATGCACAGACAGGTCCTATTTTCCTTACTTATCGTTCAAATAAGGAGATAAATAATATTGTTTCAGAAAAGAAAAGAGAGGAACCTTTGTACGATTTTGTTGCTGAAGATGGAATTTCACATCGTGTTTGGAAAATTAGTACAATAGAGGAAGTAGAGAAAGTATCACAGCTTTTTGCTGAAATACCACATATTTACATAGCGGATGGTCATCATAGAGCGGCGTCAGCGGTAAAAGTTGGATTGAAACGAAGAAATGAAAATCCTAATTATACAGGGAATGAAGAATTTAACTATTTCTTATCTGTACTTTTTCCTGACGAAGAACTTATGGTTATGGATTATAATCGAGTAGTAGAAGATTTGAATGGATATACAGAAGAAACATTTTTAGAGGCATTAAAAAAAGACTTTTCTATTTCTATTCAGGGAAAAGAAACATATGCACCTAAGAAAAAAGGTGAAATGGGCATGTTTTTAGGAGATAATTGGTATTCTCTTACTTTTGCAGGTGAAATATCAGAAAATCCAGTTGAATCTTTGGACGTATCTATTTTACAAAACAAAGTATTAGAGCCATTGTTGAATATAAAAGATCCTAAAACAGATAAAAGAATAAAATTTATTGGAGGAATCCGAGGATTAAAGGCGTTAGAAGAGCAAACAAAAGATGGTGTAGCATTTTCAATGTATCCTACTTCTATGCAAGAGCTTTTTGCTGTATCTGATGCAGGACTTCTTATGCCACCTAAATCAACATGGTTTGAACCTAAATTAAGAAGTGGATTATTTATTCATCAAATTTAGTTGTAAGGATAAGAGAAAGGAAGATAAGATGCAAGCGATTATTTTAGCAGCAGGAATGGGAAAACGTTTAAAAGAGCTAACAAGTAATGCGACAAAGTGTATGGTTGAAGTAAACGGGGTAACAATGATTGAACGAATGTTATCACAATTAGATGCACTAAAGTTGAACCGAATAGTAGTAGTGGTAGGATATGAAGGAAAAAAATTGATGGAATACATCGGAAGTTTGAACATATCTACACCAATCGAATATGTAGATAATGATATTTATTATAAAACAAATAATATTTATTCATTATATATGGCAAAGGATTATTTGGTACAGGATGATACATTATTGTTAGAATCAGATTTGATTTTTGAAGATTCAATATTGCAACGGTTATTAGACAATCCCTATCCAAGTCTTGCATTAGTTGCAAAGTTTGAAAGTTGGATGGATGGAACTGTAGTTACATTAGATGAAGAGGATAATATTAAAAACTTTTTAGGAAAGAAAGACTTTGTTTTTGAAGATATTCCGAATTATTATAAGACAGTTAATATCTATAAGTTTAGTAAAGAATTTTCTAATAGCCATTATGTTCCATTCTTGGAAGCATATAGCAAAGCTTTAGGAAATAATGAATACTATGAACAAGTTTTAAAAGTAATTACCTTGTTAGATAAGCCAGAAATTAAGGCAGAACGTTTAGGACATGAATCATGGTATGAAATTGATGATGTACAAGATTTGAATATTGCAGAGTCTATTTTTGCTACAAAAGAGGAAAAATTAAATAAATTTAACAGAAGATTTGGTGGATATTGGAGATATCCTCAGTTGATTGATTTCTGTTATTTAGTAAATCCATTTTATCCTAATCAAAAACTTATGGATGAAATTAAAGCAAATTTTGAAAGATTATTATGTGATTATCCTTCGGGAATGGAGGTTAATAGTCTTTTGGGAGCAAAATACTATGGACTACATAAAGAACAGGTTTGTGTTGGAAATGGTGCTGCAGAATTAATTAAATCTTTAATGGAAAATCTTGAAGGAAAAGTGGGAATGATTTATCCTACATTTGAAGAGTATCCTCATCGTAAAAATGAAGAGGATATTGTACCATATTGGATTGAAAGCAAAGATTTCAGATATTCTGCTGATGATTTGATGAATTTCTATGAAGATAAGGATATTCAAATTCTTGTATTAATTAATCCAGATAACCCTTCAGGAAATTATATTCAAAAACAGGATGTATTAAGGGTTGCAGAGTGGGCTCAAAAGAAAAATATTAAATTCGTTGTAGATGAATCTTTCGTAGATTTTGCGGAGACAGAAGAAAGTTCTACATTATTAGAAGAAGAAATTATAACAGAATACAATAATTTGATTGTAGTAAAAAGTATTTCTAAATCTTTCGGAGTTCCAGGATTAAGATTAGGTATTTTAGCAACGAATGATTTACAACTTATTGCTGATATGAAGAAAGATGTTGCTATTTGGAATATTAATTCATTTGCGGAATTTTATATGCAAATATTTGAAAAGTATAAATCAAATTATGAAGAAGCGTTGGATAAATTCAAACAAGTTCGTAGAGAATATGAAGAGATGTTAAATCAGATTGAATATTTAAGAGTGATACCATCTCAGGCAAACTATTTGATGTGTGAACTTACAGGACAAATGACAAGTAGAGAGTTAACGGAAATTTTATTGAATGAATATAATATATTGATAAAGGACTTATCATCTAAAAATGGATTTTCAGGAAAATCTTATATTAGGGTTGCAGTAAAAAGACCGGAAGAAAACTTGAAATTGGTTGGAGCAATTAAAGAAGTATTGAGGTAATATATGAATATATGTATTTTAGGTGGAGGCAATATTGGTACAGTGCTATTAGCTGATATTGCCGCAAAAAAGGTGCATACAGTAAATTTATATACTGGGAGACCAGAACGATGGGAAAAAATAATTAGAATTACAGATGTAGAAAATAATGAAGTAATTGAAAGTGAAATTGATTCAATCTCAAATGATTTAAAAATTTTGGAAGAGGCAGACATGATTTTATCAACTTTGCCATCGAATATTTTTAAAGAAATGTCAAAAGATATTATTTCTCATATTAAAAAAGGAACTTTTTTAGGGTTTATACCAGGAAGTGGTGGTTGCGAATTTTGTTGTAAAGAATTGTTAAATAAGGGGTGCACACTTTTTGGCTTTCAAAGAGTGCATAGTATTGCACGAATTCATGAGTATGGGAAAGAAGTTTATGTAACTAGTAGAAAAAAAGAAATCCAAATAGGGACTATTCCATCGGAAAAATCAGAAGCGGTTTGTGAAATAATTTCGGATTTACTTAATATGCCTTGTAGATCTTTGGAAAATTATATGTGTGTTACGTTGACACCTTCTAACCCCATTCTTCATACGAGCCGATTATATGCAATGTTTAAAGAATACCAAGATGGTATGATTTATGACAGAAACAGTTTGTTTTATGAGGAATGGACAGACGAAAGTTCACGAGTTATGATTGGGTTAGATGAGGAATTACAAAGAATTTGTGATTCGTATGATGAATTGGACTTGCGAGAAGTTAAATCTTTGAAAGAACATTATGAATCTAACACAGTGGAAAAAATGACAGAAAAAATTCGAAGTATACAGGCATTTAAAGGAATTGTTTCACCGATGCAAAAAGTCGAAGATGGATATATACCAGATAAAAAGTCAAGATATTTTAAAGAAGACTTTTTATTTGGGCTTTGTATCATAAAATCTTTTGGAAAAATTGCAAATGTCAGAACACCAATTATTGATGAAGTCTTAAGTTGGTATGAAAAATTTGCAAATGTAGAATTTTTTATAAATGGAAAATTTGAAGGGAAAGATTTGCAATTAGCCAATCTTCCACAAAACTATGGAATAAATACAAAAAAAGAGGTATATGAATTTTATTCTAAAAATAAGATATAAAACTGTTATTTTAATGGGACAAGATATTGAAATCTTGTCCTGTTTTTAGATAAAATTAATTTATTGGATACTTTAAGTTGTAATCACCTTCCAGATAGTGTATAATATCTGACGTATATCTAAACATAAGAAAAAAGAGGTAAATATATGGCAAAGAATGGATCGTTAAGTCCAAAGGAAAAGAGAGTTGCAAGAAGTAGACGAAGAAGAAAAAGACAAAAAAATTGGTTCCTTAAATTGAGTATAGGAAAAAGAATAGCTATTTGCTTTTTGGGGGTAATGATTTGTCTTATTGCAACAGGGGTTGTATATGTATCAGCAAAATTAAATAAATTAAATACGGTGAAAATTCCTAAACAAGATATTGTTGTAAACGATTTAGCAGATTATGTAGGGGAAGGATTTACTAATTTTGCACTTTTAGGCAGTGATTCGAGAGCGGCTGGAGATGATGTAGGAACGAGGACAGATTGCATTATTGTAGCTAGTTTAAATAATAAAACAAGAGAAGTGAAAATGGTGTCTGTGTATAGAGATACTATTTTAGATTTATCAGAAGGAACATTAAATAAATGTAACGGAGCATATAGTCAAGGTGGTGCAAAACAAGCAATTGATATGCTTAATATGAATTTGGATCTTGAGATTAAGGACTATATAACAGTTGATTTTGCGGCTATTTCAGATGTGATTGATTTACTTGGAGGCGTAGAAATCGAAGTTAATGAAGTCGAATTACCGTATTTGAATAAATTTTTAGGTGAGACTGCTCAGGTTGCAGGAAAGAAAGCGAATCCAGTAACAAAAGCAGGATTACAAACATTAGATGGTGTACAAGCAACTACATATGCAAGAATACGTTCAACAAAAGGTGGAGATTTTAAAAGAGCAGAACGTCAAAGATATGTTATTGAAAAGATGGTAGAGAAAGCGTTAAGAGCAGATTTGGCTACAATTAATAAAATTATTGATACGGTATTGCCAAAAATAAAGACTAGTCTTTCTGCAACAGAGATTTTAAATTATGCAAAATCTTTCAACAAATATACTCTGGGAGATAATATCGGATTTCCAACAGATAAAACAACAGATACATTGCCAGGTTTAGGAAGTATAGTTATTCCTGTTACATTAAAGGATAATGTAACAGAGTTACATAAATTCTTATATGGAGAAGAAAATTACGAACCTTCATCAAAAGTAAAATCTATTAGTAGAAAAATAGAGAGAAAAGTTGGAGAAAGAGTGGCTGATCCAGAAACACAGTGGCAAAGTCCAAGTGATAAAAAAATGAATGGAAGTGTTGCGAAACCAGAACAAAATGTGGAAGCGCAACCGCAAATTCAGACTAACTAAAAAATAATAAAAAAGATTGTGTTTAACACAATCTTTTTGTGCTATCAGGGAAACATAAAAATAAAAAGGGGAGCGAAGTTATGTCAGAAAATGAAAAAGCAAGAGAATTACAACGACGGGCAAAACAAAGGAAAAGAAAAAGACGAAAAATCAAAAGAGTGATTTTTTTAGTCTCAGAAATTCTCATTTTATTAGTACTGTGTGGAGCAGCATATGTTATGGCAACTTATGATAAGTTTCAGACAGTAACTTTTAGTAAAGAGGATATTCGATCAAACAAAGGAGTAAAACAAGAGGGGTATATGACGGTAGCGTTGTTTGGTGGAGATTCGAGAAATGGAGATTTAGAGAAAGGTGCGCATACAGATACAATTATTTTAGCATCGATTCATCATGATACAAAAGAAGTACGTTTAGCATCTGTTTATAGAGATACATTAACAGAGCAGGTGAATGGAAAAGTTCAAAAGGTAAATTATGCATATTTTGCAGGAGGACCTAAAGATGCCATTAATGTATTGAATAAAAATTTCGATTTGGATATTCAAAATTATGTGACAGTTGATTTTAAAGCTTTGGCAGATGTGATTGATTTGCTTGGAGGAATAGAATTAGAAGTGACAGACCAAGAAGCAAAAGAAGTGAATAATTACATTGATGAGACAGGTACAGTTGCTGAAAAGAAAGCAACACATTTGACACACGGTGGAACGTTGAAGTTAGATGGAGTACAAGCTGTGACTTATGCAAGAATTCGTAAAAATGTAGGTGGTGATTATAAACGTGCAGAGCGTCAACAGAAAGTTATTACTAAAGTTGTAGAAAAAGCGAAAACAATGAAGATAAAAACAATAAATAAGATTATAAATAAAGTGTTTCCTAAAATTTCTACAAATTTCTCTTTGTCGGATATAATAAGTTTAGCGAAAGGTGCTTTTGATTATCAATTAACGGAAACAACAGGTTTTCCTATGGAAGCTATGAATGGAAGAGTAGATAAAGTTGGAAGTGTTATTATTCCTGTTGGAGTAACAGAAAATGTAGAGGAATTACAGAAATTCTTATATCCAAAAGAGGAGAAGAAAGAAGTTTCGGATACAGTTAAATCTATAGAGAAAAAAATTGAAATGATTACAGGGATTACAAGGGATAAACTAAATGATCCCAAAGCAGATATTTCAAAAAGTAAACACGGTGTAGCAGGAGAAGAAAAAAAGTAGACATTTTTATGAAAAAAGTGTATTATAGACAATATGATGTTTGTTGGAGTAAGCACTTTAACAATACTATATAATACAAGGATAACTATATTAGTGGAGGAAAAGTACATGAAGATAATGAAGAAAATAGCGGCATTTATGCTAGCATTTTGCTTAACTGTTCCGATGTATTCAGTGATGAGTTATGCTGCATCAGGAATAGTATCGTTTACTGATTTGCAGACAAAGACGGGAGAGACTGTAGAGGTAGCTTGTGCATTGAGAGCTGGGAGCGGTTCGCTAGAAACTTTTAATGCTACGTTGAAGTATGACCCTTCATTACTCTCTTTTAAAGAAGGAAATGGCGTAACAAAAGAATCAGATGGTGTATTGAAGTTCTCGGGAAAAGGCGATGGAAGTAACAAGATTCGTTTTACAATGAAATTTCAAGCATTAAAAGTAGGTACAGCTAAAATCGAAGTAACAGATTCTACTGGAACAGTAACTGGTGGAGAGAAAGTTGAGTGTGAAAATGGAACTTCAACAATTCAGATTGCAGAGGGAACAACACCCCCAGCAGAACCAGAACAGCCAGCAGGAGACAATAAAGAAGAAACAAATCAAAATGGTATCACAATTGGCGATAAATCTTATAAGTTTTCAGAAGAATTTGCACCTACAAGTATTCCGGTAGGATTTGTAGAAACAAAATTACCATACGATGGTGGAGAACGAAAATTTGTACGCCAAGAAAATGGAAGTATTACTTTGGGATATTTGGTTGATGCAGAAGGAAAAGGGGATTTCTTCTTATATAATGAGGATGATGCAACATTTTCTCCTTATGTACAAGTAACGGTATCACCATCTACCTCAATTGTTTTGTTGGAAAAAAGTAAAGAAGTGAAAGTGCCAGAAGGTTATCGAAAAGTAAAATTGACTGTAAACAATCATGAATTTCCAGCTTGGCAAGATAAAAAGCACGAAGGGTTTTATCTTGTATATGCTATGGACAGTCATGGAGAAAAAGGATTTTATCAGTATGATGCAAATCAAGGTTCTTATCAAAAATATATTACACAACAAATTGGTGCTGTAAATCAAGATTCTTCTAAAGTGAGTAAATTAAATAATTTTATTATAGGAAATCTTTCTATGATAATTTTATGTACAGGATTAGGAATTTTATTATTAATTATCATTATTATTGTGTTGTCAGTAAAACTTCGCCATCGTAATTTGGAGTTAGATGATTTATATGAAGAATATGATATTGACGAAAAAGAATTAAGTAATGAAGAAGATGAAGAAGAGGCTTCTTTTATTGAAGAAAATGAACTTGAGGATACAATTGTAGAAGAAGATGATCAGGAAGAAAATGATTTCTTCGAAGACGATTTTGAAGAGAGATTTACAAAGGAAGACGATTTTGATTCAGAAGATTTAGATGAAGATGATTTTGAAGAAGAATTTGACGATTTGGATGATTTTGAAGATTTTGATTTTGATGATGATGATGAAGATGACTTTGATATAAACTTTGTTGATTTGGATTAATGAAAAAATTGAAGCGTAAGTGATATGTCTCTGTTAAGTAGAGGGGGAACATATCTAAAATAAAGCATAGAAACGATCACACATTTGTGTGGTCGTTTTACTATGTACGCCCTTTTTCATTTTCCAAAATAGTGAATAATTCAAAAAAATTTTAATGAATAAACACAGTTTAAACACAAATTCTTTTTACAATAATATCCATAGAGAAGAAAAGGAAGGAGTCGGAAAGATATGGACAATGATTATAAATTAGGAGATGAAAATGAAGAAATACAGGAAAGAACAAAGGAAGAGGTAAATTTTGTTTTGCAAGAACCTCAGGAAGAAGAGAGAACTACATCATCTACTGAACCGATGCAAGAAACTATAAAAGAAAATAAAAAGAGTGCCAATTTGAAACAAGAATCACATATTGGAGAAAATTATCAGATGGGAGGAAATGTTCCACCAAGAACTACTGTACCACCTACACAACCAAAAGCGAAGAAGAAAAGCAAAAATAAAGGTTGGATGAAAGTGGCTGCTTGTGTAGGTCTTGCTGTTTTATTTGGTGTAGTGGCAAGTGGAACATACCAAGCAAGTAACTTTGTTGTGGATAGATTACTTGGAAGACATCGTGTGGTACCTCGTGAAACAACGCAGGTGAATACAACAAAGATAAATGGATCAACTAAGACGGTAACATCAGATGTTACAGAGATTGTAAAAGAGGCAATGCCTTCGGTTGTATCTATTACAAATATGAGTGTACAAGAAGTACAAAGTTTCTTTGGTGGTACTCAAAAGCAAGAAAGTCAAAGTAGTGGTTCTGGAATTATTATTGGCAAGAATGATGCAGAGTTATTAGTTGTAACCAATAATCATGTGATTGAAAATAGCACAAGCCTTACGGTTTCATTTATTGACAATGAAAGTGTGGAAGGGGTTGTGAAAGGAACGGATGCTAGTAGAGATGTTGCTGTTGTTGCTGTTCCGTTAAATAAAATTAAAAGTGAGACATTAGAGAAAATTTCTATTGCAGCAGTAGGCGATTCTTCTAAATTAAACGTTGGAGAACCTGCAATTGCTATAGGAAATGCATTGGGATATGGACAGTCTGTTACAACAGGAATTATTAGTGCGACAGAAAGAGAATTGGAAGGATTTAAAGGGAAACTAATTCAAACAGATGCAGCAATTAATCCTGGTAATAGTGGTGGCGCATTGTTGAATGCAAATGGAGAAGTAATTGGAATTAATACAGTGAAGATTAATGCTGAGGCTGTAGAAGGAATTGGATATGCTATACCACTTTCTGATATTAGAGGGTTATTGGAAAATTTAATGAATAAAGAGACAAGAACGAAAGTACCAGAGGCACAAAGAGGATATTTAGGAATTACAGGATTTGATGTAACAGAAGAAAGCGCTAAAATGTACAATATGGCAAAAGGTGTCTATGTTTCAGAAGTAATTAAAGGTGGAGGAGCAGATAGAGTAGGGGTTATTAAAGGAAGTATTATCACAGGATTTGAAGGTGTGGGAATTGATACAATGCAAGTTTTACAAGAACAACTTCAATATTATAGAATTGGAGAGAAAGTAAAAGTAACCTTGCAAGTACCTGCAGATAAGGGAACATATAAAGAAGAAACGGTTACAATTGTTTTAGGGAAAAGACAATAGGTAATGAAAAAATGAGTAGACGATATGAAAATTGGCGTGCTACTGATCAAGGAGACAATTAAAAAGATAAAAATTTTATGTTGCTCAGCATATGCTGGGCAACATTTTTATGTAGTTAAAAGTTACTTTTTGAGATTCATTATACTTCATAAATTTTTTTCTCATAAAATGAGGTCTGTTTTTCGGGATTATATCTTGACGGAATGAACATATAGTGATAATATGAAGATACCCCATAGGGGTATTGAAAGGATGTGAAAAGGTGAGGACAGAAAAATATACAATTAGTGGAATGAGTTGTGCAGCCTGCAGTAGTGCGGTAGAACGAGTGACTAGAAAAATGGACGGTGTTCAGGAAAGTAATGTGAATTTAACTACAGGAAAAATGACAATTACTTATGATGATACGATGGTGACACGAGATGCTATTATCACAAAAGTAGAGAAAGCAGGTTTTGGTGCGGAATTAGACGTGGAAAAGAGCAAGGAAGAAAAACGACATGAAAAAGAAGAATTACAAGAAAATATTAGACAAACAAAACATCGTTTGATTACAAATGTGATTTTAGCGATTCCGTTGCTTTATATTTCCATGGGACATATGATTCCGATAACTTTGCCACTACCTAAATGGCTTGATATGGCAGAAAATCCATTGAATTTTGCGCTGGCCCAGTTGATTCTAACAGTTATTATTCTTTTTAATGGAAGAAAATTTTATCTTGTCGGTTTTAAAAGTTTATTCAAAGGAAATCCGAACATGGACTCTCTTGTTGCAATAGGAACAGGAAGTGCTTTTTTGTATAGTCTTGTTATGACAATTCGAATTCCACAGAATGTTTCTAGTGTGCACAATTTGTATTACGAATCAGCGGCGATTGTTGTTACGCTTGTTATGGTTGGAAAATACATGGAAGGTAGAAGTAAAGGAAAAACGTCAGAGGCAATACGAAAATTAATGGAATTGGCTCCAGATAAAGCAATAGTTTTAAGAAATGGAAATCAAGTAGAAGTGCCTGTAGAGGAAATTAAAACGGGTGAATTGATTTTGGTAAAACCAGGGAATAAAATTGCCTTAGATGGTGTTATTGTTGAAGGAAATACGACAGTAGATGAGTCTATGTTAACTGGAGAAAGTATCCCTGTAGAAAAAGAAAAAGGAATGACTGTGATTGGTGGTAGCATAAACTATCAAGGGGCAATTCAAGTAGAAGTAACTCGTGTAGGAGAAGAAACAACTCTTGCCAAAATCGTTAAACTAATGGAAGAAGCTCAAGGAAAGAAAGCACCTATTTCTAAATTGGCAGATATTGTAGCAGGATACTTTGTGCCGACTGTAATGGCAATTGCTGTAGTTTCAGCAATTATTTGGGCAATTTTAGGGCATGATTTAGCTTTTGTATTAACTATTTTTGTTTCAGTGTTAGTTATTGCTTGTCCATGTGCGTTAGGTCTTGCTACACCTACTGCGATTATGGTGGGAACGGGACTTGGAGCAAATCACGGAATTTTGATTAAGAGTGGAGAAGCCTTGGAAACGACTCATAAGATAGATACAGTTGTTTTGGATAAAACAGGAACAATTACAGAAGGAAAACCAAAAGTGATGGATGTTTTTGGAGATAAAGCAGATGAAGAATTATTACAAATAGCAGCTTCTTGTGAGCAACATTCAGAGCATCCGCTTGGGCAGGCCATCGTGGAGGAAGCCAAAGAAAAAGGTTTACAATTGAAAAATCCAGAAGCTTTCAACAGCATTACAGGAAAAGGAATAGAAGCAATTCTCGATGGAGTGAAATACTATATTGGAAATAAAAAACTTTGTGAAGAATTGGAAATCGATCTTGGTGACAATGAAATAGAAGCACAGAAAATGGCAAAAAAAGGGCAGACACCAATGTTTGTTATTGCTGATGGAATAATTATAGGAATCATTAGTGTAGCTGATCCGATTAAATCTACAAGTAAAGAAGCTATTGCAGAATTACAAAGTTTAGGAATCACAGTCTACATGCTTACAGGAGATAATCGTTTGACTGCTGATTATATTGGAGAAAAGGTAGGAGTAGATAAAGTTGTATCAGAAGTTCTTCCACAAGATAAAGTAAGTGTTGTGGAAGAGTTGCAAAAAGAAGGAAAACGTGTCATGATGGTAGGAGATGGAATTAACGATGCTCCAGCTCTTGTACAAGCGGATGTGGGTATGGCGATTGGAAGTGGAAGCGATATTGCTTTAGATTCAAGTGATATTGTTTTGATGAAATCAGATTTGCAAGATGTTTATAAAGCGATCCGTTTAAGCAAGGAAACAATTCGAAATATTAAGCAAAATTTGTTTTGGGCATTTTTCTATAACGCTTGTGGCCTTCCGCTTGCAGCAGGCGCATTGTATTTAATTAATGGTACATTGTTGAATCCGATTTTTGCTGGTCTTGCTATGTCGCTTAGTTCTGTATCAGTTGTTGGGAATGCGTTGAGACTTCGTAGATTGAAATTGTAGTGTTTTACAGAGGGAGAAAAATTAATGGAAAACAATTGCTGTGATAGAACAAAGCATAGAGAAGCAAAAGAGTATAAAGATTTACTCAATAGGTTAAGCAGGATTGAGGGACAAGTGAGAGGAATACGTAAAATGGTGGAAGAGGAACGATATTGCGTAGATATTTTGACACAAGTTTCAGCTATACAGTCTGCATTGAATAGTTTTAATAAAAAACTTTTAGCTTCCCATATTCACTCTTGTGTAGTGCATGATATTCAAGAAGGAAGAGAAGAAGCAATTGACGAATTGTGTGAAATTATTCAAAAATTAATGAAATAATAGGAGGAAAAGGATATGACAGTAATTAAGGTAGAAGGAATGCATTGTGAGAAATGTGTAGAAAGAATTTCAAAAGCGATGAGTAAAGCTGGGTTAGAGTACAAGGTGAATTTGTCGGACAAGAATGTTCAAATTGATGGTTGTGAACATTGTGTAAAAACAGCTATGGAAATTCTAGATGATTTAGGGTTTGATGGAGAGATTGAGGCGTAATTAAATGAATGCTAAAAAGAGTATTATAGCAGGAATTTGCATGATCTGTATATTGTGTACAGGAAAAACAGGGACAGTTTGGGCAACCGAAACTGTCCCTAAAGTGTATGAAAATGTTTTGCAAAATGAAAAATATATAGAAGTTTCTTTGGGAAAATGTTATTTAGGACAAAAGATTTTTTATGATCTTCCGAATAAAAAAACATTTATACAACCATTTGACGAACAAAAACAGATGATTTTGCGAGATGGCGAAAAAGCAAAAATTTATTACGGAAAATATAGGGGGAGTGAAAAGTATGACAATTTCCGATTTGTATCCTCTATGCTTGATATAGAATTTTTCTTTGAACCATTTTTAGCTTTAGAGATTACAAAAGAAAAAATTGAAGAGGAAAATTTTTATGTTCATATAGAGGAAGCGCAAGAAGTAGAATATTTTTCCGAACTGTTAATTTTTGCAGAGGTATTAAATAGTGACGAAGTAGATATGGATTCTGTAGATATTTTGTTTGATGAAAAATACAGACCAGTACAAATTCAATTTCATTTTCAATCAACAGTTTTAACAGAAGCACAAGTGGAATATTTAGAACAGGAAATGACACAGCAATATAAGTATATTTCAGAAGAAGAAATGGAAAATAAAATGTTGGCAGTTGAAGAAAAAATGAGTTATGTTGTGCCAGAAAAAGAGATTACGATAGAAGATTATATAACAGAGTTACCTAATATTTTACGGACAAGAAATAAATATCTTATGCAATGTCTTCTTTATCAAGGAAAGGAACTAAAGGAGAAATATTGTTGGGATAAAAATGCAGTATTTGCATATTTGGAAGCAGTAGATACAAAATTCAATCTATTTGGATCGAATGGATATGAAGTTGAAAGTGTTACAGAAGAAGAGTATTTGCAAGAAATTGAACAAATTTATGCATCTGCTCATTGTGTGGGCTCAGATGTATATACATATATGTTTGAAGAAAGTAAAATTTCCCCAAAGAAAAAGGTATTGCTTGTTATTGAACAAATGGGAGGGTATTTGGATGAAAACGGAATGCTTCAATTTGGTGAGGGGGATAGGTTTGCACCAGAAATGGCACCACACTCCGTTTTTTTAGAAGAATATGCGAAATGTGTCAGAAAAGCATATATGAAAAAAAGTTTAGATAATGAAATGATACACCAATTTAGAATGTACATAGATGAACATAATATTGCGTATGTACGAGGGTATTATGAAGGAAAAACGGATTATGAACGGTTAAAAGCTTATGCCCAAAATTTCAATATGAAGTTGTATTATGATGAACCTTCAAGACATCATAATAAAAAAGAAAAGAAAGAGGAATTTAAAAAACAAAAATATGATAAAATATTGACGCCAAATAAATTGTCCGAATTTATTGTAGATGTGGAAACAGGTAGTTTTGTAACAGAGTGGGATGTTTTGATGAAAACGGGCAATAACCAAGTGCAAAGCAAAGTAACATCGTATGAAAATATGGAAAAATCACAAAAAAAGAAGGTGGTTAATAGCGAATCCTTTAATTATGCACCTGCAGATTATGATGACGCCCATTATAGACTAGATGTTTTCCCAGCAACACCTGCAGACAAAAGGAAGAAGACATATTTAGAAAATGATTTAAAAAAGAGTTTGAAGAAAATATGGAAAAGTCCAACAAGAATAGAATATAAAGAAAAGTATAAATCCCCAAAAGATTATTTGAAATAAAGGAGAAAATATGAAAAAAATAGTAATGTTAGGTATGGTACTTGGCATATCATTTTTTACAATAGCCTGTCAGAAGGACAGAGTAGATTCGGAAAAAATAAATGATATTTTTAAGAAGGAAGAGTATGTTAAAATAGAGTTGGGTGAGAACTATCACCAATCTATAGTATTATTTGCGTTACAAGATGAAAAAGCTGTTATTCCAAAAGGAGTGAAGTGGGGACTTCCGAAATATAGAGCAAAAAATACAATTGGTGTAAGCTTTGGGGAAGAAGGAGTGGAAACCTATAAGGCAGATGGAGAAATGTACCCAGAGTTATACGCAAAATCATATCTATCCTCTATTAGCCGATTGAATTTAACTGTAAAAGAAGTGAAAGATAGTAATTACCATATTAAGGTTGCAGATAAAAAACAGTTGGAATGGTTTGAAAAAGAATTATATACAATGTCTACTATGGTAATAGGAGATTCTTATGAATTATCAGGAGTTAGTATTGAATTTGATCAGCAATACCGTCCTATCAAGAAGATATTTCAACTAAAGAAAAAGGATACAACTATGTTAGGAAAAGAAGAAAAGGAGAGTATAAATTGTACACAAAAGTTTTCTTATAAGATTGGAATGATGGAATTTAATCGACAATTTAGACGAGTGAAAAAAATGATTGAAAAAAATTAAAAAAACACTTGCATTTTTCTCTTGGAAATGATATTATAAATCCTGCTTGAAACAAATAATATATAGCGGGGTGTGGCTCAGCTTGGCTAGAGCGCCTGGTTTGGGACCAGGAGGTCGCAGGTTCGAATCCTGTCACCCCGATTTTGCGGGTGTAGTTCAATGGTAGAACACTAGCCTTCCAAGCTAGATACGTGGGTTCGATTCCCATCACCCGCTTTTTATTTTTGAGAATGCTATCTGATGAAGATGGCATTTTTTTATATGGACTTTAGTCTGTTTTGCCCATTGGAGTTTTTCGTTGATCCGAAAAATGGAGATGGGCGAAACAATAATCCACCCGCTATGCGGGTGCGCGTCGATTGTTATACAAAAAAATTACCTTTCCGTGTACAATAAAGTTGTTCAGGCTATATTGTAGAAAGGAAAGGTAATTTATGGCGAAGAAAGAATATTCACTCGCACATACAAAATGGATGTGCAAATATCATATCGTCTTCACACCAAAGTATAGACGAAAAGTAATTTATAATCAATATAAAGCGGACATCAGAGATATTATAAAACAATTGTGAAGTTATAAAGGTGTTGAAATAATTGAAGGCCATCTGATGCCAGATCATATTCATATGTTAGTAAGTATTCCACCGAGGATAAGCGTATCTTCATTTATGGGATATCTAAAAGGTAAAAGTGCACTTATGATATTTGATAAACACGCAAATTTAAAGTGTAAATTTGGAAATCGTCATTTCTGGGCGGAGGGATATTATGTTAGTACAGTCGGATTAAATGAGGCAACAATAAAAAAATATATCCAAGAACAGGAAAAGCATGATATTGCAATGGATAAATTAAGTGTAAAAGAATATGAAGACCCTTTTAAGGGGTAATGCCAAGTAGTAACAATACCCCTTAAGGGGTAGCGACGAGTCAAGAGCAATATGGCTTGAACGGAGTTGTGGGAAGGCTGTGTAAACAGAATTCCCATAGCCGAAAGAGAAAGCCAACGCCTTGAGACGCTGGCCTAGTAACAAGGGCTTATAGCCCTAGAGCAAACCACCCGTTGGACGGGGAGTCATGATTTTCAGAAAAATGTTTAAAATATAATTGGTTTGTTATATTATATATAATATACAGTAGATAATTATGAAACTCACTTAAAGCAAAGAAAAATTCTGCAAAGACAACCGCAAAAAGATGTGTTTGCAATCTCTTTCTATTACGATTCTATTTTATATGTAGGTAGTCTTATAAGGAAAATAGAAATTTTGAATACGAGTTGCCAATTATCTAAAAAGTCATTAGAATATAAATTACGAGAAAGGAATGATACTAATAATGAAAAAACAAGAGTGTAAATTAGTACAAGATTTATTGCCATTGTATATTGAAGATGTTTTGGGTGAAGAGAGTAAACAATATGTTGAACAACATTTAAATGAATGTGATGAATGTCAACTTACAAGGAATAAAAAGGGAAAGAGAGTTGAGTGTAGAACAATTGATAAAGCTAAGTGTGATGATAAGAGTGTTTTAAAATATATTGCAAAAATTATGGCATGGTATATGATATGTCCGCTTGTGGTAATTCTAATTATTGTTTTAGGTGGAGAAATATATCTTAAATATTATGAAGGAATATTGATTCTTTTTGCATTATGTTGTATTGGTTCGGAGGTATTCCATAAAAGTACTTGGTGGGATCCGGAATGCATACAATTACAAGAGGAAATACGACAAGAAGAAAAGAGAAAATTTGGGAAATTTTACATAAGACCAATTTTAATTGGATTACCAGCGATATTAACAATCTTAATATTAAATATTCCGAAGATTATTCAGTATATTTCGATGATGCTGTAAAATTGATATAGAAATAAACTTGAGGGAAGATTATAAGAGGCAACATAAATTTTGGAGTTGTTGACAAACTAAAGGAAAAAGTGTATTCCATGTAGTATAATGAAGGGCTCTAAGTAAATAGTTGGGGTGGGATTTTAAAATCCTGCCCCATTGTTGTCTTTGAGATTGTTATATCTATTTAGGATGAGCTTTCTGTTTCGATTATAATTGCTCAACAAGAAAAGAGTAATTTTC
>JARICA010000023.1 GCA_029264305.1 Faecalimonas sp. | reverse complement strand
AATTGCTACTTTAGAAGCTTCTGCTTCTTGCATAGGGTTTGTTACAACACCTGCTAAATCCGCTGGATTTACCTCTGTACGTAAAAGACTTCCTTTTCCCATCATCAAACGTTCGCCATTAATATCATTTACAGGCCAGTTTAACCAGAATAAAGGACTTCTTCTTTCTTTCTGTCCTGATGGAAGATTGTGTTTTCTAAAGTGTTCTAATGTTTTCTGTTCCACTGGCTGACATACAGCTTCACCAGTCCAGAAAATCTTAACATCAGCAGGGAAATCTTTATCATACATATTTAATTCTGAATAATCTCCTTGCCATGCATGATTATATCCTGCAGGACAGAATACTGTATCATATACATCACCTTTTTTCTTTGCCCAATCTGATACAGCGTTCATCATTTTGACTACAATTGCTTTATCTAATTTTCCAACATCGTCTCCAAGGACACCAAACTGACGTACTCCTGCATCATACAATTGATCAAATTTCTTTAATAACTTCTGAATTTCAGCATCTGCTTGATTTGCATTAAATCCACCCATAAACGGATGCGCAGTCCATACAAATCGACATTTTGCTTCATTTCCTACTTGTACCATTTTTTTGATTTCTGCAATTTCTTGTGCTGGATATGGATCACGCCATAAATTTTTATGATAAGGATCATCTTTTGGTGCAAAGATATAAGAAGTCATCTTAAATTCTCCACCGAATTTCATTAAAGACATTCTGTCTGCATTTGACCATGGAATTCCATAGTATCCTTCGATAAATCCACGAATATTTGTATCTGCATAATCTTTAATTGTAAAGTTACGGATTGTTGAACCATCCATCTGATTAAAGATATGTTTTAAAGAAGTAATACCATAAAATGCTGCATCTGTATCACGTCCTAATACAACAATTTCTCCATTATTCGAAGCAACAAAATGTCCCCCAAATTTCTGGAATAAACTTGCATCAACATTATAGTGTTCTTTTACATAAGTATCTACATATTCTTTTGAGTTATATGTACCCACTAAAATGTTTGTTTTTCCCTCTACTTTTTGTTGTGAAGTAGTCACTTTTTTGTTCTTTGAAGCTAATACTTCATTCATTCTTTTCTGTGTAACAGAATCAATCGCTTTTTCAAAAACGACGTTTACATCTTGACGAATAACGAATTCGCCTTCTTGATAAGACAAATCATGTGGATTTGGATAAATTTCATAAGCCGTCTTATCTTCTGCTGCTTGTACTGTTGGTGTTGAAATTGGCACCATAGTGAGTACCATTGCAACAGCAAGCACGCCTGTTAAGATACGTTTTAAAATCTTTTTCATAACCTTTCCTTTCCTGAATCAACTATTTTTTCGGTAATTTTTTTCTAAAAAAAAGAGACCAAAAACACTTCAAATCCTTTTATCCACCTGACGAAAAAATTTAAATATCTTGGTCTTGGTCTTGCCTAATTCAATAGTTACAACCCATTTGATTTTGCCTAAATTATACTATATTTTCCATTTTTTTTCAATCACATCTTACTTTTTGGATAAATATCACAAAACGCTTGCACATTTTTTGTGCAAGCGTTCCAATTTTATTGTCGTAATTCAATTCCCATTTCCTCTAAAGCTTTTAAAATTCGTTTCATTGCTGTTGCAACATCTGTTTCTTCCAAAGTTTTATCTTTTGCACGGAATACAATTGAATAAGCAACTGACTTGAATCCCTCTTTGATTTGCGAGCCTTCATAAATATCAAATAATTGATAACTTTCCAAATATTCTCCACCTTTTTTCTCAATTACATCTTCAATCTGTCCTACCAAAATTTCTTTTGGAACAACCATACTGATGTCACGAGTTACTGCTGGATATTTTGCAATCCCTTCATATTTTCTATCAAATGTAGCAAATTCCACAATTTCAGGCATATCTAACACCGCAATATATGCTCTCGTTCCGATACCATATGTGTCTGCTACTTGTGGATGAACCTCTCCAAGATAACCAATCACTTTTCCACCATAAATAATATTCGCTTGACGTCCTGGATGTAAGAACGGCTTTTCTGCGTTTGGATCATAAGTCTCTTTTTCATGCAAACCAATTTTTTCAAAGAATTCTTCTACAACACCTTTCATCGTAAAGAAATCACCTTCTCCATACATACCAAGTGTAAACTGCATACGTTCTTCAGGTAATTCTGTTACTGGAAGTTGTTTTGGAAGATATATATTTCCTAATTCATATAAACGTACGTCTTTGTTTCTTCTATTATAATTAGTCGCCAATGAAGTCAACATTCCGTTCAAAGACACTGTTCGCATAATACTATAATCTTCACCTAACGGATTCATAATTTCCACTGCTTCTCTTAACTTTGAATCCGTTGGAAGTAATAACTTATCAAACACTTTTGGACTTTCAAAAGAATATGTCATTCCTTGACTAAATCCACAAAATTCCGCAATATTTCTTGCTACTTCTTCAATACGAAGTTTAAATGATAATTTTCCTGTTGTAGCTTCTCCTCTTGGAAGTGTTGTTGGAATATTATCATATCCATAAAATCTTGCTACCTCTTCTGCTAAATCTGCCAGTCTAAACAAATCATGTCTAAATGTTGGTGCAATTACTTCTTTTGTTTCTGCATCATATTCTAATCCGATTTTTGCAAAATAATCTAACATTTGTTCTTCTGAAATATCTGTACCTAACATTACATTGATTTTTCCAGCATCGAATGGTACTCTTACAGGTTCTTTCACCTTTCCATAAACATCTACCATTCCACCTACAACTTCACCTGCTCCTAATTCTTCAATCAACTGACACGCTCTATCAATTGCCGCTTTTGCATTGTTTGGATCCAATCCTTTTTCAAATTTACTTGAAGCATCTGTACGAAGTCCAACTTTTTTACTTGATTTACGAATATTTGTTCCGTCAAAGCAAGCTGATTCTAGTAAAACTGTATCTACATTTTCCGTGATCATAGAATTTTCTCCACCCATGATTCCTGCAATTCCAACAGCTTTTTCACTATCGCAAATCATCAATACAGATTCGTCAACTTCTCTTTCCTGTCCATCTAATGTGGTAAATTTTTCTCCATTTTCTGCTGTTTTTACTACAATTTCATTTCCTGCAATCGTCGACATATCATAAGCATGCATTGGCTGACCAAATTCTTCCATTACATAATTTGTAATATCCACCAAATTGTTAATCGGACGAATTCCTACAGAAGCAAGTCTTCTTTGCATCCATTTTGGAGATGGGGCAATTTTTACATTTTTCACCATTCTTGCACAATAACGTGGACACAATTCTGCATTTTCCACAGTTACTTTTACATAATCATTTACATTTTCAGAATTTCCTGTTTCTTTTACAACTGGAGGACAAAATTCCTTACGGAATGTAGCAGCCACTTCTCTGGCAATTCCTATCACACTAAAACAATCTACACGATTTGAAGTTACTTCATATTCAAATACAACGTCATTTCTTCCTAATGCTTCAATAGCACTACTTCCTACAACGGCATCCTCTTCAAAAATATAGATACCGTCTTCAGCTGCTTCTGGGTACATTTCTACTGTAGAACCAAGTTCTTCAATAGAACACATCATACCAAAACTTTCCACACCACGAAGCTTTCCTTTTTTTATTTTGACACCGCCTTGAGTTTTTTTACCATCGTGTCCACCTGCAACACGTCCGCCATCCAAAACAACTGGGATTTTTGCTCCCTCAAAAACATTCTTAGCTCCTGTTACGATTTGAACCGTTTCTTCTCCTACATTTACCTGACATACCACTAATTTATCTGCATCAGGATGCTTTTCGATTTTCTCAATCTGTCCAATTACAATTTTTTCTAAATCCGCATCTAACACCTCATATCCTTCTACCTTTGTTCCTGAAAGTGTCATCGCATCTGTATATTCCTGTGCTGTCACATCAAGTTCTGGCACATATGCTTTCACCCATGATAATGATGTATTCATTTTCTTTTCTTCCTTTCTTTCATTGAAAAATATAGTTTAATCATCAAATTTTCACTATTAGAATTGTTTTAAAAAGCGAATGTCATTTTCATATAATAGTCTCATATCATCTATTTCATATTTAAGCAATGCAATACGCTCTAGCCCTACACCAAACGCAAAGCCATTATATTCTTCTGGATCAATTCCACACATTTCTAATACATGTGGATGCACCATGCCACAGCCTAAAATTTCAATCCATCCTGAACCTTTACAAAAACGGCAACCTTTTCCACCACATTTAAAACAAGTAACATCTACTTCAGCACTTGGCTCTGTAAATGGGAAATGATGTGGTCTGAATTTTGTTTTTGTTTCTGGTCCAAATAATTCTTTTGCAAATACTTCCAAAGTACCTTTTAAATCTGCAAAAGAAATATTTTTATCAATGACAAGTCCCTCAATCTGATGGAAAGATGGTGAATGAGTTGCATCCACTTCATCTGAACGGAAAACTCTACCTGGTGCAATCATACGAATAGGTAATTTTCCTTGTTCCATAACACGAGCTTGTACTGGTGAAGTTTGTGTACGAAGTACAATATCCTTATTGATATAGAAAGTGTCTTGTTCATCTTTAGCAGGATGATCTGCTGGAATATTTAATTTTTCAAAGTTATATTCATCGTATTCTACTTCGGGACCCTCTACAACTTCATATCCCATACCAACAAATATCCTTTCCACTTCTTCTAAAGCGATTGTATTTGGATGACGATGTCCAACTGTATTTTTCTTTGCTGGAAGAGTAACATCAATTACTTCTTCTTTTAACTTTCTTTCTAAAATCTCTTTTTCCATCTTAGCTTTTCTTTCTTCTAAAAGAGATTCAATTGTTGCTCTTGTTTCATTTACTAACTGTCCTACTTTTGCTCTATCTTCAGGTGCAACATCTTTCATTCCTTTTAAAATGGCAGTTAATTCACCTTTTTTCCCTAAAAACTTTACTCTTACCTCATTTAATTTTTCTGGTGCTTCAGAAGCTTGAATTTGCTGAATAGCTTCTTCTTGAATGCTTTGTAACTTTTCTTTCATTCTTTTATCTCCTTTCATAAACACTTTCATTTCATAAAATATATTTTCTTGCAATAAAAAATCCCCGTCCCTAAAGGGACGAGGTTAATCGCGGTACCACCCTAATTTCTGCTATAAGCAGACTCTCGGTTTGCGTAACGTGCAAATACGTCAGTTCCTACACAAATATCTTCTTCAAAACTGCAGTTCCTGTGGGAAATTCAATTGCCGCCTGAACTTAAGGAAATTTTCAGCCAATGATTTCCTCTCTCTGATAGAAAACGGTTCTCTACTAACACATTCATTACCTTTTCTTTATGAATATAAATCTATTCATTATTTTATCACACAAAAATGTAATGTCAAGATGTTTATTTTCCCTTAAACTCGAGCTTATTCGTTGAGATATTTTTCCAAACTTTTGTATTCGTCTTGGCTAATTTTATACACCCCATTATAAGGCTGTTCTAGATAGCATTTACCTTTTTCTTCATAAAAATAAACGACTGAAGAACCCTCTTCCTTAAAATTCAACTCTACCTTTGTATATTTCTTAACACCTGGAGAATCATTCACGCTTTCTTGTTTCGTCGACCTTCCGTCTCCAATTAATTTTAAAATAAATTCTTTCATTGTCTTCTCATCTGTAATTTCTTTTGTTACACTTCCCATTTCTAAAGATATACTTTCTAGTCCATCTACTTTTGGAAAAGTTAATGTATACCCATTTCTTTGCATAAAGAAAATATACATTAAAACACAACCTAATAATACTACAAAAAAGGAAATTATCTCTGCACGTTTCTTTTTATTCATCATTTATCGCCTCCAACTTCTTTCTACTTTTCAAAATTTTCTGTGCCATTTTTATTTTAGTCAGAATATCATATTTCATCTTATTATACCATAAATTTTCTATAAAAAATGCAAGTCAGCTTACAATGGTATTGCCTATTGTTTTGATTATTTTACGATGCTATAATATTAAAAATAATCATAATTAAGGTGGTGTATTTATGGATGAAAAAATCATAAAAAGTAAAAAGATTGTAAAAATTATTGGTATTGTAGACATTATCTTTTTTTCACTAATGTCTATTTTTCTCGGTTTATTAGACAACCTTGTTGCATCTTTGTTTTTTATTCCATTTATTGTATTGGGAATTGTATTAATTGTTGCATACAAAAAACAACGAATAATTCTTGAAGAAGATCAATTGACATTGTGTCATATCATTAAAAAGAAACAACAAATTAAATATCAAGATATTCATTGCTTACTTTTGATTCCATTAAATAACAAAATTCAAATGGCTTTAATTGACCAACAATATAATCGATTAATCACTTTGGATGAAACATTCACTAATTTTAACTTATTATTTAAAACACTAGATGAAAAAAATATTAAGACTCTAGATTTTGCTAAAATGATAGAAAAAAATAAAGATGTATCGAAATATGTAAAAGCATTAAATATGATTGAGAAAAATTTTTACAAGGCAATTGTTACAGAAAATAAGACTCTTTTAAATATGTCTAAGAAAAAGACCAGTGTAGAGATAGAAAAGACAAAAAGAACATTAAAACTAGTTAGTTGGGGATTAACATTATTGAATTTAGTAGCTTTTTTATTAGGTGGAAAAAAGATGTTTATTATTTTAATTATTATCATCTTAATATCATACGCAATATACATTAAACATTATCCTTATATATACATTGAAACCAATAGTAAAAAAGGAGAAGAACAAGCATTTCAAATGCCTTTTATCGGAGCATCAATCGCACTTATCTTATGTGTTAGTACTACCAAGATATATAATTATATTGGTAATCAATTTATGCTGACAACGCTTGGTATCGCCTTCATACTTGTAATACCGTATATCATTAAATCAACTCGCATCCCAGTTCCACAAAGGTTAGGACGTAAAATTTCAGTTGTTTTTATGGTATTTGCTATTTCTTTTTCAATGGCATTTCCACTAAATTATTTACTAACGTTTGAACAACCAACACATAAAATAATTGTAATTACAAATAAGCGTAGTACTTCATCAAAAACTGGAGATTATTGTTTATATGGAAACTGGAATGGAAAGAATAAAAGTTTTTCTGTTTCAAGTAAGGAATATTATAGAACTTCCATTGGTGATCGAAAAAGGATCTGCATAAGACAAAGTATTTTAGGATTAAAATATTATACCGTTCACGAGTAACACAAAAAATAGAGTGTGCATTCCTACACACTCTATTTTTCAAAAACTTATCTTAACAATTTTAAATTTCAATCATTTTTTTAACATAACAGCATTGTTAATTTCAGACAATAATTCTTCTTCCACAGTATATAGCACTTTCTTTTTACCATTTTCGAAATTGTACTTTACTAGTTCCCCTTTTTCAGAAATATAATATATTTCTGCTTGATTCATATAAATAACTTTATCTATATTCAGTTCATCAAACTTAAGGCTTTCTATTCCTTTTCCGTTTTTTAACTGTTTATATCCACCTAATTGATAATAGATATTTTCAGCAGAATCTAATATAATTCCTGTCATATATCCTTCTTCCGATTCAGAAATTTTTTTTACAGAATCTTTTTTCACATCGGCTATATAAATACTATTCATCCCCATAATTTCTTTATCTTCTTCATTTTTCTCTGCACGTCTTGCAGCCTCGTCGTCAGAATATGTATTAAAAACTATTTGATCTAAATCTGGATTGTAGTTCACTTGCCATACAAAAGCATCTTTATCTTCAAGTAATCTTTGTAGTTTTTTATTTTGATACTTAAATAATCCAACTGCTCTTGTTTTCTTTTCCACAGCTGCAATATATATCTTATCTTTAAACGGAAAAATATAATTCACCGCAAATATTGTATCTGTTAAACATTCTGTTTTTCCTGTAGTAAGATCTTTTCTATATACTTCATCGGATCTTTCGCCATCTCTTCGATGTGTATAATACAGTGCGTTCTCAGAATAAGAATATGCCGTAAGAGGATATTGTGAAGTATATGGTACCCTATCTTTTAACTCCACTTTATCTGTTTCAAAATCATATATATAATTATATGTGTTGAACTCATTATTCTCTTCTTTTGTAACTGTAAACGAAATATAATAATCCTTTTTTATGTCTTGTTTAGTTTCTTTACTCGTCTCTTGACTCTTTACTTCTTTTTTCGGCGTACACCCACTCATTAAAATAATAGATACTATACAAAGCCAAACAAGAAATTTTTTTCTCGCTCTCATAATTATTCACTCTCCCATCATATCAATGCACTTACTGTACATGATTTATACTAAAAATAATCCCCATGTGTATCCAAATCCATATTAGAAAGCGTTCTTTTTTCTTCCTCCTTTCTCTTTTGAATTTATAGCTCAACCACTTTCTTTGTGTTTAATATATCTCTTAAAAACACCTACGTCAACAACAAATCACATGCCTCTTTTCCTTTTTTACAATTCCCCCATAAAAGCAAAAATGACGCAAACAATAATTCTATTATCTGCGTCATTTTTATGAAATTTTTCCCCAAATTATTTCTGTACGATATTGATAATTCTTCCCGGAACATAAATTTCTTTTACAATTGTTCCAGTTAATTTATCTGCAACTGCCTCTTTTCCTGTCGCAATTGCATCTTCTTTAGAAATTTCTGCAGGAATTGTTACAACTGCTCTTGTTTTTCCATTAATCTGCACAGCAACTTCGATTTCATCATCTTTCATTGCTTCTTCATCATATGTTGGCCAACCTGCATGGAATACACTTCCTGTATTTCCTAATTCTTCCCATAATTCTTCTGCCATATGAGGAGCAAAAGGAGCAAGTAATATTGCAAATACTCCTAGCGTTTCCGTGTCTACTCCACCTTCTTTTTTTGCAATATCAATAAGTTTATTATTATATTCCATAAATCCAGAAACAACTGTGTTTAAACTAAAACTTTCTAAACGTGTTGTAATATCATATACCATTTTATTACGAATCTTAATCATTTCTTTTGTTGCTTTTACATCAGCTTCTTTACTGTCCATAACAAGATTCCATACACGATTTAAGAAACGATATACTCCATCAATTCCTTTATCATCCCATTCAGCATCTAATTCAGGAGGACCTACAAATAATTCATACATTCTAAGAGCGTCGCAACCATAATCTCTTACTAAATCATCCGGTGATACAACATTTCCTTTTGATTTACTCATCTTAGTTCCATTTTTACCTGTAATCATTCCTTGATTAAACAATTTTTTGAATGGTTCATCAAAATCAACTGCACCAATATCATATAAGAATTTTGTGTAAAAACGTGAATATAATAAGTGAAGAACTGCATGTTCTACTCCACCAATATACATATCTACCGGTAACATTTCATCTGCTTTTTCTTTTGATACAAGTTCTTCTGTGTTGTGGTTATCCACATAACGAAGAAAATACCAGGAAGACCCTGCCCACTGAGGCATTGTATTCGTTTCACGTTTTGCTGGTTTACCACACACTGGGCAAGTTGTATTTACCCAACTTTCAATTCCTGCAAGTGGAGATTCTCCTGTACCTGTTGGTTCATAAGAATCCACTTCTGGTAAAGTAAGAGGAAGTTGATCCTCTGGAACAGGTACAGCACCGCAATCTTCACAATGAATAATTGGAATTGGCTCTCCCCAATAACGTTGACGAGAAAATACCCAGTCACGTAATTTAAAGTTAACTGTTGCTTTACCGATTCCTTTTTCTTCAATCATATGAGGAGCTTCTTTTTTCAACACTGCTGATTCCATTCCATTCCATTCACCAGAATTAATCATTGTTCCTACAGCATCTGTATAAGCTTCTGTCATATTTTCAATTTCTTTTCCATCTTTAGCAATTACTTGAATAATCGGAATATTGAATTTTGTAGCAAATTCAAAGTCACGATCATCATGAGCAGGAACACACATAATTGCACCTGTTCCATAATCTGCTAATACATAATCAGATAACCAAATTGGTGTCTTTGCTCCATTAATTGGATTGATTGCATAAGAACCTGTAAATACACCTGTTTTTTCTTTGTCTTGCAGTCTATCTACATTTGATTTCATCGAAGAATCTAAAATATATTTTTCAACTGCTTCTCTTGTTTCGTCTGTAGCCAATTCTTTTGCTAAGGCATGTTCTGGTGCAAGTACCATAAATGTAGCACCATGTAATGTATCTGGTCTTGTTGTGTAAACTGTGATTTTTTCATCTTTTCCATCTACTTTAAAATCAACCTCTGCACCATAAGACTTTCCAATCCATTCTGCCTGCATTTTTTTAACTTTTTCTGGCCAATCCAATTTATCAAGATCATTTAATAATCTATCTGCATATTTTGTGATACGAAGCATCCATTGACGAAGATTTTTCTTTGTTACTTCTGTTCCACAACGTTCACATTTTCCATTTACAACTTCTTCATTTGCCAATCCTGTTTTACATGATGGACACCAATTGATTGGAAATTCTTTTTCATACGCTAATCCTTCTTTAAACATTTTCACAAAAATCCATTGTGTCCATTTGTAAAATGCTGGATCTGTTGTATTCACTTCCATATCCCAATCATACAATGCAGAAATTTCATTCAACTGTTTTTTAAAGTTTTTAATATTTTCTTCTGTTGAAATAGATGGATGTACTCCCATTTTAATTGCATAGTTTTCTGCTGGAAGACCAAATGCATCCCATCCCATTGGATGTACAATATAATGTCCCTGTAATAATTTGTAACGACTCCATGCATCTGAAATCACATACCCTCTCCAATGTCCTACATGAAGACCATTCCCAGAAGGATATGGGAACATATCTAAGCAATAATACTTCTCTCTTTTTCCATTTTCATCCGATTTAACGTTCACTGGATTTTCTTCCCAGTTTTTACGCCATTTTTTTTCAATCGCCTTGTGATTATAAGGTGTTGCCATATTCTTTTCCTCCTATTAACATTATAAAAAAACCTTCTCATCTCTAAAAAAGAGACGAAAAGGTTTATCCGCGTTACCACTCTTATTCATTCTGCTTTCGCAAAATGCACTCATTTCTTCTATAACGGGAAGTCCCGCTTCTGCCTATATTACTTAATATAACCTTTATCAAATATATTTCAGCAAAAGAACTCTGAGGCGAGTTGGGAGATTACGTTATTGTCTTACACCAAACGACAACTCTCTGCAAACGATAGGCTCTTAATACTCCTCTTCTTCGTTAGTATTCTATTTAATTGAATTCACACATCCATTGTACACACACGCAATTTATTTGTCAAGTTTTCCATGTAAATGTTGTTATTAACTTATGATAATGTCACTTTTATAATGTTTCTTTTAACTATGACAAGACATTCCAGAATTTTTGAAGACCTCCGGTGGATAAATCATCGGCTTAAACTTCAAAACTTCTTCCTTGATTGCCTCCTCATCCACAACAGACAAGTCATCGACCACCTTGACATACGCATAAAAACGGTTATCGCTGGTAGATATATCAAAGTTCTCCATTGGATAAACTGATAACTGATTCAAACCAGGATTCAACATTAATTGTGTGGAATAATATGGTGCTAATAGTTCCATCCCTTCTTCAACATTAGTTAACTTATTTTCAATATTCCATTGCATGGTCATATCCCGTTGTACTACAACAATCGCCGGAGAAAAACCATTATCTGTTAACTGGATATTCACTTTTTGAACCTCATTTCCTCGTTCATCTTTTGTTTTAGATGCAATAGCCATGGTTTCTGTTGGAATCGTATATTCGGCAGGTATTGGAACACTGACATCTCTACCCGATTCCAAATTCGTACTTTCTGTACCATCTGTCACAAATATATTTCCTCGAAGCATCCCCATCCAGCAACTATAGCGAACGGTACCTGTATTCGTAGGTGTAAACTCAATGACATTTTTTCCCTCTTGGAATGTATGCTCAATTCCATAGTCCTGAATAAACATTCTGTTGTTGCATCCATTGATACTTCCCGCAGGTGCATCAATCACCCACTTTACAGGTACTCCAGCTTGAACTGTAATATTAGGATACCGTCCAGGCAATAATGTACTATTTACGACCTGTACTCCATCAACAACCTCTACCTTTGTGTTCTCAGCCGAATTATTCTCAACTAATTTTCCCTGCAAATTCCATAAAACATACGAAGCAAGTACAATAGCCAAAGATGCAACTTTTATCATATTTTTTATAACCTTTTTTTCAACAGATATACTCAATAACACACCCGCAATACAAAAGGCAATCAACAGAACCAAAAGTAAATCAGGAGGAAGCCATCCACCCAATGAGCCACCCTGAGAAATCATTGCCAACCCAAGAACAACGACCAAAACAGCTCCAACTGCCATAACTTTATCCGTAAATCGCTTGCCAAGTGCCGAAATAATGGTTCCAAATCCAAGCATTAGTGGTACTGTTCCCAAACTAAACAGGAACATGGATAATGCACCGGAAAACGGATTTGCAGCTGCCAAAGCCACTATCCACATAGATTGCAATGGTCCACAAGGCATGAATCCATTGAGTACACCTACAAAGAACGGCTTAGTTGCTTTTGCTTTTTGTTGCCCCACTTTACGGGCAAGGAAGCGAGGCGTACGGATTGTGAATTTACGCATCCAAGGAAAAATCCCAAGCATATTGATCCCCATAATTACCATAAACAAACCGGCAATCATTTTCAAAATTCCTTGTAGGAAGATTGAAATCTGAACTTGTGTTCCACCTCCAATCAAAAAGCCAACTAGTCCAAAAACAAAACCAACTACAGTATAAGACACAACTCTACCTAAATTATAGCTTAATGCCGGAAGGAAAATGTCCAGTTTTCTAGGGTTATCAACTTTTCCTTGATGTGGAATACATTGAGAAAGATTTATTCCTCCACACATAGCAATACAGTGAACAGATGTAATCAATCCTATCACAAAGAGCATGCCGTAACCCATTCTAGTATCGGCTAGTTCACTTGGCACCAGCACATTTAAAATTCCCATTGACTGAAGCATAACATAAAGTGAAACAATCACCAACAACTTACAGACAACGTCTGTAATATTCCCTCCTATAGCCTTTTTCTGAGAAATAACTGTATATTCTAATCCTTCAATCACAGTAATAATTTCTTTTTTTGAAATTTTTCCCTCATCATAAACAATGTCGGCTGTACCTTGATTATAGCTTACATTTACATTACTAATACCATCTGTGTAATTTAATGTTTTCTCAATTTTATTCTGACAGTTCACACAGGTCATACCATCAATGTTTAATCGAATTTTTTTATTGCTATCATTCATCCAAATAACTCCTCCTTTAATTTGCTATGCATAATATATAGAAGATTTTTGTGGTTTTTATGTGGATATTAATGCCATTGGATTTTTTATCAATCAAGTGGTAGATAGAATTGTCAAACTTGAAAACCACTTAAAATATTTTCCAGTTTAATTTAACCGCAAAAAGCTGACGGGGAAAATAATCCCGTCAGCTTTTGCTTAAATATATACTAATTCTCTATTGCAAGGAGTTTCCTTTTGGCAACATTACAATAAATCTGCTCCCTTTTCCTTCCTCACTTTCCACTGTGATTGTTCCTCTATGTGCCTGCACGATTGTTTTTACAATGGTCAGCCCGATGCCAGCTCCTCCTGTTTTTCGATTTCTAGACCTATCCGTCCGATAGAACCTCTCAAAAATCCGATTTAAATCCTGTGTTGAGATACCAATTCCACTATCCTCAACATAAATAATACTATTCTTTTTCGTATCTTTAATGACTATACGAACCATACCTTTACCATCGGAATACTTGATTGCATTAGAAACAAGGTTACTCATAACCTGTTGCATACGTCCTCGATCTACCAAAATCAGTGATTCATCCCCAACAACTTGACCCTCTATTTGCTTTTGCCTAAGTCTGCTCTCAAAATTTTTCATTACCATTTCAGACAATTCCCTGAGATTGACTTCTGTTTTCTGAAGCACTAGATGTTCACTTTCCATCTGACGTAACCGCTCCAAATCAGAAATCAAGTCAGAAATACGCTGCCATTCACGATAGCAAGTTTCAAGACGTTCTGGTGTCGGTTCCAAAACTCCATCCATCATCATTTCCATATAAGAAGCTATATTTGCTACAGGAGTTCGAAGTTCATGTGCAACATCAGATGTTAATCGCTTTCGAAGGTTTTCTTGTTCTTCTAAAGATTCAGCCATATGGTTCACAGCATGTGCCAGTTCATATAATTCTTTTGTTGTAATATTACCCTGAAATCTTGTATTGTAATCCCCCATTGAAATTTGTTGAATAATACCCACTGTTTCCGAAATAGGTTTTACAATCTTGTTCGACAAAAGTATCCCCATAGACATTGCTCCAACCAATGACACACCACCAATTGCAATAAGAATACGATTCAAGGCAGACATAAATTGAAAATCAGTTTCATCCATGTAGTATGGGCTATAATAAGATATGTCTAAATATCCAACAATCTCTCCTGTTTGCATGAGATCATATCGATGTACCTGAAAACTACCTTCCATATCGGGACGCTTGTTTTGCATACGAACGGCAATACTCTCCATCACCTCATGACACAATCTCATATCATGGTTCTCTGCATCCCATAGGATATTCTCATCTTTATCGTATAACTTAATAATAAAACCATCGTCCAATGCTGCCATACCTATGCCATGCACATAATCTAGATTCCACCCATTCTTACCTATGTGATATTGAGTTTCCAGACTTTTTGCCAAATCATCTGCCTCTATTTTTTGCTGTTTTTCTACATAAGATTCAAACTGACGATTAATTAAAACATTGGAAATAATACTAACTAATGAAATTGCCACCAGTATAAGCAGTGCAAAACGAATGGCCAAAACGGTACGCAACTTGTACTGTTTCAATCCTTATCACCTCCAAATTTATATCCTAACCCATGAACAGTTTTTATATAGATAGGCTTTCTCGGATCTAATTCCACTTTCTTGCGCAAATTTTTGACATGAGTATCAATAACACGATCATACCCATCAAAATCAGGTCCAAACACAAGCTCAATCAAATTTTCTCTCGAAAAAACTTTTTTCGGATATTTAATCAGTGCCGAAAGGATTTTCCATTCACTCGGTGTAAGGTTTAATAGCTCTCCCTGTTTCCTAACTTCATTATGCTCAAAATCTATCTGTAAATCATCGTTATTCCAAGAAAATTTTTGTGCCAACGGTTTTAAGTCATCCGTAGTGCGTCGCAAAATCGCTTCCATACGGGCATATAACTGCTTTATACTAAACGGCTTCATTACGTAATCATCTGCCCCGATGTCCAAACCATTTAATACATCTTCTTCTTGAATTTTGGCTGTAAGCATAATAATCGGAACTCTTGACTGCTTTCTGACAATTTGGCAAACCTCCTCCCCAGACATTCCCGGCAACATTAAATCCAAAATTATGAATGCAATCGGTTTTTTTTGAAAAATCTCTAAAGCCTCTTTTCCATCTTCTGCCGTAAGCACTTGATACCCCTGCTGTGTGATATAAGCAGAAACGGATTCTCGAATCATCGCTTCATCATCAACGACCAATACAATTTTCTCTGTAGTCATAAAAACACTTCTTTCTCATAGCGCAAAATATTTCGGGAATTATACCACAATATTGCCCGTTTTGCAACGCAAATACCTTTTCATACTTATATACAAAACTTCCAACCACACAACACCTATACCGACTATATTTACTTACTTTTTAGAAATATCCAATACTTCATAATTTTCATTTTCAACAACTTTTTTCAAAAGTTCGCTAGAAACTTCTTGGCTTAGCGTCACGACTGCCGTTTTGCTCTCATGACTGACAACCGCCAGACTAACACCTGGTACACTTTCCAGAACCTTTTTCACACGTGCTTCGCAGTGTCCACAAGTCATTCCTTCGATGTTTAATATCTTTTCCAGTCCAATGGATTTATTTTCCACCTTTTTCTGTTTCATTTTTTTATCTTTTCTTGCATCATGAATTTTAAATAAATTCAGTTTTAATGCATTTGTGACAACAAGAAAACTAGAAATACTCATTGCTGCCGCACCAAACATCGGATTCAATTCCCATCCTATAAACGAGAGAAACACTCCTGCTGCAAGTGGAATACCAATTACGTTGTAAGAAAATGCCCAAAACAGATTTTGTTGAATATTTTTAAGTGTAGCTCTACTTAATCGAATTGCTGCTGGAACATCACTTAAACGGCTTTTCATCAGAACTATATCAGCAGCATCAATGGCAACATCCGCCCCCGCACCAATGGCGATACCAATATCTGCTCTGGTTAATGCCGGAGCATCATTAATTCCATCACCAACCATCGCAACCTTTCCATTTTCTTTTAATCTACGGATTACACTCTCCTTCCCATCCGGAAGAACACCTGCAATAACTTCGTCCACACCAGCCTGCGCCCCTATGGCTTTAGCAGTACGCTCATTATCCCCCGTTAACATGACAACACGAATTCCCATGTTTTGCATTTCTCGAACTGCCTGTGGACTATCTCCCTTGATTACGTCAGCTACGGCAATGATTCCAATCAGGCTACCATCACGAGTGAAAAGCAACGGGGTCTTTCCTTCCTCTGCAAGTTGCTCTGACTTGCGAATCATCATTTCTGATACTTTCGTCTGCTTGCTGACAAATTGATAACTTCCTCCAACCAAAGTACTTCCATTGTATACTGCTGTCAATCCATTACCTGGAAGTGCTTGGAAATCTGAAACTTCTTCTGCATGTACTCCCTCTTCTTCTGCTTTTTGCAGAATTGCTTTTGCAAGTGGATGTTCACTCTTTTGTTCCAGCGCATAAGCCATTTTTAAGAGTTCTTTCTCATTCAAGCCATCCACAGAAATCATATCGGTAACCTTCGGTTCTCCGGCAGTAATCGTTCCGGTTTTATCCAATGCAACAATTGCAATCTTACCAGCTTCTTCCAAAGAAACTGCTGTTTTAAACAAAATACCACTCTTTGCACCCATTCCATTCCCTACCATAATTGCGACAGGAGTTGCTAACCCTAAAGCACAAGGACAACTGATAACAAGAACTGCAATGGCATGAGAAAGGGCAAAGCCAATCGACTCACCTGCAAGAATCCAGCCTACAAATGTTATAATTGAAAGTAGAATGACAACGGGAACAAATATTCCAGAAACTTTATCTGCAATTTTCGCAATCGGTGCTTTAGTTGCTGCTGCATCGCTAACCATCTGAATAATTTGGGAAAGAGTTGTATCTTCACCAACTCTGATTGCTTCACATTTAATAAAACCAGCCTGATTGGTGGTTGCTGCTGATACCTGATCTCCCACTGTTTTATCCACTGGAATACTCTCACCTGTTAAAGCAGATTCATTAATTGCGCTGCTCCCCTCAATCACAACACCATCTACTGGAATATTTTCACCAGGACGTACCACGAAAATATTTCCCTTTTTGACTTGCTCAATAGGGACTATTTTCTCAATACCATTTTCCAACACAGTTGCAGTCTTTGGTGCTAACTTCATCAATCCTTTTAATGCATCCGTTGTTCTACCTTTGGAACGAGATTCCAGCATCTTTCCAACAGTAATTAATGCTAAAATTGTGGCTGCCGTTTCAAAATAGAACTCATGCATATAACTAACCACCGCATCCATGTTGCCGTCGAGTTGTGCCTGCGTCATGGCAAATAACGCCCATGTACTGTATCCGAATGCCGCGAGTGATCCAATTGCAACAAGTGCATCCATGTTTGGGGATTTATGCGCCAAACTTCGAAATCCATTGATAAAGAATTTCTGGTTAATAACCATAATCATGATTGTAAGAAGCATTTGCAGAATTCCCATCATGATATGGTTATCTGCTATAAAATGCGGTAACGGCCAATTCCACATCATATGTCCCATTGACAGGTACATCAAAACCGATAGAAAAATAAGTGAATACACCAAACGTTTCTTCAAAATTGGTGTCTCATAATCTTTAAGCAAGTCATCATCATTAGCTGCTTTGGATTCATGATTACTTTTCTCTACTCCTTTAAGTTTTGCACCATAACCTGCATCTTTAACCGCCGCAATGATATGGACATCTGAAGCAGTTCCTTCTACTCCCATAGAATTAGTGAGAAGGTTAACGGAACAGGATTTTACTCCAGGAACTTTAGATACCGCCTTTTCAACTCGTGCACTGCAAGATGCACAAGTCATTCCCGTAACAACATATTGTTTCATATCAAACTCTCCTTATAGTAGTTATCTTAATTATTTTATTAAAAACTTGTTTTCCAATTTTTAAAAATTCTCTGAGATTCTGTCAGAAAATCATAAGAAATCAAAATTTCGTCATCCGTTACAGTCTTATTTTTATCAAAAATTGGCCATGGATTGCATCCCCCTGTTTCAATTTCCACTTGATCCATAGAGAAACTATTTCCACAGTTTTGGCAAACTAGATTATCTCCATACTGTTCATAATATCCTCTGCCTGAAGTATAACATATTTGACAAGTATTAAATGCAGTGCGAATATTTCCTTCACTGTCTTTAACCGCAATAATTTCCATTGTTGTACCATTGACCTTGGCTGGGAAAAATGTTGCATCCGTTGTGACATCTGCGACTGGAATTACTAACGATTCACCAGAATTAATAGTATCCGCTTCCTCGACATCTCTTCCTATTTTCTTATTTGATTCACTACCCTTACTAGCTAGAAACACGACTGCTACACAGATAACCAATACAGAAAGTGTCAAAATCGGCAAGATATATTTCTTACTCTTTGACATTTTAGATGACGATTTCTTTTTTAGTTTGTTTGACATTTTCATACCTCCTGATATATTTTAGTAGTGTCAAATTCCACTACCTATTTTATTTTTTATCTTGATTACATCGAAATTTGTATTAAAAATAATAAACTCCTTTCAGGGAGTATAATAAGTTCTCTACAAACATCTCACGAAAGATAAAACTTTCCTGAACATTATACTTTATTTATCTTTTGGAGTCTTCTCATTATCTTTTCTACCCATAAAAAAGATTACCCCTAGAATTACAGCAATAGGAATAATACAGTGCCAGTGATTAATCAAAATATCCATTTTATTTATTCCTCCTAATTTATTTTTCTATATTGTATCGTGTAAATTTGTGTTTTTTATGTGGAATAAAACCTTTTTTAAAAATTTTCTAAATAAGTAATTTCCCATAAAAAAACACGTTGGCCTATCATATGCAGACTAACGTGCTTTTTTCTCTATACTTTTTATATTTTTATAATTTTCTCAATATCCATCCAAATACTTACTCTTATTTCCATAAATTTCAATTAGCCATATGTGTTGCAACTATAATTCATCACAACATTTCCAACTTTACCGCATTATACACAGTTTCTCTATAAATTCCCTTACATAAGGCTCATCTTTTTCATCAACCAGGGTAACAATCATATCACTCGGCAATAAAACTGTCTTTCCTTTTGGAATCACTTCTTTATCACCTCTTTTAATTGAAACAAGAAGACAATTTATAGGCCATTCAATTTCTTGTACCATTTTATGCGCAAGCGGTGAACCATGCATAATGACATGACTAACTAACATTTTTTGTCCTTTTATTACATCTGCATTTTCTTCTTTATTTTTCAAAAGTCTATGCAAAAGACTTTCATAAATAGGCTCTGAACCAAGTAAACTTGCAACCACATATGCAACAATAGAAACAACGGAAAGGGATAACATTTGGCTAACTGAACCTGTCATTTCAAAAATAAGAATAATTCCTGTCAGTGGAGCTCTAACAATAGCTGTAAAATTTCCAGCCATTGCTAATAAAACAAAATTATTAATATATTCTGAATCCATGCCAAAATAATTTACACAGACCATACCAAAAATTCCTCCAACAAACGCTCCCAAAACAAGTAATGGGAAAAATATCCCTCCTGGTGCTCCTGAGCCAAAAGATATCACCGAAAACAAAAATTTTCCAACAAGAATAATAATTGCCCCGCCTAAAAGCAATTCATGATTTGTTAAACAATCAATTAATTTATGACCACTTCCAAGCAATTCCGGCATAACCAACATAAGAAATCCTGCCATTATAAATGGTATCATTACTTTTGTGATTTCATTTAAATATTTTGCCTGTTTATACCATGACTGCATTTTTAATGTAAACCAATTGTATACACAGCCTAAAACACCTAAAACGACACCCAAAACTATAATCAACCAATAATAATTTTGAGGTAATGCATGTCCAATTTTAAATTGAAATACTGGTTCAATCCCCATAACTTGCGAAGATAAATAATCAGCCGAAATAGATGCTGTCATTACTGATACAAGAACGGATACCGAAAAATTTTTATGTACTTCCTCAAGTGAAAACATCACTCCTGCAAGAGGTGCATGAAATGCGGCCGATAACCCAGCACTCGCTCCACAAGTTAAAAGAAATTTTTCTTCTGTCTTCCCTCTGTCTAGCATTTTGGAAATTCCTTTACCAGTCATTGCTCCCAATTGGATAGATGGACCTTCACGTCCTAAAGACAAACCTGCCAGCAAAGATAAAAATCCACCAATAAATTTACTTGGTAAAACTTTCCACCATGTTTGGTTTAATTTTCCTACCATTTCTCCTTCTAATTGTGGTATTCCACTTCCCGAAATCATAGGTTCCCATTTAATGAGAAGTCCAACTACAATGGCCATAAGAACTAGTATCCCAAACCATCCTATGATTTTCATCGGAGAATGTCCAATATACTCACGAATTGCGTCACTCCATTGTCCCGCATATTTCAACGCAATTCGATAGGCCAATACAACAAGGCCAGCTATACTCCCTACTAATAATCCTTCTCCTATAAGAATAACATTAAAGTATTGTGCACGTTTTAACGTGTATGATATATCTTTTTTCATTTTCCCCCTCTTTCCTATTTAGTTGCTTTTATCATTATAACATATTTCTCTTTTTTTCCCATATCTTATAACTAAGAAAGATTATTTCGAGGTATTCTCTTGAAAAAATGTAAAAAAATTATCGCTTTAGTTCTTTTATTTACTTTTTCTTTCTTTATAGGAAATTTTACTGCACAAACTGTCCAAACTTTTTCCGATAAGACTGTCACAGCATCTTCTTCAGAAAATTGGGGACTTAGTTTTCAAGAAAATGGTAAAGTTCCTGTGGGGAACGCATCTTTTGATGAGTTAAAGCAATACGATGCCTATTATGCTGAACCGACTAAAGAAAAAGTTTTATATTTGACTTTTGATGCAGGATTTGAAAATGGGAATACTTCCACTATACTAGATGCCTTAAAAAAGCATAATGCCCCTGCCACTTTCTTTGTTGTTGGAAATTTTTTAAAAACAAGTCCTGATTTAGTAAAACGAATGGTAAAGGAAGGGCACATAGTTGGAAACCATACATTACACCATTTAGATGCATCAAAATTTTCTTCAAAAGAAGAATTTCAAAAAGAACTTTCTGGGGTAGAAGATTTATATAAAGATATTATTAAAAAACCAATGAAAAAATTATATCGTGCTCCACAAGGAAAATATAGTATCCAAAATTTACAAATGGCAAAGGATTTAGGCTATAAAACTTTTTTTTGGAGTCTTGCTTATGTAGATTGGTATCAAAATAATCAGCCAACAAAAGAAGAGGCTTTTAACAAATTATTAAATCGAATACATCCTGGTGCAATTGTTCTTCTTCACAGCACCTCTTCTACCAACGCAAAAATTCTAGATGAACTTTTAACAAAATGGGAAGAAATGGGATATACATTTAAATCGTTAAACTCATTTTTATAACTTACACTTATAATATCAATTTAAAAATATTCATAAGCATTTCTTTGATTTTCCTCAAAAATCATGATAAACTTATTCTGTTAAAGACACAAATTTCTTATCAGAAAAAGGAGGATTTCTCATGGGCGGATTTTTTGGTGTCGCCGGAAAATCAAACTGTACACTTGATTTATTTTATGGCGTTGACTACCACTCACATTTAGGAACACGTAGAGGCGGTATGGCTACTTACGGTCCAAATGGCTTCAGCAGAGCCATTCACAATATAGAAAATTCTCCATTCCGTACAAAATTTGAACGGGATGTGGAAGAATTAAAAGGAAATATTGGCATCGGTTGTATTTCTGATTTTGAACCTCAGCCATTATTAATCCAATCACATCTTGGAAGTTTTGCTATTACTACTGTTGGTAAAATTAATAATATGGATGAACTATTAGATAAAGTTTATGGCCATGGACATACACATTTTCAGGAAATGAGTGGAGGGCAGATTAACGCCACTGAATTAATCGCTTCTCTAATTTGCCATAAAGACTCTCTTGTAGAAGGAATACAGTTTGTGCAAGAAATTGTTGATGGATCAATGACACTTCTTGTTATGACAGAAGATGGTCTTTATGCTGCAAGGGATCGTTTAGGAAGAACTCCTCTTGTAATAGGAAAGAAAGAGGATGCTTTTTGTGTATCTTTTGAAGATTTTGCTTATATTAATTTAGGATATTCAACTTATAAAGAACTTGGACCTGCTGAAATTGTATATATTACACCTGATGCAGTTGAAACAGTGAGCCCAGCTAGAGAAGATATGAAAATTTGTTCATTCCTTTGGGTATATTATGGATATCCAACGTCTTCTTATGAAGGAGTTAATGTGGAAGAAATGCGTTATAAGTGTGGAAGTATGCTTGCTAAACGCGATGCTGAGGACAATGTAAAACCAGATATTATCGCAGGTGTACCTGATTCAGGAATCGCTCATGCTATCGGATATTCAAATGAATCTAGCATTCCATTTGCAAGACCATTTATTAAATACACTCCTACATGGCCTCGTTCTTTCATGCCACAAAATCAAGAACAAAGAAATTTGATCGCACGTATGAAATTAATTCCAGTACAATCATTAATTCAAGACAAAAGTCTTTTATTAATTGACGACTCAATTGTTCGTGGTACACAATTACGAGAAACAACTGAATTTTTATATAATAGCGGTGCTAAAGAAGTTCATGTAAGACCTGCTTGTCCTCCTTTATTATATGGTTGTAAATACTTAAACTTTTCTCGTTCTAAATCAGAATTAGATTTAATCACACGACAGGTAATTCAAAAATTAGAAGGAGACAACGCAGAAAATGTGCTTCATGAATACGCTGATCCTACAACTGAACGATATGCCAATATGCTTGAAGAAATTCGTAAACAACAAAACTTTACTACATTACGTTACCATCGCTTAGATGATTTAATCGCTTCTATCGGATTAGAACCATGTAAAGTTTGTACATATTGTTTTAACGGAAAAGAATAATTATATAGAAATAAAAAAGGAGAGAAATTTCAAATTGAAGTTTCTCTCCTTTTTACTATTCTACATCATTTGTTAAATGAAATTTATCTAATATGTAGAATAATAAACTTAATCCCATACCAACCACACAGGCTAATACCATTCCTTTTAATTCTACATTTCCAAATTTCACTGCAATTCCAGATAACCCTGTCACGAAAATAACGGAACTCAATACCAGATTTTTCGATTTTCCATAATCTACTTTCCCATCTACTAAAATTCGTATCCCTGATGTTCCTATCATTCCATATAATAAAAATGAAATACCACCAATTACTGCTCCTGGTATCGTTTGAATAAGAACGGTAAGCTTTCCAATAAATGAACATATGATAGAAAGAATACCTGCTCCTGCAATAACATACACACTATAGACTCTCGTTACAGCCATAACTCCAATATTTTCTCCATAAGTTGTTGTTGGAACAGAGCCAATAAATCCTGATAACATTGTAGAAAAGTTATCACCAAATAACGAGCGGTGTAATCCCGGATTCTTCAATAAATTCCTTCCAATAATTTTTCCTGTCACAATCTGATGCCCTATATGTTCTGAAGTAATAACAAGAATGACTGGTAAAATAATTAAAATCGCTTCTAAATTAAATTTAGGCGAAGAAAAATTAGGTATTGCAAATAAGGATGCTTGTGCTACTTTTTCAAAATCAACCATACCACAAGCAATAGCAGCAACATATCCCGAAACTACCGCTATTAAAATAGGGATAACTGATAAAAATCCTCTAAAAACTACAGATCCAAAAACTGCCATTCCTAAAGTAACAAGAAATACAATTAAATTTTCTGGTTTAATATACTCTTCCAATAACCCAGCTTGATTGGCTGCTGTTCCGGCTAATTCTAAACCAATCAATGCAACTACTGGTCCCATCGCCGCTGGCGGTAATACAATATCTATCCAATTCGAACCAAATTTGTAAATAATAAATGATAATATGCAACCACAAAATCCTACTGCAATAAAACCACCCAAAGCATATTCATATCCAAATTTACTAATAACTACTCCTGCTGGCGCCAAAAAAGCAAAACTTGAACCTAGATACGCCGGTGCCTTTCCTTTCGTTATGAAAATAAATAAAAGTGTCCCCACCCCATTCATAAATAATACAATCGCTGGATTGATTCCAAATAAAAATGGCACAAGTACTGAGGCTCCAAACATTGCAAACATATGTTGAATACTCAACGGCACTAACAGCTTAAATGGTACTTTCTCTTCTACTTGAATAATTTTTCTCTTTTCCACTCACTTTCCTCTCTTTCGTTTTTTCTATTCAGTATAACAAAAGAAGAGTAGATTTTCTACTCTTCTTTCAAAATAACTATTTATTTAAACCCATTTCTTCTCTAACTTCGATAAAGCATTTTACAATGAAATCGATATCTTCTTTTGTATGACTTGCACATACTTGTGTACGAATTCTTGCTTTTCCTTTTGGAACAACTGGATAAGAAAATGCTACAACATAGACACCTTTTTCCATCATGCGCTTTGCGAATTCTGCTGCTGTTACCTCATCATATAACATCACTGGTACACATGGATGTGTTCCCATAATAATATCAAATCCATTATCTACAAGTAATTTACGATAATAAGTAGTTGTTTCCTCTAAGTGATCACGAAGTTCTGTACTTTCACTTAACATATCAAACAACTCGATACTTGCACCTGCAATTGCTGGTGCCAATGAATTAGAGAATAAGTACGGACGACTTCTCTGACGAAGTAAATCAACAATTTCTTTGCGAGCAGATGTATATCCGCCTGACGCTCCACCAAGCGCTTTTCCCAAAGTTCCTGTAATAATATCTACACGTCCTTCTACACCACAGTGTTCTGCAGTTCCTCGTCCGTGTGCTCCAACAAATCCAACAGCATGGCTATCATCTACCATGACTAATGCATTGTATTTATCCGCTAAGTCACAAACTCCTTTTAAGTTACAAATGATTCCATCCATAGAAAATACACCATCTGTTGCAATCAATTTAATTCTTGCTCCTGCTTCATCTGCTTCTTTTAATTTGGTTTCCAAATCTTCCATATCATTGTTTTTGTAACGAAAACGTTTTGCTTTGCACAAACGAACTCCATCAATAATAGATGCATGGTTTAATTCATCACTGATAACAGCATCATCTGCTGTTAAAATTGTTTCAAATAATCCCCCATTAGCATCAAAGCAAGAAGAATATAAAATCGTATCATCCATTCCTAAAAACTCAGAAATTTTCTTTTCTAATTGTTTATGAATATCTTGTGTTCCGCAAATAAAACGAACAGATGCAACTCCATATCCTCTTTCATCATACGTTCTTTTTGCTGCATCAATTAATCTCTGATTATCTCCGAGGCCTAAATAATTATTTGCACACATGTTAATTACTTCTCTGCCATCCTCTAGTTTTACTCTGGCTCCTTGAGCTGATGCAATCGGTGCTTCACCTTTAAATAATCCTGCTGCCTTGATATCTTCTACTTCTTTTGTGTAAATACTTAAAATATCATTTTTACGTGCCATTTCTTTTCACCTTTTCTTTCTAATTTAAAATTTCTGTGATTGTTCTTCTAATTTATCTAAATCTTCCCAATTTAATATAACTTTTCCTGATTGTCCCGAAATCATTGCATCAAAACCAGCTTTATAATCTTTAATATTCATTCTGTGTGTAATAATATCAGAAATATCAAGCCCTGCCTGAAGCATTGTTGTCATCTTATACCATGTATCCCAAACTTTTCTTCCATAAATACCACGAATATTTAAACCATTCCAAATAACTGTCTCCCAATTAATCTGCGCATCTGGTCTTTGTAACCCTAAAACAGCAATTTTACCTCCATGCTTCATGTTTTCAATCATGTCTCGGAATCCCGCAGCCGCTCCTGACATTTCCATACCCACGTCAAATCCTTCTGTCATTCCGATTTCTTTCATTACATCTTCTAATTTCTCATTTGCAAGATTAACTGTTCTTGTTGCACCAAGTTTTTTTGCAAGATCTAAGCGATACTGGTTAAAATCTGTAATAACAACGTGTCTTGCTCCTGCAAATTTAGCAATAGCTGCCGCCATAATTCCAATTGGTCCAGCTCCTGTAATTAACACATCTTCTCCTAACACTTCATAAGAAAGTGCTGTATGTGTTGCATTTCCAAATGGATCAAAAATTGCATACATTTCTTCTGGAATTGCAGGATTTGTTGGCCATACGTTCTCTGCTGGAATTACAAGATATTCTGCAAAAGCACCGTCACGATTTACTCCTACACCCTTGGCATCTTTACAATTTTCCTTATGTCCTTCTAAACAATTACGACATTTTCCACATACAATGTGCCCTTCACCTGATACAAGATCTCCGATTTTATAACCACGTACACCCGAACCCATCTCTACAATCTCACCTACATATTCGTGTCCTGCTGTTTGTCCAAGAGAAATTGTATGCTGTGCCCATTCATTCCACTGATAAATATGCACATCTGTTCCACAAATTGCTGTTTTATGAATTTTAATTTTCACATCATTTGTACCGACTTCTGGAATTTCTACTCTTTTAAGTGCTAATCCAGGAGCTGCTTCTTCTTTTACCAATGCCCACATTTTGTTATCGTTCATCATTTTTTCTCCTATTCTTTTTAGGTATTTTTCTCATTTCTTTAAAAATATCATAGACTATTTTCACGAAAATATCAAGCAAATTTCATCCGTTATAGGCGAACATTTTATATGAATCGTTTTTGTTTCACGAACATGAGCAAATGTTTTTCTAGGACAGACAAAAAGAAAGCAACCCTGTTATGAGTTGCTTTCTTAACATATAATTAATTTTGTTTGAATCGTTTTCGTACTACTATTGTAACCATACTAAGTATACAAATTCCAACCCAAAGCATCCAATTAAATGTGTCTGCTGTTTTCGGAACACTCGCATTTTGATTTGGTTTTTTCAAACCACCTTCTGTATGCTCTCCTGTATTTGCATCTAATTTCTTTCCTTTTTCAACACCTACCATGAACGTTCCCAACGTATTATTTTTCACTAATACATTGTTTTCTTTAACAATTCCTTTATGTGATACTACATCTCCATCTCCACATAATTGTTTTACTATTACATTTCTTCCGTTGTAACCATCTTCAACCGGAATGTTTATATTGATTTCTCCAATATATCCTCCATCATATGAAATTGTATATGGAACAAAAAGTTTTTCCACTTTATCCTTTAATGAAGCAAACTCTTTTCGTAAAATAGATTCTTCTTCTGTGCTTGCTTTCTCTACATGAAGAACAAAGTCATCCATAAATTTTCCACTAACTGTTATGTTACTTTTTTCATCAACTATTGTAATTATTTTCGCATTTGCTTCTAAGTTTTTCCATTCCTTTTCTGCTTTTAGTAAAATACTGTAATTTTTCACTTTTTCCTGCACATTTTTTTCTAATTTGTCATATGCAACTCTTGCAAATAAAATTGCATCCCTTGATTTTGAAGTAAATTGTACCTTGCCTATATTAGAAATTTGCACATCCATCTGTTCTGCTGCTTTTTCTATCTGCTCTTCTTCTGTTAATTGTGCATCTGTTTTTACAGCATCCATTTTTCCCATCACAGTTTTTAAAACTTTTGCAATTTCTTCTTTCGTTGAAGCGTTTGCAATTTCTGTTTTTCCTTCGTTGATTAATTTCTTTAATATTTCTTGCTGTTCTGGTCGATATACAGTTAAATCTTTATACTTTTCTAAAGTATTTTTAGCTTTTTCTTTTTCTTCTCCTAAAAGCAATTGTGCATATTTTTCTTCTGCAGCTTTAAGATCTTTTACTTTCTTTACCTTTTCTTTTTGATTAGGAGTTAATTTTTCAAATGCCTCTTTCGCTTGCTGAATTTGTTTACCACTTTGAACTGTAACTTCTCCGATTTTTTCAATCAATTCATCTACAGCTTTTGCTGCTGCTTGATCTACTTCTTCTTTTTCAGCTTCATCTTTTAATCGAGCATATTCTTTTTCAGCCGCTTCTAATGTGCCTAATTTTGTTACTCTTTCTTTTTGTTTATCTGTCAAAACTTTATAAGCATCTCTTGCTATATCGATTTTAGATTTACTTTCTAATGTGACTGTTCCAATCGCATGAATAAGATCATCTACTTCTTTTGCTTTATCTGTAATCGTAATCTGACATTTTGCAATAGCCTTTGGATTATCTGTAGCAACAACTGTAATCTCTACAGTACCTGATTTTTTAGGGGTTACCATACCTTTTTCATCTACTGTTGCAATTTCTTCATTAGCCGAATTCCATTTTACTGTTTGCACAGTTGCGTTATCTGGTGCAACTTTTGCATTTAATTGTAATTTTTCTGTTACATCTAATTGTGCTTTTTCTTGATCTAATACAAGTCCTGTTACTTTTACAGGCACTTCTAACGTCAATGTATAACTTGTTGTTTTCTCACCATTTTCAGATAAAACATCTACCCTTATCTTTGCTGATTTTGTTTTATCTTTCTTATACACATTCCATCGATCATGTCCCTGTGTTGAAGGATTACCTTTTGCCGTCGTTATCTTATCTATATTTTCTACAGAAGTTACATTCATCTTTGCATTTACATCAGTTGGTTTTAACCACACTCTCCAAAAACTTTCAGGATGTGTTGTGTCTACTTTATATTCTGTAATATCTGAAGAAAATTCAGGTGTCATATTCAAAAAGCCATTGAAGGAATTTGAATTACCTACTTTCATACTTGCAAGCGTAGAAATTGCTTTTAATCTAACAAAATTTAATACATATGTTCTTGTATATTTTTTTTCATTTTGTGTTTTACTAACTTCGATTTGAACTTTTGTGTCGCCTTCTTCAAGTGTAATTTCGTTTTTTCCTGTATATTCCTTTTCATTTACCGTAGCACTCATTCCAGCATTCATTTCCAGTTGAATCGTTGCCTTTTTCATGGAAGCAGGAATTTTTAATTCATATTCTGTATTAGATGAATCAAATGGTGTATTCCATGTAATATTTTCATTTTCTCCACCTTTTACCACTATATTATTTACGTATGCTGGATTATTTTGAATCGCCATTAAATAGCAACTATCATTTTTGTAATATAATGTTCCTTCTCTATCTGCACAAATCGTACTAATACAATATTGCTGTTGTTCTTTTCTCGGTACAAATAATTCCCCATACTGTTCTGGTTTTGCTTCTGTCTGTTCTTGTGTATCGTAGCAGTAATAAATTCCTCCTGGCGTTGCATTGTATGTAAAATACAAATAAACTCTTCCATCTGCTTTTCCATCACCATCAAAGTCTTTATTCGCATATGCTGTTGATGCTAACGCTGCAGCTTGTGGATATCCTTTGATTGGAAGATTATACAAAACAGAATTTTGTGTAAGTTTTCCTCTATTATCAATAACACTAAACGTATGTCCTGCATCTGGATCAAATTGTCCGCCTGCACCTGAAACCCCCATATAAATTTTGTTTTTATATACTAATGGTGCAGCTGTTGCCATTAATTTTTCATTTGTCACAGCTCCTATATCAATAGAACTTGTTTCGCTCAATTTTCCTGTATGATCTACTTTTGTTTTATAAAGCACTCCACCTTTTGTTGCAAAATATAAATATCCGTTATCATACACTGTTGTTGTACGAATATCTCCTTTGATTCCCGAAATAGAATCTATAATTTTCCCTGTACGCGAATCTAATGTATAGAATACCGCTCCTTCTGTGTAATTCCCTTCTTTAGCACCATCATCTGAACCTACTGCTATATAGTTTTCTGTTGCATATGCTCCAGCCCAATAAAAGCCTCTTTTATTTTTTACTTGTTTATCATTTACTGAAGGAGTAAACTTCCATGTTAACTTCTTTTCTTTTCCTCCACCTTTCTTTTCCCCTTCAACTGGCACTGTGTCCTTATCATCTGTTGCTATACAAAAATAACTTCCATCTCGATTTTCATTAGCCCATGTTCCACTGTAAATGTAACCTTTTCCATCTATCTTAGCATAGCTGATAGGCGAAATCGTTTGTCCACCTATTTTTTCACTATACCAAACACTTTTCAATGTCTGATAATCAACCGCCTGAATAACTCCATTTCCAACTTGTACAAATAATTTTCCATCTGCATACGTAATTGGATTCATTGCATATCCAACATTTCCAATCATTTCATCACTTCGGCGAATTTCTTTACCTGTTTCTTTATCAATTTCAATAATTTGGTTTGCAACACCAATATATATTTTTTTGTTTAAAATAAGTGGTGGTGTTGGGGCTGCTGCCCAACCTTCTCCATATTTTTTTGCCCATTTTTGTACAGTTTCCTTTGCTTCAATTGGAGTAGGTCTGTCTGTTACTCCATTATTTTCTGGATTATTTCGAAAATTGTACCATTCTGTATCTACATTCTCGCGAACTGCTTCCTTCGCAAATACATTTGCAGGAAACATTGTCAATAATAATGACACGGCAAGAACTGTTGCTGCCATTTGTTTTAATTTTTTCATCTGTTTTCATCCTTTCTTTTTACTACTTGTTATATGCTCCAATCTTTTTTCACATCACCCCTTTCAATATTACCATTTCCCTGAAAACCATGTCCCGTTATATTCTGCTCCATTATTTAATGTAAAGAGAAGTTCTATCTCAGAACCATCTTCAGCAGGTATCGTTGATAAACCATCTGGAAAATATCCATCTAGTCTGTAAAGCCAACCTGACCAATAATAGAAGTCCTTTTCTCCTAGAGAATTTGTTTCAAATCCTACCCATGAACAATTTTCTTCTTCCAACTTTTTTAAAATCGGAGCTGGAATTTTATATCCATTTGTGATTCCCGGTTTATATATTCTTTGTAAATAAAATCCATAATCAAACGTTCCTGTATATCTATATTTCATTCCTGCTTTCTTAAACGCTCGATCTACTACATAAGGTAGATTTTCCCCTTCATAAAAGACTACCTTTTCATCAAGAAGTGTTCCTAGTCCTAGCACATCTGCTTGCAACTTAACACGCATTGTTCCGGCCTCAACTTGAGCTTCTTCTTTTTTTACTGTAACATGATAATTTTTAGTAGCTGTATTTCCTTCTTTATCCGTAGCTGTAACAGAAATTTCATTATTTCCTTCTTGTAATTCCTTAGAAGTTCTATAGGAAATCACATTGTGTTGCATTCCAGAACTATACAACTTCTTTCCATTTACCTTTACTATCACATAGAAAGAATTTAATGGCTCTTTTTTATAGGTAGTTGCTTGTACTGTAAATCCTAAAAAGTTACCGTTTACTATTTGTCCTTCTTTTAAGTTACAAATAATCTCAGGGAGTTTTGATATTCCTTCATCTCCACCTATATTTTCACCACTTTCTCCATTCCCGCCCTGATTTCCCTGTCCTGTTTCTGGTCTTCCTTGATTCGGCTTTTGCTCTCCCTGACTAGGTTTTGACTCCTCTATATTTCCATTGGGATGTTCTCCTCCATCTTGTGTTCCTGAAACATGTTGCGAAATAATAGATGTTACTTTCTTTTCTTCGCCTTTTTGGTTTTTTTGAATTTCTTCTATTGGTTCTGAAGGTTTTTCTTTTATTTTCGCTTCTTGTTTCTCCTGCTTATGTTTATACTCTTCTTCCTGTTTATAATTTAACGTATAATTTTTGCCTGTCACTGCTATACGCGAAGACTCTTTATTTTCTGTTACCAAGGGATTCCTTCCATGCACTTGCTCTTGCATGGATAAAAATATTCCCGAGAAAAAGGTTAAACTTAGTATAAATACAACTCCCAATAAAGATAGACGATGTTTTTTCAAAAAACACCAGAAACTATTCTTTTCTTTCATATAGCCCTCCTTTCTCCATTTTTTTCATACTGCACAGTGCAAGCAATGCTTTCTCTGTTGCCATTTCATCTGCTGTTTCTCCATTTTCCATATGAAGAAATCCTCCTTTTTTCTCATGATAGTTCATTAAACTTTCACCAAGACTTCCTTCTTTTTTCACAAACCGCTTATCCGAAAAAATATTTATCTTTATTTGTGTCAACGCAATAATCGCTTCAGAAGTCGACTCACAACTTCCCATGGTTCCATTTTCTTGTTGCATACTTGATAAATATTTTATACTATCTCCGATTACTTTTTTTACTGTCCTATCCTCTTGATAAAACGACAATCCTAAAAGTCCCATTGAAACAAAATCAATGTCTTTCTTATTTTGTTCAGTTAACATCTTTTCCATTTCTTTTACAAGAAATTTCACATATGCCTGCTCATGTTCCAAAGAAATATTACATTCATTTATCGCCACAAGTGTATATGCAACCGCATTTACTCCTTGCTTTGTCAATTCTTCATATTCTTCTAATGGTTTTGTAAGATCAAATCCTTCCACATTTTTGGGATCTTTTCCTATTGCTTTTAAAGCAATCATTACTCTAGCATAATCCGAATAATAATCTTCATGGATTTTTCCTTTTTGTGACTTTGCTTTGGCTCTTACTGTATCATAATATACTTCAAAATAATCTTCCTCTACCTGAATACCACTTTCAGCAATTCCTTTTACTGCCCATTCTCCCCCTATAGCCGAAACATTTGGATTTGGAACTCTTTCTTTTACATATTCTGCAGTCTTTTTCGTTTGCTCATCTATATTATCTACTAGATTTTTTGTTCCACATCCACACAGCATCACCGCTAGTATAAGAATGCTAATAAGTATGCTTTTTACTTTTTTTATCATTTTTCTTTTTCTCCTTTGCTGTGCTTTTTAAAGCAATCAACATTTCTTTTCGTTCTTCTTCACTTAATTCCTCTTTACTGTAAGCAGCCTTATTCCCCAATTTTCTAACTTTATCTTCTATCGGATATTCTTTATCTTCCATATATGAATAGATTGCACTAACTGCTTGTTTTGGTATCGCCTTATAAAAAAGTTTTCTTCGCTTTCGATATTCTTTAAAACAAATGAAATATTTCCACAGCAATTTAAGGCATACTACTAATAAAAATAATATGATAAGCATGATAATAATAGCCAGTATTGAAAAAGTAACATGTTTTTTATGATCACCTGCCGACTCCGTTTCTTCTGTTTGCTTATTAACTGCGCCTTTATTATCAAAGGACCTTACCAACGAATTGTTGGATATACCAATCTCCATATCCGCTTCCTCCATAATTTTTCGATAAGGTGGAGATACTTCAATCGGAATAAATCCCGTTCCATCTATATATATTTCTACCCAAGCATGAGCATTAGATTTAGAAATGGTTGTTGCTTTCCCACTTTCCATTTTTTTTGCATCTTTTGGTGTTATTAAATATCCTTCTACATATCTTGCTGGAATTCCATAATACCGAAAGATAAGTGTTGCTGCAGTAGCAAACTGTACATCATATCCTTTTTTTGATGCAAGAAATTCTTCTAACATACTTTTTCCATCTTCAGTTTTTTTCCCTAAATTTTCCGTATATATAAAATTATCTTCTAAATATTTTTGAACACCTTGAATAGCTGGTTTATAATCAATATGTCCCTTAGATTGATCTCCTGCTTTGCCAATGTATGTGTTCAAAATACTCTTTTCTTTTTTCGAAAGATATGTAAAATTTTGATATACATATGCATTGTAATTACTTTCACTTCGCAAATAATCTTTGACTGTTTCTGTCTCTGCCAATAAAAACATTTTTGCCGCTGTATCTGTCCACGTTTTTACGGCATTATCTCCCATACTATACTTATAATTTGTTAATCGATTAAAAGAAGATGTCGAAACAAAACTACCACCCCATGTTTTCCCATCAGAAATTTTACTTATCATTTCATAAGGAATGTATGCATAACGACTATCTGCTTCTTTTACTTGAATAGTAATTTCATTTTCTTTTTTCATTTTTTCTTTATTCACTAAAGTTTTCGCTTGTCCAAGTTGTCCAAGTGCATGGAAATTTTCTTTTTCTAGCCAATAAAAGAAATCATGTTCTTTATAGTAGTTATACTTTGGCAATGTTTCCCAATGATTATCTTTATAACTTTCTCCAACAAAACCTCTGAGATATATTGATTGTGGGTTTTGCATCGTAATTTTAAATGCTTCTTTTTCACTTTTCTCTCGTTTTCTTTGACTTAAATCACCATTTTTCAACAAATTAGAACCATAATAATTTTCTTTCACTTTTGTTTTTAGCACACTTTGTATTTTGCAAATGGTTTCTGATCTTGCATTTATCTTTTTTCCGATTGGTGAAGAAAATATGGTTGCACAAACAATGATCATAAATATAAATAAACATAATTTATTACATACACCATTTGGATTACGAACATATAACACTGCTGCAACCACGGTAATAGCAAAAAACAATATTTTTTCCATAGAAATTTGTAAATTTGCTATTTCGCTAAACACACTCACAAATAACAAAAAAGCATACATTGCCCAGCGATTTCTACTATGTATAAAAAGAAAATATATTATACTAAAAAGAAATAAAAGTATAATTAAAAATATTGTATTTCCTTCTCCTGCTCCCGAAAACTTAGGCAGTAGAATATAATTTTCATTTCCTAATACATCTACAATTTGATTCCATGTATATATAAATCCACTTCTTATGCCACCTCTATATTCTTCAGAAAAATTCAAAGTAAACTGAAACATCTCTTGAAAACATAAAAACGTAGAGATTCCTAAAAATATAGAAAGTAAAATTTCCTTTATAATATCTTTTTTTCTAATTAAATGCTTTTGCTCGATAAATTTCAACGTTTCCATAAGTCATTAATTTCTCCGTCTCTCTCTCTGCTACATTACTCTCTGTCACATACAAATAATTACTGTACTCTTTCCCAGTATCTGACTCTATAAATCTGTCTACCGTGCTTATTTCATCTTTACAATATGGACTTGAAAGGAGTTCTGCAATTATCATATATATATCTTCTGTAGATTGAATACGATATTGCTCAAATTTTTCTCTTTCATAATTGTACCAACCAATTGCGTGATGAATACCATTTTTCATAATTGTATTTGATAACGATAAAAATATTTCTGTCAGCTTATCTTTCTGATCTGCTGAAATTTCTTCGCATTCTCGTTTATCAAGCAAGATCATAACACTATTTTCTATTGGAAGCCCTGCCTCTCGAACAATAAGGTTCTCCATTTTCCCTGTCAATTTCCAATGAATTGCTTTTAAACGGTCTCCTTCTTTATATTCTCTTATCCCAAAAGTCTCACTTGTATCATCTCCACTTTTTAGCGGAGAATATTTATAACTTTCCATATTGTATTGATTTAATTGTTCTATTGTAAAATCAGTTTCTAATAATTTAGGGAAAACATAATATTGGTTTTCCATATGAATCGTTCTCTCTTTGATAAATACACCAAATAGATCTGAAATTCTAATTCTTTCTATACTTATCTCAATGCAACCGCAAAACTGTGATTCTAAATAAAAACTATCTTGCTTCTCTTGTAAGATAAATAAAGAAAATTCTTTTTTTACTTCCAGCTGTTCTCCTGTCAACTTATTTTTAACAGATAAAACTATTTCCATATTCCAAATTGGAATCTTACTATTATTTTTCGTATGCAACACAATCTCAATTTGTTTTCCTTTTTCACATTGTTTTTCTCCCGAAAAAGATACCTCAATTTGTTTTCCCGATATTCTAGATGTAATATACGCTACAATTCCATAAATACATATTCCAATCAAAAATATTGAAGCATATGAACTTTCAGTAAAAAAATAAAGTAGAATTCCTAAAAAACACATACTACCAAATACTATTTTTTCTTTTTTCAACATCATCACTCTTTCTATAGCTTTGGAGCTTTATTTTCATCTAAAATTTGTTGAAGTATACTATCCGAATCCATAGATGTTAAATTCGCCTTTGGTTTCAGAATAAGACGATGCCTGCACACATCTAAAAAACATTCCTGTATATCTTCTGGTATCACATAATTTCTTCCTAAAATATATGCTCTTGCTTTAGCGATGCCACATAATGCCAAAGCTCCTCTTGGACTGATCCCAAGTCTAACATACTCATGTTTTCTCGTTGCCTCTACAAGTATTGTAATATACTCATAAATTTTGTCATCTACATAAATTTCTTTTGCTTCTTTTTTCATCTCAATTACTTCTTCAATAGAAAGAATTGCTTTAATTGTATCAAGCGGTTCTTCTTTCTCTCTGTTTTTCAAAATTTTAACTTGTGCATTAAATTCTGGATATCCCATAGATAATTTAATCATAAAACGATCAAGTTGTGCTTCTGGCAACATCTGTGTTCCTGCAGTTCCTATCGGATTTTGTGTTGCCATAACAATAAATGGTTGAGGTAGTTCATGTGTTTCACCATCCACTGTTACTTTAGCTTCTTGCATTACTTCTAAAAGTGCAGATTGTGTTTTGCTTGATGTACGATTGATTTCATCCGCCAAAAAGAAATTACACATCACAGCACCCTCACGATATGTAAATTCATTTTTTTGTTTATCATATATCATAAATCCGGTAATATCAGAAGGAACAACATCAGGAGTGAACTGTATACGTTTAAACTCTAATCCCATCGTTTTACTAAAAGCTAATGCAAGGGTAGTTTTCCCTACGCCCGGAATATCTTCTAATAAAATATGTCCTCCTGCTACAATTGCCATCAATACTTTTTCAATAATTTCTTCTTTTCCTACAATTACTTTACCTATTTCTTTTTTTAATTCCAAAATTTTTTCTTTCATCATTTTCCCTTCCCTTGCTTTATTTGTAATCGCATACATATTTCCATACGATTTTTTCTCCACCTTTTAACTTATATTGAGAACAGCCATAATTGGTATTTTCTCCATCAACAAGATAAATCCAACCACTTCTTTTTCCAGCATCAAATTCATATAAATACTGTATTCCTTCCACATAATATGAATCATATCCTGCTGCATGACTATATTCTATTTGAATATTTTTCTCCCTACACACCCTATTTAAAATATCAAAAACCGTTTCACCGCTTTTCATCGTACATTTTGTTTCTTTTAGTAAAATTCCATCTTTCGGTATATATTGCCACAATTCCGGCTTTTTCATTTTTTCAGGATGTTGCATAAGTTCATCACAGCGAATTTCTAACGTAACTTCACTTTCCTTTTTTCCCTTCCCATCTTCTAGTTTAAAAGAAAATAAAGTTGTTATCAAAACAAGTGTAATAACAATGGCTACTGAAATCTTCCGTTTTTTCTTATTTCGTATTTGCTTTTCAAATTCTTTATCCACATCTATCTCCTTTATTTTCTACTTATAAATACCATATTTTATTTTTATTCTTTCCAATTTTTGAATAATATTTTCTCCAAGAAAATATACACAAATCGCAGCTGTTAATGCATGAAAAAAATCATACGGTACACCAGTAACATATAATATCCTTAATCCTTCAACACTAAGTCCTTTTGCCTGACTACCATTTGTCGATAACAACGCACTACTTAGATTCATAATTCCACCATATACAATAAATGTTGTACAAAAAGTAAATACCGAAAGTGTAATATGATCTATCGGAAGGCGTTTTCTTTGCATGATTACTCCTAAAAATAAACCAACTGCACCAAATAAATAAAATCTCCAACCAACCACACTATCATTTCCTGGGTATAACAAAAAACTAACATATGCCAATAAAAATGAAAAAAGTATTGTTATTACTGGACCTGCAATAATTTTAAATTTTTTCGATTTTAATGTTTCTTTATTTCCACAATTAAATGCAAATCCTGCCAAAAAACCAAGTATCCCCCAACAAAACATTTGCCATGGGGTCCACGGACCCTGTCCCATATAAAAATTGCATACAAACCTACTTAATGCTCCAATAAAAAAACCTGCCTCTGGTCCAAGCGAAATACCACTAATGATAATCAAAGCCGTTCCTATCTGTATTGGAAATATAATATGAAAAAATAAATGTGTTACAACAACAAGAGCGCTCATCATAACAAGTAAAACAATTTCTCTTGCTTTAGGTTTTCTTGATTCAAAAACCATAAAAAAAGGGGCTATTGTCATTGCTAAAAGAATCCAACTAAGTAACATATACCATTCTTTTGGTAAAAATTTTATTCCTACTATAAGTACAATAGGAATACCTATTAATATCAGTTCTGCTCCCACATGCAGACGTTGTTTTGCTGCCTTTTCCTGCTGTGTTAATTGCAGTTTTTCTGAAGCCATTCCTGAACCTCCTCACAAGTAATCAATTCCTTATTCCAACTTCTCACAATTTTATTTGCCGTTGTCGTATAAAAGCTATTCCCAGAAAAGAATTTTCTCGTGTAATCTTCTGATATAATTTCTCCATCAAAAAACATAGCACAATAATCTGTATAAGCTGCACAAAATTCCACATCATGGCTCACCATAAAAATAGTCATTCCCTTTATCTGTAATTCTTTTAAAATTTTTGCTAATGTTCTTTTAAAAAAAGGATCTAAACTCTTTGTTGGTTCATCTAAAAGGAGAACTGTTGGTTCTAATAACAAAATTTTACCAAGGGCTAATCTTTGTTGTTCTCCTCCTGATAAGTCATATGGATTTGCTTTTCTTAAATGTGCTATTTCCATTTGTTCTAGCATTTCTTCTACTTTTGAAATCTTTTCCCCATCGTTCATCTCCATAAAAGTCATACTTTCAAACAATTCTTCTTCTACCGTAATTTCTGTAAAAATAGCTTGTGGATTCTGAGGAAGCATTGTAATTTTCTCACAAACTTTTTTTCCTCTCTGTATTCCATTAATACAAACCTTCCCTTTTTGTTGTCTTAAAACTCCACATATAATTTTCAGCATTGTGCTCTTTCCACTTCCATTTCCCCCTAAAACACAATACCAACTCCCCTTTGGCACAGAAATAGATACGCCTTTTAATACATCATGATCTCCTTTTTCATACCGAAACCATACATTCTTTAATTCTATAGCACTCTCTGTTTCCTTAAAATTTTCAGATTCTCTCAAAGAGTATTCGACTATCTTTTTTCCTGTCAACAATTTTTCCATCATTTTTCTCCCCTCACGTATGGTAAGAGGGGATTCTCCAATAGAAACTTTTTGAAAAATTCTAATCACTTCTGGAAGCCCATAATACATTGCATGTACTGTTCCTGTTTCCATTCCTGACAGATACTCTCCAATTCGTCTTGGACTATCCATAGCAATAACTTCTCCTTCGTCCAAAACTAGTACTTTATCTGCAATTGGAAAAACTTCTTCCAATCGGTGCTCTGACATAATAATTGTAACCCCTAAATCACGATTAATCTTACGAACTATCTGCAAAAATTCTGCTGCAGCAATAGGATCTAATTGCGCTGTAGGTTCATCTAAAATTAATACTTTTGGCTGCATCACCATTATCGAGGCTAAATTTAATAATTGTTTCTGTCCTCCCGATAATGTATTTGTTTCCTTATGAAACCAGCTTTCCACCCCGAAATACTCTGCCATCTCTGCCACTTGACGTTTAATCGTTTGATTATCATAGCCAAGACTTTCTAGTCCAAACGCCAATTCATGCCAAACCTTATCCGTAATAATTTGGTTATCTGGATTTTGTTGTACATAACCTATTTCCGATACACTTCTTCGTTCTTCTAATTCTTTTATCGGAATTTCATCATATAAAATTTCCCCGTTCAACTCACCATATGGCATCAAATTTTTTTTCATTTGTCTAAGTAATGTGCTTTTTCCACAACCAGACTTTCCACAAATCACAATAAATTGTGCCTCTTCTATTTCAAAAGTAACATTTTTAAGTGCAGGTTGAACTGCAAGTGGATATGTAAATGTTACCTGTTCAAATTTTATCTTTCCCATTTATGTCCTCCAATATATTCTATTACCGATGGCATAAACATTAATACACCAAATGAACTTATACAGATAACTTCTTTCCAACTTATCACTGGTAGAACTACTCGTGGATAATACTGTATTGTTGTCCAACCAAAAATACACCCTACTATAACAATTCCTCCACACATTCCAATCATAAGAAGAAGTACTATATCTTGCACAGTAATTCTAAACAAATGAAAACTACTTCTACCAGGCAAACCATATCCCCTAGCAGCCATAGAATCTGCACTTTCTATAGAGGCTTCCAACGACCATGCAATTAAGATAGAAATTTCTTTTAATAATTGCCTTACTTTCTTAATAATCCCTATCTGCGCATTTCTGCCCATACATGCCTGCCCCATCTGTATTTCTTTAAATCTACAATGCAAAAGTGGGATAAAGCGAAAAATCATTGATACCATTAAACCTAATACCGGAAATATTTTTCCAAATAAATAAATCAACTTTTCTTCAGACATAACTTTATGAAAACATGAAAATAAAACGATTACTGAAGACAACATTGTAGCTGATGCTAATCCAAAAAATATCGCTTCCAACGTAATTCTATTATATCTAATATAAAACAAAACCGTTTCTCCATTATGGGTAAATAATGCATTGATTCCTGTCATTACTATAAGTGTGGTGATAATAATATATGCATTTTGCTTTATACACTTTTTCCCTGTCAACATAAACGAATATGTGAATGCCCCTACTAGAGAAAGCACCAAAAAATATGGTGACATAGAAAATATAGTAACCCCAATAACTACTGCAAAATACATTGCATTGACAATTGGATGAAACTCGCTAAATTTCATATCTTCCCCCTTTTCTCCATTAAAACTACTCATTATAAATGAAAAAAGCAGCCAATCGGCTGCTTTTAAACACATAAAAACTAAGACTTTATTGATAAAGTCTACTTTACTTTCTATGCGTAATCTTATCCTCACCGAAAGATTTCACTCGTTGTAACGGCAGGTCTCCTGACTTAGAACTAACTCCTACTTTCCGCCTTCCCATGTAGACGCATTGCTTCACAGTGGCTTAATGGATTTCGTCATTCCTTACAGTAAAGTGAGCTGTTTCGGATTTTCACCGAATTCCCTTTTAATACTTTTCATTACAAAAGTAACCGAACAACATTTTATTATTCTATTTTAAAATTTATACTGACATGCTAGTATAGCACGTTTTTCTATACACAGCAATAGATTTAACTATTTGCTCCTAATTTATCTCCTTTTAAAAATCAAATAGAGATAGTTGATTTGACTCTGGAAGATTTCCAAACATCCCTAAATCTGCCATAAGATCAATTACTGTTTTACTTACTTTTGTTCTTTGTCTAAAATCATCCCTAGACAAATACGGTCCATCCTTCGACGCTGATTCTACCGCTTCAGCAGCTTTATCGCCCATTCCTTCAATACTATTTAGTGGTGGCATCAATTTACCATCTATAATTTGGAACTTGTCCGCTTTCGCAGTATAAATATCAAGTGGAAGAAATTCAAATCCCCTCGCATACATTTCCTGCACAATTTTCATATCTTTCAATACATCCTGTTCCTTTTTACTTAAAGAATCCGAACGTTTCTTATAATCTCTAAGATAAAATTCTAATTTATCCTTTCCCTGACACATAATTTCATAAGAAAATGCGGATGCACGAATACTAAAATAGGCTGCATAATATGCCAAAGGATAGTTCACTTTGCAATAAGCAATACGGTACGCCATCATAACATAGGCTGCAGCATGTGCTTTAGGAAACATATACTTAATCTTTTCACAAGAACCAATGTACCACTCTGGGACTCCGTGTTCTAACATATGTTGTTTATATTCTGGCCATTCCTTGCATTTTCCTTTTGCAACAATTCCTTTACGAACACGTTCCATTATCGTAAAGGATTCTTCGCTATCTAACCCTTTATTAATTAGATATGTCATAATATCATCACGTGTACAAATCGCTGTAGAAATCGTTGCCTTTCCTTCCTGGATTAAGGTTTGCGCATTGTTAAGCCATACATCCGTTCCATGAGATAATCCAGAAATACGAATCAAATCTGAAATTGTTTTTGGTTTTGTATCTACAACCATCTGAATAACAAAGTCTGTTCCAAACTCTGGAATTCCAAGACACCCTACTGGACATCCTCCTATATCTTCTGGTTTAATTCCCAAGATTTCTGTTCCAGCAAAAAGCGCCATCACATCTGGGTCATCCAACGGAATTGTAGTAGCATCAAATTTTTTTCCAGTAATATCTGTAATCAGATCTTCTAACATACGAATAATTGTCGGATCATCATGGCCAAGAATATCTAACTTCAATAAGTTATGATCAATTGAGTGATAATCGAAATGAGTTGTAATAATATCTGTTGTCATATCATTTGCTGGATGCTGCACTGGCGTGAAAGAATTGATATTCTCTCCATGTGGGAGAACAATAATTCCTCCAGGATGTTGTCCCGTACTTCTTCTAATTCCAGTACACCCGTCCACAATTCTCTCAATTTCACATTTTCTTTTTCGACTATCTCTTTCTTCGTAATAATTTTTCACAAAACCATAAGCGGTCTTCTCAGCAAGTGTACCAATTGTTCCTGCACGAAAAGTTTGTCCTGTTCCGAAAATAACCTCCGTATATTTGTGGGCATTACTCTGATAGTCTCCCGAAAAGTTTAAGTCAATATCCGGCTCTTTATTTCCTTTAAATCCAAGAAACGTCTCAAAGGGAATATCAAATCCATCTTTTGCAAGAAGTTCTCCACAGACCGGACATTTTTTATCTGGCATATCCCAACCTGATAAACCAGAGTATTCACGCACTTCTTCTGATGTAAAATCACTATAATGACATTTTTTACAATAATAATGCGGACTCAATGGATTTACTTCCGTAATACCAGCCATAGTTGCAACAAAAGATGAACCAACGGAGCCTCTGGATCCTACAAGATATCCATCTTCCACAGATTTCCATACAAGTTTTTGCGCAATAATATACATAACCGCAAACCCATTAGAAATAATAGAATTCAACTCTCTTTCAAGACGTTCTACAACCATATCTGGAAGATTTTCTCCATACATGCTATGAGCTTTTTTATAACAAATATCTCTCAATTCTTGATCTGAATTTTCGATAATCGGTGGACACTTATCCGGACGCACTGGAGAAATTGGTTCAATCATATCTGCAATTTTATTTGGATTAGTAACAACAATTTCCTCTGCTTTTGATGAACCAAGATAAGAAAATTCCGATAGCATTTCTTCTGTCGTGCGCAAATACAGCGGAGCTTGATCATCTGCATCTGAAAATCCTTTTCCCGTCATAATAATTCTTCTATACACTTCATCATCAGGATCTAAAAAATGTACATCACAAGTACCTACAACCATTTTTTGAAATTCTTCACCTAATTTGACAATCTTTTTATTTATCTGTATCAAATCTTCTTTTGTATTTACATTCGATATACGTTCACTTTCCAACATAAATGCATTATTTCCTAACGGCTGGATTTCTAAATAGTCATAAAAACTAACAATTTTTGCAATTTGTTCTTCTGATTTATCGTTTAAAATCGCTTGATAAAGTTCCCCTGCCTCACAGGCACTTCCAACAATCAATCCTTCTCGATACTTATTTAATTCACTTTTTGGTATACGAGGCATACGACCAAAATATTTTAGGTGAGACATGGATACCAATGTATATAAATTTACCCTTCCAATATCGTTTTTTGCTAAAATAATCACATGATGCGCTGGCATTTTTCGAATCGCATCTGGATTCATAGCTCCAAATTTATTAACTTCTTTTAAAGTAGTTATTTCACGCTCTTTTAGCATTTCCACAAACTTCACGAAAATTTCTGCAGTAGCTCCTGCATCATCCACAGCACGATGATGATTTTCCAACGAAATTCCTAAAGTTTTAGCTACAATATTTAATTTATATCTCGAAAGTGTCGGAAGCAACACTCGAGCAAGAGCAACGGTATCCACTGATGTCAATTTTCGTTCTATACCAAGTCTTCTACAATTTTCCTCGATGAACCCTACATCAAATCCTGCATTGTGCGCCACAAGCACCGCATCTCCCACATATTCCATAAATTCAGGTAGTACTTTTTCTATCTTTGGCGCATCAATAACCATGGCATCTGTAATACTGGTTAATTTTGTGATTTCAAAAGGAATAGGTACCTCTGGATTAACAAATGTACTATAACGAGAGCAAATTTTACCATTGTCCACTTTCACAGCACCAATTTCGATAATTCTATCCTTTACCGAACTAAATCCTGTTGTTTCAATATCGAATACAACAAACGTATCCTGTAATGTCTGATTATCTTCATTCACCGCAATATCTGTCAAGTCATCTACTAGATATCCTTCCACCCCATAAATAATTTTAAAAGGATCGTCTTTATCCAATGTTTCAATATAATGGTTTGCATCTGGAAAAGCTTGCACCACACCATGATCCGTAATAGCAATTGCTTTATGTCCCCAATCATGAGCTCTTTTTACAATTGCTTTTACTTCTGACACCCCATCCATATCACTCATTTTTGTATGACAATGCAGTTCCACTCGCTTTATTGGACTTGTATCTTTACGTGTTGTTGTAAAATCTGGAATTTTTTTAATTCCCGTCACTGATCCTATCGTCAATTCGCCATCAAATTTGTCAATAGTTGTAACTCCCTTGATTTTCAAAAATGCACCTTTCGTAATCTCACTTAAAATTTCCGGAAGTTGTTCATTCCTTGTAAACATTTTTACCATAATCGTATCCGTAAAATCTGTTACTGCAAACATAACAATCGTTTTCTCATTACGAATTTCTCTCGTATCAAATTGAATCACTTTTCCACGAATAGTAATTTCTCCCATTTCACCGACAACCTTAGAAAGTTCAATCGGATCATCTTCAAAATTTCTACCATAAATAACATTCGGATCCTCTGACCTCTTAATAGAGGAATAAAACTCTTTCTTCTGAAATGTCTTTTTCTCTTCTTTGGATTTTACTATTTTTTCCTGTTTTTTATCAGTATTCTTTTCTTTCTCTTCTTCAATATGTTCTCTTCTTCGACTTTCATTTCCTTCCACAATCGAGCGAATTTCCTGTTGCAAACGCATTTCATTATATTTTTTATGTTTACTTTCTTTTGCCTTTTCATAAAATACTCGAATCTCTATCGGAATATTACACCGCTCACAAAATATCTCTTCCAATAATCGCACGATAGAATCCTGTTTGCCTTTTGCAACAATTGTATCTTCCAATGTTAAACAAAGAATACTTTCCTCTTCAAATGTGCATCTAGCATTTAAAAACATATTATATTCCACAGCACTTTTTTCTTTTAGTTCTTCTAAAATACTATCTCGATATTCTTTCATTAAATTTTCTGGTGTATATTGCTCTGAGAGCTGATATTTTTCCACAATATGAATAGAAATCGGTGTACGTCCAAACAATTGAGTTCTTATTATGTCTTCCATGTGATAAACATAAATTTTAGGAATTAAATGTGTACTTAAAAAATATATTTTTAATCGATCTTTCAAAGAAGTAGTAGTTACTTTTGTTACCTCTACTTCTTCAAATAAATACGCAATTTCTTTTTCTACCTGTAATGTTGGAAAGACATCAAAAAATCGTTTTCCCATTTTATTGTCCCCAATTCAAAAGTTCCTGTCTTAATGTTTCTAAAAGTTCTTCTTCTTTTACCTTTTTCACTATTTCACCTTTTTTGATTAAAAGTCCTTCTCCTATTCCTCCCGCAATTCCGATATCTGCTTCTTTCGCTTCTCCTGGTCCATTTACAACGCACCCCATAACTGCAACTTTAATATCGAGAGGAATATCTTCTACCATGTTTTCTACCTGATTTGCAAGTCCGATCAAATCTATTTTTGTTCTTCCACATGTTGGGCAAGAAACAACTTCTATTCCACCTTTTCTTAATCCCAAAGATTTTAAAATTAATTTTGCACTTTTGATCTCCTCTAATGGATCTCCAGTTAAAGATACACGTATTGTATCTCCCAAACCTTCATACAACATAATTCCAAGACCTACTGAAGACTTAATATTTCCAGATAAAAGCGTTCCTGACTCTGTAATTCCAATATGTAGTGGATATTGACATTGCTCAGAAATTAACTGATGCGCTTTAATACACATTAAGACATCTGATGATTTGATACTAACAACTAAATTATCATACCCCATGTTTTCAATCATGTGTACTTTGTCTAATGCACTCTCTACAATTCCTTCCGCTGTCACACCTCCATACTTTTCAATAAGGTTTTTTTCCAATGAACCACTGTTTACTCCTACACGAATTGGAACGCCGTATTCTTTTGCCTTATCTACAACTGCTTTGACTCTTGATACATCTCCTATATTTCCCGGATTAATACGGATTTTATCTGCACCATTTTCGATGGCTTTAATTGCTAAGCGATAATCAAAATGAATATCCGCAACAAGAGGAATATGTATTTGCTTTTTTATTTCTTTTAAAGCTTCCGCAGCTTCCGTAGTTGGAACGGCGCACCTAACAATCTCACATCCCGCCTTTTCCAACGCTAATATTTGTTCCACTGTTGCCTGTACATCTTCCGTTTTCGTATTGGTCATGGATTGAATAGCAATAGGATTCCCTCCACCAATAACTCTATTTCCTATACGAATCTCTTTTGTTTTTTCACGTCTCATTCTTTTTTCTCCTTTTTTCTTTTATAGTCAAAAAGAACCAAAGCCTCCACCTAGAAAATGTGGCTTTGGTTTATCTTTATTTCTTTACAAAAACAATTTGCTCACCATATTCACGTTCAGACAGAATTAATTTATCTTTTTCCAAACTATAGTCAAAAGTCGTTTCTATCATACTTATTTCTGTTTCTAAAGCTGTCTTTGTCAATCCCGCATCAGAATTTCTCACTGCTTTTTCAATCTCTGCATCATCAACCTTAAATGCAATTGTCTTGTTCTCTTTATCTAAAGTATAATTAATTTTCATCTTCACATTGGAAGCTTCAGCAATTTCAGACCATCGTGCTGTAGCAGAATCACCACTTCGAATTGTTAATTGCAAATTACTTTCCTTACTCTTCCATGTTCCTTTAAGTGGATTACCTGCAAATAAGGAAAACAAAAAATAAATAATTATTATGAGGAGAATAACAGATGCTCCAACTGTGACTATGCGCCAAATTCTACTTCTTTTTTCCTCATCATTCTTTGCTATAAACATTTTACCACAATTCCCTTCTTTATCGTTTACACTTAAATTATACGAAGTTTATCATGGACTGTCAACGCATTAAACTCGAACGAATTTTACAATTTTCTACTATTTTCTCATCATATTTTTTATTTTTTCCTTTGTTTCCTTATTTACTTTCCTTGACTCTCGAATCTTCTGCAAAGCTTTGTGATAAGTGAAATCATCTAAATTGTTCTTTTTTAAATATGTCATTGTTCTTTCAGGCATTTTGATAAAACAAATAGAAACTGCCCATGCAATAGCCATTTTCACATAATAGTCTGTATGGCAAATCCTATCAAAATGAGCAAATACCTTTTCTATATGTTTCTCATCTATATAATAAAAAATAATCATAACAATACTAAAGCGTACAAAATACGCCCTTTGATCATAAATGTATTTACTAATAAATCTCCACATTTCCTCTGGATATTTTTTTGTTTGCTTCAATCCTGCGCAAAAGCTATCACACGTAGACCAATTATCTATTTTAGGTAAAAATTGTTCTATCAGCCTTAAAATTTCTCCAATATCTTCTTTAATATAGCCAATAATCATCCCTTGTAACATTACTTCTTCATAACTTTCAGAAGAATATTTTTCTAAATAATATTTCCAATCTTCTTCCGCTATTTGCTTTGCCATCTTTCTCAAAACAGGTAAACGAACTCCAATTATTCTTTTCGATTCAATATTCGGAATTAACTTCGCCATAAATTGCTGAAAGCCTGGCTCAGCCAGACTTTCTAATTGTTCTCGTATATTCAATTCAATCTACTCTCCACCTAATTTACTTGCAACAAACCAACCTAAGACAAATGTAACAACACTTATAATCAACATTAAGATTGATACACCACTCCAGTCTGTTTTTATCAATATCGCAATCGGAGATGCAATAATTAAACCAATAATTCCATAATATGCGTGGATTTCTGCTTTTGAAAAAATGAACTCAATAAGCTTTGCAATTAAGAAGATCCCAATAACAACTCCAACTCCAAATGGTGCTAAAACACCAATTCCTGTTACAAGTTCTCCCGTATTAAATTTTACTAACGCATCTACAAAGTTATTAATAGCCTTTAATATTGTATCATAATAACCAAGTAACATTAACATCATGGAACCACTAACTCCTGGAACAACCATAGTTGCTGCTGCAACGATACCTACTCCAAATAATTTAATTACATTTACTACTCCAAAAGTAACATCAGCATTGCTTCCGCCTGTTTCTCCTAATAACGCCATGATAATAACCACACCGAAAAAAATTAAAAATGGAATTAATTTCCCAATCGTTACTTTGTGTCCCTTTACTTTTTTGAATATAAACGGAAGGCTTCCTGCAATCAATCCACAAAAAGCAAAGTTCGTTGGAATTGGATATGTTCCTAATAAAAATTCAAATAGTCTTGATAATGCAATAATCGCAATTCCTGCGCCTGCAAAAATCGGAATTAATAATTTCATGCTTTCTTTGAATTCACTTTTTAAATGTGTGATGGCATGAATCAATCTATCATACAATCCCATTGCAACCATCATTGTTCCACCACTGACACCAGGAATAATATTTGCTATCCCAACGACCATTCCTTGTAGTATTTGTTTAATCATCTTTTTACCTCTTTTATTCTCTTTTCCTGTCAAATATACAATTTGACTATGCTCAGAACAGTATCATATTTTATTCTATTTTTCAATATTTAAAAATATTTCTTTGCTAATTTTTCAAATTGCGGAAGTGCTTTTAGAAGCATTTCATAAGAAACACAATACGCAATCCTCACATATCCACCACATCCAAACGCGCTTCCTGGTACAAGAAGAATATGTAATTCTTTTGCTTCTTTGCAAAATTCTTTTTCATCTTCAATAGGAGATTTCATAAATAAATAGAATGCTCCTTTCGGTTTAATACAAGAAAATCCATAATTAGTCAAACTTTTATATAATGTTTCTCGATTTCTATTGTAATATGAAATATCTGTCTTCTCTTCTAAACATTTTTTCACAATTTTCTGCTGTAATGTAGGGGCATTTACAAATCCAAGAATACGATTAGCAACATTCATTGCCGATCTAACCGTCTTACTTTCACTAACTTCATCGGGTACAACAAGATATCCTATCCTCTCTCCTGGAAGTGAAAGTGATTTACTATAAGAATACGCTACTATAGTATTCGCATAATACTTTGTTACATAAGGAACTTTTTCTCCATCATACACAAGTTCTCGATATGGTTCATCTGATAAAAGATAAATATCTGATTTGTATTCTTTTTGTTTCTTATTCAATATATCTGCTATACACGTAATTGTTTCTTCTGAATAAATTACACCTGTTGGATTATTAGGTGTATTTATAATTACAACTTTTGTTCTTTCTGTAATTTTTTTCTCAAATTCATCTAGTTTAGGTTGAAAATTTATGGTGTTTGGTGAAACTTCCACTAAAACTCCATCAAAATTATTTACATAACTTCTATATTCTCCAAAATAAGGTGAAAAAACAATCACTTCATCTTTGGGATTTAATAATACTTTTAAAGCAACATTTAATCCTCCTGCTGCCCCTACTGTCATAATAATATTTTCTTCCGAAAAAGAAGTTTGAAATCTTTTATTCAAGGACAGTGCAACAGCTTGTCGAACTTCTATATACCCTGCATTACTGTTTGTATAACCATGTAATGTAAGTTCATCTTCCTCATCCAAAATCTCTCTAATTGCTTCTTTTACTTTTGCCGGTGCCGGAACATTTGGATTTCCTAAACTAAAATCATACACATTTTCTTTTCCATAAATTTTGGCCATGCGATTTCCTTCTTCAAACATTTTTCGAATTTCAGAACTATTCAACACCATTTTTTTCATTTTTTCAGAAATCATTTATCTCTTCACTCGTCCTTTCCCTATAAGAAACGCAGGTCGATATGACAACTTTGCTTTTCGAAGTCCTTCTACTCCAGCATCATCTTCTCTATTGATGTACTTATATCCTGAACATTCATGTTCAATAAACTGTTGATTAATCATTGGGTATGCTCCCTGTATCCCGGCAAACGCCTTTTCAATATGAACCACAAATGTATCCTCACTGACGGGTTCTCCCATTGTAAAAGCAACAACTTCCCCATCTACACGCAAAATTCCACCTATCATTTCTAATTCTTTAAAAAGTCGTAATGAATTGAGTGCAACGCACATTTCCGCATTTTTTTCCACATCTGCATCACATCCACTTTCTTTTCTCCACTTTAAAGCCATTTGAAAGCATTCCTCTACATTATTCTCTGTCATTGTTTCATACTTCCAATTTTGATGTTCAGCCTTAAATTTATTGATATGATTTCGTTTTCCATGCAATTTTTTCCCAGATAATGTTATTAATTTCTCTGATTCATATACATAATCTGCTATATCTCTATCATATGTAATTTGAAATTCATTCGGATACCACTCATTCAACTGTTTAAATTGTTCCTCTGTCACACAATATAATTCAAAGATTTTATTTTCTTTCTCACAATATTTCATTAGAAACTTTAATGCATTCTTTATATCTTCAATTTCTCCAATTGGATAGGTAAAAGCAATTTCATGATCTTCATTTTTAAATACAAGCGTATTCTCAATCACTGCATATTTTACTTTATAATGTCTTGACCAAAGATATGTATTTATAAATGTTCTCTCACAACTTCTAGATGGATATCGTTTAAAATATCCATCTAATAATTTTCTATCTTCCATTTCAGGACGTCTAAATTCTATATTTTTCATATCCACACCTTCATTCTATTTCTTTTTCTATTGAAATTGCATATGATATAACGATTCATAAATCCCTTTTTTCTGAATCAATTGCTCATGACTTCCTTGTTCTTCAATTCCTTTTTCTGTAAGAACCAAAATTCTTTTTGCATTTTTGATTGTAGATAATCTATGAGCAATAACAAATGTTGTTCTATCTTTTGCCAACATTTCCAACGATTGTTGAACCACTTTTTCGCTTTCATTATCCAAAGCTGAAGTTGCTTCATCAAAGATAAGAATTGGAGGATTTTTCAAAAACACTCTTGCAATAGACAAACGTTGTTTCTGTCCACCTGATAATTTTGCTCCTCTTTGCCCAATATCCGTATCGTATCCATCCGGAAAACTCATAATAAACTCGTGTGCATTTGCATTTCTTGCTGCACGAATAACATCTTCATCGGTAGCATCTGGATTTCCATAACGAATATTTTCCATAATTGTTCCTGCAAATAAGTATACATCCTGTTGTACAATACCAATATTATTTCTCAAATCATCTAATTTCATTTTCCGTATATCAGTATTGTCTATTTCAATTTTCCCACTTGTAGCCTCGTAAAATCTTGGAATCAAACTACATAAAGTTGTTTTTCCAACTCCTGATGGTCCTACAAGAGCAACATATTCTCCAGCTTTCACATCTAAATTAATATGAGAAAGAACTGGCTCATTTGTATCTTGATATTGGAAAGAAACATCTTCAAAACGAATCTCTCCTTTTAATTTTCCGACAGAAACAGCATCTTCTGCATCAGTAATATCCGGTGCAATAGAAAGCATTTCCTGAAATCTATCAAATCCCGAATATCCATTTTGAAACATTTCTGTAAAGTTAATTAATTTTTTTACAGGTTCAATAAAGTTATTAATATAAAGTAAAAATGTCACAAGATCTGCTACTAATACTGTCTTTGTTGTAAGTCCTTTTGCTCCAACAAGCAATACTACAACTGTTATTAAAGTTGTCAATGCAGTTAATGTAGAATGATATCCTGCCATATAACGATAACTTATTTTCTTTGCCGCCAAAAATCCATCGTTTCCTTTATGAAACTTCTCCATTTCAATCTCTTCATTAGCAAATGATTTAACAACACGAATTCCAGACAAACTGTCTTCAATTTGACTATTAATATCTGCAATTCTTGCTCGATTACGTTTAAACGCCGTTTTCATCTTCTTATTATAGTATACCGCAAAAATGACCATTGCTGGAACAAATACAAAAGCAACTATGGCTAAACGCAAATTAATATTTGCTAAAATAATAAAGGATCCAATAATTTTAATAATAGAAATAACAATATCTTCTGGTCCATGATGCAAGAGCTCTGTAATATCAAACAAATCACTTGTGATACGTGAAAGTAATGCTCCTACTTTTTGATTGTCATAAAAAGCAAAAGTTAATTTTTGATAATGACTAAAAATATCACGTCTCATATCTGCTTCCATTTTTGCTCCCATCATGTGTCCATAGTAAGCAATAAAATAATTACACCCAAACTCTACCAAAACCAAAGCAATCATTATGCTTCCCAAAAAAACAATTGTTTCCATCGCCTTATTTTCATTAAAATACACTACTTCGCTTGTAATATAACGAACCATCAAGGGAATTACCAATGTTGCAGCTGCTCCAATGATTGCAAAAAACATATCGCTATAAAAAAGTAACTTATAAGGCTTATAGTACGAAAATAGTTTCTTTAATTTATCTTTCATCTTTTCTCCTCCTTATTCTAAAATAAGGACGAAACTCCGAAAAGTCCGTCCTTATAATCTACTTATTTTTATAATATACTACATCTTTTCTAAAAGCGCAATCTTTTTCACACAACTTCCACCTATTCACAGAAAAGTATTTTTCTATTTATTTTCTTTTTGTCCTAACAATAACAATCCCTGACAATAATATCATTCCACCAAATAAGAAAATCGGCTCTGTATCTGATGTTTTTGGTGTATTTGCCTCTTTATTTTCCTTTTGTGTCTTGTCATTCGGTTTACTTTCTGCTGATACATCTTGGTTTTCTTCTGGTTGAGGCTGTGGTTCTGGCTTTGGTTGAGGTTGTGGCTCTGGCTCTGGTTGAGGTTGTGGCTCTGGCTCTACTTTTTCTTCCAAAGCATTATAGGCTTTTTCCACCTCGTTCTTCACTCTATCAACATCTTCCTGTGTAACCCCTTTTGTAAAGAGTTCTTTTGCTACTTTCAATGCGCTTTCTAATTCCTGCACACTTTCAACTGTATACAAATCTTTATTGATTTGTTCTGCTTGCGAAATCATTTGATCAAACGTTTTTAAATCCAATCCCCTTACTAATAAAATTTTTGCATCTAAATCTGCTTTCGCATTTTCTAGTTCAACTTTTGTACTCTTGGCATTTCCTAATACCTTTTTTGTTTTCTCCAATACTGTTTTTAATTCATTAATAGTCGAAACATCATACAAACGATAATCTTTTTCTGCAGCATCTACTATCTTTTGCGCCTTATCAATAACACTTTGTAACTCATTTCTTATTGCTGTCAAATCCTCTACAACTGGTGTTCCTTTAATTACTTTCTGTACCGCTTCCACAGCTTTATTATTCATCAAAAATTTTCCTGTAGGAAGTTCTCCTTTCAAAAGCATTGTTACATCTTTTGCAGCGTCAAATCCTTCTGTATTCCATTTCGGAAGTACTTGTACGTCAATCTTTTCACCAGATGCTTTTTCCATTTCTACTTGCACAATTTCTGGTAAATGTAACTCTTTCACAGTTGCTGTATTTTCCACCTTAATTTCTTTAAATGTATCTTTAACAGTTGTATAAGTCAATGGAGTCGTTTTTCTAATTCCTTTTACTGTTAATTCCGTAATAGAAACACTTCCGCCTACTGCCTGTGTATTTAATTTTTCTTTTGGAAAATACAAACGAAGATATTTTGCATTTAAAGGTGTTTCAAATGCTTTCTTATCTGAAATACCTTCTTTATTTGCAGATTCTCTTGTAATCGTCTCAAGGGTCACCCAATTTTGTTTGTCATTTGAAGCCTGAATTTGATACTCTGTTGGCCACACTTTTTTATAGAAATCAATTTGAATTTCTTTCATCAACACTGGATTTTCACCCATATCTAAAACAATCCACTGGTCTGCAATATCTCCATAACTCTTATCGTTTAACGCTCCACTACTCCAACGAGTATTTTTATCTCCATCTACAGATAAGTTTCCTGTATATGATGTTTCTGCCCCTGAACCTTTCACTCTTTCCACAGCAGACACCTCTACTTTTTGATTTAAAGCAAGGTTTACTACTTCTTCTACATCTGGTTTTTCTTCTGGTTCTGTAGAATCTACATAAATATTTTCTACTGCAACACCTATATCATCAGATGGATTTTTCCCATAACGTAAAACTAATTCATTTAATTCAACATCTTTTCCTTGTTCAAAATCAAAACGAATTGCATGAACATTTCCTTCAATTCCATTAAAATCTTGTTTGCTTTCTGTTAGTTTACCTAGTTTCTTTTCCGTATGATCTGCATTGATTAAAGTAACTTCTGCATTACAAGGTGTTCCTTGAAATACACTTAAACTATCTAAGTTTACATTGTCTGTCAATCTATATTCCAATTTATTTCCTGTTTTTACATTTTGCACGTGGAATAACGTTGATAAGTTTTTGTCATCCAATGCTTGTACATTTCCTTTTGTATTTGTCACAGCCACTTCAGGAGAAATTGTAGCATGAGATGTTTCCCCTTTATTTACTTCAATTTCATGAATTTTTAAATAATATCCATATTCTCCCGTTACCTGCAAACGAACATATCGTCCTACCTGTCCATTTGCATTAGCGCTATAACTTCTAAGCGGTGGAACTACTTTCCCATTGTCATTAAAACTACCAATTTTTGGGAATTTCTTATTATCTGTCGATATAAACACATCTGCATTTTTTATTCGTGGATTTCCATCTGCTGTCCAAAATGTAATATCGCGAATTGGTTTCGTTTCACCTAAGTCCACTGTAATGTAATCTCCGACCTTTTGTGCACGGTTTGTCCATACAAATGTTTCTGTATTTCCATCTACCATGTTATTCCAATTTCCTTCTCTAATTTCCTTAATATTCGTTTCTTTAAAACGAAGTTTATTTGGAAGATTGTCAACAATCATGGAGAAACGTTTTAAATTTACTGTTATAGTTCCCTCTCCCTTATTGATTAAACGAATATATTTTGCTTCTAAATGTTTTGATTGTGTACCCACTTTCGCAGTCTGCCATTCATCTCCATACAATGAATATTCGAGTGATAAACCATTTGTATTTTCGCCCTCTACAATAATAGAAGAAATTTCTGCAATCGCTTCTTTTTTCACTCCAATATAATCGCCTTTTTTCATTGTAATATTAGAAAGATTTCTTACACCAAACTCTTTTTCCGCAATTGTCAATGGTTGTTTTGCATAAGAAGACATATTCGTATAAATACGATCCGCTTTTTTCTCTTCACCTGCGACATTTACCCATTTATCTAATTCAACTTGCACATCTTTCAAACAAGTATTTACAAATGGAACCAATCTCTTATTTCCAGCTTTTGCTGCTACTCGATCATTGCTTTGCCCAAATTTATATGTACGACTATTATATGCGTTCATTTCTTTTGAAGCTCTTGAAAACGCCTTCCATACTTTAGACATATCTGGTGTTTTTGTTGAAAGTTCAGCCTCCGCTACCAAAATAGATTCTCCTGCTTTAGCTACATTATCAAGTGCTTGAAGCCATCCTTCTCCATTTTCTATTCCACCTGGATTTGATAACTCTTTTACTAGCGCTTTATTTTCACATTTTTTTTGGAAACTGTCTATTGCAGTCTGCATATGTTTAAATTCTGCAAATAATTGTTTTACTTCCTCAGATTGCGCATTAAGCGTATTTTTTTCTACCGCGTTTTTCACTTTTTCTAAAGTATCTTTCAAGTATAGCGATTCCTCAAATCCCTGTGGAATTCTTCCTGAATTTGGACAATCAGATACGTTTCTTGCTATCGTTAAATATTCATCATACACTTCTGGCTGTAAATATTTAAAACATTGTTCCCAAACTTTCTCTACATGTTTAGAATAACCATTTACATTCCAAAAATAAGCCCCTAACTGAAATAAAGGAACTTTATCTGCTTCAGCAAAGAAAATCGGATTAGATACTGCACCAGCAAGTCCTGAAATATTATCACGGATATAATGTGTACTGCTTCCTAAGAAAATTCCAGATTTTGCATGTTCATTGCATGGATAGTTTACCCAAAATACTGGATTATGTCCTGTTTTTTCTTTTACATAATTAATTGTCGACTGTTCAAATGGAGAGTTTACATCTTTCCCTGTCCAAAAAATAAGTACGTCTTTATCAAACTTTTTCATCGCCTCTAATTCAGCAGGTCTAGCCCATGCTTCATTATATCCTTGTGGACAATAAATAATTGGCTTACAACCTTTTTTATTAATATATTCTTTCGTCAAGTCGTTAACCAATTGTACAACTATTTCATTTGAACCTGATCCAAAATCATCATTTAAAATACAGAAACGTCTTACACCTATATTATAAAGTTGATCAAATTTCTTTTTTAACTTTTCTTTTCTGTCCTGATAGGTAGAATCAACCTTTGTTACACCATTTAAAACTTTTGTTAAATGTACAGACCATGAAAATTCCGTTTTTGTTTCAGCCTGTAAATTTGCCAATTCTTTAAATTCATTTAACATGTTTTCTGGATATAATTGATCCCATTTATCTGTATGATACGAATCTGTTTTTGAAGCATATACATACAAGTTCATTTTTGCCTGTGGTGCAAATTTCATTAAACTTTTTCTCTGTTCATGTGTCCAACCACCATAAAATCCTTCTATATATCCCCTTGCATCTATAGAAGCATAATCCATAATTTCAACTGGGTAAAACTTCTTTCCAGCAAAAGAAGAAAACATCATTTCCAAAGTAGACACACCATAGAATACAGCATCGCTATCTTTTCCTAAAATAACAATTTCTCCATTTTTTGCATAAAGCGCATATGCATCTTCTTTTGCAAAGTGATTTGCGTCTATCTTTTTCTCTTTAAACCATTTGTCTGCTTCATCATTTTTACCATATATTCCTAAAATAATTTTAGACTGCTTCTGGTTTGCCTTTCCCTTTTTTTCTATCCTATTATATTTTTTCAATACATTTGCTAAATGTTTATTTGTAGCATCATCTATGTCTTTTCCGCTTACAACTTGAACCTCTTTACTTATTTCAAACTCTTGTTTTGGATCCGAATATTTTATTTGTTGAGGTACTGGATAAATTTGATACTCTTTTCCACTTGTCATCGGATCTCCTTTGTTCCACTTAGAAACCCAAGGCGACTCAACAGTTGAAATATTTTCTTTTTCGTTTTCTACTGCTTTTGTAGGTACAGCTACTGTAAAAACCATAGCAACCGTAAGCATCGCACTTACAACACTTTGCCACATTTTCTTTTTCCGCATTCTTTTTCCTCCTTCTATGCTTTTCGCACTCATGAATATGTCTATTATATCATATATCTTTTTATTTTTATCTATATTTTTGTGCTTTTTAACTATATATATTGATACAATCACATATTTTTTTTGCATTTTTATTGTTTTTTCTGTTATTTTTGTTTCAGCAACATGAGTTTTGTCTAAAAAAACAGAGTGAGTTTTGGAAAGCTCACTCTGTTTTTTCAACTTAAATATAAAATTTTTTATTCATCATTCATATTTGCCAATTTTGCTGCTTGATCTGCCGCAATCAATGGGTCTATAATTTCATCTAAATCCCCGTTCATAATATTATCAATTTTATATAAAGTCAACTTAATACGATGCTCTGTAACACGTCCTTGTGGGAAATTATAAGTACGAATCTTTTCAGAACGATCTCCTGTTCCAATTTGACTTCTTCTTGCTTCTGCTTCTGCAGATTGTTGTTTTTCCAATTCTAATTCATACAATTTTGAACGAAGTAATCTAAAAGCCTTTTCCTTATTTTGTAACTGTGATTTTTCTGTCTGGCTATAAATAACAATGCCTGTTGGATAATGAGTCAAACGTACAGCCGAGTCAGTTGTATTTACACACTGTCCTCCATTTCCAGAGGCACGCATAACATCAATACGAATATCTTTATCATCAATTACAACGTCAACTTCTTCTGCTTCTGGCATAACTGCAACAGTAATCGTAGAAGTATGAATACGTCCACCTGATTCTGTTTCAGGAACACGCTGCACTCGATGCACACCACTTTCATATTTCATTCGTGAATAAACACTTTGTCCACTTACCATAAAAACAACTTCTTTAAATCCACCTATTCCATTTTCATTAAAAGAAATCAATTCTGTTTTCCAACGTTTACTTTCGGCATAATGCACATACATACGATACACTTCTGCAGCAAATAGTGCCGATTCATCTCCACCTGCTCCTGCACGAATTTCTACCATAATATTTTTATCATCATTAGGATCTTTTGGAAGAAGTAAAATTTTAAGTTCATGTTCTAATTCTTCTACTCGCTTTTTCGAAGTAGATAATTCTTCTTTTACTAATTCTCTCATTTCTTCATCTGATTCAATATCAAGCATTTCTTCACTATCTGCAATTGCCTGTTTTGCGCTCTTATATTCATTATACGCATCTACGATTGGCGTTAAATCCGCCTGTTCTTTCATTAATTTACGAAAACGATTTTGATCATTCGCTACATCTGGTTCTTGTAATTCACCCATAATTTCTTCAAAACGAATGATTAAATCTTCTAATCTATCAAACATATTTTTCCTCCTATCCATTTACCCTCTTCTCAAGTATTCTACACGCCATAGACTACACGGTCAAGTCCTGCCAAATCCTTTTTTATCTTTACATTAACAAAACCTGCTTCTTCCATTAGTCTTTTTACTTCTTCACCTTGGGTATTTCCTATTTCAAAATATAACCTACCGTTTTTTGTTAAATATTTCTTACTGTCTTTTATTATTTTTCGATAAAAATAAAGTCCATCTTCCTTCCCATCAAGTGCAAGTAACGGATCATGTAACTTTACTTCTTCTTCCAAATCCTCTATTTCCTTTGTCTTTATATATGGAGGATTAGACACAATTATATCATACATACCTTCCACATCTTCAAATAAGTCACTCTGTATAAATGTAGCATCTACTTTGTGCATCTTCGCATTTCTTTTAGCAACTTCTAATGCTTTTTCAGAAATATCAACGCCAATTCCTTTTGTCCCTTTCGAGTGTTTTAACAAACTAATCAAAATACACCCCGAACCTGTACATACATCAAGAATATTTTCTGTCCCATTTAAGTGTTCTAAAATACTTTCTACCAAGATTTCTGTATCTTGTCTTGGAATCAGCACATTTTCATTTACTTCAAAAGATAATCCCATAAACTCCTGTTCTTTTGTTAGATGTTGAAGAGGGATCCTTTTTATTCTCTGTTCAATAAAATCTTTATATTGTGTTTCTTCCTCTTCTTTTAATTCTTTTTTAGGATTAGCATAATAAATTGCTCTATCAACCTTCGTTACATACTCCAAAAGAATCCATGCATCTACGGAAGCATTTCTAATTTTATTTTTCTCTAATACCTGTTTTCCTTTACGATACGCTTCTTCTAATGTCATTTTCTATCCACTCCAAACACTTCTCTTTGATACTCTTTCCAGTCAAATACTGCTTCAACAGACTGAATAGCAACTTCTATCATATCATCATCCGGTTCTTTTGTTGTTAAATTTTGTAGCCACAAACCTGGTTTACTCAACAAGTTTACTAATATGTTGTCATTATTTCCTGCCCATTTTATTAATTCATAAGAAATTCCTGCAATTACTGGAATAAGTGCAATTCTAAGAACCACCTTTACTAATTGTGAATCTGAACGAATAAAAAATAACACCACACAACTAACAAGCATTACAAACAAAAGAAAACTTGTTCCGCATCTTTTGTGTTGTTTCGAAGATTTTCTTACATTGACCACATTCAATTCTAACCCCTGTTCTATGCAATTGATACATTTATGTTCTGCTCCGTGGTACATAAAAACACGCTTTATGTCTTCCATTCTTGAAATGATTAAAACGTATCCAATAAAAATAAGAATTCGAATAATCCCTTCCAATGCCGCAAGCACTGCACTTGAATGAATAATATTCTCTGCAAAGCTAATCAAATAGTACGGCAATACCATAAAAATGCCTATGGCTAATACTACAGAGATTCCAACAATAATCCCTGTAAGAATAGATTCTTTTTTCTTTTTTTCTTTTTTTTCTTCTTCTGATAAAGATATTTTTTGCTCTTCTTCATCAATAAACTCAGATGAATAGGTTAATGTTTTCATTCCTAAAACCATGGAATCAACAAAATTAAATATACCTCGTATAAATGGGATTTTTGTAAGAACTTTCCACTTTACAACCCCCTTATAAATATCTTTCTTTACTTCTATTTCTCCATCAGACTTTCGTACTGCTACGGCGTATTCTTCTCCATTTTTCATCATTACACCTTCTAGTACAGCCTGACCTCCTATATTGGACGATTTCATAATCTACCACCATCCTTCTCCTTAACGTAATACAGGTTGAAGTTTTCCAACCTCAACCTGTACATACTGGATTCTATTATGCTTGAATTCCGTATTTCTTATTAAACTTGTCAACACGACCACGAGCCTGAGCTGCTTTTTGCTGTCCTGTGTAAAATGGATGACATTTTGAACAAATTTCCACATGAATGTCTTCATTTGTAGATCCAGTTACAAATGTGTTACCACAGTTGCAAGTTACTGTTGCTTGATAATAATCTGGATGGATTCCTTCTCTCATGATTTCACCTCTCTATTTTTATTTGTGTGTAGTTTCCTACACATTAACATTTCCTTAAACATCTTTCTAATTGTATCACAACTTTATTTTTTTTGCAAGTTGTTTCTAAATGATTTTACTTTATTTTTCCTTTTAATGTTACACACATATGCCGAATTGCTTGTACTGGATGAGAAAAAATCATTCTTGGTCCTGCATATTTCATAACAGCCTTTATTTTCTCTTGTTTTTCTTTTGTATAACAATGTACTTTACACGCACTACAAAATGTCTTTTCTTTCATAAACGGGCACTTTTCTGTACGAAATAACGAATATTCCAATAATTCTTTACATTCTGCACAAAGTTCCCCTTGCGTTTTATGAACCCCTTTACAATACATTGTAATCATTGTTCTCAACATTTTTTTTTCATTTTCTCGCTTTTTTTCTATATTCATTTGCTTTCTCCATTTTTACTTCGATTGCAAATTAGTATATACTAACTTTTGTTCTAAGTCAATAACAAGAAGTTTTATACTCTTTATAAAAATTTTGTCTTTCTTACTGTTTGCACTAATTCTTCATTGTTCTTTGTACGAGAAAACATATTAAGAATATTATCCACTGCTTCTTCTGGCTTCAAACCATTCAAAGCTTTTCGCATACTGCTTACCGCCTCTTGCTCATCCGAAGTTAACAAAAGATCTTCTCTTCGTGTACCTGATTTCACAATATCAATAGCTGGGAATACTCTCTTTTCTTGTAGTTTTCTATCTAAGACAAGTTCCATATTACCTGTTCCTTTAAACTCTTCATAAATAACATCATCCATTTTACTCCCAGTATCTACTAAAGCTGTTGCAAGAATTGTTAAACTTCCTCCTTCTCGCATATTTCTTGCTGCACCAAAAAATCTTTTTGGCATATGCAATGCGGCTGGATCTAAACCACCAGAAAGTGTTCTTCCGCTTGGTGAAACAGTTAAGTTATATGCTCGTGAAAGCCTTGTAATACTATCTAATAAAATAGTAACATCTTTTTTATGTTCTACCAATCTCTTTGCTCGTTCAATCACCATTTCTGAAACTCTCTTATGATGCTCTGGTAATTCATCAAATGTAGAATAAATCACTTCTACATTTTGTCCACAAATCGCTTCTCGAATATCTGTTACTTCCTCTGGTCTTTCATCAATCAATAAAATTAAAATATGCATTTCCGGATTATTCTTCAATATAGAAAGCGCTACTTCCTTTAATAATGTAGTTTTACCGGCTTTAGGTGGAGAAACAATCATACCGCGTTGTCCTTTTCCTATCGGGGAAATCAAATCTACAATACGCATGGCAATGCTGCTTCCCCTACCTTCTAAATGTAATCTCTCGTTTGGAAAAATTGGTGTCATATCTTCAAAGCAACTGCGTTTTGATGCTTCCACAGGATTTAATCCATTTACTTTAGTCAAATATAATAATGCGCTAAATTTTTCTGTTGGAGATTTAATTCTTGTATTACCAACAACAATATCACCTGTTTTTAAATTGAAACGACGAATTTGTGAAGGAGATACATATACATCGTTTTCTCCCGGAAGATAATTTGCACAACGAATAAATCCATATCCATCCGGCAATACCTCTAAAATACCATTTGCTACAATTCCACTGTCAAGTTGTTCAATATCTGTTGTTCCAGATTTCTCATTTTTCACTTCTTCTTTTACTGCTTTCGCTTTATCTTTTTCATCTTCTGCCAACATCATTTCAATAATGTCTGCCTTTTTCATTGTCGAAACACCTTTTAAATGTCTTGCCTTCGCTAATTCTCTTAACGTTGTCAATGGTAAAGACTCATATTTTTCTTTCATCATCTTTCTTCCTTCCTTATTCACTTAACATTGTGGGAATTTTTGTCAGAACTGACTTTTTTCTGAATTATGTGCTAATTATACACTATTTCATTTTAAAAAGCAAAGTTTTTATACAGAAATTTTATCATGTTGATTTGCCTTCACAGGAATGGTATATTATGTACAAAGAAACTGTCAATCTTTATTTGACTATGTAAAATTAAGGAAAAGGTGTGAAATTATGACGACAAACGAAAAAGCATTACAAATGCACGAACAATGGAATGGGAAAATCGAAACAATAGCGAAAGCCAAAGTAAATTCCCGAGAAGATCTTGCAATCGCATACACTCCTGGTGTTGCAGAACCTTGTAAAGTAATTGCTGAAAACAAAGATACTGTTTACAAATATACAATGAAAGCCAATACCGTTGCTGTTGTTTCTGATGGGAGTGCCGTTCTTGGTCTAGGAAATATTGGCGCTTACGCAGCACTTCCTGTTATGGAAGGAAAAGCTGTTCTTTTTAAAGAATTTGGAAATGTCAATGCTGTTCCTATTTGCTTAAATACACAAGATACCGAAGAAATCATTCAAACTATAGTTAATATTGCTCCAGCCTTTGGTGGAATCAACTTGGAAGATATTTCCGCTCCACGTTGTTTTGAGATTGAAGAGCGTTTGAAAAAACTTCTTAATATTCCTGTTTTCCACGATGATCAACACGGAACAGCTATTGTTGTATTAGCTGGAATTATAAACGCTTTAAAAATCACTAAAAAGGAAAAAGAAAATTGTAAAGTCGTTGTGAATGGTGCTGGTTCAGCTGGAATTGCGATCACGAAACTTTTACTTACTTATGGTTTCAAACATATTACAATGTGTGACATTAATGGAATAATTTCTAAATCCTCTCCAAATTTAAATTGGGCTCAAAAAGAAATGGCAGAACTAACAAATCTTTCTGAAGACACTGGTTCTCTTTCTGATGCCTTAAAAGGTGCAGATATTTTTATTGGTGTATCTGCTCCAAATATTGTCACAAAAGAAATGGTGCGCTCCATGAACAAAGATTCTATTTTATTTGCTATGGCAAATCCAATTCCTGAAATCATGCCAGATTTAGCAAAAGAAGCAGGTGCAAAAGTTATCGGTACAGGACGTTCTGATTTTCCAAATCAAGTAAACAACGTTGTTGCATTTCCAGGTATTTTCAAAGGGGCTTTAGAAGGACGTGCCACGCAAATCACCGAAGAAATGAAGCTTGCCGCTGCTACTGCCATTGCAGGACTCGTTCCTGACAACGAATTAAATGATACTAATATTCTCCCGGAAGCATTTGATCCTCGTGTTGCTGATGCAGTCAGCAATGCAATTAAATCTCTCATCTAATGAAACGTTGGGATGAAAAAAGATATTATTCTCTCGATTACTATTTAAAAAAAGCTTATGGAGAAAAACTATATAAACTTTCTCTAAATGGAGGCATGACTTGTCCAAATCGCGACGGAACATTGGACAATCGCGGCTGCATATTTTGCAGTGCGGGCGGCTCGGGAGATTTTTCCGCCCCCTCTTCTATCAATATAAAAGAGCAAATTGCCTATGGCAAAAAATTAGTAGAGAAAAAATATAGAGGGAATTCTTATATCGCCTATTTCCAAGCCTATACAAATACATATGCACCTGTTTCTTATTTGGAAAAAATTTTCACTGAAGCAATTGAAGAACCAGAAATCAAAATCCTTTCCATAGCAACTCGTCCTGACTGTCTAGATAAAGATGTTTTAGATTTACTTGAAAAATTAAATCATATTAAACCGGTTTGGATAGAACTAGGGTTACAAACCATCCACGAAAAAAGTGCTTCCTTTATTAGACGAGGATATCCTCTTTCTGTTTTTGAAACTACCGTCAAAAATCTTCGCAATATAGGAATCACAGTTATTGTTCATACAATTCTTGGATTACCAAACGAAACAGAAAACATGATGCTAGAGACTATATCCTATTTAAATCAATTAGATATACAAGGTATCAAACTTCAATTATTACATATCCTAAAGGGAACAGATATGGCTAGATTCTTTAAAAATCAAAAATTTCATCTTCCCACTTTAGAGGAATATATGGTATTATTAAGTAGATGTATATCTTCACTCCGTCCAGATATTGTGGTTCATCGCCTTACAGGAGACGGTCCTAAAGATTTACTAATCGCACCACTTTGGACAGGCAATAAGCGTTTTGTCTTAAATTCCATACAGCGATATTTTAAAACGGAAGACATATGGCAGGGAAAAGAATATTTCTCTAAATAGAAAGGGGTGTTTATATGTCTGAAACCTTTACTTTATACAAACTTATTGTATTATATATGTTGGAAAGGGTGGATTTTCCTCTTACAAACGGTCAAATTTCAGAATTTGTCTTAGATAAAGGGTATACCACTTATTTCAAATTACAGCAAGCACTTTCAGAAATGGTCGATGCTCGATTTATTCAAGAAGAAACAACTCATAACCGTACTTTATATCATCTTACTGAAGAAGGTAGCGAAACTATTCAATTTTTTATTAACAAACTATCTCCTGCTATTCGAGATGATATAGACGCATTTTTTAAAGAACATAAATACGAATTGAAAAATGATGTTTCTATCAAGGCAGATTATTTTCCTAATGCCAATCAAGAATTTTCTGTTCGATGCCAAATTGTTGAAAACAACGCAAGCCTCATGGAACTTCTTCTCACTGTTCCATCTGAACATGAAGCTGAAGCTATAATAAATAATTGGCGTCAAAAAAACGAAGAAATTTATGCTTTTCTTATGAAAAGTCTTTTATAAAATAAAGACACAATCTTTTTGATCTGTACCCTCTTTACTAGTCAACCAGTAAAGAGGGTATATTTTTATTATACTAATATAAGAGTACAGGAAAAACAAAATGGATGCCCCTGTAAAATACAGGGAAACATCCATCGGTGTTGCCTAGTGCATAAATCAATGTATCCAAGATTCTAGGCACATATCGTCTAATAAGAACGCGCCTTTATTCTGTCCAAATATTGTTTTACATCTTTTTCATGCCCATTTTCTGTTGGATGATAAAAACTTATCTCCGCTATTTCATCAGGTAGGTACTGTTGCTTCACATAATGTTCTGGATAATCGTGAGCATATTTATATCCTGTACCACGTCCTAAATTTTTGGCTCCTTGATAATGTGAATCTTGTAAATGTGATGGAACTGTCGTATTTTGATTTTTCACATTATCCATCGCTCTATTTATAGCTATATAAGAAGCATTACTTTTCGGTGCTGTAGCTACATATATCGCAGCTTGTGCCAAAATAATTCTTGCTTCCGGCATACCAATCCTTTCCACAGCCTGAGCAGCCGATACTGCTACAGTAAGTGCATTCGGATCTGCATTTCCCACATCTTCTGATGCGCAAATCATAATACGCCTTGCAATAAATTTAATATCTTCTCCTGCATATAACATTTTTGCCAAATAATATACTGCCGCATCTGGATCTGATCCTCTCATACTTTTAATAAAAGCGGAAATTGTATCGTAATGATTATCTCCCGTTTTATCATAACGGACAACTCTTTTTTGAATACATTGTTCTGCCACCTCTAAAGTGATATGAATTCTTCCATCTTCACTTCTTGGTGTTGTTAATATTCCTAATTCTACAGCATTTAATGCATTCCTTGCATCTCCTCCAGAAATATTAGAAAGAAATTCCAACGCCTCTTCATCTATTTCTGCTCTATATGTTCCCATGCCTTTTTCTGTATCATACACTGCACGTTTCAACAAAATTTTAATATCTTCACTATCTAGTGGCTGCAATTCAAATACACTTGACCGTGATATCAGTGCTCTATTTACCTCAAAATATGGATTTTCTGTTGTTGCACCAATTAATATAACTGTCCCATCTTCCACAAACGGAAGAAGATAGTCCTGCTGTCCTTTATTAAACCGATGAATTTCATCTATAAACAAAATTGTCCTTTTTCCATACATTCCCAAATTATTTTTCGCCTGTTCAATTACAGCTTCCATATCTTTTTTCCCAGCAATTGTCGCATTCATTTGCATAAATTCAGCACTTGTTGTATTTGCAATCACTTTCGCCAACGTTGTCTTCCCTGTTCCCGATGGCCCATAAAAAATAATAGAACTCAATTTATCTGCTTTTATAGCGCGATATAGTAATTTATCTTTCCCTATAATATGTTGTTGTCCAACCACTTCGTCCAATGTTTTCGGGCGTAATCGTGATGCCAACGGAGATTCTTTTTCTTTCTTATTTTCTTGCATATATTCAAATAAATCCATATACTTTCTCCTATATTCCTACTAATTCTCTAATCACTTCTCCAGCAATAATCAAACCTGCTACCGGTGGCACAAAAGAAATGCTCCCAGGAAGAGAACGGCGTTTTCCTAACTCTTCTCCTGTCACTTTTCCAGACGTATCTATTGGTTGTTCATCAGAATACAATACTTTCAATCTTCGTACTCCCCTTGCTTTCAATTCTTTTCTCATCACTTTGCAAAGTGGACATACAGAAGTTTTATAAATATCAGTAATCTTAAATTTCTCTGGATATAATTTGTTTCCAGTCCCCATACTACTAATTATTGGAATATCCTTCTCTTTTGCCAATTCTACCAAGGCAAGTTTTGTAGTTACTGTATCTATAGCATCGATAATATAATCTACTTGCTCTTCAAATAAGGTTTCTATATTTTCAGGTAATACAAACATCTCATATGTAATCACTTCAATTCGAGGACAAATATCTTTAATTCGTTCTTTCATAATTTCTGTTTTATATCTACCTACCGTACTGTGATAAGCAATTGATTGTCTGTTAATATTGGTAACGGAAACAGTATCATTATCTACCAAAATTAGTTTTCCCACTCCGCTTCGTGCAAGTGCTTCTATACAATGTGAGCCTACACCACCTACTCCAAAAACCATTACCGAAGCTTTTTTCAATTTTTCAATTCCTTCTGGTCCAAGCAATAGTTCTGTTCTTGAATATTCATTTATCATTATATTCTCCCATCTATTCTACTATAAGTTTATCAACTGTTACAAATTCATATCCCTCCTTCTGTAAAATATCAATAATTCGAAGGGCTGCATCAACCGAACTTTTATAACAATCATGCAATAATATAATATCATTTTCTTTTACTCTCGTCACTACTTTGTTCACGACTTCATCTGCATTTTCTGTTGTCCAATCTAGGGGATCTACCGACCATGCTACTGGAAAAACATTCATTTTTTCAACCAATTTTTTCTTCCAATTTCCAAAAGGTGCTCGTAAATAATCCACATGCTCTTTTGTTACCTTTTCAATTATTCTATTTGTTTTTTGTATTTCCGTTATTGCAGCTTCATCTGATATTTTGCTTATATCCACATGATTATATGTATGGTTACCTATAAGATGACCTTCGTCTTTTTCTCTCTGAAGTAACTTCATATTTGCTTCCGCCATTTTGCCTATAACAAAAAAACTCACTTTTACATTTCTTTCCTTTAAACCATCTAGTAATTGAGGAGTGTATTTTTCATTTGGCCCATCATCAAAGGTAATAGCTATTTTGGGTTTTTCTTCTAGTATTTTCTTTGTTTCCACTATTTCTGAATTACAAGAAAAATTTTCTCCCAAAAAACGAAACAATATAAACGTATATAATACTCCACATAAACACAATAATTTTTTTGTTTTTTCCACCTTATATAACCCTTTTCTTTGTTTCACTCTATAAAAGATATGAAAATATCCCACAAAAATAACAGGTTGTTACACCTGTTATCTTATTTTTTCTTTCTAACACTATATCCAAAAGTACCGAGCAAATTTCCAATTCCATAATATTCCCCATGAGAATACACAATAGGATTTGATTTCGACAATTCAAACTTATTTTTTTCATTTAAATAAGTTTCATCTATATTAACCGCAACAATTTCTGCTAAAAACATATGGTGAGAACCAAGCTCTTCAACTTTTTTCACTTTACACTCGATATTCACAGGACTTTCCTGAATAAGGGGAGCTTTAACAATACTTGCTTTTTCTTCTGTCAATTTCATTTCCTTAAATTTATCTACGTCTTTTCCCGAACGCACACCACAATAATCTGTTGCATACGCCAACCTTTCTGTTGTAAGATTTACAACAAACTCTCCTGTTCTTTTTAAAATTTCATAAGAATATCTTTCTGGTCTTACAGAAATAGATAGCATAGGTGGATTCGTACATATTGTACCAGCCCATGCCACTGTTATAATATTTGATTTTCCTGTTTCATCTGCCATACTTACCATCACAACTGGTAATGGATATAGCATATTTCCTGCCTTCCATGTCTGTTTTGCCATTCTATCTCCTTAACTCTGCAACGATACTACAATTGCAGGTATCAATTGTTTTTTACGCGATACAACACCTTTCAATATAATCTCTTCTATGTCTGACGATAAATCAAAAGCTTCTATTACAAGATTTTTTGCATTATTTCCAACACAAAGTAACTCTGTAGTTTCTTCAATAATATTTGTCAACATAATAAACATCATATCTATGCCTTTTTCCATAAGTGCAGTTTTTAAATATGGTAAAATTCGTTCCTTAATTTCTTCCAATTCCTCTGCACTCATTGAATTAATCTGACCTACTCCAAATTCCACTCCGCTTACTTCAAACTTTTTAAAATCTTGAAAACAAATTTCTTTCGCCGTTTTATTCACAAGATTACTTCCTGCTTTAAACATATTTCTAGCTAATTCCTCTATATCAATTTGTGCAATCTCAGCTAATTCTCTTCCCGCTTTTTCATCTACAGCTGTACATGTTGGAGAACGAAACATCAGTGTATCCGAAGTAATTGCTGAACAAAGCAATCCTGCTATCGTCTCATCAATTTCAATATTATTTTCTAAATACATTTGATATACAATCGTCGCTGTACATCCAACAGGCTGATTTCTAAAATATACTGGCCCCACCGTTTCAATACCTGTACCTAAACGATGATGATCTATAATTTCTAATATATCAGCTTCTTCTATTCCATCAACAGCTTGTGTTCTCTCATTATGATCCACTAAAATAACTTGCTTTTTTTTCGCATCTAGTAAGCGGCGTCGCGAAATAAATCCTATAAATCTTCCATGTTTATCAATAACAGGGAAATCACGATAGCGCTTCTTTGTCATCACTTCTTTTATATCATCAATATAATCACTAGTCCTAAAAGCCGTAAAATTTTCCTTTGTCATAAAATATTTAACCGGAATACTTTGATTAATTAATCTTGCTACGGTAAACGTATCATGAGGAGTTCGGATGATAACACAACTTCTCTCTTCTGCAATCTTTTTAATCGTTTTAGACACAGTTGCATTTTGACATACAACAAGACAACTTGCATCCATTTCCAATGCACATAACTGTGATTCATATCGATTTCCTAAAATTACCAGATCGTCTTGTTCAATAAAATTCTCCATTAATTCTGGACTTGAGGCTGCAATAACAACTTTCCCTTTGATAAAGTAAGCATGTTCATTTCCTGTTACAATTTCTCCATCTAATGTATTGGCGATACTTCTATATTGTGTTCTTGCCGATGCCAATATATTATTATCATACACTTCCATATATGAAGTAGCAATATCTCCTATTGTAATTAAACCTTCTAATTCACCATTTGCTGTGACTGGCATTGTCTTCGTATTGCTTTCTTTCATTAATGCCCAAACTTTTTTAATGGAAACACTACTTTCCACACCTGTCATTTTATTAATATCTATATCTTTCACTTGCGTTTGTACATTGCTTAACAAACTTGGTGGCGTTACACCAAATCGTTTTAATACATACTGTGTTTCTTCATTAATCTGCCCCGCTCTCTTAGCGACATAATCATCTCCAGTAATCTTCCTTTTTAAATTCGCATATGCTAGTGCAGAACAAATTGAATCTGTATCTGGATTTTTATGTCCCACTACATATACTTTTCTTGCTTTCTTATTCTCCATAAATCTATATTTCTCCTCCGAATCGTCCCTTCATTATTATAGAAAGTATTCTGTAGGGAAAAAGAAACAGCCAAAGAACATATTTCAATGACTGCTTTTTATCAATCAACCTTTCGCTTATAATTGAATGTTTTTGAATAAATCCCCCAAACTTGTTCCTATTTCTTCTGTTTCTGGAATTTCCACCTCTTCAATTATCTCTTCTTCTGGTTCTATTAGTGCTTTCATACTCAAACTGATTTTTCCATCTTTAATTCCGATCACTTTTACTGTGACTGCATCTCCAACTCCCAACACGTCTTTTGGAGACTTAATACGTTTATCAGAAATCTGCGAAATATGAACAAGACCTGATAAACCGTTTTCCAATCGAACAAATGCCCCATAAGTTTGCAACGATTCCACAGTTCCTTCCAAAACACTTCCCACTTCTACTTCTCTTAACTTTTGTTTCTGTTCTTCATTTTCCTTTTCTTTTAAAATTTCTTTAGCAGAAAGAACCAATTTGTTTTCTACTTGATTGACATCAATAACACGGACTTCAATTTCTTTTAACAAATATGCTTCCACGTTCTCAACATATGAAAGAGACAAACGCGAAGCAGGAATAAATCCTCTAAGCCCTTCGATATATGCAATTACTCCTCCGTTAACAATCCCTTCTACTTTGACTAAAAGATTCTCGCCTTCCTCCATGTAGCGTGTAACAATATTCCATGGATTTGCCATATCAAACTGATCCTCATAATCTGCCATAGTTTCTGTCTGTAATTCTTGTTCGTTCATAACATACACCTCTTCATCGCTTAATTCTATACAATTATTGTACCATAAATATATTCTAAATTGCACCCCTACTTTTTCTTTTCACGTTCTTTTACAATCATCGCTATTTGATAAATACAATATGGTATTAATGATAGTAGACCCGCAAGTAAAAACAATGGCATAGTAAACAAAATCATCAATATTTTTATACCCAAGGACATTTTATTAATAACTTTCAAAAAAAGATAAACTCCATTTAGAATTCCAGCAATCAACCATCCTCCTAAAATAGCCGTTTGCAATCCAAATAGTATCTTATTTTCCCAAAACGATATAACCATTTCAGATAAATCTTGATGAATTTTCATCCCTATAGTTCCGTAAATAATAAATCCTACCGAAAATCCTAAAACCATCCACAATAAATACATCATTCTTTGTTTTCTTTTATACTTTTTTCTACTATCAAAAAACTTCAAATCTGGTTTTTCTTTATACAATTGATTTATTTCCCACTCTATTGGTTTTTCTACTTGTGGTTCTTCTACTGTTTTCCCATCTATAATATCTAACAGTTTCTGTGCATTTTTTACATAATATGTACGATTTCCATGTTGTAAAACAAACTGACAGCATTCTTTTGCCTTATTCACATTCCCTCTTCCAAATTCTGCCTTTGCCATTAACATATATACCGAAACTTTTTGAAGCATTCTATTCATTTCAGAATTACACTCTGCAATCAACTTATCATAAACCTCATATTCTTTTCTATTGATTGCCACTTGCAAATCCATATATTTTATCTGCTGGATAATCATTTTTCTTTCCATTGTGTTTGCTTTGGATAATTTATTTTCAAATACAGATTTTATTTTTGCCAATTGTCTTTCATCATTTTTGCAAGAGAAATACATTCTCATAAAATCATAATAATTTAATTCAAATCGTGGTGGCAAATCCGAAAAATCTATTTGATTAATTAGTTCATATGCCGAATCTTCATATCCTTGCATAAAAAGTGCTATGGAAATTTGAATATTATATATATTTTTCACTCGTGTCTTTTTCGTTTTCGCACGAAAATATTCATATATTTCCTTAAAACGAAACGGATCACACTCTTCATACAAAACGTTTTGAATTTTTTTCATCTGACTTCGTTTCCAAAACGCAAACGCTGATTCTATTCCTAGTATCAACACTGTAAAAAGACACCATCTCTTGCTTATACCACTATTTGTATATAATTCAATTCCCGTAAACACTAACCAAATAGCTACAATAACACAAATTACTCCTGCGCTAAAACTTATCTGTTTTCTATAATTTTCAGCCCATTTTTTATCCATAGATATTCAGCTCCTTCTACAATCGCTCTAAATCATCCAACCAAATCGTTACGCACGCATCACTTGGCATTCTCAAATCTCCTCTTGGAGATAATCCTACTGTACCTACCTTTGGTCCATCTGGCAAACACGAGCGCTTAAACTGTTGTGTAAAGAAACGTCTACAAAAACTCTTAAGCCATTTTAAAATAACCTCATCATCATAAATACCCGCAAACGCTTTTTTTGCTAAGCGATAAATTTTTGATGGTTCATATCCATATCGAAGCATATAATACAAGTAAAAGTCATGGAGTTCATAAGGTCCTACTACATCTTCTGTTTTTTGCTCAATTTCTCCTTCCTTCGCTGGAAGAAGTTCTGGGCTAATTGGCGTATCTAGAATATCTAATAATACTTTTTGTAAAACTTGATCTTCACATTCCAACGCACAATATTTTACAATAAATCGTACAAATGTTTTTGGAATAGAAGCATTTACTCCATACATAGACATATGATCTCCATTGTAAGTTGCCCATCCTAGTGCCAACTCTGACATATCCCCCGTTCCAATTACCATTCCATTTTGCATATTAGCAATATCCATTAACACTTGTGTTCTTTCACGTGCTTGTGCATTTTCATATGTTGTATCAAAAAGATCCTCTCTTTGATTGATATCTTTAAAATGGTTTTTCACAGCTTCTCGAATGGATATTTCTCGCAAAGTCACACCTAATTTTTCTATTAAACTACACGCATTCCGATATGTTCTATCTGTTGTTCCGAAACATGGCATTGTTACTGCCATAATATTTTTTCTGTCAACCCCGATCATATCAAATGTCTTTACGGCTACAAGCAGCGCTAAAGTTGAATCTAGTCCTCCCGAAATTCCAATAACAACATTTTTACAATTTGCATGTTGCAATCTCTTTTTCAATCCCAATGCTTGAATCATCAAAATTTCTTCACAACACTCATCTCTTTCCTTTTCATCCTCAGGAATAAATGGCATCTGGGAAATATTTCTTGTTAGCTTTGTTTCTTCCTTTTCTATCTCAAAAGGAACTGTCACTAAGAAATGTTTCCCACTCATTTGTTGAAAAGTTGTATTTTTTCTTCGCTCATTTAACAAACGATGCACATCTATTTCTGAATAAATAACATCGTTCATATAACGCCTTGACTCCTTTAACACAGTTCCGTTTTCTGCAATAATATTATGTCCGCCAAAAACTAAATCTGTAGTTGATTCTCCCGCCCCTGCATTAGCATATACATATCCAGCAATCATTCTTGCAGATTGTCCTGAAATTAAAGAGGTTCTATATCCATCTTTTCCATAAGTTTCGCTACTTGCAGAACAGTTAACAAGAATAGTTGCTCCAGCTGTAGCTGCCATAATACTTGGTGGAATTGGTGACCAAACATCTTCGCAAACCTCTGCCGAAACTATCAACCCCTCCATATCTTTTGCTTTAAAAAGAATCTGCGGTCCGAATGCAACTTGTTCTCCTTCGTACAAAATCACTCTTGCTTCTTCTGGTCCTGCTTGAAAAGTTCTCATTTCATAAAATTCCGAATAATTTGGCAAAAATGTTTTTGTTACGAGTCCAATGATTTTCCCTCTGTTTAGAGCTGCAGCAACATTATATAGTTTTCCATTAATCGCCAATGGTACGCCTACAAAAATCAACGCATCCTTATTTTTTGTATATACTGCAATTGTATTAAGTGCTTCTTTAGCTCTTTCCAATAATATATCTTGAAAAAATAAGTCTCCACAAGTATATCCTGTTATACAAAGTTCTGGAAAAACAACAATTTTGGCACCGTTTGCAACTGTCTCATCAATCAATTTACAAATTTGTTCTGTATTATATGAAACATCTGCCACCTTAATGTCTGGTGTTGCTGCAGCAACTTTTACAAACCCTTGTTTCATAATCTATCTACTCCTTTTTAACATTTCTTTTAATTCTTCCACCGAAAATGTATAATTTGTATCACAGAAATGACAGTTCACTTCTATCTCTTTTCCATCATTGATCATTTCCTGTATATCTTTCTTTCCAATACTAATAATTGCCTTTTCTACTCTTTCTTTCGTGCAATTACAATAGAATTGTGTTGAAACTGTATCCGTAAATTCCACATCTAATCCGGCCAACACTTCTTCTAAAATATTTTCAGGTGTATATCCTTTATCTAACATTGCTGTAACAGAAGAAATCTTCTTAATATTCTCTTCCAATTTAGACAATACAGCTTCTTCAACAAATGGCATAACCTGTACAATAAATCCCCCAGCTTGTTTTACTGTATTATCCTTTTCCATTAACACACCCAAACCAACTGAAGATGGAACTTGTTCTGATGTAGCAAAATAATATGTTAAATCTTCTGCAATTTCACTTGTCTGCAAAATCGTCTGTCCAACATAGGGTTCCTTTAATCCCATATCTTTAATAACACTCAACACACCTAAATCCAATGCACCTGCAACATCTAATTTGCCTTGTTTATTCGGTGGCAACATCACATTTGGATTCTCCACATATCCTTTCACATTCCCATGCCTATCTGCTGTAACAGTCAAGCCTTTAATTGGTCCATCGCATTTTATCTGAATTGTAAGCATATCGGTGTCATTTTTCATCATGCTTCCCATCATTGCTCCACCTGTTAAAAGTCTTCCAAGTGCTGCTGTTGCAACCGGACTTGTGTTATGAGCCTGTCTTGCTTTTTCTACTACATCTTTTGTTGTTGCTGCAAAGGCACGTATTTGATTATTTCCTGCCGTTGCTCTTACAATATAATCTTTCATTTCTATTTTCCTCTTTCTCTTGCTATTACATAAATTCGTTCGCTATTTTTTCTTGGTTCTTCATGAGTAAACGCATCATAAGCTGTTATATATTCTAAGCCTGATTGTTCCACAAGACGCCTAATCTCTTCCAAACTGTACGCTTTTTGATAATGTGTCTCTTCGTATTTTCTATAATACTCTGACTCCGGCTCTCGAATAAACAAACTCAATTCATACTCATTTACCTTCTCTTCTTCATAATAATAATTATCCCAAATAAAACTGCACTCATCTCTTTGCTCTGCAATCGTCCTGTCCCCTAAAAGTTCTTGATACTTATAAATGGTATTAAAATCAAAAACAAATATTCCTTTAGGATCTAAATAATTATTTACAAGTTTAAAAACTGTCATTAATTCATCTTCTTCCATAATATAATTAATAGAATCACATACACTAACAATAGCCTTTACCGTACCATATAATTCAAATTCTCTCATGTCTTGTAAAAGATATAAAATATCATGTCCAGAAGATAATTTCTTTTCAAGGGCAATCTCCAGCATTTCTTCTGAATTATCTATTCCAATCATATCATATCCTGACGCCGATAGTAATTCTGTCATTGTTCCTGTTCCACACCCCAGTTCTACCACTAAGCCGTCTCTCACACCATATTCTTTCAGTAATTCTTCTACATAAACACTCCACTCTTCATATGGGATATTATCCATAAACGTATCATACACAGATGCAAAACTTGTATATGCTTCCACTGGGAAATCACCTCTTTCTAAAATACAATCTGTTTAATTATAACATATCTTTTTATTTAAAATCAATCCCGCTATTTCTCTTGACACACCATTTATTCCGCGTTAGAATAATAAAAGAAATAAATAGACTCGGTAGGTGAGGTTACCATAGGGATTTGGATTTTCCTAAGATTGCTGCCGCAAAATTGTGGAGACACGATTAGTTGGTTAGCAGGCTATGTCGGAACAAGGCATAACCTAATGCAATTTTTATGCCCTATGATACTAAAGCTTGAACGATGCACATTGTGGGAGTATTTTTATACCTTGTCGTTGTTTAAGCAGTGACAAGGTTTTTTATTATAGTCTATATTCAATTTTAAACAGAAAGGCAGGTGAGGGCAATGGATGCTGGGGCCAGTAGGTATATTTTAATATTTTTAAACAGAATAAAAAAATTAAAAAGGAGATATCGTCATGGATACAACTATTTTTATGGAACTCTTATCAAAAAGAGAGTTCAAAGCCATTCGAAGCATTTTAGATGTGATGAATGCAGTGGACATTGCCCTACTTCTTTCTGAATTAGAAGACAAAGAACTTGCTTTAGCATTTCGTCTCATCCCCAAAGATAAAGCTGCTGATGTATTTTCTAATATGAATAACTCCATGCAGACTTATCTTGTAAATATCTTTACAGAAAAAGAATTGAAAGAGTTGCTAGATGATTTATATATGGATGATACTGTTGATATGTTAGAAGAACTTCCAGCCAATCTGGTTACAAGAATTCTAGATACTGTTGACAGCACAAAAAGAAATAGCATCAATCAATTGCTAAATTATCCCGATGACAGTGCTGGAAGCATCATGACAACTGAATACGTTAATTTAAAAAAATCTATGACAGTTAAAGATGCTATGTTGCATATTAAAGCTGTAGGAATTCATAAGGAAACGATTTATACTTGCTATGTCCTTGAACATCGTCACTTAATTGGAATTGTATCTGCCAAAGATTTAATGACAATAGATGATGATACCATCATCGAAGATATTATGGAAACTGAAATCATTTCTGTTTCTACTCATACTGACAAAGAAGAAGTTGCTAAACTTTTTTCTAAATATGGCCTTCTTGCTGTTCCAGTAGTAGATACCGGAGACTTAATGGTCGGTATTGTTACTGTCGATGATGCCATGGATGTTATGGTAGATGAGGCAACAGAAGATATCACAATTATGGCTGCTGTAAATCCTAGTGAGAAATCTTATTTTGAAACTTCCGTCTTTTCTCATGCAAAAAATCGTTTTTTGTGGCTATTAATTTTAATGCTTTCTGCCACTATCACAGGCTCAATCATTGCTAAATATGAAAATGCTTTTGCGGCTATCCCACTCCTTGTATCATTTATCCCAATGTTGATGGATACAGGAGGAAACTGTGGCTCACAAAGTTCAACTTTAATTATTCGTGGACTCGCTTTAGAAGAAATTAAATTTTCAGACATTTTCCGTGTTATGTTTAAAGAATTTCGTATTGCACTTTTAGTCAGTGCTGGGCTTGCCGTTGCAAATGGAATCCGTATTTTTTTAATGTATCACGATACAAAACTTTCTATTGTAATTGGACTTTCCTTAATTGCAACGGTTGTTATTGCAAAATTAATTGGCTGTATTCTTCCACTTTTTGCAAAAAAACTGCGTTTAGATCCTGCTATTATGGCAGCACCTCTTATTACAACACTAGTAGATACTTGTTCAATTATTATTTATTTTTCTATCGCAACCAAAATATTTTCTTTGTAAAATTAGTAAGCAAAACTAGGACGGATGCTTTCCTGAACTTTGTTCCGCCACCCCAAAAAGTTAGATATAAACTCTAACGATTGCGGGGTGGTATTTTTATTGCTAAATGAAACTTCAATCGATGAGCCTATATCTACATAACAAAAATAGCAAGACAACTCATAGCTGCCTTGCTAATAAACTCTAACTTTTAGGTGATACCTCAGTTTTTCTAGTAAAGAGGGTATACACAAAATCTCAGACTTGTTTTCTATTTACTACTTTTCCGATAACATTTTCTTTAAATACACCAAAAACCAGATCACTAAAACAACACCTTTAAAAATGCTAGAAATAGTAATACTCCACCAAATTCCATTTAAACCTAAGACTGTTGATGTAAGTACTATCGCCATAGGTATACGTCCAGCTGTTAAAATAATACTAGAAATTGACGGAGGAATTGTTTTTCCTAATCCTGAAAACGCTCCAGCCGTTGTCAATTCAATACACATAAAAAGTTGAGATACTCCTAAAATTTTCAAATAATCCACTCCCATTGGAAGCACATCTGCTTCTGGGATAAAAATTTTAAAGATAACTTTTGGAAACACCATAAGTACAAATGTACAAAAAATTCCCCAAACAATTTCTATGCGCATTGCCACTTTATATCCTTGTACAATTCTTTTTTTATTATTCGCTCCATGATTTTGTGCCATGAAGGCATTCACTGCCGCACCAAACCCTTCTGCTGTCATCCATGAAATAGATTCAATCTGAGAGCCAACTTTTTGAACAGCCACCGCACTATCGCCAAACCCCGCAATCATTCGCGCAATAACCATTGAAATACTAGTAAAAAGCATACTTTGCACACCTGTCGGAAAACCAATTTTCACAATCTCCGTTAAGCTTTCTTTATCCACCTTTTCTAAAAGATGTACCTTCCGAAAAATAATTTCATCTCTAAACGCAGACAAAATAAACACACCCGTTACAATCATTTGTGCAAAAACAGTTGCAATTCCTGCTCCCATAACCCCCATCTTCACAAATGGACCTATGCCAAAAATCAAAACTGGATCCATAATAATATTGATAACCAATCCAGTTGCAGTTGCCACAAAAGATGTTCTACTATTTCCCATTGCTGTCATAATTCCTGTGAAAATTTGATTCAAAAAGGAAAAAATCACTCCTCCGCAAGTAATCTGCAAGTAAATTTTGGCATCTGCAACCACTTGTGCACTATTTAACTTAAAAAAATCAATCAATGGGTTTGCTAGTATAATAGCCAACACACCGTAAACAAGTCCTAATATTATGCCTAACTGCAATGCACTTTTTGCATAACTCACTGCTTGTTTATTTTTTTTTGCACCTAATGCTTGCGCTACTTTTACTTGTCCTCCCATTTTTGCCAATGTAGCCAATCCATTCGCCAACCACATGTACATTCCTGCTGCTCCCACTGCTGCTACAGCCGAGCTGCCTACTCTTCCAATCCAAATCATATCTGTAAGATTATATGCCATCTGAATAAGTGATGTAGCCATAATTGGAAGCGCCAATCCTGACAAAGATGGTAAAATTGGTCCTTCTAACAAATTAATGTGTTTCTTCATTCTCTTTCACTCTCTCGTACCTTGTAAATATATATTCCAAATCAAAATATGTTTGTTCATCACTAATCCCTGTCATTTTCCACTCTTCCATTTCATCTAAGTTTGGAAAATATGTATCTGCCTCATAAGTGTGATCCACCTTTGTTATATATGCTGTTTTACAATATGAAAGAAACTGTCTATAGATACTCTCTCCCCCAATAACATAAATCTCTTCTTGGTCATATTTCTTTAATTCTTCTAACGCTTCTTCTACACTTGTAACAACAATCGCATCTTTCACTTTATAGTTTTTATCTCTTGTAATTACAATATTGGTACGATTTTTCAGTGGTTGTCCTCCTGGAAAACTTTCCAAAGTTTTTCTTCCCATAACAACAACTTTTCCCATAGTAGTTTCTCGGAAAAACTTCATATCTGCCGGAATACTAACTAAAAGTCTATTCCCACAACCAATTGCCCAATTATTATCTACTGCCACGATTAAATTCATTCCCATTCCTCCTTATACCGCAATTGGAATATTCTTGATTTGCGGCCCTGTCTTATAATCATCTAACCTTACATCATCTGGCGTAAACTCATAAAAATCTTTTATATCTGGATTAAGCCAAAATGTTGGTGCCGGATAAGATTCTCTTGTGATTAATTCTTCAATTAGCGGAATATGCCTGTCATAAATGTGTGCATCTGCAATAACATGAACAAGTTCTCCCACTTGCATATCACATACTTGAGCAAGCATATGAACAAGCACTGCATACTGACATACATTCCAATTATTTGCCGCCAAAACATCTTGTGAACGTTGATTTAAAATAGCATTCAATACTAATTTATCGCTATCTTTTTTCTTTGTCACATTAAATGTAACACTATACGCACATGGGTACAAATTCATTTCATGTAAATCTTGATGAACATAAATATTCGTCATAATACGACGACTATATGGATTATTTTTTAAATCATAAATCACTCTATCTACTTGATCCATCATCCCTTCTTTGTACTGATGCTTTACACTCATCTGATAACCATATGCTTTCCCTATAGAACCGTCCTCGTCTGCCCAACTATCCCAAATATGACTGTTTAAATCATGTATATTATTAGATTTTTTTTGCCATATCCAAAGCATTTCATCTACACAGCTTTTGATTCCTGTACGTCTTAATGTCAATGCTGGAAATTCTTTCGCTAAATCATAACGATTTACTACACAAAATTTTTTCATTGTGTACGCATAACTTCCATCTTCCCATTTTGGACGCACTTTCTCTCCTTCTGTACTCACTCCATTATCAATAATATCACGACACATTTCTATAAATATTTTATCTGCATAACTCACTTTCCTATCAACTCCTTTATTTTTCTGTCTTAACCAATTCAAGAACTCTTGCTTCTGACAACGCTTTCGCCACTATGTAAAATAGAAAACTTTCAATTGGTACAGACATAACCTGTTTCCACAATCTAACCGGAATCAACGCCCAAAACGCTTTTCCATACATGATATGCAACCAATACGTTCCAAGAAACACATTTACAATAATTGCTACAATAATTTTTGAAACTAAAATTCTCTTAAACGTAACTGGATGATGATATAGAATCATCCCATAAATAACCGCTCCTAAAATTGCATTAAACGTAAAACCAAAAAAATATGCTCCAGTAGGTTTTAATACAAACTTAATGATGTCAGTTACACCACCCATAATCCCTCCAACTACTGGACCAAATAACAACGCTGTCATTTCATTTGCAATAAAAGAAAAGCCAATTTTCAAAAAATCTGTTACTTGAATTGTAAAAAAGAATCCAAGTACAACTCCTATTGCAATAAACATCGCTGTCACTACAATTGTCTTTACATGCTTCAACTCTTGCCAGGAGTCCTTAAACTGTTTTTTCATTTGTTCCATAAAAAATACCTCCTTTGCAGTAGTCCTCAAGCCACGCATAGCAGGTATACAGTACAACCATATCTGTCATGTGTAGCAGCGGGATGCAAAATATGTACCGCAAGTTCTTTACTTTTCGTCCGATCAGCAACTCCCCGTCTGATTGGCACTTAACGCACATATTTCTACTCTGCTTTCTTATTTTATTTTCTTAGAAATTGTATCATAGTATGAAAAAAGATGCAAAGAATTTCTATCCTCTTTGCATCTTTTTATTTACTTATGCTTTTACAGCCACATTTTCATTACGCTTTGTCGAACTTTCTTCTATGACATCTTCATAAATCAGCTTTTTACGTGTACCAAATTTTTCTTTATACTGTTTTCTAGCATAACCATAGAACACAATTCCTAAAACAATCCATGCACCTACAATTATCCATTCTTCAACGATAAGTTGCGAATTTCCTGGCAATACATAAAGAAGACACATAATTGTTGTTGTAAGAACCGCCATACCTCCAACAACCTTCGCATTTTTCACTCTGTACGGTCTATTCATATCTGGTTCACTTTTTCTCAATTTTAAGAAAGACGCCGAAACCATAAGATACGCAAGACAAACTGCAAAACTACCTGCATCTGTAATCCAAGTCATCATGGATTTTCCAAAGAACGGTGCTACTACTGCAATGAGCCCTACTAAAAGAATTGAATTTGTTGGTGTCTTTGTTTTCTTGTTTACTTTTGCCAAAAATGATGGAGCCATATGAGATTCAGCCAATGCAGAAATCGCTCTTGAACCTCCCATAAAAAATGAGTTCCAACTTGTAACGATACCCATAATACCACCTAAAATACATACTGTAGAGGCAATATCACTATTTAGATATGCTTTTTTCATTGCATCAGCTGTTACCAATTCAGATATACTCAAATCACCTTTTGACATAATAAGCGAAACAGCCAAGATAATTAATACATACCATGCAACCGCCATAAAAATAGAGAAAATAATAATTTTACCAATTTTCTTAAATGGAATATTAATTTCCTCTGCAGCTTGTGGAATAACATCAAATCCAACAAGCATAAAAGGCGTCATAACTGCAACTTTAAACACACCACCAACTTCATTTCCTTTTAAAAACATTGGATCAAGATTAGCTGTATCCCCACGAACTACAGATGCTGCAATTAATGCAATTCCAACCAATGCAATAACAACTGTAAGAATCGTCTGCACATTCGCTGCTGTTTTCGCTCCCTTATAATTTATATAAGTAATAATGATTGCCGCAATTACTGCAACCGCAACCCAAGAAGCATATACGTCAAACCCACCTATTGTATACATATATCCCTTTGTCACAAGTGAAGGTGCGATATACTTAATAACTGTTGGAAAAGCACATGCTTCAAAAGCTACAACTCCAACATATCCTAAAATAATCGCCCATGTACAAACAAATGAACCATTTTTTCCAAACGCTCTTAAACTAAATATGTGCTCGCCTCCACATTCTGGCATCGCTGACGTTAACTCTGCGTACGTCAGACCTACAAATAGAACCATGAATCCACCAATTCCAAATGCAATCATTGCTCCGATACTGCCACCATAATGAATCCATTCACCTGTCATAACAATCCAGCCCCAGCCAATCATTGCTCCAAACGCAATGACAAATATATCTTTTGAACTTAAGACTTTATCATACTTTGATTTTTTCTCACCCATATTTTTTCCTCACATTCTGTTCATGTATGACAACTTTAACATTTACACAAGTTGCCAGTTAAGTAACAACTTTATTATATTCTAAAGTTGTCATTTATTCAAGTATTACTTTGTGAAAAAATATACAAATTTTTTCTTTTTATTTTCTACATATTGTATAGAAAAATATACAAAAAATCCCTAATCATCAATATTTTTCATTGATCATTAGGGACTTCTTTACTTATTCATTCACTTTTGGATACATAAATCCTCTCACTCGATCAGGACATTCTTCATCTCCTGTATAATACACAATATCATGTAATCGAAAAACAGCTTTAGGACCTGGAGACATAATCAAAATTCCATTTCTCCTTATAGCAATTACAGTAGCAAATGTTTCTTGCCAAAAATTAATTGAACCTACCGTTTTATTTAAATAAGGTGTTTTTTCTGTAATAACAAGTTCATATGGTATAAACGGATTAATAGATCGATAATTATCAATTTTCTTAATAACCTCATCTAAATATCCATATAATTCTTTTGTCGCTTTTTGCTGCTTTTCCACATTTTCCAAAATATTTCTTTTCAAACTTTGTATAGACTGCATATGCTGGTGCTGTTGCAAAAAATTCTTAGCATTATCTTGTGATTTAATAACAACTCCACTATTCTTTGCAACTTCCACAACATCCCAATCAGACAATACGCACATTGCTCTTCTCGCCGTTTCAGATGATACTCCATATCGACTTCCTATAGAAGATCTTGCATATACTTTCATTCCCTCTGTATAAGTTCCATCCACAATCTTATACGCAATATCTGCAGCAATCTGTTGATATTTAGGGATTCCCACTTCGTTTTTCAATTTCTTTTCCATAGATCCCCCTCCAAATTTATAATTTTATATACAAAAAAAGCACGAGACGGGATTCGAACCCGCGACCCTCGCCTTGGCAAGGCGATACTCCACCACTGAGCCACTCGTGCATATCTGTTCTATTTATCAGAATACTTATTAAATTTTTCACAAAAGCACGAGACGGGATTCGAACCCGCGACCCTCGCCTTGGCAAGGCGATACTCCACCACTGAGCCACTCGTGCATATCCTTTTGTTTTTCAGAACAGTATTCATTATACTTTGGATTTTTCTTTTTGTCAACATCTTTTTTATTTTTCAATCTATTTATTTGTAGACCTATAAATTGATTTATGATAGTATATTTTTTAAATATAAATACATTCAAAGGAGACCATCACATGAATCCAAAACAACAAGCTTATGAGACCCTTGCAAACACCATTATTAAAAATCTTTCCAAACGTAATATAGAAGGATTTTATTGTGCCGATAGCAGGTCCGCCATTTCTTTGGCAATGAACATTATAGGCAAAAATTCTACTGTTAGTTTTGGTGGTTCTTCCACTCTAAAAGAAACAGGATTGATAGATGTTTTAAAAAATTCTTCTAATCATATTATCGACCCCTTTTTTGCCAAAACGAAAGAAGAAAAGCGCCAGTTTTACATCAATTGTATTACATCAGATTACTTTCTTATGAGTTCTAATGCGATTACTATTGACGGAGAACTCATCAATATTGACGGAAATGGAAACCGTGTTGCCTGTCTTATTCACGGACCTGAACATGTTATTCTCCTTGTTGGGATGAATAAAGTAGTTCCAGATGTGAACACTGGAATCTCACGCGTACAAAATACCGCCGCTTCTATCAACGCAGTTTCGCTAAACAAAAAAACACCTTGCAATCTTAATGGACATTGCGGAAATTGTCATGGAGAAGATTGTATGTGTTGTCAAGTGGTAATCACAAGACATTCTAGACACATTGGAAGAATCAAGGTGATTTTAATTGGCGAAACACTTGGATTTTAAATCATTATATCTTCTAGAGTTTCTTTCTAGAAGATATTTTTTCAAAATCTTCCAAGGAATAAAATGGAATTTCGTATCCTTTCTCCATAAGCATATCTTTCATCACTTTTATAAAGATCCCCGATTTTTCTACTTTTTGCAAACCACTTAATACTGATAACACATTCTCGTTCCCGGTAAATTCACCTCCCCATTCTCCATCATATGTAAATTTCACACCACAACTTGGACTTCCATCAATTCCAACAATTCCTAAAATTTCAAACCGCTCTGGGCAAGAACTATATTCTTCTATTTGGAGAATATACGGTTCTAACATTTTTCTAGACGCTTTGCGAAAAAACGCAGTATTAAACTGAGATGCCGCATGTCCCCAACGATTTACTCCATATAAAATCAATTCAGGACAAGGAAGTTGAACAATTTCTATACCCTGATCTAATATTTTTTTCAAAAACTTTCTTTTATTAGTTCTCTCTTTCTCCAGTTCAAATAAATTTGGGTTTTTCAATTTTGCCGCATCATTAAAAAAACAATGGCTAACAAATACTATTTTTTGTTTCATTATATTCTTGTATGATGTATTTGTAATCGTATACATCAACGGCTCCTTTCTTTTCAATATTGTCATAACCAATAATACCATTGTGGACTTTCATCAAGGATGTTCATTCTTCATAACCGTTTCCTATACTAATTATATCATGTTCTTTCCTAATTTTCTTATTGAATATATCAATAAATATATGTTAAAAATCAATTATCCTTATTTTATAAAAACTGTTAAAATGAAAATATATTTAACGAAAAGAGGAAAAATAAATGGACAAATCATTTTCACCAACTACCCGAATGGTATTTTGCGGTCTTGCCGTTGCATTAAATATCGTTCTCGGTATTGTAACCGCAGCTCTTAAATTTCCCTTTTATCTTGATGTTATGGGAACCATATTTATTGCTATACTGTTTGGTCCTTGGTATGGTGCCGCTGTAGGAGGTGCAACTAATCTTTTAACAAGTGTTTTTAGTGGTTCACTTTCTGGCATTCCATTCATGCTCGTAAGTATTGCAATTGGAATAATTGTAGGTTTTGCTTTTCGCAAAATAAATTTCACCTTTTTAAATACTATTTTGGTAGGTATTCTCATCGGCATTGTTGCCCCCCTTATTGGAACTCCAATCGGCATTGCAATATATGGTGGACTTACCGGAACTGTTTCTGATATCGCCGTTATGTTTTTAAAACAAAGTGGAACAAGTATTTTTACAGCTTCTTTCCTTCCAAAACTTTTTAATAACTTATTAGATAAAATCGGTTCTATGATTTTAGTATACTTACTTATTTCTGCGTTGCCAAAAAACTTTAAACCACACAAAAATATATAAATAAAATCGGGATACACATCATTTTATATGTTATCCCGATTTTTCATATATAACTTCTATTCTTCTACTTTTTCTTCTTTTATAACAATGGCTAATCCTAATTCATCTAATTGTTTTTGATCTACCCCTGCTGGTGCTTCTGTCATCAAATCCGAAGCATCTTTAACCTTTGGAAATGCAATCACGTCACGAATACTATCTTGTTTTGCCATAAGCATAATCAAACGATCTAATCCATAAGCTAGTCCTGCATGAGGTGGGACTCCATATTTAAAAGCATTTAATAAGAAACCAAATTGTTCTTCTGCTTGTTCTTTGGTAAAGCCTAATACTTCAAACATTTTGTTCTGTATTTCCTGATTAAATATTCTGACACTTCCTCCACCAAGTTCTGTTCCATTTAAAACAATATCGTATGCTTTCGCACGAACTTTGCCTGGATTTGTATCAATCAAATGTAAATCTTCTTCCATAGGCATTGTAAATGGATGATGCATTGCTGTATATCTTCCAGCTTCTTCATTCCACTCTAATAATGGGAATTCTGTTACCCATAAAAATTTATATTCATTTTTATCCAACATTTCTAACTGACGTGCAATCTCTAAACGAAGATTTCCAAGAACATCCCAAACAACCTTATTACAATCTGCTGCAAATAACAATAAGTCGCCGTTTTCTCCACCCATTGCATTTACGAGTGCTGTCATTTCTTCCTCACTCATAAATTTAGCAAATGAAGATTTTATTGTTCCATCTTCCTGAATCGCAACATATGCCAACCCTTTTGCTCCATATCCTTTTGCAAAATCAACTAATTTATCAATTTTTTTACGTGGCATTGTTCCTTGCCCTTTTGCGTTAATTCCACGAACACTACCACCTTGTTCAAGTGCATTTTTGAACACAACAAACTGACAATCTTTTACTACTTCAGAAACATCTGTCAACTCCATACCAAAACGAATATCTGGCTTATCAGAACCAAATCTATCCATTGCTTCTTGCCATGTCATTCTTTGAATTGGAAGGGAAACTTCTACACCTAAAATCTCTTTAAAGACCTTTGCAAGTAGTCTTTCATTTACATCTATTACATCATCTACATCTACAAATGACAATTCCATATCAATCTGTGTAAATTCCGGTTGTCTATCTGCACGCAAATCTTCGTCACGGAAACATTTTACAATCTGAAAATATCTATCATATCCAGCACACATTAACAGCTGTTTAAAAATCTGTGGTGACTGTGGCAACGCATAAAAACTTCCTGGATGCACACGACTTGGTACAAGATAATCTCTTGCTCCTTCTGGAGTACTTTTAATTAACATTGGTGTTTCAATTTCTAAGAATCCTTCTTCAGCAAGAAATTGGCGTGTTAATGTAGCAACTTTACTTCTCATAATAAGATTTCTTTGTAAATCTGGTCTTCTTAAATCTAACACACGATTTTTCAGTCTAACTTCTTCTTTTGTTTTACTATTTTCTTCAATAGGAAACGGTGGTGTTTCTGATTCTGATAAAATACGAAGTTCTATTGGAAGAATTTCAATATCACCTGTAGCAAGATTTTCATTCACTGCCCCTGTACGTTTAGCAACTTTTCCCACAACTGCTACTACATATTCCGAACGAAGACTTCCTGCTTTTTCAATTAATTCTGTTGAAACACTTCCTTCTTCAAAAACAACCTGTACAATTCCTGAACGGTCTCTTACATCAACAAAAACAAGTCCTCCTTTGTTTCTGTTTTTTTGCACCCATCCCATAACAGTAACTGTTTCTCCAATATTACTACTGCTAAGTTCTGCACATCTATGACTTCTTTTTAGTCCCTGCATTGATTCTGCCATTTTTTTCCCCTGCTTTCTTTATAATTTATCTTTAAAAAATTCCTGTATATCATTGTATCCTTCCAAAGAAAGTTGTTCCTTTTGGAATTTTTTATTTTTTTTCATAATACTAATTTGTACTTGATTACCTGCCAAACGTTCTTCTTTTGCAAACGAAAGTACCTTTAATAATTCTTCTTGATTCATTCCTTTTTCAATTAAAAACGCCTTTTTATTTTTTGCTGTTGGCACTTTATATCCTCTTTCTAGCAATAGCATAACAATACGCTCAAATCCAATTGAAAATCCACAAGCCGCCGTTTGTTGGCCAGTAAACTTTCCGATCATTTCGTCATATCTTCCACCGCCACCTACAGAACCTCCAAATTCATCCATAGCAATTTCAAAAATGGTTCCTGTATAATAAGACATTCCACGAACTAAAGTCGGATCAAAACTAATCTTAAACTCTGCTTCTTTTACACTATCTACGCTTGTAATAATCATCTCCAACCCATCAGCAGTTTCTTGATCCAGAAATCCAACTAATTTCTCTTTACAGTAGCGAACACCTTCTACATCATTTGTTATTTCTTTAAACAATGCCAAATATTTATCTATAGCCTCTTTTGCATATCCATTTGCCTCTAACTCTTTTGCAACACCGTCCAAACCAATTTTATCCATTTTATCTAAAATAATAAAAATATTGTCATAATCTTTTTCTGCAAATCCACTATAAGCTGCCATTGCTTTTAAAATTTTTCTATCATTGATACGAATTGTAAAATTCTTGAAATCTAATTTACCAAGCAAAGTTGTTGTAGCCAAGATCAATTCAATTTCAGCTAAATTAGTTGGTTCACCCAAAATGTCAATATCACACTGCATAAACTGACGAAAACGTCCACGCTGTGGATTATCGGCGCGCCACACATTTCCCATTTGTAACGCTTTAAATGGAGATGGAAGTTCATTTGCCGCATTTGCATAATATCTACATAATGGTACAGTAAGATCATAACGAAGACCTCCATCCACCACATCATTTTCTGTTTGAGCTGTATCTAACTTTAATTTTTCTCCACGTTTTAAAATTTTAAAAATTAACTTTTCATTTTCTCCGCCTTGTTTACTACATAAATTTTCTATATGTTCTACACATGGTGTTTCAATGGAAGAAAATCCAAATGTACTGTATGTTTCCTTAATTAAATGAATGACATAGTCTCTAATCTCCATTTCTTTTGGCAACATATCTTTCATGCCCTTCATCGCTTTCTTCTTTAACGCCATAGCCATTCTCCTTTTCTCTCTATCATTTCATCAATACGTGTAATATACGCATTTACATCTTTCACATTTTCTATGCGCACAATATTTTTCAATTGTCCAGATTTTTTATCTTGTATTTCTTTCCCTTTCGGAAGAACAATTTTTGTTGAAGCCCCTGCTCCAACAGCAATAATAGATTGTTTTTCCTCCATAATAAGTATATTGTATATTCCTGCTTTGTCAACCTTTGCATAACCAACATTTTCAAAATTTCCTGCAATATTTTTTTGACGGTATAAGTAATATGGAATTAATTCCATTTCCTTTGCATACTGACCAGCAAGTTCAATCATTTCTGATAATGTTTCTGATTGATTAACCAATTCTTTTTTCATCTCGCTCTGATTTAGCTTAGAAGCTCGTTTAATCGCCAAAGAATGTACTGTAAGATTATCCGGTTGCAATTGTTTTATTTTTTCAAGAGTATCTTGCATATCTGAAATTGTCTCTCCTGATAATCCTGCTATCAAATCCATATTGATATTATCAAACCCTAATTCTCGCGCAATATGATATACATTTATAACATCTTCTACTGTATGCTTTCTCCCTATCGCATCCAGGGTTTTCTGTTGCATTGTCTGTGGATTAATAGAAATGCGAGTAATTTTATGTTGTTTAAGAACTTCCAACTTTTCTCTGGTAATGCTATCCGGGCGTCCTGCTTCTACTGTAAACTCTTTCAATTCATTTAAAGAAAATGTTTTCTCTATATGGGTTAACAGTATATCTAATTGTCTCGCTTCTAAAGTAGTTGGAGTTCCTCCGCCCATATAAATCGTATTCAACTTTTTCTCCTTAGAAACCTCTCCCACAAAAGAAATTTCTTTACAAAGCGCTTCCAAATATTCTTCTGTTTTATTTTCCCATGCTTTGATCGGATAAGAAGTAAAAGAACAATATGTGCATGTAGTTGGACAAAACGGAATCCCTATATAAAGACTATATCCATTTTGATAATCCAATTTTTCTAATAGACTTTTTTCTCTTTTTGCTATTTTCATTCCCAATTCTGTTTTCTTTTCAGACACAAGATAACGTTGTTGAAACCATTGTTTGATCTTTTCTTCTGGCACTCCTTTTTCTAATTCTTTCATTAATATTTTCGTTGGTCTTATCCCAGTAAGAATCCCCCATGCCATACTTTTTCTCGTATACTTTTCCATTGCTAAGTAAATTTTTTTATTTACTTCATTCTTATTTTCTTTCTTTTCAATATTATATCTACTGATTTCTTGAATTTCTAATATTTTTTCATTATTTATTTCTATAGAAATTATTTCATTTCTTTTATCATCTATATGTTGCTTGATTTCTTCATTTGGCAAGAAACCTTTTATAATGTGAAAAGCATCATATGCATAAAAATCTTCTTTTAAATAAATATCAACCATTTTTTCTCTCTCTTTTATAAAATAAGGGACGTAATTTTTTCTTCCAAAAATACGTCCCGTTCCACAATCTTTCGGCTTTATTTTCTAGCGAATGAAAGGATTTTGTTCTCTTTCATAACCGATCGAGGTTGCTCCCATATGCCCTGGATAAACAATCGTATCATCTGGTAAGCACATTAGCTTTTGCTGAATTGAACAAACCAATTCAGAAGTATTTCCTGTTGGGAAATCCGTCCTTCCAACCGATGCATAAAAAAGTGTATCACCACTAAACAAAACATCTTCCGTTTCCACGTAATAGCAAACACTTCCTTTTGTATGTCCAGGAGTATAAATTACCCGAAATGAATATCCTATTAAATTTAACACTTCTTCATCTTTTACGTATGTCGCTTTTGTAAAAGTATATCCATTTGTATATGTTTTCGATTGATTTAAAACCGCATCTTCAATCAAACTTTCTTCTTTTTCATGAACATATACTGGAACATTATACATTTCCAACAAGCCATCTAACCCTAATATATGATCAAAATGTCCGTGTGTAAGAAGTATCGCTTTCACTAATAGTTTTTCATCTAAAAGATACTCTTTTAAGCTTTTAGAGCAATACCCCGGATCAATAATAATTGCTTCTTTCGTTTCTTCATTGCTTACTATATAGCAATTTGTACTGACTATTCCTGCTACTATGGTTTTTATTCTCATGTTTGTCTCCTAACTTACTGCACGTTCTATATCTATAACTCCATCTATTTGACGAAGTTTTTCTATCACTTTTGAAAGTTCTTCTCTTCCGTGTACAATAAATCCAATTTCCAATGTAACCTTTCCTTGCTTACTTGTTCGAGCATTCATCGATTTTACATCAATCTTATTTTCTGTAAATACTTTAGAAATCTCCATAAGTAATCCTGTTCTATCCACACCATACATGCGAATTTCAGTTACATATTGGCCAACTCCTTTTTCTTCTTCCTGTTCCCATTCTGCATCAATCAATCTTGCACGTTCACTTTCGGATAAATGAATAATATTTACACAATCTGTTCGATGAATAGACATTCCTCTTCCTCGTGTAACAAATCCGACAATTTCATCTCCTGGAACAGGATTACAACATCTCGAAAATCGAACTGCTATATCATCAATTCCTTTGACAATAATACCACTTTTTGATTTCGTAACATGTACCTTATTTTTTGCAGCCTCAGATACTTTCTCCAAAATAGTTTCATCTGTAATAGCTTCTTTGTGCTCTTTATTGTACTCTTCTAGTAGTCGATTGACAATTTGTCCCTCTTTTAAACCTCCATGTCCTAGTGCTGCTAGAACTGCTTCCCAATCTCTAAATCCATATTTTTGTTGTACAACTTGCATATATTTAGGTTTTGTTAAATCACTAAGGACTAATGCTTTTGCCCTACAGTAAGCTGCCAACATTTCTTTTCCTCGAATAATATTTTCTTCTTTATATTCTTTTTTGAACCATTGATTAATTTTATTTCTTGCCTGCGTACTCTTCACAATATTTAACCAATCACGACTAGGTCCCTTGCAATTTTGCGAAGTAAGAACTTCAATTCTATCACCATTTTGAATTTTATAATCAATTGGTACTAACTTACCATTTACTCGAGCTCCAACCATTTTATTTCCTACTGCACTGTGAATTGCATAAGCAAAATCTACAGGAGTAGAACCATTTGGAAGATTTTTCACATCTCCATTTGGTGTAAAACAATATACATCTTCTGCGAATAAATCCAAATCGCCTTTCAGTAAGGATAAAAATTCCCGATTATCTGTATCTTGTTGCCACTCTAAAATCTGTCTAAGCCAACTTAGTTTTTCTTCTGCGCGAGTCGCAACACTTTTTTCGCTTCCACCAGATTCTTTATATTTCCAATGCGCCGCAATACCATACTCTGCAGTTTTATGCATTTCAACCGTACGGATTTGAATTTCAAAAGGTTGACCTGATGGCCCCATAAGAGTTGTATGCAAAGATTGATACATATTCGGCTTTGGCATTGCAATGTAGTCTTTAAAACGTCCTGGTATTGGTGTATACATTTCGTGAATAGCTCCAAGTGCAGCATAACAATCTTTTACCGAATCAACAATAATTCTAATAGCAAACAAATCATAAATTTGATCTACTGTTTTATCTTGATTTACCATTTTCTTATAAATACTAAAAAAATGTTTTACTCTTCCATATACTTCTGCCTTGATATTCGCATTCTCCATATGATTACGAACTTCTTCCACAATCTGTTGTACAAATTCTTCTCTCTCCGTTTTTCTTGCATTAATCTGATTCACCAAATCATAAAAAACTTCTGGTTGAGAATATTTCAACGCTAAATCATCTAACTCTGTCTTAATCTTCGAAATACCAAGACGTTGGGCAATCGGAGCATAAATATCCATCGTTTCTCTTGCTTTTTCTTTTTGTTTTTCAGGTCTCATAAATTGCAATGTACGCATATTATGCAACCTGTCGGCAAGTTTAATTAATATAACACGAATATCCTTTGCCATTGCAAGAAACATTTTTCTTAAATTTTCTGCTTGTACTTCTAACTTGTCCGCTGAATAAGATAACTGTCCTAGTTTTGTTACTCCATCTACGAGTAGCGCAACTTCACTTCCAAATTCTTTTGTAATCTCTTCCTCAGACATAATTGTATCTTCTACTACATCATGTAAGATTCCTGCTGCTATCGTTTCCTTGTCTAACTCTAAATCAGCAAGAATCAACCCTACCCATGTCGGATGAATAATATATGCTTCACCAGATTTTCTTTTCTGTCCCTCATGTGCTTCTTTTGCAATTTTATACGCTTTTTCAATTAGGGAAATGTCTGTAGATGGGTGGTATTTCCTAATTCTTGCAATCAAGGCATGATACAGTTTATCTGAATCCTGATAATCTTCTGGCGCTTTTACTGCATGACCATCTATAATGTCTAAATTTTCGTAGGGATTCTCCATGATACTGTCCTGTCCCATAATAATACCTCCCTTCTGCTAATCTAATTACCTGGATATGTAATTACTGCTTCCATTGTATAATCTTTTAATCTTTTACGTCCTTCTAATCCTGCTAATTCAATTAAACATACAATCTTAACTACTTCTCCGCCCATTCCTTCTATCAATTTAATAATAGCTTCCATTGTTCCACCTGTAGCCATCAAGTCATCTACAATAACAACCTTCTGTCCTGGTTTGATTGAGTTCTTGTGCATCTCAATCTCAGCACTTCCATACTCTAAATCATATTGGATAGAAACTGTTTCACATGGTAATTTACCCTTTTTACGAACAGGAACAAAAGGTTTACCCATATTATATGCAATTGGAACTCCAAAAATAAATCCTCTTGATTCAGGTCCAACAACAACATCAAAGTCATCTTCACCTATCTTTTCCTGCATCAAATCAATTGCTAAATGTAATCCATCTGGGTCTTCTAAAACACTTGTTATATCTCTGAAAATAATTCCTTTTTCCGGAAAATCCGGAATACTTCTTATATAATCCTCTATCGGCTTCATATCTACCGCCTCCAATTTTCTACAAAATGTCTATATTATTATAACACTTTTCTCCTATAAATCCAATATACTATTGATAATTCTGTATGACAATCTGCACTGTTTTTCTTCCTCTGTATTCATTGATCGTCGGATAGTATGTAATATTTATTTTTCCATTTTTCTTTTCGATTGCTTCCATAAAATTTTCCACATCGCCAAAATATATTCCTTCCATTCTCGTACCGTAGTCATCTACAAGTTGCAACTTTAACACATTATTATTTTTTCCTAATATCCTAGTTTCTTTGATCTGAATATTTTTTTCTGCGAATATTGGTTTCGGATTTGCTTTGCCAAATGGTTCTAAACATTCCAGTTCCCCAATAAGTGACTCACTTACATAAGCCAATGGCAATTGCATATCTATAGATATCTTTTCGTATAAATCGTCTGCGCGCAATTCACAATTTTCATTTAATCTACTACGGAACAGATCAATATTTTCAATCGGAATAGACAATCCTCCTGCCAATTTATGTCCACCAAATTTTTCAAGTAAATCCTTACATTTTATCATCTCATCATACATGTGATATGTATCTATAGAACGTCCCGATCCTTTTGCACCTTTTTCCGCATTTGTTAAAACAAATGTAGGTTTATAATATTTTTCTCTAATTCTTCCAGCTACAATCCCCGCAAGACTCTCATGACAATGTGGCAAATAAATCACAAGCACTTTATCTTCCTTTAGAGCAGTATTTTCCACTTGTACAATCGCTTCTTCGACTGCTTCTGCAGTTAGTTCTTTTCTGTTGTCATTAAGCGCTTTTAAATCTCCAGCCAATTCATCTGCCTCGGCTTTTGTTTTCGCTCTTAAAAGTTTTAGCGCTCTTTTGGCAGTATCTAGTCGTCCACTCGCATTTAAACATGGTCCAATCACAAATCCAATGTGATAAGAAGATAGTCTTTCAATATCTATTCCAGTGCATTCCATGAGTGCTTTTAATCCCAAATTCTTTGTTTGTTTGATTTTTTCTAATCCATATTTTACAAAAATACGGTTTTCGCCAATCAAATCCATAACATCACCAACAGTGGCAATTGCTACATTTTCGATCAGATATTCAATCTCCGCAATATCTTTTCCTTCCACATTAAACAGTGTTTCTATAAATTTATAAGCTACCCCTGCACCACACAAATGTGGAAAAGGATATTCACATTCCTTTCTTTTTGGATCCACCACAGCATCTGCTGGTGGAAGTAGGTAGTGCACGTTTCCTTCTATTTCTTCATACGGTATTTCATGATGATCTGTCACAATAATTGTCATACCAAGACTTTTTCCATAAGCTATTTCTTCTCGTGCAGCAATACCATTGTCACATGTAATAATCGTATCTACACCACTTTCAAATGCCCGATCTATCAAAGATTTGTTTAACCCATACCCATCTTTCATTCGATCTGGAATATCTACACTTACATTTCCACCAAGTTTTTCAATTCCTTCCAACAAAATATATGTGGCATTTACACCATCAATATCATAATCCCCTATAATACGAATTTCTTTTTTCTCTTGAATTTTTTCTCTAACAATATCAACTGCTACAGCCATATCTTTCATCAATATTCCATCATATAAATTCTCTATAGTTCCATGAAGATAGAACTCTATTTCATCATCTCCAACAACTTCTCTATTTCGAATTAATCTAGCAATTATAGGACTAACATGAAATTTCTGACTAATCTCTTGAAAATCAGCACCTTTTCTCGTTAAAAACCATTTTTCCATTTTCGTTTCCACCTTCGTCCATAAGACGAAACGGGGGATTAAATAATCCCCCGTTTAATCTTTTTCTTATTTTTTTGAAATTTTTTTCTTCATCACATACCACAATGCACCTGTAATACAAACAGATGAGTATGCTCCAACAATTACACCAACCATGAGTGGCGCTGCAAATTCTTTTACAGAACTTACACCTAGAACATAAAGTACTGCTACCATAACAAATGTTGTGAATGATGTGTAAACACTTCTTGTAAGTGTATGAGTAATACTTCTATTTACAACTTCTTCAATTGTATCTTTTCTACTACCTGTTTTTAACTCTTCACGAATTCGGTCAAAAATAACAATCGTCGCATTAATTGAATATCCTACAATGGTTAGCATACAAGCAATAAATGTATTTCCAACAGAAATTCTTGCAATTGCATAGAATGCTAGTACAACTAACACGTCATGCAATAATGCTAAAATAGCACTACTTGCAAATCTGAAATCTTTAAATCGTAACCAAATGTAAATCAACATGCATACAGTGGCAATCAACACAGCAATAATAGCATCTCTTCTCATTTCCGAACTTACTGTCGAGCTAATGTTATTATAAGTGATTTTCTTTGCATCCACTTTAAATTGATCTACAAGTGATTTATTTAACGCTTCACGCTTTTTCAAATCTAACACTTGTGTTTTTACAACAACTTGTTTTGTCCCTTTTACTTTCTGCATCTGTACATTTTTATCACCTGTAACTTTTTCGATAACCGGAGTTACTTTTGCATCTAATTCTTTAATCGAATAGTCTTCATTAAAAGTTACATTTGTTGCTGTACCACCTTTAAATTCAAGGCTGTAATTCAATATATCATTCTTTTGTGATTTATGTACTCCCATTGCCACAAAACCACTTAATACAAGCGCAATAGAAATAATAAAGCATACTTTTCTTTTGCCAAGGAAATTAATCGTTTTTCTTTCTTTTTGAACGCCGTATAATTTTTCACTTCTAAGTCCAACCGCATATAGTGCAAAAATAATTATTCTTGTTACAACAAGTGCCGTAAACATAGAAACAACAATACCTAAAGCTAATGTTTGAGCAAATCCCTTTACACTACCTGTTCCTTTTAATCCCAATACTAAAGCAGCAATTAAAGTTGTAACATTTCCATCAACAATTGCAGATAATGCTTTCTGGAATCCTTTTTTCAAAGCTGTCTTTACATTTCTTCCTGCTGCTAATTCTTCTTTTACTCTGGCAAAAATGATAACGTTCGCATCTACCGCCATACCAATACCAAGAATAATACCTGCAATACCTGGTAGTGTTAATGTAATATCAAATGCATTTAATAATACGAGAATCATTCCAGTATAAATACATAACGCAATACTTGAAGCCAATCCTGGAAGAAGATATACAACACACATAAATACAAAAATAATCGCTAAACCAATTCCACCTGCTAATAAACTTGTACTAATTGCTTCTTCACCAAGCTGAGCCCCTACAACACTTGAGTTGATTTCTTCTAATTCTACTCTAAGTCCACCAATACGGATTGTTGAAGCAAGCTCTTCAGCCTCTTCATATGTAAAGTCACCTTCAATTACAGCCTGTCCATTTGTAATCGCACTATTTACAGTAGGGCTGCTAATAACTTGTCCATCATAAACAATAGCAATTGGTTTTCCTAAGTTTTTCTGTGTTGCATCTGCAAATTTCTTTCTACCTTCTTTTGTCATTTCAAGGGAAACCATATTTTTCTTATTTCCAGAACGATCTTCTTGAATTTGTGCTGTGGCACTTTTTACATCCGTTCCGTCCAATACAACTTTTCCTTCTGCATCTTGAAATTTCAATGACCCTGGTTTTCCAAGCTCTTCTAACACTTTATTTGCATCTGTCACTCCAGGAATTTCAATAGAAATACGATCATCGCCTTCTTGATAAACTCCCGCTTCTGTACTATACTGTTCAACACGTTTCTGCAATTTGTAAACAGTATCGCTCATTTCTTTCTCTGACGGTTTATCCCCTTTTGCCTGATATGTAATGCTTACTCCACCCGCCAAGTCAAGACCTAACTTAATGTTTTTTGCTGCACCAATATGTCCACTTCCAAATCCAACAACTGTTGTAAAAACAAGAAGTCCTGTTAAAACAGTTACAAGAAGCAGGCTGATGACGCCTTTGCTTTTTTTCATTTTTTACACCCTTTCCTTATCTGCCAATGCGGCTTTTATCATAATTGCACATTCAACACGTTTTCTTTCCATCTCACATCCGATACCGTATGTATCATGAATAGAACCGTGGAATTTATATGAATTTGCCATACAACCACCACTACAATAAAATTTAGCAAAACAATTTTTACATTTTTCTTTAGAATATACACTACATCCTCTAAATTCATCTGCTATTTCTGGTTTAGTAATTCCTTCATCAACATTTCCCATAAGGAAGTCATCTTCACCTACAAACTGGTGACATGGATACAAATCTCCCCATGGAGTAACTGCCAAATATTCTGTTCCCGAACCACAACCTGATAACCGTTTGGCAACACATGGACCACCATCCAAATCAAGCATAAAATGGAAGAACGTAAATCCATTTCCTTCTCTTTCACGTTTGATCATTTCTTTTGCCAATGTATCATATTCTTCAAAAATTTGTGGAAGATCTTCTTCTCTAATAGAATAGAAATCGCTTTCTTCTCCTACAACTGGTTCAATAGATATCTGTTCAAATCCCAAATCTGCAAAATGCAAAACATCTTTTGAAAAATCAAGATTATCTCTTGTAAATGTTCCCCTTATATAATATTTCTGTTGATCACGGCTATCTGCTAATTTTTGGAATTTCGGAACAATTAAATCATAACTTCCTTTTCCACTTCTAAATGGACGCATTTTATCATTGACTTCTTTTCTTCCATCAAGACTCAAAACAACATTATCCATTTCTTTATTAACAAACTCTTGTACTTCATCATTTAAAAGCACCCCATTTGTTGTAAGAGTAAATCGGAAATTTTTATTATGTATCTTCTCTTGTTCTCTTCCATAGGCAACTAAGTCTTTAACTACTTTCCAATTCATTAAAGGCTCTCCCCCAAAGAAATCTACTTCAAGATTTCTTCTATTTCCCGAGTTAGCAATTAAGAAATCTAACGCCTTTTTCCCTACTTCATATGACATCAATGCTCTTCGCCCGTGATATTCTCCCTCTTCTGCAAAACAATATCTACAAGCCAAGTTACAATCATGAGCAATATGTATACATAAAGCCTTTACAACCGTCTTTCTTTTCTTTACTTCTCCTATATAGTCCTCATAAATATCTTTTGTAAAAAGTTGCCCAGCTTCTGTAAGTTCTTTAATATCCTCAAACGCCTCCGCAATCTCTTCTACGGGATATGTCTCTCCCAAGTCCGTTTTCATCTTCTCTAGTGTGTCGCTTTTTTTAAGTAATTCCATATTATCTTCAACACCTAGTTTATTTAAATAGTCAATTATGTCATAACACATATCATCTACTACATGAACCGAACCACTATTAACATCTAAGACAATATCATACCCGTTATTCTTGTACTGATGAATCACAATGTTTCTCCTTTCTTTATCTAAACATTTTTCTGTCTTAACAAGAAAAAACAGCGACCGAAGCCGCTGCCCAGTTCTGACTATGCAATCTTTATTATTTCTTCTGTTCGCAAGTCTGGTTTCCTACTGTGCATGATGTCTTACATGCTGACTGACAAGATGTCTGACATTCTCCACAGCCACCTTTTTTCACTGTATTATTTAATGTCTGTGCATTTAATGTTTTGATGTGTTTCATATCAATTCCTCCTTGAATATACATTAACTTTCTTCATTATAACACAGTATTTTCTGTTTTTAAAGTCTTTTTTGCAACTCTTCCTTCATATACAAGGCTATATAATCCCGTCTATAAACTGTCTGTATAAATATGCTATGATAACATTCCCCCAAGCATTCCACCTCCTGCACAAAGCAAAAATGTTGTCATAAGATTCGTTCCATTATTCTGTAAATGATGATTAACCATAAATGAAACAAGGAAAAGTAATAAAAAATAAATCATTCCCAAAACAAGTCCCCACATAAACTTCTGGTTTTCTACCAATTTTCCCATAATAAAACCACCAACAAACGTAGAAATAATATAGGTTGCAATAATTCCCATTGTCACTTTTTGCTCATCTAAATCTATTTTATATAACAAAAGTGCTAGTATCATCAACAACACTCCTGTTATCGCATACGCCATCAAAAGCGCTTTCAACAACCATATTCCTTTCAAATCCTTCTTTTCTTTCTTTCCCACAAAAACTCCTCCTTCATCTTTGTTCTAACACAATTTATGATTGTCCGAGGAATTTTATACCTTTACTGTTCCATTTGTTTTCCTAAAAATCCTGCACCTATCTGAGTTAACATTTTTTCAAAATCACCAAACTTCTTTTCTCCACTTCGATCTAAAAGAATAACCGCACCTATTACATCCCCTTCACAAATAATAGGGCTAATCGCTTCAGCAGTATATCCTTGAATTTCATTTTCCACAATCTGCACATATTTTTTTTCATTTCGCTCTGCCACAAAAGAATTTCGCATATCCATTGTTTTTCTCAACTCTGCCGTTACACATTTTTCTACAAACGACTTTTTCCCACTTCCTGAAGCTGCAACAATTTGCTCTGTATCTGCGATACACACTGTATACCCCGTGGCAGAAGATAAGCTATCTGCATACTCACATGAAATTTTATATAATTCTCCTATTGGAGAATATTTCTTCAAAATCACTTCTCCATTTCTATCCGTAAAAATTTCTAAAGGATCTCCTTCTCTTATCCTCAATGTTCTTCTTATTTCTTTCGGAATTACAACTCTTCCCAAGTCATCTATTCTTCTTACAATTCCTGTTGCCTTCATTCTATTTTCCTCCATTATTCTTTTCCAATTGGAAATAGTATCTGTAAATGGAAAAATTTTATACATTCCAAAAGGAAAAAACAAACATTGACTTTAATTCGTTATCTTTTATAATAAATATATATGATTACAAGGAGGTAGAACAATGAGTAAAATAGACGAAGTAAGAAGTGCAATGGTTGCAGCTATGAAAGCTGGAGAGAAAGAAACAAAAGAAACTTTATCCATGCTTTTGTCTTCTTTAAAAAATAAAGCAATCGAAAAACGTGCTGATCTTACAGAAGAAGAAGAAACACAGGTTATCATGAAAGAAATAAAACAGACAAAAGAAACTTTAGAAATGACTCCCGCTGATCGCACAGAAATTGTGGAAGAATGCCAAAAACGTCTTGCTGTTTTAGAACAATATGCACCAAAAATGATGACTGAAGCAGAAATTAAAACTGTTATTGATTCCACTTTATCTGAACTAGGTATTGAGACACCTACAGCAAAAGATAAAGGTCGCATCATGAAAGAATTAATGCCTAAAGTCAAAGGAAAAGCAGATGGAAAATTAGTAAACGATTTACTTATGTCTCGTTTTTAATTTGATACAGTTTATCTTTATCTAACAACAAAGGTGTGACAAATCGTCATCTCGCGATTGTCACACCTTATTTTTATTTCTGATTCTTCTGTTCTTGTGGCTGTTCAACTGCTTTCAAAATTATTCTTTGTTTTACAAAACTAATTTTTTCCCACTCTTTTTTATTTATATCAATTTTGCTCTCTTTAACTAATTTATTTACTACTTCTTCGTATTTCTTGTTTTCGCGTTCTGCAACAATCATCTTCTTTTCTTCATCTGTAGCCGTTCTATCTAATAAACTCGTCACTTTTGCAACATAATATCCTGATGGTGTTTCAACTACACCTGTTATTTCTCCAGCCTTTAATTTGTCCACTATTTTAATCAATTCTTCCGAAGGAGCCGTATCCTCTCCATCAAAAGTTTTTGTTGTCGCTTCATATCCATTTGTTTTTGCATACGCAGCAAAATCATTTTGCGATTTTGCACCTTCCTGGAATTTTGTCGCCTTCTCCTTTAATGCTTTTTTAGCATTCTCATCGATTGTCGTAGCCTTTCCATCTTCTGCTGTATTCGTGAATGTAAAAAATACATACTGCATGCTTTTTTGCGCCGCTTCTTTATCACTTACATTTTTATCAACATCTGACACAAGTGCTTTTCTCATTTTATCTTCAATAGTAAGTAATTCCAAAACACGTTTTACTGTTTCTTCATCTGCTGAAATCACTTCTTTTGCACCATCTTGATTTGCTTTCAAAAAATCTTTTGCAGTTTTATCGATCTTCTGTTTTTCTTCTGTGGTTAACTCCACCTTATATTCTTTCATATGGTCTTCTAATACATACAATGTTTTAAGAGATTCTAAAATTCTTTTCTTCATACTCTCTTCCATCGTTTCTGAATCTGTCACTTTTGATTTCCACATATCTTCGCCCATGTAAGCTCCATATTGTGCCTCGGCCATAGCTTGCTGATATCTAGCAAAGAAATTTGCAACCCCCATTGTTACTTTATCTTCACCAACTGTCATTAAAGTTGCTTCGTTATTTATCTTTCCACATCCTGTAATTGCTGTTGCTGACATAGCAGTCGCTACTAACAATGCAACAATTCTTTTTTTTGTATTACCCATAACGTCCTCCTTCGTTTTATTAACTTCATTATTATATCGTTTTTTTCTTATTCTATCAATCCTTTTATCCCACTTATCACACTTTTTACACATTCTAATATATTTTCATCTTTTTCACGCTTATTTCTTCCCTTTTTCTGATAAATAAAATACGGATTTGTTTCTACTTTAAATATCAATTCACCCTTATATTGTTGTAAAAGAAGCGGAATTCGATCTGCACAGACTTTTGCTTTCTCATACATGGTAAACTTGTATTCTTCTCCTTTTTGTTCAATGGAAACGATATACGCACTGTGGGCAAACGCCTTTACCAATGCGATATGAAGTAGCTGTTGTACTTTTTTAGGAATATCACCAAATCGATCAATCAATTCTTCTACCATATCATCCATTTCTTCTTGATTTTCAATACTAGCAATCCTTTTATAAACATCTAATTTTTGATATTCATTTGGAATATACGAAGTTGGAATATATGCATCTACATTCAAATCTATTGTTGTTGTATAAGATTCTTCATCGATTTCTCCTTTTAAATATTTTACAGCTTCATTTAACATTTTGCAGTATAACTCATATCCAACAGCTTCCATATGTCCGTGTTGCTCTTCCCCCAAAAGATTTCCTGCTCCTCGAATTTCCAAATCTCGCATTGCAATTTTAAATCCAGACCCTAAATCTGTAAACTCTCGAATAGCCGAAAGTCTCTTTTCTGCAACCTCTTTCAATAATGTATCCCTTTTATATAACATAAATGCATATGCCATCCGATTGGATCTTCCAACACGTCCGCGCAATTGATAAAGTTGTGAAAGCCCTAATTTATCCGCTTCATGAATAATCATCGTATTCGCATTTGAAATATCAAGTCCCGTCTCGATAATAGTAGTGGATACAAGAACATCAATTTCACCGTTAATAAAATTATACATGATTTTTTCCAACTGATGTTCACTCATCTGTCCATGGGCATACGTAACTACCGCTTCCGGAACAAGACTTTGAATCTTATTTGTAATCTCTTCAATATCTTTCACTTTATTATACACATAATACACTTGTCCCTGTCGCGATAATTCCCTCTGAATCGCTTCACGTACCATTTCATCATTATATTCCATAACATATGTCTGAATTGGTATTCTATCCATAGGTGCTTCTTCTAGAACACTCATATCTCGAATTCCAATTAAACTCATGTGAAGAGTTCTAGGAATCGGTGTTGCTGTTAATGTTAATACATCTACATTCTCTTTTAATTTTTTGATTTTTTCTTTATGTTGTACACCAAATCTCTGTTCTTCATCTATAATTAAAAGACCTAAATCTTTAAATTTCAAATCTTCACTTAAAACTCTATGTGTTCCAACAATAATATCCACTAAACCTTTTTTCGTATCTTCAATTGTTTTTTTCTGCTGTGTAGGCGTCCGAAAACGGCACATCAAATCTACTCTTACTGGAAACTCTTTCATGCGCTGTACAAAGGTATTATAATGCTGTTGCGCCAATATTGTTGTCGGAACCAAATAAACTACTTGCTTACTTTCCTGCACCGCTTTAAAAGCTGCTCGAATAGCCACTTCAGTTTTTCCATATCCCACATCTCCACAAATTAAACGATCCATGATTTTATTACTTTCCATATCTCGCTTGGTTGCTTCTATGGCTAACATTTGATCTTCTGTTTCCTCAAACGGAAACATTTCTTCAAATTCTTTCTGCCACACTGTGTCCGGTCCATATACAAAACCTTCTTCACGTTGTCTTGCCGCATATAATTCCACAAGATCTTTTGCAATTTCTTTAACAGCTCCTTTAACCCTTGTCTTGGTTTTTGTCCATTCTTGCGTTCCAAGACGATTTAGTTTTGGTTTTTTTGCATCTGCATTTGCATATTTTTGAATCAAATCTAATTGGGTTGCGGGAATATATAAATTAGATCCTCCCGAATAAGATATTTTCATATAATCCTTTGATGTTTTATCCACATCAATTTTTTCTATTCCTTGATATATCCCCAAACCATGATTTTCATGAACAACATAATCACCAATTTTCAATTCTGAAAAACTTTGTATTTTCTGTCCCTCATATACTTTGCGTTTACGTTTTTTCTTCCCTTTTCCAAAAATATCTGTTTCCGAAATTACCGTAAACTTCAACATTGGATATTCATATCCTTCTGCCACATGACCAAAAGAAACTAAAATTTCTCCCTCTTGAACAAGACGATCCTTTTCTTCACTATAAAAACTACTCAAATTGTAGTCTCGTAAGTCTTCTGCAAGTCGTTTTGCTCTCGTTCTAGAACCAGATAGAAGAATAACTCGATAGCCATTACGTTTTAATCTCTTCAAATCTCTTGTAAGTAACTCAAAACTATTATTATATGGATTTACATTCTTCGTATGAATACTATATAAGTTGTTCGTCCGAAATTCTTTTGCACGTATTTCTAATGCCGAAAATCCAATACAATAATGTTCATTCATCTTCTTTACAACTTGCGTTGTCTGATACAACGGTATACGTACATCTGAAATTTCACATCCTGCTTCTATACGATTTTTTTGAGCTTCCAAATATTCCTCTTCTATGCCAATTCCTTTTTCTAATAATCTTGCTGGTTCATCCAAAAATATAATCGTTTCCTCAAGCGGAAAATAATCTAAAAATGATACTCGTTCTCCTTCCTCCTCCGGAAAATCTGTTGCTGGATAAATGACAACTTCCTGCAAATTTTCTATAGAACGTTGGCTTTCCACATCAAATGTGCGAATTGAATCTATTTCATCATCCCAAAACTCAATACGAATAGGCACTTCTTCCGTTAATGGATAAATATCAATAATTCCTCCTCGTACAGAAAACTGTCCCATACTATCAATCTGTATTTCTCTATCATATCCTAGTGCTGCTACTTTTTTTTGCAAAGAATCAAAATCAACTATATCTCCAACTTTTAGCGTAAATATTCTCTCCCGAATTTTTCTAAGAGGCAACAAAGAATCCATAAAACCATCAAATTCAGTAATTACTGTTAATTCTTTTTCTGTCAGAAGTGCTTGAATCACTTCTAATCTTTGCTTTAACAATGCTTTCCCACGCAAATCTGCCTGGTAAAACAAAAGATCCTTTGGTGGATAATAGTACACTTTTTCATCCAAAAATTTGTATTCTTCGTAAATTTCTTTCGCTTTTGCTTCACTTGAAACAGCAATGACCTTATATGTCGAATCATCACCAAGAGCATACATTAAATGCGTTTTCTGAGAACGAACACAGCCCGCAATCTGGATCATTCCCTTCTGTTTTTTCTTCTCTTTTTGTATTTTTTCAACTTCCACCAACTCTTTCAATGGTTCTACAAAAGCTTGCATATATCCTCCTTTATTTCACCTTTTTATTATAATCGTTCATAGCTGTTTCTATCTCACCATTTACCATCAATTCAATCGCATTGATTGCCTTACAATACCCTTCTTCTACAATTTTTCTTTCTTCTTTTGAAAAACGTCCTAATACATAATCAGCCAAATCATACTGTTTTGGTTTTTCACCTACCCCCACCTTAATTCTAGGGAAAACAGAATGTCCAAGGTGATCAATTATATTTTTTACTCCATTATGTCCTCCTGCACTTCCTTTCTTACGAATACGAAGTTGTCCCACATCAAGACTAATATCATCATAAATTACAATCAACTCTTCTTCTTCAACAATTTTAAAATAATCTACAAGGCTTCTTACACTCTCTCCACTTAAATTCATATAAGTTTGCGGTTTAGCAAGAATAACCTTTTGTCCAGCAATTATTCCCTTTCCACAAAAAGCTTTATGTTTTTTTATATCCATCGATATATTATATTTCTCTGCAATAACATCTATGACGTCAAAACCCACATTATGACGCGTTCCCTCATATTGGGAAGTCGGATTTCCTAGCCCTACAATAATATACATATTGTCACTCCTTTTCTTTTATCTTTTTCTATTCTACAAGAACATTTTCTATTTGTCACGCAAAGACACGAATATTTTTTTCTTCTAATCATATATTATACAAAACCATTTATACGTTTTCCTATGTATATAGATGAGGAGGGACTTCATGAGTTCAAAAACAAAAATCGTTGTTTTGCATATGAAAGAAATCATTTATACTACCGTTTTTGTTATTTTGGGAGTTCTTTTTATTTTGCTTTTAGTATTTATGTTCTTCCCAAAAAATAAAAAAGTACTGAACCCCACAAAAGAATATACTCCTGGCATTTACACATCCACAGTAAGTCTAAATAACACAGATTTAGAAATTGAAGTCACTGTAGAACAATCCAAAATTGCTTCTATTCGTTGTGTTAATCTAGGGGAATCAGTGACTACAATGTATCCTTTGCTACAACCTGTAATCGAAGACATAGCTGAACAGGTTTGCGAAAAGCAATCAACTAAACACCTTAATTATCCAAAAGATAATCCTTACACAGCTCAAATGATTGTTTCTGCCATCGAAAACGCGTTAAAAAAAGCTGCTGTTAAATGACAACGTACTCTGTCTTTTATCCATTTTGTTATGAGAAAGTATTTTCCTGACCTGGCACTATCTTACTGATGCGCCCGCAAATTCTTCTTAGTTTTGCGGGCTATAGACTTGATTTGATCGAATTAAACTAAAATATATTTTTCACTTCTAAAAAAGGCAGTCTTATGACCGCCCCTCATTACGCTTCTACTACCAAATATCTCCCATCTGGTAATGCAAATACTTCTGAAGCATCTTCTAACTCTTCCGCAGACATTCCTTCTACATCTGCTCCACTTTCATCAAAGTATTCTCTCACTTCTTCAATAGACTCCACAACCACCGCCATACAATCTTCAAGAAACGCTTCTGCCTCCTCTAATGTTACAGCAACTGGTTCATCAAACAACTGCTCCTGTTTATTTAAAAATACTTGCAAACACTCTTCATCATATTCATACATATTATTATCCTCCTAATTCTTCTCTTATTATACAAATTTTAGTAATTCACATGGTGTATCAATTATATAATCCGCTCCTGCATTTTGCAAAACTTCTCTGCTGCGAAATCCCCATGACACTCCGACGGATACAAGACCTGCTCGTCTTGCCGTTTCCATATCTACTTCCGAATCTCCTATGTAAAGACATTCTTCTTTTGCTACTTGTAAACACTTGATTGTTTCAAACACCCCAGCTGGATCTGGTTTTTTCTCTATTCCTTCTCTCTGGCCATTCACACAAGAAAATCTATGGCTTCCAAGTATTTTCGCTACCACATCAGCGCTCTGCTGATGTGGTTTATTAGATAGAACAGCCAACTTTATTCCTCGTTCTTCCAATCCATCCAACATATCCACAATACCTTCATATGGCATTACATGATATGTACAATTTTCTCCAAACACTCTTCCATATACTTCCATTGCACTTTCAATTTTCTCTAACTTTGTATCTCCAACAGTTCTAAGAGTACGTTCCATAAGCACTCTTGCCCCATCACCTACAAACTGTCTACATTGCTCCATGGTAATATTGGCCAACCCCAACTCGTCTAATGTTTTATTTACTGAATATGTAATGGATTCCAATGTATTGGTCAGTGTGCCATCCAAATCAAATATACATACTTTATACATTGTTTCACTCCTTTATACCCACTATAATATTATGGTTTCCATTAAAATTCAACTATAAAAACTGCACAAAAAAGATGAAAATTTACTTTTCATCTTTTTCTTTTCCTCTAATTGACTAGATATTGTTTCATTGCTTGAAGTGCATTTTTTTCCAACCTACTCACTTGTGCCTGCGAAATATGAATTTCTTTTGCTATTTCCATCTGCGTTTTCCCTTCAAAAAAACGCATTTGAATAATATTCCTTTCACGTTTCCCCAACCTTTTCATTGCTTCTGCTAACGACAACTCTTCTATCCAATTTTCTTCTTTATTCTTTTTATCACTAATCTGATCCATCACATATAGAGTATCTCCATCCGAATTATAAATTGGTTCATGAAGACTCATAGGCATTTGTATCGCATCTAAAGCCTGTACAATCTCTTCTTTAGAAATACCTATTTCACTTGCAATCTCCTGTACCGTCGGCTCTTTTAAATGCATTTTCATGTATCCCTCTTTTGCATATATCGCTTTATACGCTATATCTCTAAGAGACCGGCTCACACGAATGGAATTATTATCACGCATATACCTTCGAATTTCTCCAATAATCATTGGTACTGCATAAGTAGAAAACTTCACATTTAATTCCGTGTTAAAATTATTAATTGCTTTAATCAGACCAATACATCCTATTTGAAATAAATCATCTGGATTTTCATTACTATTTGAAAACCTTTTAATCACACTTAAAACAAGCCTTAAATTTCCTTTTATATACTCGTCTTTCGCATTTTCATCTCCTGCTTTTATCCGAACAAACAACGCCTCTTTTTCTTCTTCTTTTAGAAGCGGAAGTTTTGCTGTATTCACACCACATATTTCCACTTTGTTCAGAGCCATTTTGTTACCTCCTCTTTTTCTTTATAAGAAAAGGATTTACAAAATGGCTCCTTATATTCATTCTTTATTAAATTCTAATAAACTTTTCACCCTTGACACTTATCTATCCCATTTATCTGCAAGATTTTGAATTTGAGTTTCAAATTTTGCTAAATCTTTATTTGACAGTCCTTCATTTTTCATTATCACTTTCATTAAATATTTACCTGCCATAACAACTCTATTAAATACCGTCATCGCACGAATAGCAGTTGGTTTATCTCCCGCCTTCTTGCGTACTTTGACACCTTCACTTAGGATAACATTCTCAGCCAAATCTACACTTCCTCCAGAATATGGAGCAAATGCAGGGCAACCAAATCTTTCTGTCACTGTATTGGCAAATTCATCTGTCACCGTATCTTCTCCATGTACAACAAATACATGCTGTAATTTTGTCTCAAATCCAGAAAGCCAATTTAAAAGTCCATTCATATCAGCATGACCACTTATTCCTTTTAACGTTTCAATATGAGCACTTACTTCTATTTCCTCACCAAATAGTTTTACAAGTGGTGCACCTTCAATTAATTTTCTTCCAAGTGTTCCAATAGCTTGATAACCAACAAATAATATCGTACATTCCGGTCTCCAAAGATTATGTTTCAAGTGATGGCGAATACGTCCAGCTTCACACATACCTGAAGCAGATATAATTACTTTCGGGCGCTCATCAAAATTGATTGCCTTTGAATCATCACTTGTGGTAGAAAGTTTTAATCCTGGAAAGACAAGAGGATTAATACCTTCTTCTACAAGTTTCATTGCCTCTTCATCAAAACAGCCTTTGGTGTTTTTGGTAAATACATTTGTAGCCTCAATAGCTAGCGGACTATCCACATACACTTCAAAATTAGGATATGTTTCCACCAACTTTTTCTCTTTAATCTCTCTTATGAAATAAAGAAGTTCTTGCGTACGACCTACAGCAAACGATGGAATAACAACATTTCCACCTCTTGCAAATGTCTCATTTAAAATGCGGGTAAATTCTCCAACATAATCTGGAGTTTCCTCCCCATGAAGTCTATTTCCATAAGTAGATTCGATTACAACGTAATCCGCTTCTTTTATTTGTATAGGATCTTTTATAATAGGTTGATTTGTATTCCCAACATCTCCTGAAAATACAATCTTCTTTTCCACTCCATCTTCATTAATCCAAATTTCTATACAAGCCGAACCAAGCAAATGTCCAATATCCGTAAAACGAACTGATATTCCGTCATAAAGTTCTATTTTTTGATCATAATCGCAAGGTGCTAAAAGTTCAATTGCGTCCAACGCATCTTGCATTTCATAAAGTGGCTCATATAAAGCTTCTCCTGCACGTCTTGCTTTACGATTTCTCCATTCTGCTTCAAATTCTTGAATATGTGCACTATCACGAAGCATAATATCACATAAATCTGATGTAGCAAAAGTAGTAACAATTTGTCCTCTAAATCCTTGTTTACATAACATTGGAATAAGACCCGAATGATCAATATGTGCGTGTGTTAAAAGAACACAATCTATTTCACTCGGAACAATAGGTAATTCTTGATTTTCATACAAATCCGGTCCCTGTTCCATACCACAGTCGATTAGGATTGTCTTATTACAGGCCTCTAACAAATGACAACTTCCTGTCACTTCATGCGCAGCACCGATAAATGTCAGTTTCATAATCTCAACCCCTTTTTTCTTTCTATTGTAACACTTTTTGTGCAAAATTGATATTATTTTCTAATATTTACTTTTTATTTATTCATATTTTACAATTTCTCTTTTCAGACGTTGCATAATTTTTTTCTCAAGTCTAGAAATATATGATTGCGAAATTCCTAATATGTCTGCAACTTCTTTTTGTGTCTTTTCTTCTCCATCTGCTGTTCCTATTCCAAAGCGCATCTGTATAATCGTTCTTTCACGACTAGATAAACGATTAATCGCCTTCATCAACAATTTTTTTTCTACTTCTGTTTCTAAATCTCTGTAAATCGTATCTTCATCCGTTCCTAAGATATCTGATAATAACAATTCATTTCCATCCCAATCCACATTTAACGGCTCATCAATAGACACTTCTAATTTTGTTTTATTATTTCTCCTCAAATACATCAAAATTTCATTTTCAATGCATCTAGATGCATATGTTGCTAATTTAATATTCTTCATTGGATTAAATGTATTTATAGCTTTAATTAACCCTATTGTTCCTATAGAAATCAAGTCCTCTACACCAACACCCGTATTATCAAATTTTTTAGCTATATAAACAACAAGACGAAGATTATGTTCTATTAGCGTTTTTTTCGCCACCTCATCCGTTTCTGTACCTAGTTCTTCTATAACAGCCGTCTCCTCTTCCATTTCTAACGGTGCTGGAAGTACATCAGATCCTCCTATGTAATGAATATCCCTTTTTTCTGGAAATAAAAATGTCCGAAAATTTGATATTACTTTGAGTTTAAATTGATTTGGTACTGCTACTTTTAGTATCATTGTTTTTCCTCCTAAAATATATTGGGATTTAAAATCATTCCGTATTCTCCATCTGATGAAATTTCAGTTTCACATAATGCAACAATCGGTTTCATTACCCAACATTCCTTTTCATAGTGTATGCACATTTTTTCTAATTCTAACACGGGAAGTGTTCCACATTTTTTTCCAATAGAATGAAAAAATATACGTCTCATTTTTTTTATTTCATTGTCTTCAACCCATTTTTCAACTATCCTTTGCTCTACAATACATATAGGTTGTTTTGTCAATGGATCCAAAAGACTATTCCCTGTATCAATAAGAGCATGAACCGTATAATTTTGTCCATTTTTATATAAGGTAACATCACATTCTGTTTGCTTTAATCTTATTATAGATATAATAAAAGACCACATGCTTTGCACAAGCCAATAACTTAACATTGCACAAGCAAAAAACAAACTCCCGACTTTTAAATATTGATAAAAATAGTTGAATACACCACCTAACAAAAAACTACCAATATATAACGCTATCCATGCCCGAACAATTTCTCGAAGAGTGTGTACCCGTAAGCCTATGTAAATCATAATGATATTTATAACCATATGAAACAATATAAATTTTAATACCGCACTTTGCACTGGTAATAAAATAACTAGACAGGTTAGTAAACTTCCAAACAAACTTCCCATACAAATATTTCCATGTGTGGCAGAACATTTTAATATCTTTTTTGCAAGTAAAAGAAGTAAAAAATCCATCATAAAATTCACTAAAAAGAACACATCTACATATAACTCATAGTACATTGCCCACCTTCTTTCTCTCTAGCAACACATTTATTATAAATTGCTACTATTAAAAAAAATGTCGTATAATGAAAACAGAACTTATTTTTTTTTCGACAAAAATAGTCAAATGCACAAAAAAAAGAACTATCACAAAACTGTGATAGTTCTACATTTTTATTTCTATCTTTTAAAGAAATCTGGGATTTTTATTGTCTGTTCTTTTACTGAACTTGTTGGAACTTTTGGTGTCTGTAAAGTAGGTGTTGCTCCACCATATGTTCTTTGTTCATTATTTGCACTACTTGTATGATTTGTAGTTTGTGTTTGGAACTGTGTATGTGCAATATTTTTTGTTAAATCAACTTTCGGTATTTGTACTTCTTCCTTTGGTTGGATTGTCTGATGAAATGCTGCTTTCTGTCCTTCTAATCTTTGTTTTAACTTAGAAGTAGCACCTCCAACATTATGAAGACCTGTTGCAATAACTGTAATTGTTGCTTCATCCTGTTTTGTATCGTCATACATTGCACCGAAAATAATATTCGCTTCTTCTCCAGCTAATTCTTGAACATATTCTGCTGCATCACTTGCATCCATAAGAGAAATATCCCCAGATACATTAATAATAACATGTGAAGCCCCTGCAATAGTTGTTTCAAGAAGAGGACTTGCAACGGCTTCCTTAACAGCATCAAGTGCTTTTTCTTCGCCTTTTCCTTTACCAATACCAATATGAGCAATACCTTTATCAACCATAACTGTCTGTACATCTGCAAAGTCAAGGTTAATTAATGAAGGAACATTAATCAAATCTGTAATACCTTGAATACCTTGTTGCAATACTTCATCGGCTTTCTTTAATGCTTCTGGCATTGTTGTTCTTCTATCAACGATTTCCAATAACTTATCATTTGGAATAACAATAAGTGTATCAACATTTTCTTTTAATTTTTCAATTCCTGCAAGAGCGTTATTCATACGTGCTTTTGATTCAAAACGGAAAGGTTTTGTTACAACACCTACAGTTAATGCTCCTTGCTCTTTTGCGATACGTGCTACAACTGGTGTTGCACCTGTACCTGTACCGCCTCCCATACCGCAAGTAACAAACACCATGTCTGCTCCTTTAAGAGCTGCAGCGATTTCTTCTGCGCTTTCTTCTGCGGCTTTTTCTCCTACTTCAGGTTTTGCTCCTGCACCAAGACCTTTTGTAAGTTTATCTCCTATCTGCATAAGTGTCGGTGCTTTACATAATTGCAATGCCTGCTTATCTGTATTAATTGCAATAAATTCTACTCCAGCGATTTCTTCATCTATCATTCGGTTCACAGCATTATTACCGCCACCGCCTACACCAACTACAATTATTTTTGCTGCTGCATCTGATTCATTTGTCATAATTTCTAACAAGAGTTTCTCCTCCTTCGTGTTCCTTATTCGCCTTATACTTCCCTGCAAAGTGGCAGTTTCAGCCATATAGGTATATAATATCTACTTTTTCTCAAATAATCAATAGCATTTTTTCGATTTTCTTATTTTTTTATACAATTTATTTTTTATCTATCGCTTCTTTTTCTTTTTTTAGCACTTCTCCTTCTTTAAAAGTAATCGTTTCTGTGGTTTCTCCATAATGTCTTAAATCAAGAGTTCCTTCTTTCCCTTCCAGTTTTTTTAAAATTGGGGGTAACTGACTTATTTTTTCTTTCATATTACCACTCCCCAACATAATAACTATTTTTCTCACATGAATCGTTAAGTCTGCCCCATCACTAACAATCTGCTCTGGTTTTATTCTCCACTTATCCAATTCTTTCAACATTGTATCAATATTGCTAAAAATTCTTTTTTCTTGTACTGGAAGTTTTTTATAAAGTTCTGCACGAGTCGAAAGACCTTCAATATATGGTATTTTCTCCAGCTGCATTGCTGATTTATAAAGAACCATTCCATTCTCATCAAAATACACATAAGTGCCATTAGTGATTGTATACCCCATAATCTTCTTTTCTTTTACTGTTACTTTTATACTCCATGGTGTCTTAAGAGAGATCTTTGCTGATTCAATTGCTTTTGGATAGTCTATTTTTCCCAATAGATTTTTACTCAAAAAAGATAATGAGTTTTTTGTTTTACTGTTTTTCTGTATACTTTCTCCTATTGCACTACTACTTACATATGTATTTCCAGACACTTCTATTGTCTGTACATGAAAAAGAAGTAAAACCACCATAATAATAATTAAAATCCCTAATATTAACACAGTGAGCGCATATATAGTACGCCCCACTTTCTTTCGTTTTTTCATTATACTCCTCCTGTACGGTTTCTATTCTATCAGATTAGATACACTTAGTACAAGCCCCATTTCTAACAAAAGGAACATAACCGAAGTTCCTCCATAACTAATAAACGGCAATGTAATCCCTGTATTTGGTATAGAATTCGTTACAACAGCAATATTCAAAATAACTTGAATCATAATATGTCCCATTGCACCCGTTGCAAGTAATGCTCCGAACAAGTCCTTCGCATGGGTTGCAATAACAAAAAATCTCCATATCAATATAACAAATAATAGAATAATAAAGATTGCACCAAAAAGCCCAAATTCCTCACAAATAATAGAAAAAATCATATCATTTTGTGCTTCTGGAACAAACCCTAGTTTTTGAATGCTTGAACCTATTCCTCTGCCAAATAATCCTCCTGATCCAATCGCATATAAGCCTTGTAAAGTCTGATACCCCTTCTCATATTTTTCTGGGTTTCTCCAAATGGCAAGTCTTTCTAAACGATAGCTTTCTAATGCTAAAAAAATACCAAGAAATCCAATGGCTAATCCCCCCATCGCAATAAATTGCGTATACTTTGGACTAGACACAAAAATTAAAATAATTGCAATACCAAGTATAATTACTGCTGTACTTAAATTATTTGAACCAACCAACGCAACTATCGGAAGAGTGCTTGCAATAATTTTTATCAATGTACGAATTTTATCGATTTCCTTTACATTTTTCAATACAATGTAAGATAAAAATAAAATCAACGCAACCTTTGCATATTCAGATGGTTGAAAAGAAAACGGTCCCAAAGATAGCCATCTTTTAGAACCGTTATATTCATCACCAATAAACAATACTGCTGTAGACAAAATTAACGCAATAACATACGCAAACACCGCAAAATATTGCCATATATGATAATCTATATTTGCCATTGCAAACATTATTCCAATTCCTAATACTGTTGCAAAAGCCTGCTTCTTTAAGTAATAAAATGAATCGTGAAATTTTACTTCTCCATTATAGGCACTTGTACTGTATAAAATAACCAGTCCAACTCCAACAAGAAGAAATACTACTATCAAAAGACTGTAATCATATCTTCTTTTTTTACCTTGCTTGGACACCCATGAATCAACTCCTTATAAAGCATTTACAAGTTTTTTAAATTCATCTCCACGTTCTTCATAATTTTTAAACATCCCCCAACTTGCACATGCAGGAGAAAGTAACACCGCTTCTCCAACCATTGCCAAAGAGGAACAAATAGAAACTGCTTCTTCTAAACTATTCGCAAACACTATATCATGAAATCCACATCGTTTTGCCGTCTCTGCTATTTTTTCTTTCGTTTGCCCTATAAGCACAAGCTTACGTACTTTTCCATTAAAACTTTTTATCCATTCTTCATATGAAGCAGCTTTATCATATCCTCCGCCTATAAGATAGGTTGGTCTGTTCATTGCTGAAATGCCTTTGATTGCCGCATCTGGATTTGTTCCTTTAGAATCGTTATAATAAGCAACACCATTCTTTTCGCAAACATATTCAATCCGATGTTCCACACCACCAAAATTTTTCACACTTTTCTGGATAATTTCCATTGGCACATGATAAGCAAGTGACATTCCAATCGCCGCCATAATATTTTCATAATTATGTATTCCTAGTAATTTTAATTCATCCACACGGCACACGTCTACACATTTTCCCTCTTCACTATACTTAATAACACCATTTTCTAAATAAACGCCTCTCTCTAGTTTACGCTGGCTACTAAAATATAGAACAGTTGCATCCGTTTTTTTACCAAAATTTCTCGTTTCTTCATCTTCATAATTTAGTACACATACATCTTCTCTTGTTTGATTTTTAGAAATTGTTTCCTTTGCCTCTATGTACGCTTGCATTGTATGGTGTCTGTCCAAATGATCTGGTGTAATATTTAAAATTGCACTTACTTTAGGACAAAATTCTTCTACCGTTTCTAATTGAAAGCTACTTATTTCTGCTACAATAACTGTATCACTTGTCGTTTTGCTAGCAATAGAAGTATATGGTGTTCCAATATTTCCTACAACATATACACTCTCTTTCCAATTTCTCATAATTTCTCCAAGAAGAGCTGTTGTTGTTGTCTTTCCATTTGTTCCAGTAATAGCTAAAACATCGCCTTTACCAACCCGATAAGCAAGTTCAATTTCTCCCCAAATCCGAATCCCTTTGGCTCTGATTTTATTAATAATAGGCAAATCTGTAGGAACTCCTGGGCTCATTACTACAATATCTAATGCATCAATCACCTCATCCTTTAGTTCTCCTAAAATAATTTTCACTCTACCATCTTTACCAATTTTTTGAAACAATTCTTCTGGATCAAGTGTTTCCTTTCCATCATATAAAATAACATCTGCTCCCTGCTGTACTAACAATCTAGCTGCCCCTATACCACTTATTCCAGAGCCGAAAACAAGTATTTTTTTATTTGTAAAATCCATATTTCCGACCTCCTACAGTGCTAACAACGCAATCAAACAAAGAATGGCTGTAATAATCGAAAACACTGCAACAACTCTTGTTTCAGACCAACCACATAGTTCAAAATGATGATGGATTGGTGCCATTTTAAAAATACGCTTACCACCAGTTTTCTTAAAATATGTCACCTGTATCATAACCGAAAGAACTTCTACTAAATAAATCAATCCTACGATTACGATGAATATTGGCATTTGTAACATATATGCTGTAGAAGCAACAAATCCTCCTAAAGCAAGAGAACCTGTATCTCCCATAAATACACTTGCCGGATACACATTAAACAATAAGAAGCCAAGTAACGCACCAACAACTGCACAAGTAATTGGTTCAACTCCACTCTTTGTTCCGATAGCAACAACCGTAAAGAATGTCGCTACTAATACAGTCACACTGGATGCTAATCCGTCTAAACCATCTGTAAAATTCACACCATTTACCGTTCCGATAACAACTATAAATAAAAGTGGAATCGCAAGCCAACCAATATCCCATGTTTTTCCATTGGTAAAAGGAATAACCATCTTTAATGACACGTTTGTAAAATTCACCATATAATACGCAAATACTGCAGTTACCAAAATTTGCAGTGCCATTTTCTGTTTTGGGAACAACCCATCTGAACGTTTCATCACTACTTTTAAATAATCATCCAGGAATCCAATTAAACCGAATCCTAAGGTCACAAACAAAATTGGGATGATTTTGGGATAATCTTTAATATAAAAAACTGATGTAATTGCCACACTGACAAGGATAATCACCCCACCCATCGTAGGTGTTCCTGCCTTTTTTAAATGTGACTGTACCCCATCCACACGTTCTGTCTGTCCCATTTTTAATTTTCTCAAAAACGGGATAACAACCGGTCCTAACAACACGCTTAATCCGAATGCCACAAGCACCGGTATTACAATATTATACTCCATATCGCACCTCTTTATCTCTTTTGTTTTTTCATTTCATTAGTATACTCTAGTTTATCATTTTTTTCAATTCCCAGATAAGATAGAATGTTTGAAAACAAGTCCTTTACAACTGGAGCTGCAATTGTTCCTCCATAATAAACTCCTTTTGGATTATGAATAACTACTAAAGCAAGCACCTTCGGATGATCTGCCGGAGCAAATCCAACAAAAGAAGAAATATATTTATTTGCACTTCTTGGAAGTGTCTGTGATGTTGCCGTTTTTCCTCCTATTTTATATCCAGGTATATATGCATTCTTCCCTGATCCTTTAGAAACCACACTTTCTAAGATTCCCCTCATTTTCTCAGAAGTTTCTTCCGATATACCGTTTCGCTTTGTTTCATATTGAAATCTCTCCACTTGCTTTCCCGATTTATCAGTTACACAAACCGCAAAATGTGGAACAACTCTTTTCCCACCATTAATAATGGAAGCAACTGTAGTAGCAAGTTGAATAGGTGTAATCTGAAAAGACTGCCCAAAAGACATTGTCGCAAGTTCCACCGGCCCTATATTAGACTTTTTATGCATAATTGTCCCCGCCTCTCCTGGTAGATCAATTCCCGTCCGATTCATCAGACCTATTTTATAAAACCCTTCGTAGAATCTGTCTACACCAAGTTTTAATCCAATATCAATAAACACCGGATTACACGAATTTTGTACTCCTTGCATAAATGTTTCAGCACCATGACCACCAGCTTTATGACAACGTATTCTCCTATTTTCTACTATTCTATATCCAGGACAACTAAATTTATCCTCTTCTTTGACAACCCCTTCTTCCAAACAAAGCGCAGATGTAATAATTTTAAACGTAGATCCTGGCTCATACGTATCATTAATACAATTATTTCTCCACATTTTATTCAATAATTCCTGTTTATTTTCATCCGAAATTTCTACACTTTCATTTTTAGGTAGTGTAAATGGCTCATTCAAATTAAATTCCGGAACATTTACCATAGATAGTATTTCCCCATTTTGCACATTCATTACCAAAACCGATACTTTATCTGCTTGCTTTTCTTTCATCACTTTTTCCGCTTCTTGTTGAGCATATTTTTGTATATTGTAATCCAAACTAATATGAAGTGTATCTCCACGAATCGCTTCTACCCTATCCTCTGCAATTCCTTCTAATTCCATACCTCTTGCATCCGTAGTCGTCAAAATCCTTCCATTTTTTCCTCGCAAATATTCCTCATATTTTACTTCCAACCCAATTATTCCTTGATTATCACCACCAGTAAATCCAAGAACTTTTGAAGCCACATCGCCAAACGGATAGTACCTTTTAAAATCTTCATCTACTTTTACTCCTGAAAGTTCATATTCTCTTATTTTATCCCCCGTTTTTTTATCTACATTTGTTTTTATCCTCTCCATAGAGGAAACTTTTTCCACTTTTTTTCTAACTAATTTTTCTTCAACGCCAAGCTCATCACTCAAAATTCGAATAACCTTTTCTGCATCTTTTATTTGGCTATGAATAACAGAGATCGTACACACCGTTTTATTTGTCGCAAGTACTTTCCCTTTTGCATCTATAATTTCTCCTCTTTCCGCTTTTATTTCTCTTTCTCTTTCGTGAAGTGATTCTGCTCTCTTTTGATAATAAGGTGCATCCACTACCATTAAATACACTAATCTGCTAATCAGCAATACAATCACAAGAATCGCACATGAAAACACAACAAAAATTTTCTTTTTATTATATGTCTTATTTCGCACAAAAACCTCACAAAGATTTATTACTATAGGGTATTAAATCTATTGCGAGGTTATTCTTCTAATTTGTTTCTGTCTTTGTAATATTCATATATGGAAATGCTTCTGCCATGATTTTTTGAGCCAATTGTATTGCATAACTACTACTTGCTTGATTTTGTACATTCGGTTCATCAATAACAACATAAAGCATAATTTCTGGATTTTCTTGTGGTGCATACCCGATAAAGGAAACTAAATTCTTACCATGATTACGTGGATATTTTTCAGCAGTTCCTGTTTTTCCTCCTATGGCATACCCTGGAACCTGAGCTGACTTTGCAGTCCCTTCTTTTACCGTAGATTCCATATATGTACGAAGTGTTTTACTAGTTTCTTCAGAAACAGTTTTTTTCATTAAAACTGGAGTTTTATTTTCGATAACATTTCCGTTTGCATCTCGAATTTGTTTTACTACATGTGGTTTATAATAATTCCCCCCATTAATCAATGAATTAAATCCTGTTGCTAATTGAAGCATAGTTACATTAAAATTCTGTCCAAATGCATTTGTAGCCAAATCAGCATCGCCCATTTTCTTTGGGTCAAAAAGAAGTGTTCCTGTGGCTGCTTCTCCTGGCAAATCTATACCTGTATATTCTCCAAATCCAAATATGTGCTGATATTTAGAAAATTCATTTGCTCCAAGAGCATCACCTATATGCATCAATGCTACGTTACATGAATTAGCGATTGCCTGTTTTAAATTTTGTGTTCCATGTCCATCTTTTTTATTGCATTTAATTCTCCATTTTCCCACATCTAAATATCCTGGACACACATACGTTTCATCTCCTTTTAAAGTACCATTTTCTAATCCTGCTGCAATCGTAAATGGCTTCGCTGTAGAACCAGGTTCATAAGTGTCACTAACGCAAAAATTTCTCCACAACTTATTTAACTCTTTAACCTTATCCTCCTCACTTATATTTTTTATCTGTTCTTCCGAAAACAAACCACTTAACTCTCTTGGATGATTCAGATCAAAATTAGGATAAGAAGCCATCGCCAAAACTTCCCCTGTTCCTGGACGCATTGCAATAACTGCCGTATTCTTACTTCCAAACCCTGTTTTATTAGGCCCATTTTTATGTTCTTCATTAAATTCTCGAATATGTTTTTCAATTATGCTTTGTAAATTCAAATCAATAGATGTAACAATACTTTTCCCATCCACTGCTTCTTTCACTATTTTTTCTACAGAAGAATTTTCTCCTATATACCCATACTCTCTTCCATCCATTCCATTTAAAACATTATTGTATGCTGCTTCAAGTCCACCATTTGCAACATTTCCAGCAACAGTAAATCCGATCAAATCACTTGCGAGAGTATTATATGGATATATTCTAACATAACTTTCTTCTAACCATACTCCTCTTACACTCCCATATTTTTTCTCATCTTTTTTTAATTTTTCAAATGCTTGATATTGTTTAAAATTCACCTCTTTTTTTAAAACAATATAACTACTTTCAGGTTTTTCTTCTAAAATTTGATAAACGGTTTCTTTTTCAATTCCAAAGCATTTTTTCAACGCATCTACTGTTTGTTTCTTTGCTCTAACTGAATCTTTTTCATCAAGTAAAACTTTTGCATCTAAAATCACATTATACACTCTCTCACTTGTTGCCAATTTCGTACCATTTGCATCTAATATATCGCCTCTTTTAAAAGGAATAATTCTACTATTATTGTGTTGTCGATCTAATACTTTTTTCTCGTATTTTTCACCATCTTGTATCACAATCTTAACCACATTTCCTACAAGTATAACAAAAGCCAGTATCGTTACTACAAATACGAATACTAGCTTTTTCTGCATTCTGTTAGGAAATTTTTTATAGATAAATTTAGGACCTATTCTCTTTTTCCTATTGTCTGCCATTTATTCACCTTCCACCTACTTCTTAGGAATATCTTTATACTGTTTTATCTCATTGTCTAGTGGGTTATTATATATAATAATCTGCCCATCTTCTGCATGAACCATTCCTAATTTTTCTGTTGCCTTTTTGCGTACTTCTTCTAAATTCACAGAATCTATCGCATTATTAAACCGTATAGTATTCGCTTCTTTCTTCTCTGAAAGTTCTCTTTGCAAAGAAGTAATATTTCTCGAGCGATTTACTAACTCTGAACGCAATTGCAAATATTGTAAACACAATACAAACGCAATTACAACTGCAATTGATAAAAACACTACATATCCCTTATTCATACGAAGTGCATTTTTTCTATTTTGTCGAATCTGTCTGCTTACCTTTTTCGGTTCTGCTTGATGTATCTCCTCATGTTTCGGGAAAACTTCGTTAGGCTTGCGAACAGTATTCCCGTAATCATAATAATGATACATTTGTCTGCGATAAGCAGGTCTTCTATTTGTTTCCATCTGCTTATGCTCCCTCCTATTTCAACTATTTATCTCCCGTCATACGACTAATGCCTTTCAAAAATTCGTAATTTAGCACTTTTTGAACGACTATTGTATTCTAATTCTTCTGCACTTGGCAGAATTGGTTTTCTTGTAATCACTTTCCCCTTTGATTCATTTCCACATACGCATACTGGGAAATGACTTGGACAGGTACATGGATTTTCATTTCTTTTAAAAATACTTTTTACAATTCTGTCCTCTAATGAATGAAATGTAATAATGCATATTCTCCCATTCTCATTAAGCATATCAATCATTTCATCTAAACTATCTCTAAGCACATCCAATTCCTTATTCAATTCTATTCGAATTGCTTGAAATGTTCTCTTCGCCGGGTGTCCCCCGTTCTTTTGAAATTTCATTGGAATAGCACGTTTAATTATTTCTATTAATTGTCCTGTAGTTTCAATGGAACCTCTCTCGCGTTCCAAAACAATATGCTTTGCAATATTTTTCGCAAATTTGTCTTCCCCGTAATCTCGGATAATGCGATAAAGTTCCATCTCACTATACATATTGACGATGTCCTTTGCTGTCATTTCTTGACGTCTATCCATTCTCATATCCAAAGGTACATCTACACGATAAGAAAATCCTCTCTCTGCTGTATCTAATTGATAAGATGATACACCCAAATCAAGTACAATCCCATCCACTTTGTCAATGCCAAGTTTTTGAAGTTGCGACTTCATATCACAATAATTACTTCTAACTATTGTAACTCTCTCCCCGAAGTCACGTAACCGGATTCCAGCCGCTTCAATTGCCGCCTCATCCTGATCTATTCCTATAAAACTCCCCTTGTCACTTAATTGCTTACACACTTCAAAAGCATGTCCGCCTCCACCAAGCGTTCCATCTACGTAAATGCCGTCTGGCTTGATGTTCAGACCATTTACAGTCTCTTCTAATAATACGGATTTGTGTTCAAATGTCATGTCTACCTCCACATCAGATTAAATGCTAAGTCCCAATTCCCCCATGCGACTTGCAATATCGTCCATGTTGTCTTCAATTACTGTATTATTTTCCTCCCATTTTGCCTTGTCCCAAATTTCTACACGGTCCAGCACTCCCACAAGAACCACTTCTTTTTCCAAATCAGCAAAATTACGGAGTGCAGAAGAGATTAATACTCTACCTTGTTTATCAAGGCCGCCATCTACCGCACTTCCCAAAAAGAAACGGGTAAATATTCTAGCGTCTTTACTTGTCAGTGGTAAGGTTCTTAGCTTTTCTTCAAAAATTTTCCATCCACTATCAGGATACAGAAATAAGCAGCCATCCAATCCCTTTGTTATCACAAAATTTTCTCCAAGTTCTTCTCGAAATTTGGAGGGAATAATCAACCTGCCTTTTGCATCTATGCTATGATTAAATTCTCCCATTAGCATATGGAACACCTTCTTTCAAATGGGCCTGCCACTTATGTCCCATTTCACACCACTATTCACCACTTTCTACCACTCGGATTTATTGTAAACCACTTTTCCCCTCATTTCAAGAGTTTTTTAGCATTTTGATACAAAAAAATATCTCCACTTTCGTGGAGATATGCCAATTTTTTCGTTCTTTATTATTTTGCCAATCCTGTAAGATATTCTGCAATAGAAGTATAGTCAACTTCCGCCTTTTTTATTGGTTGACTATCTACATAGGTACTATATCCCAAATATCCAACCCAAGACAAAACAGCCACAGCCACTACAACAGTTGCTACATTTCTAAATATTTTCATTCTCTTTTGCTTTTTCATTATCGCTTTACGATTTGCTTTTTCTTCTTTATATCGCTTCACTTTCTCTTGACTCATTTTCAAAACTCCTTTGCAATTCAACTACAGATAGTCTAGCACAAAACATGAAATTATACAACTACGATAATTCCCCCGTCACTTGCATACATTGTGCTAATTCCTCTTGTTCCTAATATAAGAATTTCTTTAAAATTTGCTCTCTCTTCTAGCATACTTTTAACAGATACAGCTCTTTCATAACAATTGCAGTGAGCAATCGCTAATACTTTTTCTTCTGCATTTTCCACTTGTTCCACAACACAACTGACCATTTTATCTAACGCCTTGTTGATTCCTCGAGATTTTCCCAATTGTGAAATCGTCCCTTGTGGAGTCGATCCCATTACCGGTTTAATGTTTAACGCTGTTGCAACTAAAGCTTTCACACCTGTTAATCTTCCATTCTTTTTTAAAGTTTCTAATGTTTCCAAAACAAAATATGTGTGTTGCTCTTGAATATAGGAATCCACAGTTTCAATTACCTCTTCAAAACACAATCCCTTTTCTTCACATTCTATAATCTTTTGTGCAATAAGCGTCTCTCCTACAGAAGCCGAACGAGAATTAAAGATATGAATCTGTTTTTCTCCATGTTCTTCCTCATAAATCGTCTTTCCAAGTACTGCACTATTATAAGACCCACTGAGTTCTGCTGATAAAGTTACAACATAAATCCTATCTGCATGACAATCATAACTTTCCATATATCGTTCCGGTGATGGGCAAGATGATTTTGGACATTCTGGACTTTCAGCAACTTTACGTAAAAATTCTTTTTGATTGAATGTATCATCATCTATAATATTTTCATTGTCTACTTGAATACTAAGTGGTACACTTTCCACCTTCCCCATTTTTTTCATTTCTTCTGTCAATTCACCACAACTGTCTACAACAACTTTATAACTCATACCTAGACCCTTCCTCTATATCTATACTTATCACATTCACTTCTATTATATGTAGTTTTTAATACCACTTGTTTAGTTTATCACATTTGTTCTAATAAGAAAAGACTTTTTATTCTTTTTCCTATTCCATTCTACTACTAAACTTCTACTTTTATTTTACTTGATATGTTAAGCACAAGTCCCATTTCTATCATAAGAAATACTGTCGCAGTCCCTCCGTAACTAACAAAAGGTAATGTAACTCCTGTTGTTGGCAAAAGATTTGTCACAACACCAACATTAAGTACAACCTGAATTGCAATGTGCGCAAATACTCCCGTTGCTATTAATGAGCCATATAAATCTGGTGCATTCTGTGCTACAAACGCAATCCGATATAGTAAAATCGAAAATAATAACAAAACAATTAATAGACCAAATATTCCTAATTCTTCACAAATAATGGATAAAATCATATCATTTTGCGCTTCTGGTATAAAAAATTTCTGTGTACTATTTCCAAGTCCTTTTCCAAAAAATCCTCCTGCTCCAATCGCATATAACGCTTGCATACTCTGGTAACTACCTTCTCCTGTATACATTTCTGGATTTACCCATGCTAAAATTCGTCTTATTCTAAAATCCGAACTTTCTTCCATTATTTTTCCCAAGAATTGTGCTCCTAGAAAAAATGCTGATATCATCGCTCCACCAATTACAAGAAAAATTTTCGTTTTCCGATGCGCTACAAAAAACATCGTAAAGACCATTCCCATTACAATCACAGCAGTACTTAAATTGTCTGTCAAAAACAATACTCCTGCTGCTGCAATTCCTCCCCAGATTAAAATACAAATAGCCCCTTCTTTTTTGTTAAGTTTCTCGCCTATTCTACATATCAATGTAGGAATAAAAATAACAATTGCGATTTTCATACATTCCGATGGTTGCATCTGCCCAAAAATCGGTATTTTTATCCACCGTCTAGCCCCATATGCTTCTATACCTATCCCAGGAACAAAAACAAGCGTCATAACTACCATAGAGAGCCAAAATGCTAGTTTTGACAATCTTGCATATATATGATAATCAAACACATAAACAATCAACATTATACCAAAACTTATTACATACGCTCTCAATTGATTTTTTAAATAAAACATTCCATTATGAAATTTTACAGTTGCGCTATATGAACTAGTACTATAAAGCATAAGTAATCCGAAACCAATCAAAAAAATAAGTACCGCCATTAAAGTATAATCAAAATACGCTATCGTTCTTTTTTCTCTCGTTCTATCCACTCTGTTCCTTACCATTTTACTCCCCCTTTTCTTAACTATTTATTATACTATAACCATCAATAAAAACAAACACTTTTTCCTATCTATAACATAATCTACTATTATAAATATTTAAAAGGAGTATATAGAGTATGCAAAATTTTCACAATAACGTAACCTTCTATAATCACGAAAATATTTCTTGTAGAAGACAAGATCCGCTCTCTTCTATGCCTTTAACAATGGCATACGTCCCTTGGCAAAGATGGGAAAATATCCTTGAAGCGGACAGAGGTTTTCAATGTGGAACTATTTTTCATGATTTACGAAAACCTCTTGAATATAAAGGAGGTGGATGTCGATGAACAACAATATTCCTTCTCGAAAAGAATTATTACATTTAATTAATATTGCCAGCTTTGTTTTAGATGATACAAAATTATTTTTAGATACGCATCCTGAAAATAAAGAAGCTCTTTCTTATTTTCAAGAATATAACACAATCCGTACACAAGCATTAGAAGACTTTGCACGTTTATACGGTCCTCTTACTGCTGACTCGACAACGAACTGCAATGATTATTGGAAATGGATTGAAGAGCCCTACCCATGGCAAGAAGGAGGTTGTTAAGTTATGTGGAATTATGAAAAGAGATTACAATATCCAGTTAAAATCACACAAACCAATGCAAAAATTGCTCAGGTTATCATCAGCCAATTTGGTGGACCTGATGGTGAACTTGCCGCCTCTATGCGCTATCTTTCACAACGATATACAATGCCTTACAAACAAGTCACAGGTATATTAACAGATATCGGAACTGAAGAATTAGCCCATATGGAGATGGTTTGTGCCATTATCTATCAACTAACAAAAAATTTATCTGTCGAAGAAATAGAAAAGTATGGTTTTGATAAATATTATGTAGATCATACATTAGGACTTTGGCCACAATCAGCTGGTGGAACCCCTTGGACAGCAACTTATTTCCAATCAAAAGGAGATCCAATCACCGATTTACATGAGGATATGGCTGCAGAACAAAAAGCACGAACAACTTATGATAATATTCTACGTCTTGTTAAAGATCCTGAAATATGTGAACCCATACGTTTCTTACGCGAAAGAGAAATTGTGCATTATCAACGTTTTGGTGAAGCAAAGAGTAGTTATACAAGCAAAATGATTAAAAAAAGAATTGTGTATAGAAATTTTGTTGACAACAGTAAGTCTCCATACATAAAGGTTAGCGTTATAGGTTCCATATGATTTCGATTACATCCTCATCAATCAATATCTTGTCGATAAGGATATCAGCCACACGTTGCTTATCATCAATACTTAAATCTTCCCATTTTTCAACATAGTCTGTGATTTTATCAATCTTAGAAGATGTCTGATTTGTGTTTGCTTGAACCATTTCTTCCTGTAAAGAACGTTTTTCGGTATCAAGCTCATCAATTCTCTGGTTAATGTAGTTCATCAGAGTTTTGTTTGCATCAACTATCTTTGAAAACAATGACTCGATTTCCTTATCAATCTCAGCAATACGAACTTTAGTGGCATTTTCTACCGGTTCTGCAATTATTTCCAGTTCCTCGGAGAGATATTTGAATTTTGAAAGTTGCTTTTTGATTTCTTCTAAAACATAGTTTTCAAAAACATCTGCATAAATAGTGTGTCCGGCACCTTTGCATTTGATGGAATATCTGGAACCGGAACATTGTAAATATCGTCCTGCTTTTGTTTTGGCTATGATAGCTGTATAAGCATAACCGCATTTTTTACATTTGATTTTACCAGCAAGCCATGTTCTCTTACCTTTATTCGTTCGTGCTGACTGACGATTTTTCATCAGTTTTAATCGACATTTCAACCATGTAGCAGAATCAATCATACCTTTATGAGGTGCGATTACCACATCTCTGTCAACAAGGTCATATTGTTTCTTCTTGGTTTTGTCACCATTCAGTCCTTTATAAAGAAAAATTCCATTTGTGCCAATAAAATCGGAAGCCGGATTGATGAGATTAGAACCCTGACTTTCAAAAAAGTTGTAGATATCCATATCTGCCTTTACATATACAGGATTTCTGAGAATCTCACTTATTCTTGCTGTACACCATGCAGCACCACGTTTTTCCGTGAATCCTCTATTCAGTAATTCACGCATAACAGCACCTAATGTCATATCAGGGTCTGAATACAACTTATAAATCAGTTTTATAGCTGCCATTTCCTCTGGTTCAGGAACAAATATAGAAGTATGAATCCCGTTGATAATCGTATCTTCCAACTGGAATCCATATGGCACACGTCCACCCATATAAAATCCTTTTTGACTTTTCGTTGCATAGGCATCTGTAACACGTTTCTGAATAGTTTCTCGTTCCAACTGTGCAAATACAATGGAGATATTCAACATAGCGTTTCCGATAGGTGTCGATGTATCAAATTTCTCTGTTGAAGAAACAAATTCTACGTTGTACTCCTGAAAAATTTCCATCATATTGGAGAAATCGAGAATAGAACGACTGATTCTGTCAAGTTTATAAACAATAACACGTTTAATCTTACCCGCTTTGATATCTTCCATCATCTTTGTGAACGCTGGTCTGTTCATATTTTTTCCGCTAAATCCTTTGTCAATGTACGTTTCGTACTCAGCTCCACGAGTTTCATATTTACAAAACTCAAGCTGATTTTCTATGGAGATACTGTCTTTTTTATCCAGTGACTGCCTTGCATATAGAGCATCTATTGGACACATAGTACATACCTCCCTTACTATGTGTAAGCAGTCACTCTCCATTTGCGATTAGTATACCATAGAATCGACCTTTAAAAAGAACTATTTATGCATATTTCTTAAAAACTGCGTACAATTCTTTTCTCATATCTCGGCTTAGTCGAGTTTCTGTATCTGTGGAATACTGTGGATGTTTGCTGATTACACGAAAATGCATATTGTCAACATGAATCTCTTTTAATTCTTCCGTTTTTTCTTTTATCTGGTTCATATATAAAGCCCCCATATATCAAGATTATATTTTTGTTATAATTTGTCCTATTCCTTAATCTGCAAGATCAGTCTGATATTCAGACCGAGGTTCTAATCTCTTTGACGAATGCTTATTTGTATCCCTCTTAATCAGCTTTTCTGATTATCCCGCCGTTGATTGCCGGGGCACCCCAAGGAGTTTCACCTATTAGATGCGAGTGTCATTATTTGCTTATCGCCGATTTCAGTTCCTCTGATTTTCAATGTTCAGAAAGCGGATTCCGCTTTTTTGATAAGCAGAGAATACCATGATTTACAGAAGTACCTCTCATATTCACGGCAATTGCAAATTCACAAAGATGGACATCTCGAAAATTGCAAACTTGCAATTGTGGAAACCGGACAGATACGATATGATATAGGAAAAGGAACAGATTTCTGAAAGGGATGATATATATGAGAGCACTGCCAGCAGATAATATTTGTCAAAGAATTATAGATTTGCGTAACGGAACAGGAAAATCCCAGAAAGAAGTTGCGGATGCGTTGGGAATCACGGCTTCCGTGTTAAGCCGATTAGAACGTGGGGAAACAAAGTTTATTAGTCATGATTTGATTATCGCATTAGCAGAATACTACAATGTAACAACAGACTACTTGCTTTGTGTATCTGATATGCGTATGAGAAAAAATGTAGAACTTGAAGAACTGGGGCTGTCCAATAAAGCACTTGTTCTGCTTTTACAGGGAAGAATTGATACAAAAATGTTAAGCCAAATGATTGAACATCCTTATTTTCCACTGCTTCTTGATATTGCAAACGCTTATTTCACAGATGCTCACGAAGCTGGATTTGCATCAAGAAATGATATTATAGATTTGGGAACTGCAAATATTAAGGATTTCATCGAGACTCGTCCAGAGCTGAAAATCGAAGGGAATCATGATATCCGAAAATTAAATGCTGAGAAGATCACTGGCACAGATGCGGATTATGAGAAAATCAAAAGTATCTTTCTCTCCATGTTAAAAGATATTAAAAAGAAAATGGATGTACCTGAAAAAGATATTACTTCCGAAGAGTTTAAGAATCAGCTTGATTCTATGAAAAAACAGGCTTTGACAACCAAGAAGAAAAAACAACTTTTAATGAAATGGATATGACTCAGGTTGTTATGAATATGCTGGCTAACGTGGATTTAGATGAATACGAAAAGCAGAAATTTCAAGAATTGACGATCCATCTACTTAAACGAAAAAGATAATTGAAAAACAGAGGATAGAATACTTTTTAGACATTCTTCCCCCTGTTTTTCAATTTTTAAGAATTATTTATTTGTTGAATCTCATCATAGATAGCTGTTACAATTTTCTCTATATGACTAATATAGTTTTCAACAGTTTCTCGTTCAATATCCACCTTAACCCCAGTCTCGTGTAGGCAATCAGCTTGATGAGCAATTTTATTTCTACGTTTAAATAAGGAATTTAATGTTAATTTGAATTTATCTTTTGTTGGAGTCGTCGAACCTTGTTCGTAAAAAGCTCTATCTGCAATATTTTGCCATTTAATTCCTATTAAGTTTAATTGTCCGATTACAGCTTCAGAACTCATGAAGGTATCTTCTGCATAAGAATCATTTACAATATCTAAAAACCAGTTTTCTTGTTCTGGATTTTGTAATACTTCGGAAATATCTCCTAAACGAATTGTAAAATTATTATATTTATCCGTTTTATCCCAAGTCCTTTGAAATATTTGCATCATCCCATATTTGGTTATTTCATGCATAAAGAAGTCAAAGGCGCTATCTAGGAAAACTATCTGCGATCTAAGAATATCCTTATATTGTAAGTTTCCATCATTTTTTAATTGTTCTGCCAATTCGAATTGAGACCTTATCGAGGATAAATTATTTCTGAAACGGTTAGCAATAGCATTTAATTCAAATTGTACTGTGCGGCCTGGTTGTCGTTCACGAGTAGATACTGTGCGAGGTGCAAGTTCAAGATTTCGTTCTTCAGTTTGAGGCATATTTATTCCTCCTCTGTTGAAAATATCAGTGGATTATGGATAAATGGAATTGCACCATACTTCCCGTTCAAGTAACCTTTACTAATATTTTCATCTTTTCTTACATTTTTTAATTCTGCTAATGAATACAAATCTGTAGAGCGAGAAGGTGTAAGTTCTGTAAACCAAATTTGATCTCTTCTGAATCTGGTTAAATCCAATAAATTTGTGTCATGAGTACTAAAAATAATCTGTGCTCTGGATTTTGAATTTCCATGTAAAATAAGTCTTAATATTTCATTTACTATACTTGGATGCAAACTGGTTTCCATTTCATCCCAAATCAAAATTTTATCTCTAAGTATAATATCTATAATAGGACAGATTACCTCAAATAATTTTTTTATACCATTTGATTCTTCATTCAAATCCACTGAAAATGTTCCATAATCTAACTTGGCTTCTATAATTCGAGCCTCTTTTGCCTGAGCAAATATTTCCTTAAGTGAATTAGGCATATCTGATGGAAGCATTTCTGGTGTAACTACTGCTTTCTCAAATTTAGTATATATATTTTGAATTGGGCAACCGATAGAATTCATAAATTTTATAAAAGTTGCTTTCAAATTTGAGTTATTTGTTAAATTTTCAATAGAGTATTCAAACCAATTATTTTGGTTTTCTGGAAGCGGATAAAAAACAAGATCCTCTTTAAAAAACAAAAAGACAGTCTCGGCTTCTTTCACAGAAGAATAATTTGCCGAAACAGACAAAAATAATTTATTAGGCTTTGAAAAATTAAGAATAGATTCAAAGTCTTTTTTGAACTTATCTCCAAAACTTATATCATTTAAAGTTCTATCAAAAATTTTAGCTTGTTTTCCATGTGGAAAATAATAAAGATATTCAGAAACAATTTGATCTGTAGTATAAGCCAAACCATATGCATAACGTATATCATCTATCACAAACTGAATAGTGTATTTTGTTGGCTCCTGAACATCACAAAGCTTATGAGAAAACTGTCGAATTTTATCTCCTGGTTGATGATTATTACTATTACAAACTAAAATTCGTAAAAATCTTAATGATTCAATAAAACTTGTTTTACCAGAACCATTAGCACCATAAATAGAAGCTATCTTGTTAATAGAGATTCCATTAAATGGAATTAGCAAATTTTCAAATGAGTTATCTCTGGAAGCAAGCATAGAGAATGTAACCTTCTCTTTTATAGATTTGTAATTTTCACATGTGTATTCCAAAATCATAGTGCCACCTCTTAATATGTTATATTTTAATTATATATAGTATATCCGATTTGGCGAAAAAAATCAACATTTCCAAAGGAAAATTCACAAAATATCAATAATAAACCATGCCATTTTTATTTTAAAATGTCATATTTGCGTGTTTTTCACAAATAAACATTTTTAATCATTGACTATGCAACGTATAAAGTGTTATACTAAAAAAAACACAGAACATATGTATTGCTATAATTCAACAAAAAATACATTCAATTGAAAGGTGGTGAAAAAATGAGAAGAGTTTCAGTAGTAAAAGAATCCGACACCGGACGCAATCAGCGTTTTGTTGATAACAGAACACATAAGGAAATGAATCGAAAAGAATTTGTATCGGCGATACGAGATGGACAATATCAAGATTACTACGTGAGGAAGATCAACAATGTACCAACCCCATGTAGTAAACCTGACGGAAATAAAAATAATAATTTAGGATAGCGGCAACTATCATAAATTTTCACTTAAATTATTTTAATACAAATGACTGTGTTTGTCACGATATTTTTAAAGAAGGTGAGAAAATGCAAACAAAAAGAATTAAAATTACAACAAAAGCTCGAACAACTGCCAATGGAAATATTCGTCTTACAACCTCTGTGTCGAACGGCAGTAGTACAAGAACTAAGACAAAAACAATTCGAGTAAAATAAACAGATGCACTGCGGTGGATAACCATTGCAGTGCATCCCATAAAATCAATAAAAAACGTCTTTGAAAAACTCCTCGTTCATCAGCAACTCATGAACAGCATTATAATGTTCATTTTCTCCTGTTAAGATGTCCATAAATTCCTGAACACAAACTTGCATATCAGCAAATTCATCTTCCGTAATTGTTCCGTCTTCATTACCAGATATCCTACGTGCCTTACTTGCAAGGGTTTCGATATCAGATATCAGGGAGTCATATACTCGACTGTCATCAGCTTGATCTTTGAATAGAATAGCAAGGTGCTTTTCTATTTCAGAAAACATATCTACTGGATTGGAAGAATTCGATGCAAAAGGTATTGTATGTCCGTTAGTTTTTCCGTTAAATTTATTTACATTTCCTGTTTTAGAATCGACATCTTCAAGATAATCCCTGTAGTGGTCAAGCATTTTTGTAACACTTTGTTCGATAAATATCTAACTGTAACGTGCTTCCATAGGTGTTAAATAATGATTATAGGAATGGGGTCGAACATAATTATACCAATTGATATATTTCAT
>JARICA010000019.1 GCA_029264305.1 Faecalimonas sp. | reverse complement strand
CAACTTTTTTCATTTTTTTGAAATTTGTTTTTGACTTGTTGGCTCGTCTCTCGAGTGCTTGTCTATAATATCATTCTATTCTACATATGTCAACATCTTTTTTCATTTTTTTTACTTTTTTTCTTTTATATAGAAAATAGATTAGTATTGGGCTCTTTTCACAAAGCCAAACACTAATCTATTTCATATATACTTCTTTGTAAGATTTTATTTTGCAATTCTATCTTAATTTTGTGACCCAATCAAGTATCACATTTTTCTCATATAAGAACGTTAAGAGTTTGCTACTTTCTATACACCTAAATCCTTCCACTCCTATATAACTATCATATAGTAATGTAAGAGCAAGAAAAACAAGCCATGTAAAAATAATCGCTATCAGTCCTCCTACAAACATACCAGCAATGCGATTCAGTCCATTCAACACAGGTAATGCTGCAATAACATCCAACGCAAATATAATCGCTCGTATAAAAATAATAACAATAAGAAATGTGAGTAAGAACGAAATTATTTTTACAACAACCCCAGACACATATGCTCCTATATAATCAACAAAATTCTCAACGCCAAGTTGTTTATATGCTTCATTATTATTATTTTCTATCAAACCTTGTTTTACAAACTCTGGTATATCCGCTTTTTCTAAAATTTCTATTTGTTTTTGCCTAGGCAACTCTATTTTATTCAAAAATTTTTCTGATATATTTTGATCTATTCCTTCAACAGACATCATCGAGATACATTTTTTCTGTACCATTTCATCTATAGGAGTTAAAGCCACAATTGCTTTACTCGTGTAAGGCGTCAGAAAAATGACAAGCACAACACTTGCAACAGTTGTCCCAAACGACACAATAATTTTAATAAACCCTCTAATATATCCGATCACCATGCAAATAAAAAAGAGGATTCCCACTCCAATTAATAACCAATTCATACTTTCTCCTATTTTGCAAGCCTAATTTCTTCTAGACCATTTGCATTTATCATCAAGTATTTATTTACACCAAACGTAGAAATTATATTTGAAATATCATTTTCCACTTCTCCATCAAACAATCTTACCCCTGCTTTCGTAATAATTTCACATTTCTTCCCATCGAACATAAGAATCTGTCCTTTTTCCACTTTTATATTTTTATATCCATGTTCAACTGTCTCCGAAAGCAATTCTTTTCCATTTTTATCAAATAGTTTTACAAAATAATTTTTTTCTCCTTTTAACAACAAACCAATATACTCATGGTCATAAAAGATCCGTTCTATTCTATCTTTTATTTTTACTGTCGCCTTTTTTTGTGGTTTTTCCTTTTCTTCATAAATATGTAATTGATTATCCATAACAACTGCTGCCGTCTTATCATCTACGAAGAACACACTTGGTGCCACAACATTTTCATATTTTTCTTCTAACACAAGATGTTTATCTTTTTTTTCAGCAAAATTATAGTGTACTATTTTAGTTTCTACTTTTCCTTGCCGCGTAAACAAATACGATACGAGCAATGTATAGCCATCATCCGAAATCGCAATATCTAGTGGATATCCTGTAGTTGTCGGAGATACATTCTTTTCGACGAGAAGATTCCCTTTTGCATCATAACAAACAATTTTTTCAGAAGACTCTCCTTTTAATATAACACTTACGATCCCTTGATTAGAAACTTCTGCTTTTCTCATCGGAAGAGTTGTATGAATTTCTCCTATTACCCCTTGTTTTTGCAAAATCACAAGATCATTCGCTCCTTTATCAATAATTACCGCTGTTTCTTCATTCACACTAACAACCGGATTTTGCATTTGATACGAAAATTTCCACCTTGCTTTTCCTTTCTTATTCAAAAGAGAAACCCTTTCTTTTCCATATTTTAAAATATCTCCCGAAAACTCTACATAATTTTCTCCTTTTTCATGTTCAAGCATTGTTGTATGCAAAATATGAACCTTATCATACTTTCTATGAGTCAAAAAAATATATCCCACTATTCCAGCAAAAAGGACTATACACATTATAATCCCAAACCATTTTACAAATTTTTTTTTACTTTTTACCCCTTCCACTTATTCATCTCCTTTTCGCATTCGTATCTTATAATTATAACATAATTTTTCTTTAAGGTAGCAATAATTTTTGCCCAATGTATATCAAATTTCCATTTTCCAAACCATTTGTTTCGCTTATTTCTTCAATATGTTGGATATCACCATACGCTTTTTTGCTAATTTTTTCCAACGTATCTCCTTTTTCTACAATATAAATATTTTTTTCCTCTTTTTCTTTTTTCTCAATCTTTTTTTCTTGCTTTTCTTTTTTATTTGTCGTTTTCTTTTCTTCAACAGAATTAGAAATCGTTTCTATTGCTTTTTGAACCGATTTCATCCTGTCATAATTATTAATCATTGTCACCCCTATGATCAAAACAACTAATATAAGAAAAGTTACCGTTCCATATGCCCATTTATTTACTTCTTTTTTCTCTTGTTGTAGCATTTTGCTCTGCACTAAATCGCGAAAACTTTTTGCAGCCCTATCCACAACAATTTCACTGGGTGTAACGCCAATCTTTTTGCGAGAAGAAATCATGTAATTTTGCATAGATGGATTTTTTTCATAATAAATATAATGTCCATTCATCTGCATTAAATCGTTAAATTTAGGAGCAAAATACATTTCATCCTTGCAAACAGGATCTTTTAAAATAAAAATCCCTTTATTTTTCGCAAATATGTCTTGATGCACTTTCCTCAAATTTCCATTCATAGCAAAAGGAATTCCTGGTATGGCGGCAAACCAGCCTATAATTTCTCCATTTTCAAAAAATGTACGGCATACTTCGCAAGCATTTTCCCACGTTTCTTCATCGACAAAAATACCATTCTCATTTTGTCTAAGTTCTTCCATCTGTATCGCTCCATAGATATACTGATATTCTAGTTCTTCCTCTTTAACAATATCTCCTATCAAAAATGCTCCCACTGGATTTTCTGCTTCTTTTTCACAAAGTTGGTTTAAATATGTATCGACATAATCTTCTACATAAATCTTTAAAGAATCACTCACATTTCCTATTTGCCTCACATTTTTGGGAATTTTTCTTTCCATAACCTTTCACCTCATTCGCATATTTTTCTTCATACTAGCATATAGAAAATATTTATTTTATCGGAAATTGTCATCTTGTCTTTGAAAAATTTCGACTTTTATCCACAAAAAAAGACGAGATTTTTATTTTTCTCGTCTTTTCTCCCTTTTTCTTCTTTTACTACTTTCACAAGCACCGCAATATTTGTCTGTTAATGTCGTAATAAATCCTTCTTTTGTTTTCGGAAACCTAAACAAAGTTACCGGCCACATATGAGAGTATATAATATCCTTTTCTATTTTATTTAATACAAAAAATTTTTCCGCATTTTTTAAAGCAGTCTTCGGATGTGTTAATCCATGAAATTTATCTCCTGTCTTTGCCGCATGCGTATGCCAATCATACAAAAACAAATCATGTAACATAGCACCTCTAGCTGCCGACCTCGCATCTAAATGAAAAAATCTACACCATTGATAATTATAGTATGCCACATTCATACAATGTTTATAGCAATTTGTTGTTCCGTGATGTGGATACAACTTCATGCGCAACACTACTGGATGTTCTGCAATATCCTGCACACATTCATAAAAATCATATTTCCATTCTTCTCTCAACTCATATATCTTTCGAACGATTTTTTTCAGTTTCATTCTACCTCCGTTAAAAAAATACACCTCAAGCTTAAAAGCCTAAGGTGTACTTCCTTATACAAATGCTTTTACTTTTTTATAAATACTTTCTGCATCTAAACCATATTTCTTAATCAATTCCACTGCAGGACCTGACTCTCCATACACATCATTGATTCCAATTTTCATTACTTTGGCTGGTGCTTTTTCTGCAACAACATCGCAAACTGCACTTCCAAGACCACCGATAATAGAATGTTCTTCTACTGTAACAATTTTTCCTGTTTCATTCGCTGCTTTAACAATAATTTCTTCATCCAAAGGCTTGATTGTGTGAATATTAATTACTCTTACAGAAATTCCATCTTTTTCTAACTTCTCTGCTGCTTCCAGAGATTCAGAAACTGGAAGTCCAGTGGCAATAATTGTCACATCCTTACCATCTTTTAAAGTAATTCCTTTACCTAATTCAAATGTATATTCTTCTTCATTATTAATAACAGGAACTGCCAATCTACCAAAGCGAAGATACACTGGTCCTTCATATTCATATGCTGCTTTTACTGCTGCTCTTGCTTCCACATCATCCGAAGGATTAATTACAACCATTCCTGGAATTGTTCTCATTAATGCAATATCTTCATTACATTGATGTGTTGCTCCATCTTCACCTACAGAAATTCCTGCATGAGTTGCTCCAATTTTCACGTTTAATTTTGGATACCCTACAGAATTGCGGATTTGCTCAAAAGCACGTCCTGCCGCAAACATAGCAAATGAACTTGCAAAGGGAACCATTCCCGTTGTGGCAAGCCCAGCTGCGACACCTATCATATTACATTCTGCAATACCACAATCAATATGGCGTTCAGGAAAAACATTTTTAAACATCACTGTTTTTGTGGCTGCTGCTAAATCTGCATCAAGAACCACAAGATCTTCATGTTGTTTCCCTAATTCTACTAAAGCATTACCATAACTTTCTCTCGTTGCAATTTTCTTTACATCTGACATAATGCTTCACCTACTTTCTCTAAATCTGCCATAGCAATTGCATACTGTTCTTCATTCGGAGCAGCTCCGTGCCATGAAGCTTGATTTTCCATAAAGGAAACATCTTTTCCTTTGATTGTTTTAGCAACAATAGCTGTTGGCTGACCTTTTGTCTCCCTTGCCTCTTTAAACGCAGCATCAAGAGCATCAAAATCATGTCCATCTACATTAATTACATGGAAATTAAATGCTTCAAATTTCTTATCAATTGGATATGGAGAATTAACTTCTTGAATAGAACCATCAATTTGAAGATTATTATTATCCACAATAACAACTAAATTATCCAATTCATGATGTGCAGCAAGCATTGCCGCCTCCCAAACTTGTCCTTCTTGAATTTCCCCATCACCTAATAATGTATATACTCGATAGTCCTTTTTTCTCAATTTCCCTGAAATAGCCATACCTACTGCTGCTGAAATTCCCTGTCCAAGAGAACCACTGGACATATCCACTCCTGGAATATGCTTCATATCAGGGTGTCCCTGTAAATACGAACCTACTTTTCTCAATGTTTTTAAATCTTCTACCGGAAAAAATCCTTTATTTGCTAACGCCGCATAATATCCTGGTGCTGTATGTCCTTTTGATAATACAAAACGATCTCTATCATCTTTTTTTGGGTCAGCAGGGTCAATATTCATCTCTTCAAAGAATAAATATGCGTAAATGTCCGCTGCAGATAACGATCCACCTGGATGTCCAGACTTAGCATTAAATACTGCTGTTACCGCACCTTTACGAACTTCATTAGCAACTTTCATCAATTCTAATTTGTTCATTAGACTGGCCTCCTGTTTTCTTTTCTTTTCTTTCCTATTCTATCCTACTTTTCTATAAGAAGCAACTCTTATTCACTAACCTTATAATTCTGTCCGTCCTTCCAACGCTCTAAGCAAGGTTACTTCATCAATATATTCTAAATCTCCTCCAACTGGAACTCCACTTGCAATTCTACTCACCTTAATCCCTGTAGGTTTAATCAACTTACTAATATACATTGCTGTTGTTTCACCTTCAAGACTAGAATTCGTTGCAATAATCACTTCATTTACATCTCCTTGCAAACGCTCCATAAGTTCTTTTAATTTAATATCGCCTGGTCCTATTCCAAGCATCGGAGAAATCGCCCCGTGAAGAACATGGTAGACTCCACGATATTTTCCCGTTTTCTCATAAGCAACTAAATCTCTTGTAGTTTCTACTACCATAATAGTTTTTTCATCACGAGCAGCATCACTACAAATAGGACAAACTTCCTTATCTGTTAACGTATAACACTTCGAACAATAACGGACATTATTTCTTGCTTCTACCATAGCAGTTGCCATTTGTTGCACTTGCTCTTTCGGCATATGAATAATATGGAACGCCAAACGTTGTGCTGATTTTGCTCCTATTCCCGGAAGACTAGAAAGTTCCTCTATCAATTTACTTATTTGACTACTATAATAATCCATTTTGATATCCCCTAAATTAGAATGGCATTCCAGGCATTCCTCCGCCTAATCCGCCTGTAAGTTTTGCCATTGCAGACGAAGATTCTTCATCAACTTTGCGGAGAGCTTCATTTGTTGCTGCCATAATCAAATCTTCTAACATTTCAATATCATCTGGATCAACCACTTCTTCTTGTAATTTCACTTTCGTAACTGTTCTTGTTCCTGATACAGTTACTTCTACAGCTCCGCCTCCAGCAGTTGCCGTAAATTCTTTTGATTCCATTTCTTTTGCTTGCTCTTCCATTTGACGTTGCATTTTCTGAGCCTGTTTCATTAAATTCGCCATATTTCCAGGCATTCCTCCTGGAAATCCTCCACGTTTTGCCATTTTAAATTCCTCCTTAATCTTCTATTGTAATGTTCATATGCACTACTTGTTCTATATCCACAAAACTTTCCTCAAATTTGCGTCCATTTTCTATTTGACGCACTTCTATTGTAATCGCTTTGCCGATTTTGTTTTCAATCACTTCCGCCAATTCTTGCTTATGCTGTTGTTGGTTAATAAAGTCTGCCGATAATTCATCTGGTAAAACAATAAGTAGCTTATCTTCCCCGCCAAGACTTAATCTTGCATTCTTCAAATATCCTTTTAAAAGTCCTGAAGTTTCATTTATAATTGAACGAAAATTTTTTACAACTTCTTTTATATCCTCTGGTATCGCCTTTTCCAATGTCGGTTTAGGTATTGGTTCTTTTGGAATTTCAGTCACTTCTCTAACAATCTGTATTTCCCCTGCTTGTTCCACCTTTTCCTCCACAGCTCGAATTCGATCAAGTAATGTATCTGAATGTATTTCCATAGCAGGTTTACACAGTTTAATCAAAGTTACTTCTAATAAAATTCTCTTTTGCATCGCATATTTCATCTGATTAGATAAATCTGAAAAAATTCGAATATACCGAAGAAGTGTATCCACTTCTATCATCTCCGCTTCTTCTTTTAACTGTTGCAGATTTTCTGTGGAAACATCTAATACTTCTTCCATATTATCCGAAGTTTTTGCCAAAAGTAAATTTCTCAAATACCAAGTAAAATCATTCACCATTTGCGTCAATTCACGCCCTTGCATAACAAGGTCTTCTACACTTTTCAAAACTGCTAGAACGTCTCGTTTTAATATCTGTCGAAGCAGATTGCTAAATACATCTGTATCTACTGCTCCTAATACTTCTAGCACATGATCATAAGTTAATTTCTGACCAAGGTAAAAAGCAATACATTGGTCCAAAAGACTCAGTGCATCTCGCATAGAACCGTCTGCTATTTTCGCTATATAACGAATAGCTTTTTCCTCCACATCAACTTTTTCTTCTATCATCAACTCATTTAATCTGTTAGCAATTGTATCAATACCAATTCTTTTAAAATCATATCGTTGGCATCTCGATAAAATGGTTATTGGAATTTTATGTGCCTCTGTAGTTGCCAAAATAAAAATAACATATTCCGGTGGTTCTTCTAAAGTCTTTAACAACGCATTGAACGCTCCTATAGAAAGCATATGCACCTCATCTATAATATAAACCTTATATTTCCCTTCTGCAGGTCTATATGCAACTTCTTCACGTATTTCACGGATATTATCTACACCATTATTAGATGCTGCGTCAATTTCGATTACATTCATTGATGTCCCTGTAGAAATAGCACGACACATTTCACATTCTCCACATGGACTTCCATCTACTGTATGTTCGCAATTAACTGCCTTAGCAAAAATTTTAGCTATTGTTGTCTTACCTGTTCCCCTTGTTCCACAAAAAAGATAGGCATGACCAATACGGTCTGCTTTTATCTGATTTTTCAAAGTTGTCACAATATGATCTTGTCCTTTGACATCATCAAATTCACTTGGACGAAATTTACGATATAATGCTGTGTATGACATATATCTTCCCTCCTTCTGTGCTGACATAAAACTTGTCTGATTGACACTTCATTATAGCACGAATACTAGAACACAAACAAGATTTTTAATTTGCATTTTACACGTGCCATCAGTCAAAAAATGTTTTATAATAGAATAGAATGAAAAGAAGGAGGATTTGATATGGAAAGAAATGACATTTGTTGGTGTGGCAGTGGTAAAAAATACAAGAAATGCCATATGTTTATTGATGAAAAAATTGCTTTACTTGAAGAACAGGGGCATATCGTGCCAACCCGCGATATATTAAAAACTCCCGCACAAATTGAAGGTATTCGAAAAAGTGCCGAACTAAATACTGCAATATTAGATCACGTTGCAAAACATATTCACGCTGGAATGAGCACTGCCGAAATTGATAAACTTGTATATAACTATACAACCGAACACGGTGGTATCCCTGCCCCTCTTGGCTATGACGGATTTCCGAAAAGTGTTTGCACATCTTTAAATAATGAAATTTGCCACGGAATTCCTGATGAAAATATCATTCTTGAAGATGGCGATATCATCAATGTGGATGTATCTACTATTTTAAACGGATACTTTTCTGACGCTTCAAGAATGTTTTCTATTGGGGAACCATCACAACGAGCAAAAAAAATTGTTCAAATTACAGAGGAGTGTGTAGAAAGAGGTCTTGCAGCAGCAAAACCATGGGGGCATTTGGGAGATATCGCAGATGCAATTAATTCCTATGCAAAAGAAAACGGATATTCTGTCGTAGAAGATATTGGTGGACATGGAATTGGACTTGAATTCCACGAGGATCCTTTTGTAAGCTACGTCATACCAAAAGGAAGTGATATGGTACTTGTTCCTGGTATGATCTTTACCATTGAACCAATGATAAACGAAGGAAGTCCAGATTTCTTTGTTGACGAGGATAATGGTTGGACAGTTTACACGGAAGATGACGGTCTGTCCGCACAGATTGAATATATGGTATTGATTACTGAAAACGGCGCCGAGGTGCTGACGAAATAAAATTGTGGGGCGTATCATTTGATACGCCCCACAGTCTATAATAAGAATATTTATAATAATTTTCCAGTCTTTATTATCAACGCTACCTGCAAAATCCACCCAACAAACAATGCAAGAAATGAAATAAACGTTGAAATTTTCCTGTTTTCTTTCCACTCACGAAACTCATTAATTATTATCTTTGGTAAGAGAATTAGAAGAAGAATATTAATCGCTATCCAATTACGGACTATACCAATTCCAATAACAATATAGATTATAACATCAATGATATAAGGTAAATATTTTTTTACATTTTTCATAACAATCCACCTCGCTTCTGTATGAAACTTTTGCTTTAATAAGGGACAACTTTCACTCCACTAAGTCCCCTAGTTTTGTCAGCGCATTTCCTTTTAATATATCTCCAACTTTACCAGTACCAGCCAATTGGGCATTTGTGATTTTAATTTTAACCGTTTTTGTTTCGCCTACTGTATGTACTCCCATTGCCACAAAACCATCCACTGCTAATGCAGACGAACAAAAGGAAAAACATAAGGCAAAAACCAATAAATCATAGTAACATCTCTTTTCATTTTACCGTTTTATAAAGTTAGACTTATTTTATATGGTCACCCCAGTAATTGCAAGAAAATACTTGTGATGAATTGTATTTTCAAAAAACAATCCATATTTTATTTTTATTCCATGAACAAATACTCATTTTCCCTTAAGAAGTGTTTTAATTCATCTGATAATAGACAAAATTTAAGGGCATACCAAAATTGATACGCCCATTTTCACTAAAAATATTTCTCAAATTTTTTATATGTTTCTTTTGGAATCTGATACAGTTCGTCATCTATTTTCACTTTATCCGAATTATAAAAATACAGTGTCTTTAACATGATTTTTTTCCGCCTCAAACTGTATCTCCATATGATAAATCGAACCCTTAATGCTATCATTGTCCACTTTCTTATATGATATATTTTTCAACTCCTTACTCTACAAAACATATCGCTTAGTTGGTTATAGTATAGCATATTCTCTATTTTTACGTAGCAAAAAAGCGGGTGATGGGAATCGAACCCACGTATCTAGCTTGGAAGGCTAGTGTTCTACCATTGAACTACACCCGCATAATTTCTATTCAACTATGCCCAGAGCCGGAATCGAACCAGCGACACGAGGATTTTCAGTCCTCTGCTCTACCGACTGAGCTATCTGGGCTTGTGTCTTTTACTATTTATCCCTGACACGTTTAATATCATATCAGATACATTACATATTGTCAAGCACTTTTTATATATTTTCTTGAAATTCAAGAAATCAAAAAATTTCTGTTTCATTTTGTAAAGCACCAAGAAATCAAACTAGCTCTACATCAATGGCTGGGATTTCAAAGAATCACCTACCGTTGACGTAGAGCTATAAAATTATCATACTTTTTATGCCATTAATTCATCTGCTGCTTTTTCCATACTTCTTATATTATCTTCATTCATCACAGATTTAATTGTCACTACAGTATCACAAATTTCCACAGCTTTCATTCCTTCAAGAACCGCTTTCATTTGTCTTGCAGCCGTTGGTGCCCATGAACCATTTTCTATAAGCGCCACTTTACGTTTTTGATAATTTTTCGCTTTTAAATGCGCCAAAAAATCTTCCATACATGGGAACACCCCATTATCATATGTCGCTGATGCCACAACTAACTTATCATATCTAAAGGCATCTTCAATCGCCTCAGACATATCATCCCTAGACAAATCCATTACCTGGACTTTCGAAACACCTTTTTCACACAAAATTTCTGCCATTTTTTTTGCAGCCGTTGCAGTATTTCCATGGATAGAGGCATAAACTACTAAAACGCCTTCATCTTCCGGATCATAACTACTCCATGTATTATATTTATCAATATAATACGCTAAATTTTCTTTCAATACTGGTCCATGAAGAGGGCAAATCATTTCAACATCTAATTTCGCCACTTTTTTCAAAAGATTCTGTACTTGCACACCATATTTCCCTACAATATTAAAATAATAGCGTCTTGCTTCACAAGTCCATTTATCTTCTACATCTAGCGCTCCGAATTTTCCAAATCCATCTGCCGAAAAGAGAATTTTTTCCGACTGTTCATAAGTAACCATCACTTCTGGCCAATGTACCATTGGAGCCATAAAAAACTGTAATGTATGACTGCCAATATTTAAAGTATCTCCTTCTTTTACAACAACTTTTCTTCCTTCTAAGTTTACAGTAAAAAACTGCGAAATCATATTAAATGTTTTCATATTTCCAACAACTTGCATATTTGGATATTTCTCAATTAATCTCTGTATATTTGCTGCATGATCCGGTTCCATATGAGATACAACCAAATAATCTACCAGTCTTCCATCCAAAACATTTTCTAAATTAGCAAGCCACTCTTCTGTCGCCCTTGCATCCACCGTATCCATAACAGTTACCTTTTCATCAAGAATGACATATGAGTTATAGGAAACTCCATTTGGAATCACATACTGACTTTCAAATAAATCTAATGTTTTATCATTCGCACCAATATATTTAATTGTATCTGTGATTTTAATTTCTTTCATCTCTCTCTCCTCAAGTATCTTCTCTTCTACTTTTCATTCTATACTACATCTTACTCTTGGTACATTATACCTCAGTTTTTTACAATTTCCTAGTCTGTTTCTCCAAAAATGCACTTTTGCATATCTATATATCTATCTAAAGAAAGAGAGAAATCTTTGCTCTCAAAGATTCCTCTCCCATACCTTTTCACTGCCGCAGACCGGAATCGAACCGGTACGGGAGTATAAGTCCCGCAGGATTTTAAGTCCTGTGCGTCTGCCTGTTCCGCCACTGCGGCATATATAAATAATAATTTTGAGTGGATGGAGAAGGATTCGAACCTTCGAAGGCGGTGCCAACAGATTTACAGTCTGCCCCCTTTGGCCACTCGGGAATCCATCCATATGTCTCAACAATAATTATTTATACCATATCTTTATAAAAAAAGCAAGAAAAATTTACAATTACTTAAAAATAGGACGTTATTCAACGTCCCATCCACTAAAATTCCATTGTTTTCATCACAAGAGCTGAGTGTTTCCCCATGTTTACAGCAACCTCTCCATTTCTCACAAGAATTTCTTCATATTCCATAGTGTAATCATCATCATAAGTATAAATCAATCTTCTCATTCTACTCTTCTGCGGAACGCCTGCACGCCACACAGGAACAACCACCTCTGCACGCTCACTTCTATTATTTATTACAATGATAAACTGTTTTTTAGAACTAAATCTAGCATATGCTAAAATATGCTCCTCCCCATGAAGCAATAAGATGGATCCACTTTTGAACTCTTCATATTTTTTATGAATATTCACCATTTCCTTATGAAAAGCAATTAATGCTTTATCCTCATAGCCCCACGGATATGTTCTTCGATTATCAGGATCTGTAAATCCGCATACCCCCGCTTCATCTCCATAATAAACAGTTGGTGCACCAATCCACGTCATCTGCATTGTAACTGCAATTCTAAAAACAGCTTTACTTACATATTCCTCAGCGGCTTTCGCCCCTAATTGTGCAGCTCTTCCTACCATGTGATTTGTTCTTGTCAAAAATCTAGAATGATCGTGATTAGAAAGTTCATTCATTGCAACAAGCCTGGATGGCATAAACATTTTCGTCATATGATATCTCATCGTTTCAATGAAATGATCTGCATTCCCCCAAAGTTCTTGTCTTTCTTCATCACTATGTTTTTCCATTCCGGTCAAAAACCATGTAATCGGCTCCATAAAAGCATCGTAGTTCATTACCGTATCCCACTCATCTCCCAAAAGCCATTCCTTTGGATCTCCATAATGTTCTGCTATAATAACAGCATTAGGGTTCGCTTCTTTTACTACACCACGAAATTTTTTCCAAAATTCATGATTATATTCATTACTATAGCCCAAATCAGCAGCCACATCCAATCTCCATCCATCTACATTATATGGAGGAGAAACCCATTTTTTTGCAATACGAAGTATATCTTTTTCTAATTTACTAGAGCCCTCGTAATTTAACTTTGGAAGAGTTGAATGTCCCCACCATCCCTCATATCGGCTATTATATGGCCAATCAGAATCATTATTCACATCAAAATGGAAAAATTCTCTATACGGACTATCCTTTGAAATATAAGCTCCTTTTTCATAATTTTGCTGTTTCTCATAAATATGTTCTCTATCTAACCATTTATTAAACGAACCACAATGATTAAAAACACCATCCAAAATCACTTTCATTCCTCTTTTATGGATTTCTTCCACTAACTGAATAAAAAAGAGATTACTTGCCTCTAAATTTTCTTTATCCGTTGTCCTTTTTTGATATTTTGTTGCATGAACATTATTTTTAGCATGCTCTCCAATTAAATCTCCACCATCATTTACAATAATTGCATAATGGGGATCTATATAATCATAATCCTGTATATCATATTTATGATTAGATGGAGAAACAAATATAGGATTAAAATAAATCGCTTCCACTCCCAAATCTTGAAGATAATCTAATTTATCCATAACCCCTTTCAAATCGCCACCGTAGAAATCTCGTACATCCATTTCTCTTGGATACCTATTCCAATCCGTTACTTTTTGAGCTGGCTCTCCTATATATAAATATTCTCTTGTTTCCACATCATTGGTTTTATCTCCATTGCAAAATCTGTCAACAAAAATCTGATACATTACCGCTCCTTTTGCCCAATCAGGTGTTGAAAACCCCGGTGCAATAGCAAAGGAATAGGAATGAATCAGATTTTCGCAGTCTCCATATGCATTATAATAACAATGGTCATCCTTACTTTTCACTTCAAAATAATAGTAAAAAATCTCATTGCTCAACTGTTTCTCAACAGTATAATAATCAAAATCCCCCTCTGTTTCGCTCTTTGTCATTGGCAATTTTTCATTTCCGGATACAAGCCACACCATTTCGACATCATTTTTCGCAGTGCGAAACCGTACTGTAATCCGGCCATTTACCGATGGATCAGGTGGCCAAACATAACTACCCGTTCCATCACTAAATAATGCCTGTTTATTCATAGAAGCACTCCTTCTCTAATTTTCAGAAACTGTTTTCTCAAACAATGACTCAAATTCCTCTCTTGTAATCTTTTCCTTTTCAAGCAAAGCATTCGCACATGCATGAAGAACAGATTCATGCTCTACGATAATCGCTTTTGCCCTCGTATAGCATTCATCAATAATACGTTTAATTTCTTTGTCAATCTGTCCTGCAACTTCCTCTCCATATCCTCTTGATGCGTGTGCAAAATCACGTCCTACAAACACTTCATCACTGTCATTATCATAATTAATCAACCCAAGAGTTTCTGACATTCCAAATTTTGTTACCATTGATTTTGCCATAGCTGTTGCCTGTTTAATATCTTGAGATGCTCCAGTTGTAATATCACCAAAAATAATTTCCTCTGCAATTCGTCCTCCAAGTGATACTGTAATATCCTGCAACATTTTTCCTTTTGTATTAAACATTTCATCTTGTTCTGGAAATGGCATTGTATAACCAGCCGCTCCCATTCCTGTTGGAATAATTGAAACAGTATAAACAGGCCCCACATCTGGGAGAACATGAAATAAAATAGCATGCCCAGCCTCATGATATGCCGTAATTTTCTTTTCTTTATCAGAAATAATACGACTTTTCTTCTCTGTTCCAATGCCAACTTTTACAAATGCTTTACGAATATCACTTTGCTTTACATACACTCGTTCTTCCTTTGCCGCATTAATTGCTGCTTCATTCAGTAAATTTTCCAAATCAGCTCCCGTAAAACCTGAGGTTGTCTGCGCAATTTGTAATAAATCCACATCATCTCCAAGAGGTTTCCCCTTTGCATGCACACGCAAAATCTCTTCTCTTCCTTTTACGTCTGGTCTTCCAACCATGACTTTTCTATCAAATCTTCCCGGTCTTAAAATTGCAGGATCTAAAATATCTACACGGTTTGTAGCAGACATAACGATAATACCTTCATTGACTCCAAATCCATCCATTTCAACCAACAATTGATTCAGTGTCTGTTCTCTCTCATCATGGCCACCACCCATTCCTGTTCCTCTTCTTCTTGCGACCGCATCAATTTCATCAATAAAAATAATACAAGGTGCATTCTTCTTCGCTTCTTCAAACAAATCTCTTACCCTGGAAGCTCCAACACCTACAAACATTTCCACAAAATCAGAACCAGAAATAGTAAAAAATGGAACTCCTGCTTCTCCTGCCACTGCTTTTGCAAGGAGGGTCTTACCTGTTCCTGGCGGTCCTACAAGAAGTACTCCTTTAGGGATTCTTGCTCCAACTTGAATATATTTCTTTGGTTCTTTTAAGAAATCCACAATTTCCTCTAAATCTTCTTTTTCTTCTCGAAGTCCTGCCACTTGCGAAAATGTAATTTTTTTATCTTTATCTGTACTTATTTTAGCTCGACTCTTTCCAAAATTCATCGCTTTTGCGCCTGCTCCTCCACTTGCCTGTCGATTCATCATCATAAATAAGAACAAAACAAGTCCTACAGACACAAGTGTTGAAAATCCTGTTGTGGCAAACCAACTATCTTTTGGAATATCATTCAAATAATACTGCACATCTTCTTTTTGCAAAAATTTTCCAACTTCTTTTACATCAGATACATTGAATGTCTCTTTTTGATCATTTTTCAAAATCACTTCTACTTGCCCCGTCGGAATCGCTTTATTTTGCTTGATTGTAACTGATTTCACCTTTTTTTGTTTAACAGCTGTTTGAAACTGATTATAAGTATACGATGAATCTCGTTGGGGTGTTTCACCTAAAATCCACCACATTCCTAAAAATAATACAATCAAAAAAACAAAAGGGAAACCACTTGCACCTTTGTTTTTACCATTATTCAATTTCTCAATACCCCCTTCTACTCAACACCTTCTACCACACCGATATATGGAAGATTTCTATATTTCTGTGCATAATCAAGTCCGTATCCAACTACGAATTCATCTGGAATTTCAAATCCAACATAATCCACTTTAACATCTTTCACACGACGATCTGGCTTATCAAGCAATGTACATAATCCCATGCTCTTTGGCCCTCTCTTCTTAAGAATTTCTAATAGATAAGATAATGTTCTTCCCGAATCAATAATATCTTCTACAACAATAACTTCTTTTCCTTCTAATGATTCATCTAAATCTTTCGCAATTTTTACTACTCCACTAGAAGATGTTCCATCACCGTAACTACTTACACTCATAAAGTCCATAGATACAGGAATCGTAATTCTTTTTGCTAATTCACACATAAAAAATACTCCACCTTTTAATACACAAATCAAGTGTATCTGTTTTCCGGCATAATCTTCACTGATTTTCTTTCCCAATGCTTCAATTCTTTCGTTCACTTCTTCTTCTGAAATTAATACTTTAATCTTTTCTGCCATTTTCTCTTTCTCCTTTGTCTATTGTGATTTTCAATATATGCTTTGTATTCTTACCTATTTGATACGCACAACCTCTTCTATATCCAAAAATCCATAAGATGTGACTTCCCTCTGCTAGAAGAAAAATATGATCTCGCTCCTCTTTCGGAATCTTTTCATTAATAAAATAGGATTTAAGTTTCTGTCTAGAACCAGTTTCATTAATTATAAGATAATCTCCTTCTCTTCTTGTCCGTATCGCTATAGTATTTTTCATTATATCATAATCAAAGCACTTCGTGTAGGGGGTTTCTATTCCATCTATTTCTATTTCTTTAATATTTTGTATTTCACAATGAATCGTCCATTCCCCTACCCGTTTGTGATTACTCTTCCATAAGTCTAATTCAACTTTTTTCTCTTCTTTTTCTCTCTCTTTTTCATTTATAAACCGGAAACATACACCTTCATAGCACCGCAAGGCACATACATTATAAGGAAGTGAAATTTCTCTTCCAACTTGATTTTCCATTAGTTTACGAACTTCTTCTATATGAATTGCATGAATATCTTTTTCATGTTTTGTTATTGCGGCGATCGCTTTTTTAATGACAAGCCCGCGAAACACCTCCGGAACTTTCTCATATTCTTCTTTTAAGAGAAAAATTTTATTTTCTTTTTTTAAAACAACAAGCTCATACAGATTTTTCACTTCCCCTTCTATATAATCTTGAAGTTCCCATATTCTTTCCATTGCTTCCGAAAAATGTGCAACCGTTTTTTTATTGACACCTTGTTCTAAATTTTGTATAACATGGTGTCGTATACGATTTCTCGTATAATCGTCAGAAAGGTTTGTCTGATCCGTACAATAAGAAATATGTTTTTCTTCCAAATATTGTTCAATCTCTTTTCTTTCTAAGCAAAGCAATGGACGAATTCTATTTTCTTTCACCGGACGCATTCCTCCAAGTCCTGTTAAACCACTTCCTCTTGCTAAATTCATAAGAAGTGTTTCTGCATTATCATTTCTATGATGTGCCACTGCAATTTTTGTTCCATTATACTTTTTTAAGGTTTCCTCAAACGCCTTACGCCTTACATTCCTTCCAGCTTCTTCCAAAGATTCTTTCTTTTCCTTCGCAATCTCCTCTACATTTTCTCGGTAAATTTCATAAGTAAGTTTGTATTTTTCACATACTTCTTTCACATACTTTTCATCATTTTCCGAAGCCTCTCCTCGCAAAAGATGATTAACATGAACAACGATTATTTCAAAACCTATTTTCTTTTGTAATTCCAACAAAACAAAAAGAAGGCATATCGAATCCGCACCACCTGATACACCTGTAACGATTTTATCCTCTTTATGGAGCATTCCCCATTTTTCTACAAATTGTGTGACTTTTTCTATCATTACATTCAATCCTTTTATCTTTTAATATACATTCTCACTATATAGAATTCCATTTTAAAATGCAACCTTTTCATTACAAACTCCAAAATCCAACTACAAGTACTGTCATATCATCTAGCGGTTCTTCTCCTGTCCATTCTAATATCTGCTCTAAAATATGGTGTGCCATTTCTTTCGGATTATTTTTATTCGTACCACTTATAATCGTTTCCATAAGCAAGTCTTGTTCTCCTACCGGAAGTGCATCAAGAACACCATCTGTAACCATAATAATAAAATCTCCATTTTCCAAATGTTTCTTTGTTGTCTCTATTTCCAAATATTGTACAACACCTATCGGAAGACTTGTAGAACTAATTCTCTCCACTTGTTTCCCTCGTTTTATATAAGTTGTAGATGCTCCCACTTTTACGAATTCACAATTCCCATTATATAAATCAAAAACACTCATATCTATTGTAGAAAATCGAATTTCTTCTCGTCCCATAACAAGCGCTGTATTCATCATTTGAATAGCCGTTTCTTTTGGAAAACCCGCAAGTAAAAGTTCTTCTAACATTTCCACAACCATGGCACTTTCTTTAAATGCTTTTTCCCCAGATCCCATTCCATCAGACAGAACGACACCATGTTTTCCACCCGGAAGCTCCATCATCGAAAAATTATCCCCTGAAATCTTGTCACAACCTTTTCCAATTTTTGCAACTCCTTGCAACGTATGGTACTTTGGCCCTTCCATAGCAATAATTGTACAATATTCTTGTCCAACCAATAGTCTTTCTCCTTCTGGCAAAACCATTTTTCTGCCGACTATTTTTGATAAATTTCCTATTAATTCTTTTGTCGTTATACACTGTCCCTTTTTCGATCGCACTGTCAAATGTATTTCGTACTTCCCTTCTGGCGTCATCAAGAAAACACTGCTCAATAAACGTACTTCTATCCTTTTAAACTGATTTTGTATTCTTTTTTCAAGAGATTCATCCGAAAATATACTGGCATTCAATTCATGGGTTGCATGTTGAATCATATGTGCAAAAGAATCTAATTGAACCGCACAACCTCGTCTACTTTGTGCTAATTTATTATTCCATACCAACTCTTTTTTTGCTCCTTGAAAGGTATCAAGCGTCTCTCTTAAAAATCTTGGTGCTTGTATACAACGTTTCTGCAATTTTCTTTTTATTTCTGTATTTAATTCAACACCATATTCTTCCACCGCTGAAAGAATTTCATACATCATTTGGTATGTAGAAATGGAATTTTCACTCATACACCATTCTCTATTTTCACAATCTTTACACACATTTTCATCCACTTCTGCAAAAATTTCTTCCATTTCTGCTTGTGACAACGACTCTCTTTTTTCCTCTAAATGCAAAAATATATTTGCTAAATGTCTAAGTGAACTTGCAAATTTATCAATCTGTGTCACATACGGATTATCCACATTTACTTTACTCATTCCTGCTCTCCTTCTTTATACTATTCGATAGATTTGATTTCCGTAATTATATAAAAAGAAAAAGATTGCGTTAAACGCAATCTTTTGTAAAATCATATATTATTTTTCTGTCTGAAATAAAATCTCGTTCTTTCGGGCAAGACCTAATTCTTCCTTAGCCTTGTCCTCTATATACTCATCTGTCTGCACATATTCTTCTAGTTCTTTAATATCTTCTAATCTTTCTTCCTCTTCTCTAATCTCTCTTTGCAGTTCCTTTTCCTGCGCTTTGTATGTCCTATTCTGAGAGCGAAGAGAAACACTTCCCACAAACACTACTACACCTAACAATGCCAAAACACACGTAACAACTATCATACTACGCTTATGACGCTTTAACTGCTGTTTTCTTTGACGTGCAGATATTTTTTTGTTTATTTTCGTCATAAAAACCACCTATTTACCACTTATTTATACATCATTTTCCCCACAATATATGTTAATATTAGCGTGTTTCCACATGTTTATCAATACTTTTCTCTATTTTTTCGTATATTTTTTTTACTCCTAAAATAAAAAAAGAAAAAAATATCATCCCCAAAACAACACCTAAAACAAAAAACCAACGAACACTGCCATCACTTGTATAATAAATTTCTATAAACAAATACAAACTCGTTCCTGTCCAAAACAAAAAATCTTCTATGGAAATAGCTCGTAAATTATGTTTAATAAATCTCCTAATTATTCTTAACAAAGTATATGTACCATACACAAGAATTCCCGCAAGTACGGCATGAGCAAATATCGCCATTTCTTTTTCTAATCCTAACATAATCCATTACCTAAACAATTTTGTAAGTAAATTTTCCCCTTGTTTTGCCTTTGGGTGGATTTCCGAATAAGCAATGCTATCAATATTTCCCGAGAGATCAACTTCTCCCTTTTCTAAACTGAGCCGATTGACATGAATGTCACTCCCCTTTACCATAAGCATTCCCTGTTCTGTTTCGAGTAATATTTCATTTAAATCAAAAGACAAAACGTCCAACACTCCTGTTACTACGCTTGTCTTTCGATTATTGATTACAATTTTATGTGCTTTTAACACTTGCTTTTCTTCCATTTACCTACACGCCCTTTCTCTTATCCGAACAAACAATACATTCTTTTTGCTATTATATGAAAAGGGCGGTAAATTTATGACTGTCTATAAATAGCAAAACAATTCTTTTGCTTCTTCTTTCTTTGTCGTTTCTTGAAGGTCAAGAACTTTTGCCTTTACGCTTTTTGTTCCAAATTGAATTTCAATAATATCTCCAACTTTTACTTTTTGCGATGCTTTTGCAACTAATCCATTTACTAACACACGTCCCGCATCACAGGCCTCATTCGCTACTGTTCTTCTTTTGATCAAACGAGATACTTTCAAAAATTTATCTAATCTCATATTTCCTCCTTTTAAAAAGGGGCGTAGCAAAACTTAATTTTACTACGCCCCATTCACAGTTCTTAACAATTCACAGCATCTTTCAATGCTTTTCCTACTTTAAATTTTGGTACTTTACAAGCTGCAATACTCATTGTTTTTCCTGTCTGTGGATTTCTTCCTTCTCTTGCTGCTCTTTCGCTTACTTCAAATGTTCCAAATCCTACTAATTGGATTTTTTCACCTTTTTTCAATTCTTCTGTAACAACTTCAACGAAAGCTTTTAATGCTTTCTCTGCATCTTTTTTTGATAATTCTGCATTTTCAGCAACTGCTGTAATTAATTCTGTTTTATTCATGGATATATCCTCCTCTAGTTGTATCATAAAATCCTTCTTAGATTCTATAGCAATTCTGAGCAATTTCGCTATTTCCCCTGCTCTTGCCTAAGTATTGTTATAACGGTTTCCCCTATATTTGTCAAGGGAATTATAGCATTTTATCAATCATTTCAAGCACTTCTTTGCCTAATTCTTCTGATTTTTCGTCTGCATTTTCCAATGATGTTCCTTTTACCCCATAATAAAATTTTACTTTTGGTTCTGTACCTGATGGTCTAACACATAACCATGCTTCATCAGTCAAATCATAATAAATGACATTTGAGTTTGGAAGTCCTGTTGGCTTTATTTCTCCAGTTTCTATATCTTTAATTGTGTTTGCTTGATAATCACGTGCTTTTACAACCTTATATGGACCAAATGAAGACGGTGTTTCTTCTCTCAATGTATTTAAAATTTGCTGGATTTTTTCTAGTCCTTCAATTCCTTTTAACGTAATTGACTGAATACCGTCTTTATAGTATCCATATTTTTCATATAAATCAATCATTGCATCCCACAATGTTTTTCCTTTTGTCTTGTAGTATGCAGCCGCCTCACAAAGTGCCATTGTTGCTACAATAGCATCTTTGTCTCTGGCATGTGTGCCAATCAGACAGCCATAACTTTCTTCAAATCCAAATAGATAATGTCCTTTTCCTGTTGTTTCAAACTCTAAAATCTTCTGTCCGATATATTTAAATCCAGTCAAAACTTCCTTAAGATTGATTTCATATCCTCTTGCAATAGCATCAGCCATGTTTGTTGTAACAATTGTTTTAATCAGACAACCATCCTCAGGCAATCCTTCCTTTTCTTTTCTTTGTCCGATTTCATAATCCGCAAGAAGACACCCAGACATATTCCCTGTAAGAACCTTATATTCCCCTGACATTGTGTCTTTCACATACACTCCTAATCTATCTGCGTCAGGATCTGTTGCTAAAATCAAATCAGCATCTACCTCTTTAGCTAACTTCAACCCCAGTTTAAAAGCTTCTTCTGACTCAGGATTTGGATAAGATACTGTAGGGAAATTACCATCCGGCAATTCTTGTTCTTTAACAATATACACATTTTCAAATCCTAATTCTTTCAAAACACGTCTTACTGGAACATTTCCCGTTCCATGAAGTGGGCTATAAACAATTTTCAATTCTTTATTCATCGCATCAATTGCTTCTTGATGAATAACCTGCCCTTTTAACGCCTCGATATAAGCATCGTCAATTTCTTTCCCAATTGTCTCATATAAACCTGCTTCTCTTGCATCTTTTAGTGACATTGTTTTTACACAATGGAAATCTTCAACTGCCTGTACCTCATCCATAATCCCTTTATCATGTGGTGGTGTAATCTGTGCTCCATCTTCCCAATATACTTTATACCCATTATATTCTGGTGGATTATGACTTGCTGTAATATTAATTCCAGCAATACAATTTAATTGGCGTACTGCAAAAGATAATTCTGGAGTTGGTCTTAACGCATCAAACACATATGCTTTGATTCCATTTCCAGCAAGACAAAGTGCAGCTTCATCTGCAAATTCTGGTGACATATGACGTGAATCATACGCAATTGCAACACCTTTCTCCTTCGCATTTCTTTTCACAATATAATTTGCCAATCCTTGAGTAGCTTTTCTAATAGTATATATATTTAAACGATTTGTTCCTGCTCCAATAACACCTCTAAGTCCTGCAGTTCCAAATTCTAAATCTTTATAAAAACGTTCCTTAATTTCATTTTCATCATCTGCGATTCTCTTTAACTCTTCTTTTGTCTCTTCATCAAAGTAAGAATCATTTAACCATTGATTATATTTTTTCTGATAATCCATACTTTCTTTTACCTCCAGTAATTTCTGCTCTTTATTATACAACAGTCTTTTCCAAATGAAAAGCAAATATACTCTTTAAAAACTGTTTCTTTTCTTCTATCTGAGAAATAGCAACAGAAAGTTTTTCCACATTTTTTTCAGAAATCCATGCTTTATTTGAATGATAGTAACTATTCATCACTTTCCAAAACTTTTCTGGATAAACAAAACGAATACAAAGATACTCTTTTTCTTCATCTGCTAATGGTTTTGCTTCTTGATATGCACGAAGCATAGCTCTGCCTAGTTCTATACTCCAATGATATTTCTCTAACACCTTTCGCATAAAATAATACAAATCAGCTAACTGCACATCTAAGCAAGCATGCTCAAAATTAGTTGTTGCCATTCCTTGTTGTGTCATAATCAGATTATGATAATTATAATCTCCGTGTATAATCGTTCCTTCTTCAATGCTTTTTTCTCTAAGATCTTCATAAACTGAATTTGTCAATTTTCTATCTGCATATTCTGCCCACATATACATTTCCTGAAAATGTTTCAATGCCATATTCTCAAATTGATTTTTTGCTGTTTTATTTCTCATAAATTGTCTGATTTTCCGCAATTCACGATTGTGTCTTTTATATTCTTCCTGTAAATTATTTCCTACAAATAATTTCCAATTTATATCTGAATTTTTCATAAGTAAGTGAATTTTACTAAGATTTCTCGTTGCTTCTAAAACTTCCGCTTCTCGTTTCACATCACATTCTCTTCCCACATACCATTTTTTAAGAATATAATGTGTACCATCTTCAGACTCAGTAATATAACTCCCCTCTTTATTCACAAAAAGTCTATCTACTTGTTCATATCCTCTATTGGTCATTTGAGTTGTAAGCGCTTCTAGAACTGGAATTTTTTTTTCAGAATCAACAGTTTCTTTCAGCAAAAGAACTCCTTTATCTGTTTCGCATAAGACAGCATCCCTTACTTTTTTTGTTGCATTAACTTCTATCTCATACTGTTCTAACACATTTAAATCATATTCCTTCATAACTCCCCCTACATTTTCTATTTTACTCTTTTAACTGTATGAGGATTTTTCATAAAGTAGAACAACATCTATTGTACAAGTCAGAATTTTCTATTTTCTTTCACATAAAGTTTTAACATTTCTTCAGTATTGTATTCCGGATTATCCAAAACTAATTTCAATAACTTATTCAGCATTTCTCCAATTTCTTTTCCTGGTTTCATTCCAAGTTGAATCAAATCATTCCCTGTAATAGCTAATGTTTTTAAAGAAACACATTGGTTTTTTTCCTGTATTTCTTCAAAACAATCACGAATCTCATCTAAATTCGCCAATTTTTCTGTGCGCTGGTATTCACTTTGTGCCATTGTATCAGCCATTCGTACCTCTAAATAAAAAGGAAACAAATCCTCTCCAATCGTATTAATCGCACGTCTAACATTTTTCATCCGTGCAGGCATTCTATAATCATGATACCTTACTAATTTTGTCACTTTTTTTAACGTATCATTATCAAACTTCAATCGCTTTAAAATTTTTTTAACAATTTTTTCGCCCTCTACATCATGACCTTTGAAATGTGCAACACCATCTGCATCTATTGTTTTCATCATTGGTTTCCCTACATCATGAAGTAGCATTGTTAACCTTAGAATCTTATTTTCTCTAATATATGCAAGTGCCTTAATCGTATGTTCTCCAACTGTATACATATGATGTGGTGTTTCTTGTTCCGTTTTCATCATCTCATCAAATTCTGGCAAAATCACCTTTGTAATTCCAAGTTCGTATGCAAGCTGTATTTTTTCTGGATTTGGAGAGGTAAGCATTTTTATCAATTCTACCTGTATTCTTTCTGCACTAATCTGCTGCAATGTCGACGCTAATGCTACAATACCATCCTTTGTTTCTTCCTCTATAGAAAAACCAAGTTGTGCAGAAAAACGAACAGCTCGTAAAATACGAAGAGCATCCTCTCCAAACCTTTCTTTTGCATTTCCTACACAACGGATAATTCCTTTCTTTAAATCTTCCAAACCACCAAAAATGTCAATAATACCTTCTTCTTCATTATACGCCATAGCATTAATTGTAAAATCTCTACGCAATAAATCTTCCCGTAAGCACCTTGTAAATGTCACTTCTTTTGGATGACGATTATCTTCATATTTTCCATCAATACGGTATGTAGTTACTTCAAATCCTTCGTTTCCCATCAATACTGTGATTGTTCCATGCTCGATACCTGTATCAAAAGTCCTGTCAAATAACGCCTTCGTTTCCTCTGGCAAAGCCGATGTTGTAATATCCCAATCTTCAGGTGTTCTTTCTAAGATAGAATCTCTAACGCATCCACCAACTGCATAAGCCTCATAACCATGACTTTTCAATGTTTGAATAATTTTTTTCACTTTTTTTGGTAACGTAATCTTCATTATTTAATCCTTCCCTATTTTTCTGCAGACTGTATATATTTTTTTACTTCATCTTTTTTCATTACTCTTCCAACAGAAACCACTTTTCCATCTATCATTAATGTTGGAGAAGTCATCACGCCCAACTTAACAATTTCCATAAGGTCTTCTACCTTTTCTACCGTTGTAGCCACACCCATCTCCTCTACTGCCCGCATTACATTTTCATATAATTTATCACATTTATCACAACCCGTGCCAATCACTTTAATATTCATATTTCTTCCCACCTTAATTTTTCAACTTCATTTCTGTATCAGTATATTTGGCCCATACATCAAAAATTTTCTTAATAACCGCAGGTCCAATTTTAGAAATAAATACAATTTGTGACTTTTCTAAGTCATCCACCTTTTGAAGATCCACTTTTTCTCCAACCAAATCAACTTGATGCCAACCTTTTCCCTTTAAAGCAACAAATCCCTTTACTCTATACACACTTTGTGAAATCTCCTGAAGAAAAGAAAGTAATCCTTTCTCCTCTACCCTAGAATCTATTTCCATAACTAACGTTTTCGGTTTTGTTTCTTCTGTATTTGTTGTTTCTTCACTTTCTGCCCATTGATACAACAATAAATCTTCATCTAAGACAGACAAATTTAAGTTTCCATTTGCACTTTCTACAATCTTACATACTGGATTTATCTTTCTTATAACTCTATAGAGATGATTCACTTCCTCCTCAGATACCAAATCTGTTTTTGTAATAACTGCTAAATGACAATGTTTTAACTGCCGATAAACCGTTTCTAAATCTTCCAACTGTTTCAGAAAATTAACCCCATCTACAAAACAAATTACACCTTTAAAATCATATTGTTTTCCTGATACGATTTCCGAAGCTTTTAAAATTTCCTCCACATTAGATGGATCTCCAAGCCCTGAACTTTCCACAAACAACTTATCAAATTCATATTGTGCCATTTCACTCAATGCTTGTACAAACTGTAATTTTAAACAAGAACAAAAAATAGAACCTCTATTAATCTCAACCATTTCGACATCATTATGTTTCAGTATTTCTCCGTCAATTCCCAGTTTCCCAAACTCATTTTGAATAACACCTATCCTTTTTCCTTTTAATTTTTCTAAAATTTTTAACAAAATCGTTGTTTTCCCAGCTCCCAAAAAACCTGTAAGAACATATAATTCCATTTATATTCCTTCTTTCTTTATATGATTAGAAATGAAATTCCATTAAATAAATATCCCACCAATACAATTCCTAACGTTACAATCGCTACAAAAGTTATAAAAAGTTTCGGTTTTATCACTTTTTTCAGCATGATAAGCGATGGTAAAGATAACGTTGTAACGGACATTAAAAAGGATAAAACAGTCCCTAACCCTGCACCTTTTAACAGTAGTGTTTCCGCAACAGGTACTGTTCCAAAAATATCTGCATACATCGGAATTCCTACAATAACAGCCAATAAAATTGAATACCACTTTTCTTTTCCTAATACAGTTTCTACCCACATTTGTGGAATAAAGTTGTGAATAATCGCACCAATTCCAACACCAATAAAAATATATGGCGCAACCTTTTTTATTGTTTCAATCACTCGTTCCTTTCCATACAGCCATCGTTCTTTCCTTGTCATTTTATTCCATTCTACAGTTATCTTACCAGTATTTTTTATAAAATTTCTGACATATTTTTCCATATGCAGTTTCTCAATAAGTGTTCCTCCAAGAACTGCAATAAGCAAACCAAAAACAACATATATCACTGCAACTTTCACACCAAAAATACTCATGAGAAGAACAAGAGATCCCAAATCTACCATCGGAGACGAAATCAAAAAAGAAAAAGTAACTCCAAGTGGCAGTCCTGCGCTAGTGAAACCTATAAAAATTGGTATAGAAGAACAGGAACAAAATGGTGTAACTGTTCCTAACAATGCACCAATTATATTTCCTCCAACTCCTTTAAATCTTCCCAAAATCTTCCTACTTCGTTCAGGAGGAAAATAACTTTGTATATAAGAAGTAATAAAAACCACTACAGACAATAGAAAGAAAAGTTTTACTGTATCGTAAAGAAAAAATTTAATTGCATTACTCATTTTCTTACCTCTTGCTTTTCAAACATAATTTCCCCCAATACTTGATACACTTCCTGTAACACTATTTTATTCAAAGAATAATGCGTCCATTTTCCTTCTTTTCGAGGAATAACAATTCCTAAATCACACATCAACTTCATATCATGAGACAATGTAGGTTGTGTAATATGAAATTTCTCCTGTATTTTGCAGGCACAAAGCTCTCCTGCCGATAACATATGGATAATTTTTAGTCTCTTTGGATCAGAAAACACCTTTAAAATCCCAGCATATTTTACATAGTCTATTTCCACATCTTTTCTCCTTTATACATAGATTTTTTTCTATATATAGAATACTCCTCACATAGAAATTTGTCAATCTGTCCCATTCAAAAAGGACAACCGCAAGTAACGATTGTCCTATACTTTCAACATATTTTCCTATTACATATTTCTTGCAACTTCAAACCCTTCAGCAATTGCATCTAAGGCACGTCTTGCTGCTTTTGCATCTCCAATAACATGATATGGAATTTGCTTTTTCTCACAGACCTCTATCAATTCTTTAGAATCGTTTGATTTGAATCCTACTGCGAACACCGCACAGTTGCATGGGATAAGAGTTCCATCTTCTAAAACAATACCTTCCTCCGTAAATTTACATACTTTACTATTTGGTAAAAGTTTTACCTGTAATTCCTGCATTTTCATCATAACTGCAATTTTACGAAGATTTCCTAAGTCACTTCCAATACTATCTTTCATTTCTAAAACAGTCACATCACATCCATCTACCGCAAGAGCATCTGCTGTTTCTAGACCAACTAATCCTCCACCAATAACCGCAACTTTTCCTTTTAGCTTCACTTCATGACGTAACACTTCTGTTGCAGATGTGTGCTCTAATTTATCTGCCCCCTCTAAATTTATGGTAATTGGCGATGAACCTATTGCTAAAACAACTTCGTCCACATCAGCATTTTCAAGCATTTCTGCATCGACTTTTGTATTTTTATGTACTGTTACTAACTTTTCTGTCTGAGCCGCCATTTCCATTGCAGCCATCTTCATCTCTTTTTTTCCAGGTGCCTCTCCTGCAAGAAGAAATTCTCCTCCCAACACATCAGACTCCTCAAATAAAGTAACTTCATGTCCTTTTTCATGGAGTAATTTTGCCGTTTCCATTCCTCCTACTCCACCACCAATAACCCATACTTTCTTTGGTTCAGATACTTTTTTAAATTCATATTCTCCTTCATGTCCAATCATTGGATTTCTCATACAAGTAATGTGTGGACGATTTACCAGATCACAGAATCCGTCATAGCAACCTTGATTACAGCCTACACAATGAACAATTTCTTCAATTCTCCCCTGCTGTGCCTTATTGACAAATTCTGCATCTGCAAGTTGTGCTCTTCCCATTACAACCATATCTACTTTGTCTTCTGCAAGAATCTCTTCTGCTAATTTCGCTGTATTAATTCTTCCCACACCTATTGTTAACATTCCTGTTCCCTTACGAATCTCGGCTGCTTTTTCAATATTAAATCCATTTGGTATATCAATTGGAGGTACTTCGTACATAGTTGCCGCAGTAATGATATTTCCTCTAGATACATCCAATACATCTACCCCATGTTCTTTCGCAATCTTACAGAAACGAATAATTTCTTCAACTGTAAGCCCATTTTCCAACATATCATCCTGTGAATCAATGCGAATAAACAATGGCATTCCTTCTGGCATATTTTTTCTTAATTCGTCGATTACCTCCAATGGAAATCTACATCTATTTTCAAAACTTCCGCCATATTCATCTTCTCTGTGATTAAATCCTGCACTCAAGAAAGAATGTGGCAAGTAGTTATGTGCTAAATGAAATTCTAAGCAATCATATCCTGCTTCTACCGCTCTAACAGCCGCTTTTCCATATGCTAAAATTATTTCTTGAATTTCTTCTTTCGTAATTGCTTTCAGTGTATGTGGTCCAAAATTCATATCAGAAACAACAAATATTTTCGCTTTTGGATCCATAGAAACTGCAATAGACCCTTGCCAAAGCTGAAGTCCTGCTTTTCCTCCATTCTTGTGAATGGCATCCGTAAGTTTTTTGTGCCCTTCTATATGACAATCTTCACTAATAGAAACAAAATGTGCCGGTGCGCTCGGTGTATGTACCGCTGCCACCTCAACAATATTCAATGCACAGCCACCTTTTGCTCTAGCAGCATGATAAGCAATCAATTTATCTGTCACATTTCCTTTCTCATCTGCCATTCTTGTACCCATAGCTGGCATAATAATTCTATTTTTCAACTCCATATCACGAATACGTATTGGAGTAAATACATGTTCAAACATAATTTTTTACCTCCTTTTTTTTCATTATATGGCAATTTTTTTAAAATAGATATTCACATTTTGTAATATTATTATCAATTATTGACATTTACTATATTTCCTGTACTGGCTCGGCGTTTGATTCATATATTTCGCAAAACTTCTTTGAAATGAAGAAATATTTCCAAACCCTACCTCATTTGAAATCTGTGTAATACTTTTTTCAGTTGCAGACAAGTAACTACAAGCAATCCTTATTCTAATCTCTTCTAATAATTCTTGCACACTCCGCCCAAATTCTTCTCTCACTCGTTTTTCCATAAGTGGAACTTTCATCTTCAAAGAAATTGACATTTCTTCCAAATTAAATGATTTCTGAAAATGTAATAAAAGATATTGTAAAATCTGTAAACCTTCTTCAGCAGATAGCATCTTGGCTCCACATCCAATATTTTTTCTCTGATATTCTCTAACACTCATTTTCATATAGCGTTTAAATACACGATAGAAATCTTCCACTCCTGTAAACCCTAAGTAATCACTGATATATTGTATATTCAAATCTGGGAAATGAAGTAACGCACATGCATTATATATTTTCCCCATTTTCTGTAATTGAAAAAATGTATATCCACATAATTTTACAATTTTTCGATTTAATGTAACCGAAGTCATTCCCAATTCTTTTGCATATTCCTCTAATGATACCGTTTTACTTGTATTCAGCAATACTCTTTGTATCACATTCCAAATTGGATTTTTATCTTCATTGTTCTTCTTTTCTCTTTCCATAGCATATCTACAATATAAGGCATGAAGTTGCATAGCATAATAAATATGAATATTCTGATAAGCAAATCTTTGCTCTTTTTCCTCAATTAATAATTCCCGAAAAATTCCATTGACCTTTTTCTTTTCATCCTCTTCTAGTTGCAATAATGGATATACCTTATAAATCAATGCTTCATTTTCCCATACTTTTCTTTGTTCAAAACAAAGAAACATAAATACTCCTATTTGAAAAGAAATTTTCATGCAACATAAGGGCTCACGAATATTTTCAATTCTATAAAATAAATGCATATATAAACAAAAAAAACTGCCTTCTTTCAGATGGTATTTTTCTCCATTAATCCAAATATCTGCATCTCCACTTTCTATATAATAAATTTCTGTCTGTTCATGAAATTTTTGTTCTATCGGGCTTACAATATGCTTTTCAGAAACATATATTTGCTTTTCTTTCAAATTATAATAATCAATTCCCGTAAACCAATCTTTCTGATACCACATATATTTTTTCCTCCAACTATTTAATTGTTTCCTATGAGATAAAAATAGCACCTTGCGATAGCTCATCGCAAAGTGCTCACAATTTCTAGTAAGATTTTCCCCAGTAAACCATATGTTTCGCAGGTTTTCCACAACAAATACATACATCTGATAAATGTTCTTGTTCTGGTGGGATACAACGCGAAGATGCTCCCCCTGTCTGTGCTTTGATTTCATCTTCACAAGCTTCATCTCCACACCACATCGCTTTAATAAATCCTCGATTTTCTTGAAACTTCTCAATCATTTCATCCATAGTAACCGCAGTGTCAATATGTGAATCAAGGAATGCTTTTGCTTTAGCAAACATATCCTTTTGAATGTTCTCTAAAATTTCTCCTAATTTTGTTACAATTTCATCTAAAGATACAACGATCTTCTCTCTTGTATCACGACGCACAACAACCACTTGATTGTTTTCAATATCTTTTGGTCCAATTTCAATACGGGTTGGAATACCCTGCATTTCTTGTTCACTGAATTTCCATCCTGGACTCTTATCTGAATCATCCATATTAACCGCATATCCAGCAACCTTTAATGCATTCATAAGTTCTGTTGCTTTTTCAAGCACACCTTCTTTATGCTGTGCAATTGGAATTACTCTTGTCTGCACTGGAGCGATTCTTGGTGGAAGAATCAGACCACTGTCATCCCCATGTACCATAATCAATGCACCAATCATTCTTGTGGTTAATCCCCAAGATGTTTCATATACACTGTGTAACTCGTTATTTTTATCCAAATATTTAATATCAAATGCATCTGCAAATCCACTTCCAAAGAAATGACTTGTAGCTGCTTGTAATGCTTTTCCATCATGCATCAACGCTTCTACTGTATAAGTATCTTCAGCACCAGCAAATTTTTCACTATCTGTTTTCTTCCCTGCAACAAGTGGAATTGCAAGACTTTCCTCAATAAAGTCTTTGTAAATTTTCTGCATCAAAATTGTTCTTTCTTCTGCTTCTTCATATGTAGCATGAATCGTATGACCCTCTTGCCATAAAAACTCTCTAGAACGTAAAAATGGTCTTGTTGTTTTCTCCCAACGAAGTACCGAACACCATTGGTTCCAAATCTTTGGAAGATCTCTGTATGATTGCACTGTTTTACTCCAATGATCGCAGAATAATGTTTCCGATGTAGGTCTAATACACATTCTTTCTTGAAGTGGCTCGTTTCCCCCATGCGTAACCCATGCAACTTCTGGTGCAAATCCTTCAATATGGTCTTTTTCTTTTTGTAATAAATTTTCAGGAATCAACATTGGAAGATACACATTTTCTACACCTGTTTCCTTAAATCTTTTATCAAGATCTGCTTGCATTTTTTCCCAAATTGCATATCCATTAGGCAGATAAACCATACAACCTTTTACTCCTGTATAATCACACAATTCCGCTTTACTTACTACGTCTGTGTACCACTGTGCGAAATCTTCATCTCTAGAAGTAATCGCTTCTACAAACTTCTTTTCTTTTGCCATAACATTTTCTCCTTTTACTATATGCTTAATAATTTACACAATAAAAATCGCCAAGATTTTTTCTTTCCCAAAAGGGACCGAAAAACCTCGGCGGTACCACCCTAATTAATTATAATAACATATACCTGTCAATTATAATTCTCTTTCTTCCCTTTAACGCAGAGATACGTTACGTTTTCACGCAAAGCTCAAAGGCAGGTTCTATATAGCATCCGTAGAAATATTCCACCAAAAATTTCCTCTCTATAACTTCCTCTATATATACTATTCCTCTTCATCGCCAATCTGTATAACTTACCGTAATTTTACGGGAAATATGTACCTTTGTCAAGTCTGTAAAACGAAAGGTTACTTCAATTCAAACACCATTTCCTTTTTTGTCTTTGGATGTATAAAACGTAAACGATATGCACACAATGCAATCTTATCCCATTTCTCTCTGTCATAATTACCTGCATTGTATTTTGCATCTCCCATAATTCCACAACCAATATTTGCTAACTGCACTCTTATTTGATGATGTCGACCAGTTTCTAAATATATGTGTACTATTGCTGTTCCATCTTTATTTTCATCAACCACTTCATAATGCAAAATTGCCTTTTTCGCTCCTACATCCTGCTCATTACATATCCTGGATGTATTAGATTTTTTATCTTTTATCATAAAATTAATTAAGGTCCCACTTTTTTCAGATGGACTTTTACAAACTATAGCTTTATATTGCTTTCCAAACTCTTTTTGTTGTAATTGTCTACTCAATTCTTTCGCAGCAAAAGGAGTTTTTGCAAAGACTAGCACCCCTTCTACCATTTGATCTAAGCGATGTATAACCGCAAGATAGGGTTCTTGTTTTTTTAGCGATTTCTGGTATAAATAATTTTTTAGCAAACTTACCATATCTTTCTCACCTATCCGGCTTGTCTGCGTAGCTATTCTAGGTAATTTATGACAAACAAGCAAATATTGATCTTCATATAAAATACAATCTTTGATATCCATTCATTTTCCCCTTTAGTTTTTATCTATTATACACAATTCATATAAAAAGTGCCACGAAATAAATATATTTCGTGGCAGCCTATTATTTTTGAATTTTATACAGCATTTTCAATCTCTGTTTCTTCTTGTAATGCTTCTTCATATTTTTCTAAAATCATCTTTTGTATTCTATCTCTTGTCGCAGAATTAATAGGATGTGCAATATCTCTATATTCTCCATCCAAAGATTTTTTACTTGGCATTGCAATAAATAATCCCTTTTCTCCTTCAATAACTTTTATATCATGTACTACAAATTCCTCATCCATAGTAATAGATACTACAGCTTTTAATTTTCCTTCCTTTGCTACCTTTCTTACTCGTACGTCTGTAATCTGCATATCTTTAGCCTCCTTAAATTAGAATATATACCTATCATTTTTTTCTACCACAACTTTTACGCCATTCTCACCTATATAACGAGTATTTGCTCGAATTGTATCTCTACTTTCCACGATACAATTTTCAATATATGTATTATCTCCAAGATACACATCATTTAAAATAATGGAGTTCTTAATAATACAGTTATTTCCAACAAATACTTTTTTAAATAAAACAGAATTTTCAACTGTACCATTTATAATACTTCCACTTGCAACCAAACTATTTTTCACAACTGCTCCTGGGTTATATTTTGCTGGAGGCAAATCGCTTACTTTAGAATATACTCTTGGCAATTCTTGGAAAAAATATTCTCTTACTTCTGGTTTTAAAAAATCCATATTCGTTTTATAATAAGCATCTACTGTTGAAATATTACTCCAATAATTTTTAATTTTGTATCCGTAAATTTTCTTTACATTCTTATAACGAATTAAAATATCTGTTACAAAATCATAATTCTCTTCCTCTGCTGCTTTCTCAATCAAATCAATCAACTGTCTTCTACGAAGTATATAGATTCCTGTAGAAATTGTTCTTGATTTTGCAAGCATTGGCTTTTCTTCAAATTCTTCAATCAAGCAATCCTCATTCATCTTGATTGTCCCATAACGTCTTGCAGTATCCCCCGGTTCTAAATCTTTACATACAACAGTAATATCTGCTTGTTTTCTAATATGATATTCTAAAACCTCATTATAATCCAATTTATAAACCGCATCTGCTGAAGTAATAATGACATATGGTTCATGTGATTTCTTCAAAAAATCAAGATTTTGATAAATTGCATCTGCTGTTCCTCTATACCAGTATCCGTTATCTTTTGTAATAGTAGGTGTAAAAACATATAAACCACCTTGTTTTCTTCCAAAATTCCACCATTTTGATGAATTCATATGTTCATTTAAAGATCGTGCGTTATACTGAGTCAATACTGCAACTTTCTGTATATTGGAATTAGTCATATTACTAAGTGCAAAATCAATACACCTATAACTTCCCCCAACCGGCATTGCTGCAACTGCACGTTTATCCGTCAGTTCTTTCATTCTATTGTTATTTCCACCTGCTAAAATAATACCTACTGCTCTCATACCTATCTTTCACCTGCCTTTATTAATGTTTCACCACTTTCAAGCACTCCACCTACATAATCTTCTTTTGATGTCACACCACTAATGGCGGTATTTTTTCCTATTTGTACATCCGACGGGATTACACTTTTTTCTCCTATTGTTGTCAATCCTGAATTATAAATATCTGGACGCATTTTATTTGGCTTGTCACTTCCTATTCCGATAGTAACATTATTTCCAATCTTTACGGTTTCTGCAATAATTGCTTTGTCCACCACACAATTCTCGCCAATTTCTGTTTCATTCATAATAATGGAATCTCTTATGATTGTTCCTTTTCCAATACGTACCCTTGAACCTAAAATGGAATTATGTACCTCACCATAAACACTAGCACCATTACAAATAATACTTCTTTCAACCACTGATTGATCCGAAACATAATTCGGTGGAAGTACACCCGAATTTGTATAAATCTTCCAAAACTCTTCATATAAATTAAATTCTGGAATAATATCGATTAATTCCATGTTCGCTTCCCAATACGAACTTAATGTTCCAACATCTTTCCAATATCCATTATATTCATATGCGAATAATCTCTGATTTTTGCTGTGACAATATGGAATAATATGTTTTCCAAAATCACAATTTGGCTGACTTGATAAATCTTGCAAAGCCTGCTTTAAAACTGGCCAACTAAAAATATAAATTCCCATAGACGCTAAATTACTTCTTGGCTGTGCTGGCTTCTCTTCAAAATCTTCAATTTTTCCTTCTTCATCCGTAATTACAATACCAAAACGACTTGCTTCTTCTAATGGCACTGGCATTGCTGCTATAGTAACATCTGCATTATTTTCTTTATGAAAATCCAACATTACTTCGTAATCCATTTTATAAATATGATCTCCAGACAAAATCAAGACATAATCTGGATTGTATGCACTCATATAATCCAAATTTTGATAAATAGCATTTGCTGTTCCCGAATACCACTCACTACTTGTACTTTTTTCATACGGAGGTAATACCGTTACTCCTCCTACATTGCGATCTAAATCCCATGGTATCCCAATTCCAATATGTGTATTTAATCTTAATGGTTGATACTGCGTCAATACCCCTACTGTATCAATTCCAGAGTTGATACAGTTACTTAACGGAAAATCTATAATTCTATATTTTCCACCAAACGAAACTGCAGGCTTCGCTACTTTTGCTGTTAAAACGCCAAGTCTACTTCCTTGTCCGCCTGCTAAAAGCATTGCTATCATTTCCTTTTTTATCATGTCATCGCCCCTTCCAGTAATAATAATTTTATTATATCACACACAAACCCATCCGTGAACATTTTTTACAATTTCTTTGAATGTTTTTTTCTTTTTTCATACAATTATGACAAAAAGAAATGGCTTGGCATTTTATCCTACAATAGTTATAATATAATCGTAGACTATAAAATATGTTAAAAAATGTAAAAAAAAGAATGGGGAGCATTTTTATGTATAAAATTGATTTTAAAAAGCCAATCCATGTGCATTTTATCGGTATCGGTGGAATCAGTATGAGTGGTTTGGCTGAAATTTTATTAAAAGAATCCTTTACTGTTTCTGGGTCAGACAATAAGGAATCTTCTCTTACGCAACATCTCACTAAAAAAGGTGCCAATATTTTTTACGGACAAAAAGCAGCCAATATTGTTAGCGGTATTGATGTTGTCATTTATACAGCTGCTATTCATGAAGATAATGAAGAATTTGCAGAAGCTGTTCGTCAAAATATCCCAATGTTATCTCGTGCCGAACTTCTTGGACAATTGATGACAAACTACGAATGTCCGATCGCCGTTTCCGGGACACATGGAAAGACAACTACCACTTCCATGTTATCTCATGTCCTTTTAGCTGGAGAAAAAGATCCTACTATTTCTGTTGGTGGTATCTTAAAAGCAATTAATGGAAATATTCGTGTAGGTAATTCAGGCATATTTGTTACTGAAGCTTGTGAATATACAAATAGTTTTTTACACTTTCTTCCAAAGATAAGTGTTATCTTAAATGTGGAAGAAGATCATATGGACTTTTTTAAAGATATTCACGATATTCGTCACTCTTTCCATCGTTTTGCACAATTACTCCCTCAAAATGAGGAAGGCACTCTTGTAATTAACGGTGAAATTAAAAATATAAATTCTATCACAGATGGACTTACTTGTCGTATCTTAACTTATGGTCTAAACGGCGATTATGATTATTGTGCAAAAAATATCTCTTACCATGAGACAGGTTGTCCTTCTTTTGACTTTTTCCGTTTTGGAGAATTTATTGATCGCATCTCTCTTTCTGTTACAGGAGATCACAATATATCTAATGCTCTTGCAGCTATCGCAGTAGGAGAACTTACAGAAGTTCCTTTAACTTCAATAAAAAAAGGACTTTTATCTTTCTCTGGAACAGATAGACGCTTTGAATACAAAGGCGAAAAAAATGGATTTACAATTATTGATGATTATGCACATCATCCTACAGAAATTACAGCTACACTTTCTTCTGTAAAACATTATCCACACAGAGAAACTTGGTGTATTTTCCAACCACATACTTATACAAGGACGAAGGCCTTTTTCCATGAATTTGCAGAAGCTCTTTCTCTAGCAGATCATGTCCTCCTTGTTGATATTTACGCAGCTAGAGAAACAGATACTTTAGGAATGTCTTCCGAAATTCTTGCTGAAGAAATTCAAAAATTAGGAACAGATGCACACTATTTTCCTGATTTTAAATCAGTGGAAAATTTTGTGCTTAAACACTGTATCCCCGATGATTTGTTGATAACTATGGGTGCTGGAGACGTTGTAAACATTGGAGAATCATTACTTTCCACATAGTTATCCACATTATCCACATTTTTTTTATCCACAAAAAAGCTAAGTTTTCCACCGAAAAGTTCTTTGTCCTATGCTAATATAGTGTTATAATACGCATACGAACGAAGAAGAACTTACTTTTTGAAGGGGTAAAGATACAATGAAAGCATTAAAATTACACAATCATCTTCAGATGAATTCTACATGTATTGAAAATGATTTTATAGATAATTATATGGCACGTGCAAATGGCGAATATGTGAAAGTGTATCTGCTATTGCTTCGTCATTTGCAAAATCCATGTACCACTGTGACAATCTCTACTATTGCTGATTGCCTTGAGAATACAGAAAAGGATATTTTGCGTGCTTTAAAATACTGGGAAAAAGAAGGATTGATTACTCTTACTTATACTTCTAATAACGAAATTGACAGTATTAACGTAGGTGGTATACCAACTGAGACGGAGAATGAAAGTACTATTGAAGAACTCACTCCTATTACTGAACCAACACCAATTGTTATACCTGAAAAACTTACCGAGGAAAAACCTTCTACAAAGAATTCTAATATTGAACAAGTTAAGAATCGGAAAGAATTAAAATCTTTGTTATTTATTGCTGAACAGTATCTTGGAAAAACATTATCAGCAACAGATATTGAATCCATCACTTATTTTTATGACAACTTGCATTTTTCTGCAGAACTTGTAGAATACCTAATTGAATACTGTGTGGAAAATGGACACAAAAGTATCCATTATATTCAAAAAGTAGCTCTTGCATGGTCAGAAGAAAATATCACAACGGTAGAAGAAGCAAGAAATAGTTCAAAATTTTATAACAAAAACTGCTATTCAATTTTAAATGCTTTTGGAATTAAAGGACGTTCTGCTGCCGCACCAGAATTAGCTTATATCAAAAAATGGACAGAAGAATATGGATTTACTCTAGATTTAATCATCGAAGCATGTAATCGCACAATGGCAAAACTGCACCAACCAAGTTTTGAATATACCGATTCTATTTTAAAAAAATGGATTACGTCCAACGTGCATCATCTTGCTGATTTACAACGCCTAGATTCTGCTCATAGACAAACAGTAATTCATAGAAGAGCAGAGACAAGACCTGTTGTAAAGAATAAATTTAACAACTTTGAAGGTCGTACTTATGATTATGATTCTTTGGAAAAACAACTTTTAAATCAATAATTAAAGGAGAGTATCGTGGCATTAAAAAACGCTCAACATGATATGATTATGCGTAACTATGAACAGAAGCAGTTACATAGTCAAAATATTTTAACGAAACGCTATAATGAAATTTATGAAAAGATTCCCAAGTTTAAGAACCTTGAGGATTCTATTTCTATGCTTGGAGTAAAATATGCCCGTAAGTTTCTTGATGGAGATATTCACGCTTTAGAAGAGTTTCGTGTACAATTAAATACTCTTTGTCAAGAAAAATCGGATTTACTTATAAAAAATGGATATCCAGAAAATTATCTTGAACCTGTTTATGAATGTGCATTGTGCAAAGATACAGGTTATATTGGTAACGAAAAATGTATTTGCTTTAGACAAGCAACTATTGATCTTTTATATACCCAATCTAATCTGAAAGAGATTCTAAAAAAAGAAAATTTTGATACTTTTTCTTTTGATTACTATTCTGATAATTTTGTTGATGCAAAAAGTGGTCTATCCTCATTGACCGCTATTAAAAAAGCTTATCAAACTTGTCTTGAGTTTGTAGAAAATTTTAATGAAAATTTTGAAAACCTGTTTCTCTATGGAGATACAGGGGTAGGAAAAACGTTTCTCTCGAACTGCATCGCAAAAGAACTTATTGATAAATCTCATTCTGTAATTTATTTTACTGCATTTGAACTTTTTAACATCTTTGAAAAAAGTAAATTCGGAAGAGATGAAACTGCCGAAGTGATGAATTCTCATATCTTCGACTGTGATTTGCTAATTATTGATGATTTAGGAACTGAATTATCTAATTCATTTACTACTTCACAATTATTTTTATGCTTGAATGAACGCCTTCTGAAAAAAAAATCTACAATTATTTCAACAAATCTTGCATTGGAAACTTTTTCAGATTATTATTCACAGCGTACATTCTCACGCATTACAAGTAACTACAAACTTTTAAAACTTATAGGCGATGATATTCGCCTAAAGAAGAAACTAATGAATATGGAGGCAAACTAATGTTACACCGAAAAGAACGCAACTTAGAAAACATCCCTGTAGGAGCTCTTGGTATTATTGCTGTTGATGGCTGCCAAGCACTAGGAAATAAGGTAAATGATTATCTTGTAAAATGGCGTAATGAAAGCACGCTAGATATATCTACATCTGAAGTTTTCACAGGATACAAAAAAGACTCTTACCTTATTGATGCAAAAGTTCCACGTTTTGGTTCTGGAGAAGCAAAAGGAATTATCAATGAATCTGTAAGAGGTAAAGATTTATATCTTATGGTTGATGTTTGTAATTATAGTTTAACTTACTCTCTTTCAGGTCATAAAAATCATATGTCACCTGATGATCATTTCCAAAACTTAAAAAGAATTATTGCTGCAATTGGTGGAAAAGGACGTCGCATCAATGTTATTATGCCATTCCTTTACGAAAGCCGCCAACACAAGAGAAGTAGTCGAGAATCATTAGACTGTGCTCTTGCTTTACAAGAACTTGTTTACATGGGTGTAGATAACATTATTACATTTGATGCGCATGACCCTCGTGTACAAAATGCAATTCCACTTAGTGGATTTGAAACAATTCGTCCAACTTATCAATTTGTTAAAGGACTTTTGCGTGCAGTTCCTGATTTACAAATTGATAGCAAACATATGATGGCAATTAGCCCTGATGAAGGTGGTACAAGCCGTGCTGTTTACCTTGCAAACGTTCTTGGTCTTGATATGGGTATGTTTTATAAACGTCGCGATTACACACAAATCGTAGATGGACGTAATCCTATTGTTGCACATGAATTTTTAGGTTCTGATGTAGAAGGAAAAGATGTTATTATCATTGATGATATGATTTCTTCTGGTGATAGTATTATTGATGTTGCGACTGAATTGAAACGAAGAAAAGCCAAACGTATCTTTGCTGCTGCAACATTTGGTTTATTTACAAATGGTCTTGCTAAATTTGATAAAGCATATGAAGACGGTATTATTCATGGTATTTTAACAACAAACTTAATTTATCAAACACCTGAATTATTAAGTAAACCATATTATATTAACTGTGATATGAGCAAATATATTGCTTTAGTTATCGATACATTAAATCATGATGGTTCTTTAAGTTCTATTTTAAGTCCAAACGAACGTATTCAACATATAGTTGAAAAGTATCGTAACGGAGAACGTATCTAAATCTAATAGAATAGATAATAAAAAGATTGCACAAAAGTGCAATCTTTTTATTATCTACATTCATGATGTGTATATGAAATTCCCATTTTTTCTAATAATTCTTCTTCTCGTTTCTGACAGGTAAATAATAACACCTGCTTTTTATTTTCTGATAACCATTTCAAAGTATACTGTAATCTCTTTTCATCATAAAATGCAAATGTTTCATCTAAAATAACTGGAAAATCTTCTTCTGTCATAATTTCAATAGATGCCATACGCAATGCAAAGTAAATTTGCTCTATCGTTCCCCGACTTACTCTTTCAATAGGAATCTTTTTCTCTTCTGTCAATAAACTTATTTTCAAATTATCCTCTATAAGCAAACGCTTATATTTTCCACCTGTGATCTGCTGAATAATCTCAGAAGTTTTTTCATTTAATACCTGTCCTAGACTTTTTTGCATACATTTTGAAACTTCAACTAATTTTGCGGCAGCCAAATCAATTGCCTCTTTTTTTCGTTTCCAATCCTTATGCTCTTCGTTTTCTTCTTGTAATTCTTCCAACTGTTCTTCAAGATTACTATGTTGCACTTGCTTTTCTTTTAGTTCCTCAAAAACATGATTTCTTTCCCAGCGCAATTTTCGAATGGTATTTTCATTTTCAATATCTTCCTCGTTTTTTCCGCCTTCTTTCATTCTATTCCAAATATAAATCCCTTCTGCCAAAGCTCCCACAATTACAATAAGATAATTCCAAGGACGAGGAATAAAAATAATAATGGCCATAAAACAAACTAAAATGCCAAGTACTTCCATAGGATGCACTCTCCATTTAGGTTTTTCCTCTTTCTTCTTTTCTTGTAATTCTTTTACTTTAATTTCTTCATCTATTGCTTCTAATTTCTGTTCTATTTTATGAATATCTCTCCAAACATAAGATGATTCTAAGGCAACCTCTTCACGTTTTCTATCTACTTTTATTAATTCTTCTTTAAATTGTTTCTCTATTTCTTTCTTTTTATTATTTAAATATTTCAACGCTTCCTCTAAATGGATTTCTCCATCGCCTGTTGTATAATAATTCGTAGCATAGTCTTGAAGTCTGCTTGCAAGACTTTGATCTGTCTTAGCCTTCAATTGTCCTATAGAAACTGTATTTTCAAACATATCCAATGTTTGTCCTTCAAGGAGAATTTGCAGATCTCCTTTTTCCACAGATAGCTCTTCTCCATCATCTTCACAAATCAGATTTACACTTTTAGAATATTTATCAAAATTTCGTTCTAGACGAAATTTTCTATTTCCACATGAAAAACGTAATATTCCTGCATAAAAATTAGGGTTTTCCCAGGGTTCATACTGACTAAACTCATCATTTAAAGATGCTCGTCCTCTCCCTCGTTCCAAACCAAAAAACATACTTTTAATAAATGTATACAAAGTTGTCTTTCCAGATTCATTTTCACCATATATCACATTTATTCCTTCTGTAAATTTCCATGATTTCCCTGAAATTTTCCCAAAGTTTTTTATAATGGTTTCCAGTAACTTCATTCCTTTGTTATCCCTTCTTTGTTTCCAAAAGTGCCGACACTCCTTCATAAAGAGCCATATATTCTAAACTATCTAATTCACAATTTCCCATACTTTCAATATACTTTCCAAGTAAATTGTCCTTATTTTTCTCTTTCAACTCTTCAAAGTGATATGCCGGTTTTGTCTTATCAACAATTTCTAAAATATTTCCAAACGGATCGGTATTAGAAACATCAAATTCAATATCTGCATTTCTAAACCCTTTAAGAATAATTTTATACATATTTTTTATTCCCCGTTTTTCTATAGATATTTTTATAATTTCTCTCAACTGCATATTCGTTACAGTCTCATCTATTTCTAAACACATGTGCACATATTCTCGTAAAGCAAATGGCACAAATCTTGTTGTAACCACACCACCTTTAATCTGTCCTTCTATATACCCATGTACACCTACATCATTTTTATCAATAGGCTCTAGTGCCCCTGGATAAACTATTCTATTTTTTTCAATAGTCATAGGTTTGTGTATATGTCCTAGTGCAATGTAATCATATCCTAAAGAAATCAATTCGTTTCTATTAATTGGGATGTGTTTCTCATCTCCTCCATGTGCTAAAAGAATTTCATTTTTTTGCTTCTTCCAAGCATTTGCTTTTGCATATTTTCTATCTGTAATTTCTCTCTGATAATAACTAAAACCATAAATAGCTGTATCATACTCTGGAAATTCTATACAACTTAATCGATCACTCAAAAGTGGAAATACATTTTTACTCCATCGAAATGTCCTATAGTATGAATTCCACTTAACATAATCATGATTTCCTGCTATAAAGACAACCTTCGTTGTTGTTAATTTAGAAAAAAGGTAATCCACTTCCTTCAATTCTCGTAACAGTGGTTGCCTATGAAACAAATCCCCAGATATAAGCAATAAATTTATTTCTTTTTGTTCACATATCTCAATCACTTTTGCAAAACTTTCCCAAATTTCATTCCCACGATTTGCACTATACTTTTTTCCTGCGTCTGCCTTTGCCCCCAAGTGCACGTCTGCTATATGAATAAACTTCATCTTTTTCCCCTTTCGGTAAACTCACAATAAATTTTGTTTGCTCTTCATTACTTTCTGCGCATATTGTCCCTGAATGTAACTCTACAATTTCTTTTGCAATCGCTAATCCTAATCCAGCACCGCCTGTAGAACTTGACCTAGCATTATCTACACGATAAAATTTTTCAAACAATCTATCTAATTTTTCTGGCGGAATTTGTTTACCTCTATTAATAAATACAATCTCAATATAATCATCTGTATCTTTTGCCTTGATCTCTATAAGAGTATCTGGATAACAATATGTAATAGCATTTCTCAAAATATTATCAAATACCCTTGCCAACTTGTCAGGATCTCCCTCAACGACAAGATTTTCTTCTGTATATACTTTACACAAAAGATTTTTTTCTCGTAAAACTCCATACAATTCATCTGCCAACTGTTCTAACATCATACTTAAATTTAATTCCACTTTTTCTAATTCAATATTTTGTAAATTAAATCTTGTAATTTCAAAAAATTCACTAATTAGTTCTCCCAGTCGCATTGCCTTTTCCAACGAAATATGTGTATATCTCGCTCTCTCTTCTTCTGACATTTCTGGATGGGAATCAATCATGCTTAAATATGCTACAATTGAAGTTAATGGCGTTTTTAAATCATGTGCAAGAAAAACCACTAAATCATTTTTCCGATTTTCTGCTTCAATTGCTTCCATTTCTCTTTTCTTTAGGGTTTCTTTAATTTCATTCAGTCGCTTTTCAATAGGATGTAATTCTGTAATCAAATGTACTGGCTCCGTAGAATCCGAAATAATATTTTCAATTCCTTCTTCAATTTGATGAAGATAATTTGTCATTTTTGATAGAGCAATATAAAATAATAGAGCAAATAAAGATAAAAAACCTACCATCATAAACAAGTCTTTATTATTTCCGATAAACTTCCAATACCAATGTATTGCAGTTTCTCTTTCCACTCCCATATTCATCAGTACATCTACGAAAATTTTCCCAAAACTTTCATTATATATACCATCGATAACATAATTCAAAAGAAATGTTCCCACCAATACTGTCAACGCTGTCACAAATACAGTCTGTAATAAAACACTTAATTTTAACTTTCGGTATTTATTCCTCAACTTTATATCCAACTCCCCATACGGTTTTAATGAAATCCGACTTACCTGTCGGCTCGCTCATTTTTTCTCTCAAATGTCTAATATGAACCATTACTGTATTATTACTATTTTTATAATACTGTTCTTTCCACACTGTTCTAAATAACTCTTCAGAGCTGATTACTCTCCCTCTATTTTCACATAGTAACCAAAGAATATCAAATTCAATTGGTGTTAACGTCAATTCTTTATCGTAATAAATACATTCATGGGAAGTTCTATTTAAAAATACAGCACCAAAATCAATGATATTTCCTTCATTTTTCCCCATATCATTATATTGCGTATATCGTCTTAACTGGGCTTTTACACGAGCAACTAACTCAAGTGGATTAAATGGTTTTGGAATATAATCATCCGCACCTAAAGTCAACCCTGTAATCTTATCCATATACTCAACTTTTGCTGTAAGCATAATTACTGGAAATGTATACTTTTCTCGAATTTTTTTCAAAATTTCAAATCCATCAATATCTGGTAGCATTACATCTAAAAGTGCCAAATCTATTTTTGTATTTGTTATGCAATCCAATGCTTCTTGTCCTGTGTAAAACTTATAAATATGATATTGATCACTTTGCAAATAGAGTTCAACTACATCTGCAATTTCTCTTTCATCATCAACTACTAAAATATTCATACTCTTTTCCTCTTAATTCTCTTATACAAAAGGGCGTGGAAATTCACTTTTCCCACGCCCCATTCTTCCTCTTATAATTCGCAGTTATTTACTGTTCTTGGGAATGGCACAACATCTCTAATATTAGACATACCTGTCAAATACATTACACAACGTTCAAATCCAAGCCCAAATCCTGCATGTCTTGTAGAACCATATTTTCTCAAATCCAAATAGAATTGATATTCTTCTGGTTTCAATCCCATTTCTTCCATACGAGCTAATAACTTATTATAATCATCTTCTCTTTGGCTTCCCCCAATAATCTCTCCGATTCCTGGAACAAGACAATCTACTGCTGCTACTGTCTTATTATCATCGTTCATTTTCATATAAAATGCTTTGATTTCTTTCGGATAATCTGTTACAAAAACAGGACGTTTAAATACTTCTTCTGTAAGATAACGTTCGTGTTCTGTCTGTAAATCTGCTCCCCATGAAACTTTATAATCAAATTTGTCATTATTTTTTTCCAATAATTCGATTGCTTCTGTATATGTTACACGAGCAAATTCTGAGTTAGCAACATTATGTAAACGTTCCAAAAGTCCCTTATCAACAAAAGAATTAAAGAAATTCATTTCTTCTGGTGCATTTTCTAATACATAATTAATAATATATTTTAACATTGCTTCTGCAAGCATCATATCATCATCTAAATCCGCAAATGCAATCTCTGGTTCTACCATCCAAAATTCTGCTGCATGTCTTGTCGTATTAGAGTTTTCTGCTCTAAATGTAGGTCCAAATGTATAAATGTTACGGAATGCTTGCGCATATGTTTCACCATTTAACTGCCCACTTACAGTAAGACTTGTTTCTTTATTAAAGAAATCTTGACTATAATCTACTGTTCCATCTTCATTCTTTGGAAGGTTATCCATATCTAAAGTTGTTACTCTAAACATTTCCCCAGCACCTTCACAGTCACTTCCTGTAATAATTGGTGTATGAACATATACAAATCCTCTTTCTTGGAAAAACTGATGAATTGCATACGCAATTAAAGAACGAACGCGAAATACAGCTTGAAATGTATTTGTTCTTGGACGTAAATGTGCAATTGTTCTTAAATACTCAAAACTATGACGTTTCTTCTGTAATGGGTAATCTGGTGCCGATGCTCCTTCAATGACTACTTCAGTTGCCTGAATTTCAAATGGTTGTTTTGCCTGTGGTGTTGCTACTAATGTACCTTTTACAATAATTGCCGCACCCACATTTAATTTAGAAATATCTGCAAAATTTTCCATTGTATCATGATATACGACCTGCAATGTTTCAAAAAATGATCCATCATTCACAACGATAAATCCAAACGTTTTGGAATCACGAATACTTCTTACCCAACCGCCAACGCTCACTTCTTTATCTAAATACTGCTCACGATTTTTATATAATTCTCTTACTGTTATTAATTCCATTTTCCCAACTCCTTTTTATATTTAATTATCCTTCCAAAAACTTCTGGACAATTATTCTCACTATTCTCTATAGTATACCTTATTTTCCATTTTATCGCAATTACGAATAACAATATATTTTTTAACTAATTTTTATTTCATTTTATATTTCTATTCTTTATCACGCCAACTTAGTATTTTTTCCGATTCCATTTTACCCTTATTTTTTCCCCTTTCATAAGAAAAATTGCATAAAATAATAGCACTTTTTTGACAGCCCTTCTCTTTTTCTTTTTGTATGGTGCTAACTCCTCCTTTTCCTAAATGAACTCGAAAATATTAAATGGATTATATCAGGTGAAAATAAACGGTTCAATATAAGGAATAAATATATCAAAAATAAGAAAAACCTTGAAAATTTTACAGCCATGATATATGATTGTAACGTTAAACAAGGTCTTACTAAGATTTCGCCGATTCCCGGCGTAAAATGAATCGTGTGTTCGTGACCTTCCACACGTAAAACAAAACTAAAGGAGAATTGAATATGAAAAACCAGAAAGTAACATTTTTGACACAAGCAGCAATGATTGCTGCAATCTATGTGGTGTTGACAGTAGTCTTTGCACCATTTGGCTTTGGAGAAGTTCAGGTTAGAATAGCAGAATCCCTCACGATTCTTCCATTTTTTACACCTGCAGCAATTCCTGGATTGTTTATTGGATGCCTTATTGGAAACATTTTAGGTGGAGCAATTATCCCAGATATTATTTTTGGAAGTTTAGCAACGCTTATCGCTGCTTGCTTTACATATGCTTTACGTAAAAAAAGTCCTTTTCTCGCTCCACTTCCACCAATTATCGCCAATACACTTGTTGTCCCATTTGTTTTAGCATACGGATACGGAGTACCTCTCCCAATCCCATTTATGATGCTTACAGTAGGACTTGGAGAAATCATTTCTTGCGGTGTATTAGGAATGATTGTATTAAAGGCTCTTTCTAAATATGAATATATTATTTTCAAAAATAATAAAATGATTTCTTAATAAAATAAGTCGTTGACATAAAATCAACGACTTATTTTTATACATTTTATTTTACATATCCAAAGAAAATTCCTTGACTTCCCTTTACCATATTTTGAATAACCGCTATGGCCTCCGTAGGTTTTTTGCCAGTATTCGGATTTAAATAGGTAATCATCTTATCATCATACCCAACTAACAAAATTGCAGTATTTGTTCCTGTCATCCCAATAACCGGAGTTCCTTTTCCAATTAAATAGCATAACTGCTCTACCGTACAACCACTTAAATCTACTGCTTCTCCTCCTGAATATTGATTTAAAATCTCTAAAGCAGATTTCCCATTTTGCATTTCTTTTGCTACATTCACTTTTTTCCCTTCATATTCTAATACCTGTCTTAAACTTGCTTGAAGAGAAGTTTCTCCTGCTTGTGTAGCAAATGCAGATGTATTTTCTATATTATATCGAAGTTGTCTATTTCCTCGTTCCCAAACTTTTGTCTGTTTAGAAGTAACCACCACTCCTCGTACTGTGTCTGCTTTCACAATAGCAGCCCCTGCTGTTTTATAAATTCCCTGTAATTTCCCTCTTCCATAAACATAGTAACCTTCTTCGTCGTCTACTAAATTAAATTCAATCACTACTGGTTTTTTCTTCAATAACGGTTTCTTCTCAAGACATTTTGGCGTTCCTGTTAATGACATTTTCGTATCTTCTAATCTTGTTACTCTTCCCTTTGTTTCAGATGTATCTGTTTCAATTGTAACAGAAGGTTCTTCTTGTTCTTTATTATTTGTGATGTAATGTTGAGTGATGTTAGAATACATATTTCCATTTTTTTTCACTCTTTCCAACGTAATCATATTATGTTCTGTTTTTGCGTTAACAACATAAGTTTCCTCTTCTTGGTAAGATTTTACTACTTTATTTTTCTGATTTCGAATTTCAACTTTATATAATGGAATAATCTGATTACCAGATACATTTTTTCCAATATCATCTTTCTTACCAATTCCATAAACTGCATCTCCCAAAACAAATGTAAGTGGGCGAATAATTTCTCCATTTTCTGCTTTTACTTTATATTTCTTTCCATTTTGCAGGTTATGAATAATTATCTCTGTTGCTTCTGTTAATTTTCCATTTGACTGATATGCAATATGTTTTCCATCACTCGAAACAATATATTGCCCTTCTTCCAAATTTTTTACTAATACAGAGCGTTTTTGTGTTTCTAAATCAATCTCATACAAAGTTCCTTCAAACATTACATATAGCTTATTTCCCTCTTTACTATAATAAGCAAGTTGTATCAAATTTTGTGCTACAATTTCACCTGATTTTCCACTTGGAATAAATGTTTTCTCTTCCACATAATTATTTTCACTATTAAAATAATAGATGCTCGCTCCAACTTGTCCCTCGTGCATTCCACGATTCATATATCCACACACAACAAACGTTAAATTTCCCTTATCATCCATAGAAATTAGATTGATTTTATGATTATCATTTTTACTTCGAATATCATTATTCTTTTCATCTGCAAAACTAAAAATGAGAGAAGCCTGATTTTTTTCTTTATTATAGCTCCATACTTCTCTTTCTTGAACAAAAGAAATCATATTTTCCTTTTCATTTAAAATATACTGAACATTTTCTTCCGCGATTCCAAGTTCAATTCCTTTTGCTGAAAAATCACTCTCTTTTCCTAAAAACACCTCATTCATTGTACGCTCATAATCTTCTAATGATCCTTTTCCTTTAATAAAACGCACTTTAAAAAATTCAGTCACATTATATAAATTGTTTTCTTCTCCTGTTTTACATTTCACTTGATACTTAAGATAAATGGAAGTATATGTTTCTGTGCTCTCTTTAATTTGCCACTCCACATCACCAACTATCTCCGGCTTTAAGCCGTTCCAACCAATTTGCTTTATATCGGAATTCAAATTTACTTTCTGAAGTGAATTTAAATTTGTATTTGTTCTTCTTTCCAATCTTGGTTTTAATGTATTTACTTGTTCTGGATCAAATGTTTTCTTATGAAAATCATCTGCAAATTCTAAGCATTGCTGTACATGCAATTCCGTCGCCTTTAACACTCGCGTGTAATAAAAAACATCCTTTCCATTATCCAATGTTAATTTTATCTTTAAAATTTTCTCTTCTCCATCTGAAATTGTATCTCCAAATTCCATCCGAACATGATCTTTCACTTTTTTAATTGTATGCTGTTTAATACTTTCCTTCCCGTCAAGTGTACATATTTCATAAGTAAGTGATTTGATTGTTCCCTCATATCCAGATATATCAGCTTGTACAGTAGTGCCTACCGAAACTGGTAAAACCATATCCCTTGTTGATGCAATATCTATGCTTTCTGTATACCCTAAAAGTGTATTAACCTTATATTTTCCTTCCTGAAAGGAAATGACTGGAAGACTTGCTTTTTCCATTTGTCCCGTCTTCTCTGTGATTTTATTATTAAAAACTATACCCAAAATAACAGCTGCTACAATAACGATAACAGCTATTACACTTCCTGCTATTATCTTTTTCTTCATCTATACTTCCCCTTTATGTTCTAATAGTTTTTTCAAGGTCAACGAAAGATTTAACTGTTCTTCACACTCTTCAATCTTTTCTGTGTTTTTTCCCTTCTTCCCAGTTTTTATCGCACGAATCAAAATATTTTTAGGCGTATGTTCCATATCAATAAACTCTAAAATCTGCGCCTCATATCCTTCTTTTTCTAAATAGTCTGCTCTAAGTGCGTCTGTCACAAGAGCTGAAATCCTTTCCTTAATTAAACCATACTTCAAAATTGGCTCTAGCACTTCATTCTTTATTTGACTATTGGCCTCATGCTGACAACATGGTACAGATAAAATAACTTTTGCATTCCAACCGATTGCTTTTGCTAATGCATAATCTGTTGCCGTATCACAAGCATGAAGTGTTACAACCATATCCACCTCATTCACTCCTGTGTAATCTGCAATATTTCCTTCTAAAAACTTTAGTTTCTCATATCCATATTTTTCACTCAATTCATTACAATGTTGAATTACTTCCTTTTTTAAATCCAATCCGATAATCCGCACATCATACTCTTTTAGTTCATGTAAATAATAGTACATCGCAAATGTTAAATATGATTTTCCACATCCAAAATCTAAAATGGTAATTTCGCGTTCTTTATTCAATTGAGGTAATATATCTTCAATAAATTCTAAAAAACGATTTATTTGTCTAAATTTATCAAAACGTGTTTTAACAACTTTTCCTTCTTTTGTCATCACACCTAAGTCATATAAAAAAGGAACGCTTTTTCCTTCTTGCAAAATATATTTTTTGGAACGATTATGTGATAAATCAACTTCCTTCACACATCCTACTTGTTTTTTTTGTTTCACAGTTACTTTTCCTTTTTTGCTAACCAAAACAGTGTATTGTAATTGTTTTGTTTCTAACTGCATCTGCTTAAATTCTTCCATCTTTCCTACTAAATACAAAATAGTTTCTTCTCTATTATAATTTTTATGAAATGCTTGCTTATTTTCAAAAATTTCGCATTGGAATAAAAGTTCCCCTTTCACGATAATTGGACGGACTTTTATCTTTATTATTCCTCCCTTTTTTTTCGGGTTACTTATTATCGCTTGTATGAAATCTATATGTAAACTTTCCTCTAAAATATTTCTAATTTCTTCCATAAATACCTCTTTAAAATTTAATCACATAATATTGTAATGCCTATCCGTCTCAAACGCAAGAAAGACAAGGAATATTTTAGAATTCCTCGCCTTTTCTTCATAATTTTGTTACATTTCTATCTCTTTTGTAACAGTTGAACATATTTGCGGAAAAGTAATCGTTACTTTAAATAAATCTCCGTCAATATAGATTTTAAACTTTCCTCCTTGCATTTCCGTTAAGTTTTTAGCAATAGATAGTCCCAAACCACTACCTTCTGTACTTCTTGAAACATCTCCACGGATAAATCTTTCTGTAAGTTCATCTGCACTAATATTTAACGGATATTCAGAAACGTTTTTTAAAGATAATACAACTTCTTGACCGTTCGCAATCATATCTACATAAATTCTCGTCGATGCCATAGCATATTTAGCCGCATTATTATAAATATTTTCAATAACTCTCCACATGCGTCGCCCATCCGCACGGATAATAACTGGTTCTTCTGGTACATTCACAATTGCTTTTAAATCTTTTTTTTCAAATTTTTCAGCAAACTCACCAGTAGTCTGATGTATCATCTCAACGAGATTTAGACTGACATATTCCAAATGAATATTTCCTGAACTAATTTTAGACGCCTCTACAACATCTTCTGTCAACGTCTTTAGTCTCTGTGATTTTGTATCTAAAACATCCAAATATCTCTTCACTTTTGGATCATCAAATTTCTCTTGTTTCAATAAACCTACATAATTGATAATAGAAGTAAGTGGAGTCTTAATATCATGAGATACATTTGTAATCAAATCTGTTTTTAATCTCTCATCTTTCAAACTCTTTTCCACTGCACTTTGAATTCCTTCTCCAATTCGATTAATCTGTCCTGCTACTTCTTGACTATCTTTTGAAAAATCTTCCAAAGAAATCTTATATTTTGCATCTCCATTAGCAATACGTATAATTCCTTTTTTGATTTTTTCCTTTTCAATGCTTCTTTGTGCAATCTTAATAATCATATATATATCAACTGAAATTCCAAGAAGAATAAAAAAACCTGAATTTGTTATCATTAAAAGATTCATAACCAACATTACACTTCCTATTATTACCACTTGTGTAATACTGCTCCGATTTCTATACAGATGAGCAAGTGAATGAAAGAACCATTTACAAATACTATTTTTCCATAAATTTTTTGCCTTAATTCTTCTAACTAAACTTAAATATGCAATTAGAAATAAAATCCCTGTTACAAATGTTACTCCACCAATTCCTATAAATGTTGCAATAGTGATTCTTCCACCTCGCAATGGCTCCATATGAAAAGAATTCGCGTATGGCTTTATCTGTTTCAAGTAATAGTCTAGCACTAGTATTACTTCTATCACAAGTGGTGCACCTAAACCAACCATAAAACATGACCAAATCTCTGTTTTCCATTTATCAAACCGATGCAATGCTAATTCTGTATATTGGTTTGAATGTCCTGCAACAGCAGTCAACCAAATAATTACAACAAGAAAAAGTACTATTGAATAACCACCTATAACAATCACATTATCCACATATGGTGCATATCGTTCATATACTTCTGCCCAATTATAAAACGAATCCTGTATTGGATATTTTGTATCTACCGAAAGAATCAATTGATAATTTTCCGGATAAGTCATAGTATAATCAACCATATGTTGCCAATCTGATAACGCCACGCCATCTTTTGCCATATTCGTAGTACAATCGACAAGTTTAGGTGCAACTACAACATATTTGCTCTTTTCCAACATATCCGTTTTTCCATTTTCTATATTCTCCCATATAATGTCTCGATTCGTTTCTAAGCGTCTCGTATTATAATCTATATAAAGATACGAAAGATTTGTATTTCCTTGAGAAAAATAATATTTATAGCTATCATACTGTTCTTTTGAAAAGGAAACTTCCTGTTTCATTTCATTTAAAACTTGTTGCATCTTTTCTAATGAACCATTAAATTTATCCGAAGTATTCGCTAATTCTATAAGTGTTTTCCCTTCTGTTGTTTTTATTAAAGTATCCAGTGGGAGTCCAAAAAACCATACTTTTTTATAAACTAATTTTCCGTCTTTATCTTGTACTTCTCCATCTGGAAGGTACTTGTCCGTTTCCATCTTCTTCAATATTTGTGCCTGCTGCTTTTTACTCGTAGCCTCTGTTGGAAAGAAATATTGTTCTTCTCTTGCCTCACGAATAAATTCTTTGAATTTTCTATACTGATATTTTCCACTTGGAGTTTTTTCAACAACAATTTCATAACCTTCTTGATCAGATGTTTCGCTTAATAAATCTTCTAAACGAAAACTAAACTCCCCTACACCTTTTTTTAATTCAACCATGTCTTCTAAATTTTCTATTACAATAGACTGTGTTAAATCTTCTTTTCCATCTTTTTCAATCAACTTTTTACTCTCTAAAAATTTGAGTAACTCCTGCGCTTCATTTTTAACTTGTATAGAAAATCCCCTTGTATCTTCATAATTTCTTTCACTCTTTTTTATAAATAATTCCTCATAATTATTTCCCGGATATGCTAATCCAATTGCTAAACAAACACTCATTAATATGAACGAGATTCCTGTAAGCAATATTAAAATCCCTTTACAAAAGGCTGATTTATACCATTTCTTCATAAACATCCCTTTCTAAAGTTTCTCTATCTTATATCCAACTCCCCATACAACTTTTAAATATCTCGGTTCTTTCGGATTGATTTCAATCTTCTCTCTAATATGCCGAATATGTACTGCCACTGTATTATCAGCTCCAATTGCATCTTCGTTCCAAATGCGTTCATATATTTGGTCGATAGAAAAAACTTTTCCTTGATTTTTCATTAATAACAATAAAATATTATATTCAATAGGCGTCAGTTTTACTGCTTCTCCATCCACAGTTACTTCTTTTAAATCATCATCAATAGATAATCCTCCTACTGTATATACTGCACTACTATTTTGTACAACTGTACTTCCTAATTTCGTATATCTTCTTAACTGTGATTTTATCCTAGCAACTAATTCCAACGGATTGAATGGTTTTGTCAAATAATCATCCGCACCTACATTGAGTCCTAAAATTTTATCTGCGTCTTCTGATTTTGCAGATAAAATAATAATTGGCAAACTATTTTCCTCACGAATTTTTAATGTCGCTCGAATACCATCAAGCCTTGGCATCATTACATCTATAACTAATAAATCTACCTTTTCTTCCTTTTTTAAAACTTTTAATGCTTCTTCACCGTCATAGGCTTTCAACACATTATATCCTTCCTGTTTTAAATAAATTTCAATTGCTTCTACGATTTCTTTATCATCATCACATACTAAAATATTAAACATTTCTATCACCTCCTTTGTAGTATACAAGATTAACATGGATTTTTTAAGAGTCTAATCTAAAAATCCTTAAGAAAGTTTAAAAATTATTCACTTAATAATTGTATTATAATTCGCAATTTAGTATAATAAAGTAAATTTTTTCAGAGAAAGGAGTTTATATATGGCAAATTCAATAGACAAAGTATTATTTGAAATCACCCCTAAAATTCAACAATTAGCAGAACTCTGTGCAAATAATAACGCTATAGACAAAGAATTATATACTAAATATGAAGTAAAACGTGGACTCCGTGATGTAAACGGAAAAGGCGTTTTGGCAGGTCTTACAAACATCTCTGACGTTTGCGCCAAGAAAGAAATCGATGGTGTAGAAGTTCCATGTGAAGGGAATTTATATTACAGAGGATACAACATCAAAGATCTTGTAAACGGTTTTTTGGATGCAAAACATTTTGGATTTGAAGAAGCCGCATACCTTCTACTATTTGGAAATCTTCCAAACAGTAAAGAATTAAATGATTTCCACGAAACATTGATCGAAAGAAGAACTCTCCCTCCTAATTTTGTTAGGGATGTCATTATGAAAGCACCTAGTAGAGATATGATGAATAGTCTTTCTCGATCCATTTTGAATTTATATTCTTATGATGAAAAAGCAGATGATACTTCTATTCCAAATGTTTTGCGACAATGTCTGAATCTGATTAGCCAATTTCCTATGCTCATGGTTTATGGCTATCATGCTTACAACTATAGACGTGGAGATGATTTATTTATTTATGCACCATCTCCAAATCTATCTACAGCAGAAAATATTCTAATGATGCTTCGCAAAGACAAGCAGTATACAAAATTTGAAGCAACTGTTCTTGATATGGCACTTGTACTACACATGGATCACGGCGGCGGTAACAATTCTACTTTCACTACACATGTTGTTACTTCATCTGGAACAGACACTTATTCCACAATTGCTGCAGCTCTTGCTTCTCTAAAAGGTCCAAAACATGGTGGTGCTAACATTAAAGTATCCCAAATGTTTGAAGATATGAAACAACATGTATCTGATTGGGAAGACGAAGATGCTGTTCGCCAATATTTAAATGATTTATTAGATAAGAAAGCATTTGATCAAAAAGGTCTAATTTACGGTATGGGACATGCTATCTATTCTATTTCAGACCCAAGAGCAGATATCTTTAAAGGATTTGTAAAACGTCTGGCTATAGAAAAAGGTTGTGAAAAAGAATACAACCTATATGCCATGGTAGAGCGCCTTGCTCCTGAAGTTATTGGAGAAAAACGTAAAATTTATAAAGGAGTTAATGCAAACGTAGACTTTTATAGTGGACTTGTATACGGTATGCTTGGACTTCCAAAAGAACTATATACTCCAATTTTTGCAGCTGCACGTATTGTTGGTTGGAGTGCACACCGATTAGAAGAATTAAAAAATGTAGATAAAATTATTCGTCCTGCCTATCGCCCTTTATGCCCTTATCGAGATTATGTCAAACTGGAGGATAGATAACATTTATGAAACGGCATTTTTATTATCTGTCGCAGGATAAGAAAACGAACATTCATGCAATTGAATGGATTCCAGAAGGAAATATTTCTGCTATACTTCAAATTTCCCATGGTATGGTAGAATATATAGACCGATATGATGAGTTTGCACACTTTTTAAACAAACACGGTTATTATGTTGTCGGGCATGATCACTTAGGACATGGAGATTCTGTACAATCAAAAGAAGATTGGGGATACTTTAACGAAAAAAAAGGAAATGAATGTGTTATTGGAGATATACATCAATTACGTCAACTTACACAAGAAAAATACCCTACAACTCCTTATTTTCTTCTGGGACATAGTATGGGATCTTTTCTAGTAAGACAATATCTTACCATGCATGGTTTAGGACTATCCGGAGCAATTATTATGGGAACTGGAAACCAACCTCTTTCCCTAATTAAACTTGGCAAGATCTTCTGCCGTATTACTGCAACATTTAAAGGATGGCATTACAGAAGCAATTTTGTAAACAATATGGCATTTGGTGGATATAATAAAAAATTTTCCCCATCTCGTACAACAATGGATTGGTTAAGTCGGAATCCGAAAAATGTAGATACTTATTTAAGTGAAGAACGCTGTAACTTTATCTTTACGGTAAACGGCTATTATCATATGTTTAGGGGCATAGAACATCTTGCAAAAGACAAAAACTTTAAAAAGATTCCCAAACATCTCCCTATCTTTTTTATTGCTGGAGAAGAGGATCCTGTTGGAAACTTTGGAAAAGGGGTAAAATCGATCTTTCAAAAATATAAAAATGGTGGTATACAAGATGTTTCCTTAAAACTATATAAAAATGACCGGCACGAAATCCTAAACGAAAACGACAGACAAACTATCTATATGGATATTTATGAATGGCTTGAAACAAAACGAATTTCCTGCACACATTAAAGTAATCCTATGCTATACTGATACCAAGATAAAAATGTTAGGAGATAGAAATTTATGAATACGCCCAAATGTACTTTAGGCAATCCTCAAAATACGATAGAAATATTACAAAAATACGAATTTTCTTTCCAAAAGAAATTTGGACAAAACTTTTTAATTGATACACATGTATTAGATAAAATTATCTCTTCTGCAGAGATTACAAAAGATGATTTTGTATTGGAAATCGGTCCAGGAATTGGAACAATGACACAATACTTAGCCTCTGCAGCTAGAGAGGTTGTTGCCGTTGAAATAGACAAGGCCCTTATACCTATTTTATCTGATACATTAAGCGAATTTGATAACGTCACTATTATTAATGACGACGTATTAAAAGTAGATATACGTGCTTTGGCACAAGAACGTAATAATGGTAAACCAATTAAAGTTGTTGCAAATTTACCATATTATATTACTACACCAATTATTATGGGATTATTTGAAAGTAATGTCCCTATTGCAAGCATTACCGTCATGGTACAAAAAGAAGTTGCCGATCGTATGCAAGTCGGACCAGGAACAAAAGATTATGGTGCTTTATCCTTGGCTGTACAATATTACGCAAAACCCTATATTGTAGCCAATGTTCCTCCAAATTGTTTTATGCCAAGACCTAAGGTTGCTTCTGCGGTAATTCGCTTAGAGCGACATGCCGAACCGCCCGTTTCTGTTTTAGACGAAAAACTTATGTTTAAAATTATACGTGCATCTTTCAATCAGCGAAGAAAGACTTTAGCCAATGGATTAAATAATTCTCCTGAAATAAATCTTTCAAAAGAGATTATTACAGAAGCGATTGAAACACTTGGAAAAGGTACAAGTATACGTGGAGAAGTTCTTACGTTACAAGAATTCGCCACATTAAGTAATACTATAAGTAAGTTATTATAATTTTATTTCAGAAAGGAGATTGCCTATGCAATATCAAATCAAAGGAGAAACTTTACCAGTTGTTATCTGTAATCTAGAAGCTGGTGAAAAAATGATTACTGAAAAAGGATCTATGTCTTGGATGTCACCAAATATGCTTATGGAAACGAGCACCAATGGTGGTATCGGAAAAGCATTTGGTAGAATGTTTTCCGGCGAATCTATGTTCCAAAATATTTACACTGCGCAAGGTGGAAACGGAACAATCGCTTTCGCCTCTAGTTTTCCAGGATCTATAAAAGCATTTCAAATCAGTCCGGAAAATGAAATGATTTTCCAGAAAAGTGCTTTCTTAGCAGCTGAAGCTAGTGTTCAACTTTCTATGCATTTTCAGAAAAAATTAGGTTCTGGTTTGTTTGGTGGTGAAGGATTTATTCTACAAAAAGTATCTGGATACGGAACTATGTTTGCTGAATTCGACGGTCATGTAGTTGAATATGAATTACAACCTGGACAGCAAATCGTGATAGATACTGGACACTTAGCAGCAATGACAGCTTCTTGCCAAATGGATATTCAAACAATACGAGGCGTAAAAAATATTGTATTTGGAGGAGAAGGACTTTTCAACACAGTCATTACAGGACCAGGACGTGTATGGTTACAAACAATGCCAGCAAGTAATGTGGCCGGTGCATTAATTCCTTACTTACCTAAAGGAAATTAATTTTTTATTTATTGATATACACAAAAAGGGTTGTTTCTACTTTGTAGAAAACAACCCTTTTTGTTGGCTAACATCAACATGATGTTAGTTCATTATTTAAAGGAATGAGAGTAAAGTGTACACCTTAAATTCATCTTAAGGTGAAAATTTACTTTATGAGGGGGGGAGATAGTTGTTGTTTATCAACTATCTGACTCTTAGTATAATGATTAAATGTGTCCAAAATATGTTCAGACTATAAAAGAAATAGAAATTTTATTAACGTAAAATAAAACGCACTTTATTTTTCTTTCAAAACATACTTTCTAACAATCGAAAAGGGGGCAGGACCAACATCTAATACCGCTCGATGAAAATCTCTTTGTGAAAATGCTTTTCCCTTTTTTTCCACCATATCTTTTTTTAATTCCAAAAACTCTACATATCCTATATAATACTTTAAATAATTTGCAGGTGTAGAAACAATCAATTCATAAATTTCTTCCACCGTTTTCTCTTCTTTAATACCATATTTCTCAAAAAAACTGACTGTATCTCTCAAAGACCAACCATCATAATGTATACCTATATCTGCTCTAGCATACAAACCAAGTAAAAGGGAACTGTTTTTCTGCTCTAAAATTGCCCGTTCCCGATCCATTGGAGTAAGATAATAGGAACACATTTCCGCATAAGTCGCCCAACCTTCCACATATCCACCAAAATTCAAAAGACTACGAATGGGATTCGGATTTTTAGAAGAAAAATATGTAGTCTGGTATAAATGACCTGGATATCCCTCATGAGCCAGTGTGGTATACAAATGTAATTTTTCCATATTATGCGAACGGTTAATATATATCACATTTTTTTCGGTATGATCAATACATGGAATCAAATAAAAAGCAGGGCTTAAATACGGCTCCATATCTCTTGGCACAAATTTAATTTCTGTTTCCACTTTAGGAATTTTCGGAAAAACTTTTGTAATCTTTTTTTCTAGATCTTTTAAATAATTCTCTGGAGTATTCTTTTGCAAAGAAAAAACAGTTGCTGCTACTTTCTCTCCTACTCCTTTTTGACTCATCGCAAGTAAATCTTCTGTCATCTGTTTCTGAATTAACGATTTTAACTCAGAAATTTTTCTTGAAGAACCCGTTTCCATTTTCACTTTATATTGATAGTATTTTTTCCCATTTGGAAAGTGGCAAACCCCCGACGAATTTTCACCCTTTCCACGCATTATTTTCAATTCCTCAATTAACTTATTATAAGAAGGAAATACGTTACTTTCTAACCTTTTCTCATTTTCTAAAAGATACTGTTTTTTCTCGTTCTCTGTTAAAGAACTAATCTTTTCTAATCGTTGGCGAAAAGTTGAATAAAGATAATGGTTTTTCCCTTGAGAAATCACCGACTCACACTGCTTTATAATAGAGTCTACCCCTTTATCTGAAAGAAACAATCCTTTTTCTGCCTTCTCCTTCTCAAACTCAATAAGCGAATCAAAATATTCTGGTGTTTCTTTCAACAATTGTAAATAGGTATCCACATCTTTTTTTTTCGCAAAAGAATATTCTGCTAATAAAACCGGAAGTTGTGTCTGTATACCCGTAATCGCATTCAATGGTTCCTCATACAGAAGATATTTTCCCCCTTCTTTTTGCAGTTGCAAATGTGATTTCAGCACATCATAGGTTAACCTGTTCTCTTTTGATAATTTTCTGTATGGAAATTTTTTTAATAGATTCTCACAATTTTCCACAGATGCTAGTGCTGACATTTTATCTGTGGAAAAATCTCCATATGTTACAGGTACATTGAAAACACCATATTTTTCTGGATTTTCCAACGTATAGTGTAAGTTAATAGTGTTTGCGGAAACTTCTTGTTGAAACAGAGATAGTGTAAACTTTTCAAAAGTTTTATTGACATCAGAAGAACTTGGAATAAAATGATTTGCCAGCAGAGAAACGGTAAGTAAAATGGCAAGAAGAACTGAAATATGACGTGCCTTTTTGGATTTCTTTGTAAAAGAGAATTTCATAAAATTCACCCTACTTTTTTTACAGTGTATGAAAAAAAGCAGGGTGTTATACTATCAAAATCTATTCTTTTACGATTTTTATTTTGAGGAGATAGTCTGCCTGTTTCTCTGAAAATGACTTTCCGCACTCATTTACATTGACCCATTTAAATGTAACAATGTTACCTTTCGTAACATTTAGGAAAATTTCTGTATCTTTTTCATTCCTACAACCACCTAACAGACATACCATTAGGACAAGTAAACTGCCGATTAAAATTTTCTTGTGTATTTCCATGCATTCTTCTCTCCTCCTAACCAATCTTCATATCCTATTCATCCAAATGAATGTCCTACTAGTCCTAAATGCATAGGTTTATCAATATACTATCATATTAATTATTTTTTTTACTATATTTAATTTATTTTTTATTATTTTCACATTATAAATACCTACCTGATCATTCCCAATCATTGACAAAAAAGCAGGTCTATGTTACGATTTTTAAAGATATAACGAAAACGCAGTGACGAAAAGAGTAAGTTTCTTGAAACTTTACAGAGAATTCCCAATATGCTGAGAGGGATAGGCGAAGAGAAACTGAACATGGCTTCTGAGCGGTATATTGAGCAAATATATATTTGTAAGGTATAATGGGTTCGCCCTTTACAGCGAGTGGGTATGCATTTGTACCCATTAAGGTTTCTGTCGTGAGGCAGAGATAAACAGAAGTGGTAACACGGGTAACACTCGTCTTCTCTAATATTTAGAGAAGGCGATTTTTTTCGTTTAAAAGCAAAAGGAGAGAAATTATGGAAAACAAAAAATTTTATATGACAACTGCCATTGCCTACACATCAGGCAAACCACATATTGGAAATACTTATGAATTTGTTCTTGCAGACGCAATTGCAAGATACAAAAGAAGCCAAGGATATGATGTATTTTTCCAGACAGGAACAGATGAACACGGACAGAAAATCGAATTAAAAGCCGAAGAAGCTGGAGTATCTCCAAAAGAATTCGTTGATGGTGTTGCTTCTCAAGTAAAAGAAATTGCAGATATGATGAATACTTCTTATGACAAATTCATTCGTACAACTGATGAATATCACGAAAAACAGGTACAGAAAATTTTCAAAAAATTATATGAGCAAGGAGATATTTACAAAGGACATTATGAAGGAATGTACTGCACACCTTGCGAATCATTTTTCACAGAATCACAATTAGTAGACGGAAAATGTCCTGACTGTGGTAGAGAAGTACAACCTGCTAAAGAAGAAGCTTACTTCTTCAAAATGAGTAAATATGCTGACCGACTTATTGAACATATCAATACGCATCCCGAGTTTATTCAACCCGTATCTCGTAAAAATGAAATGATGAACAACTTCTTACTACCAGGTTTGCAAGATCTTTGTGTATCTAGAACATCCTTTAAATGGGGAATTCCTGTTGATTTCGATCCAAAACATGTTGTATATGTTTGGCTTGACGCATTAACAAACTACATTACAGGAATTGGATATGACTGTGGTGGAGAAAACAAAGAACTTTTCAACAAAAATTGGCCTGCTGACTTACATTTAATTGGAAAAGATATTATTCGTTTCCATACAATTTACTGGCCTATTTTCTTAATGGCTTTAGATCTTCCACTTCCAAAGCAAATTTTTGGACACCCTTGGTTATTACAAGGCGACGGAAAAATGAGTAAATCAAAAGGAAATGTTATCTATGCAGATGAACTTGTAAATATGTTTGGAGTTGATGCTGTGCGTTACTTTGTTCTTCATGAAATGCCTTTTGAAAATGATGGTGTCATTACATGGGAATTAATGGTAGAACGTATGAACTCAGACTTAGCAAATACATTGGGAAATCTTGTGAACAGAACGATTTCTATGACAAACAAATATTTTGGTGGAACTGTTACAAATAAAGGCGTACATGAAGAAGTTGATGCTGATTTAAAAGCAGTAACTGAACACACACCAAAAGCAGTAGAGGAAAAAATGGACAAACTTCGCGTTGCAGATGCGATTACTGAAATTTTCAATTTGTTCAAACGCTGCAACAAATACATCGACGAAACTATGCCTTGGGCTTTGGCAAAAGAAGAAGAGAAAAAAGACAGATTGGAAACTGTACTTTATAACTTAATTTATAGTATCTCTTCAGGTGCTGAATTACTTTCTTCCTTCATGCCAGAAACAGCAGAAAAAATTCTTACACAGTTAAATGGTGGAAATGTAACAGATAAACCTGAAATCTTATTCCAAAGATTAGACTTAGAAGAAGTAATGAAAAAAGTAGCCGAACTTCATCCTCCTGTAGAAGAAGAAAAAGAAGATGATGTGATTGACATTGAACCAAAAGAAGAAATCACATTTGATGACTTTATGAAATTACAATTCCAAGTTGGAGAAATTATTGCTTGTGAAGAAGTTAAAAAATCTAAAAAACTACTTTGTTCTCAAGTTAAAATAGGAAGCCAAGTAAAACAAATTGTTTCTGGAATAAAAGCACATTATACAGCAGAGGAAATGGTTGGTAAAAAAGTTATGGTACTTGTAAACTTAAAACCAGCTAAATTAGCTGGCGTACTTTCTGAAGGAATGTTATTATGTGCTGAAGATGCTGAAGGAAATCTTGCATTATTAACACCAGAGAAATCAATGCCAGCAGGTGCTGAAATCTGCTAATTCATTTAGGAGGAATTAAATGATTTTTGATACACACGCTCATTATGATGATGAACAATTTAATGACGATAGAGATATTTTATTAACTCAAATGGAAGATAATGGCATTTCTACAATTATTAATGTTGGAGCCAGTTTAGATGGTTGTAAAAATTCTATTGCCTTGGCTGAAAAGTATCCCTTTATCTATGCATCTATTGGTGTACATCCGGATGAAGTTGGAAATTTAAATGAGGAAACTTTTGCTTGGCTAAAAAAACAATGTGAACATAAAAAAGTCGTAGCTGTCGGTGAAATTGGATTGGATTACTACTGGGATAATGAGTCACACGATTTACAAAAAAAATGGTTTATCGCACAACTCAATATTGCAAAAGAAAAAAATCTTCCTGTTGTCATTCACAGTCGCGAAGCTGCACAAGACACTCTCGAAATTATGAAAAAATATGCCAAAGATTTAACTGGTATTATTCATTGCTTTTCCTACTCTGTAGAGATGGCAAAAGAATATATAAAAATGGGATTTTATATTGGTATTGGAGGCGTTGTTACCTTTAAAAACAGTAAAAAATTAAAAGATGTCGTTTCAGAAATTCCACTAGAACGAATTGTACTTGAAACAGATTGTCCTTATTTATCTCCTGTTCCAAACAGAGGAAAACGTAACTCCTCATTAAACCTTAAGTATGTTATAGAGGAAATTGCAAATATCAAAGATATTTCACCGGAAGAAGTTATTCACCAAACAGAACAAAACGCTTATACGGTTTATCAAAAATGTAGAAAAAATGTTTCTTAATTTCTACTTAAGAAAATTTCGTTTTCTTTAATGAAAGCAACATAATTTAGACACATTTTTCTTTTATACTAAAGTCAGATAGTTGATAAACAACAACTATCTCCCCCCTCATAAAGTAAAACACATCTTGAAATCAAGATGTTGCACTTTACTCTCATTCCTTTAGATAATAATAAAACGACGAACCCCGTTATCCATATGGATAACGGGGTTTCGCTGTTTTATATTGTTATCCAACAATCCATACACTCGCCACAATTCCAGCTAGAGTTGCAATTAATGCACCAGCTAGAGTATATCTCGTCTTTTTTACTCTTACTGCCATAAAATACACACTCATTGTATAAAAAATAGTCTCTGTACAACTGATCATAACAGATGCAATTAATCCTATTTTTGAATCTGTTCCATATTGCTTAAAAATATCTAATACTAATCCCGTAGCAGCTGACGAAGAAAACATTCTCACAATCGCTAAAGGCACTAACTCTCCTGGAAAACCTATGTATGAAGTAAATCTTCCTAAAATATTTCCCAAAAATTCTAAAAATCCAGATGCTCTTAAAATTCCAACGGCAACCATAAGGCCAATCAAAGTCGGCATAATTTTTATAACAGTCAAAAAACCATTTCTAGCCCCTTTAATAAACTCATCATATACATTTACATTTTGCATAAGTCCATACATAACAATTCCCAAAATTACAACTGGAACAATAAAATTTGAAATATACAATAAAAACCGCACATTTACTCCTATCTTTCCTTCTTATTATTATATTTTATGTAATACCCAAAAAAATATTTTAAAAGTCTTTTCCTTATACATTTTTTGTTTTCTTGGCCATAACTAATGCAAACACAATTCCTGCAATTGTACTTATTGTTGTTGCCATAATTCCTGCTCCAATAATTTTTGCAGGATTTACGCTGCCATATTGACTTCGATAAGCAATAACATTAATTGGGATCAATTGTAAAGATGATATATTGATAATAAGAAATGTACACATATCACAACTTGCTATTCGCTTATCTCTATTTGGATTTAATTCTTGTAAATATTTCATTGCCATAATTCCTGCCGGTGTTGCCGCCCAACCTAAGCCAAGAAAGTTTGCAACTATATTTGTTGTAATATATTTTTCTGCTAAATGCTCTTTTGGAACACCTGGAAATAATATATGTATGAATGGTCTAATTTTTTTTGCTATTATATTAATCATTCCAGATTTAGTCGCAATTTCCATAATTCCAACCCACATAGACATAATCCCAATCATCATAACACATAAATCTACTGCTTCCTTTGCAGAATCTAAAGCACCATTCGTAATATCTGGCATCTTACCACTAAATACTCCAAAAATAATCCCTACAATAATCATTCCACCCCAAAGATAATTCAACATATATTTTATCCTTTATGTTTTTTTATATCATATGCTTTCCGTTTGTAAAAATACAAAAAAGAGTGGAAATTTCAATTCATTTCCACTCTTTATATTTCTATTCTACTTTAATTTTTCTTCTCTGCAATCGGCGATTTACAATTCCTCGAAGCAACGTATATACAACTGAACTAATCGGAATAAAAATTAACATTCCAACAATTCCCATTAGACTTCCTCCAACACTTACTGCCACTAAAACCCAAATGGATGGAAGTCCTACTGAATTTCCTACCACATGAGGATAAATTAAATTTCCTTCTATCTGTTGTAGTACAAAGAATAAAATAAGAAATCCAATAGATTGTAAAGGATTCACCATAAAAATAAGTAGTGTTCCTACTGCACATCCAATAAATGCTCCAAAAATAGGAATTAATGCTGTAAATGCAATTAATACACCAACCAAAAGTGCATATGGCATCTTAAATATACTCATTGTTACAAAAAACATACTTCCTAAAATAATCGCTTCTACACACTGACCTGTCAAAAAACTAGAAAATGTTTTGTATGTCATAGAAGATATAGCAATAAAAATCTCCATCCAATCTTTAGGAATAAATGCATACCCTAATTTTTTTACCTGTATATTTAATTTTTCTTTCTGAAGTAAAATATAACAAGCAAAAATAAATGCAATTGCAAATGTAGTTATTCCATTAACAATAGACTTGGCTACGGCAAACGTTGAATCTAAAACACTTCCTGCACCATTTCTAAAGAAGTCAATTCCTCCTGCAATCATTTTATCCCAATCAAATTCTAAATTTTGAATCCAATCTAAAATTTCCTTATTGTTATGAAATATATCCTCTGCCCATCTTTGAAATTCAGGGATAAACATCTGAATAGTTTTTCCCAATCCTGTAACTGTATTTGCCAATTCTGGAGCCACAATAAATACTACTAAAAATACAATTCCAAATACAAATACAATAGTCATTACCAAGCTAATTGGTCTTGCAATTTTTTGTAAAAATTTATTTGTCTTGACCATTTTATTTCCAAATATTTTTTCTTCAATAAAGTGCATCGGAACATTTAATACAAATGCGATTGCTCCACCAATTAGAAATGGAAGAACAATATTCAATACATATCCTAAAAGTTCAAAAAACACTTTGTAATTCCATATGATCATTAAAACAACTATGGTAAATACAATTAACCCTCTGATTTTCCGAATAGTTTCTTTATCTAAATTCATACATTCACCTTCCTAATCTATTTTTTACGAATAAATTTCAGGAACTGAATAATTGGAAGATTTATAAGTGCGAGTCCGTATACAATCATTAACTGAGAAAGATTTAATGTCTGTACTTTAAAAATACTGTTTAAGGCAGGTATCATTAACACAGAAGTAATCAAAACAAGCCCCAACAAAAATGCGCCGATTAAATAAATATTATTGAAAAATCGTTTTGTCAAAATAAGTGGTCTGTCTGATTTACAGTTAAATCCATGAACAAGTCTAGCTGTACAAAGTGTACCGAAAGCCATTGTACTTGCTAATAATGCGTTTCCGTTTTTATATCCTATCATAAATGCAATCATTGTTGTTGCACCAATAGACAACCCTTCCACACCTATCTTTAGCATAAATTCTTTTGTCAATATAGACTCATTCATTGGACGTGGTTTTTCTTTCATCACCGCTTTCGTATGTGGCTCTAACCCTAATGCAATTGCTGGTAAACTATCCGTCAAAAGATTAATAAACAATAAGTGAACTGGCGCAAATGGCACAGGCAACCCTGCAATTGCAGCATAGAGAACTGCTAAAATCCCACCAAAATTTCCTGATAATAGAAATTGTATAGAACCTTTGATGTTTTTATACACATTTCGTCCATTTTCTACTGCTTTTATAATAGTTGCAAAATTATCATCAGTCAAGACCATAGATGCCGCATCTTTTGATACTTCACTTCCTGTAATTCCCATGGCAACTCCTATATCAGCTTGTTTTAAAGCAGGAGCATCATTTACACCATCACCTGTCATAGAAACAATATTTCCCTTTTCCTGCCATGCACGCACAATTCTTATTTTATGTTCTGGAGATACTCTAGCATATACAGAAATACCCTCTACAAAAGTTTTTAACTCTTCATCTGAAAGATTATCAATCTCAGAACCTTCACATGCTTCAGATTCATCTTTTAAAATGCCTATTCTTTTCGCAATTGCTGCTGCTGTAATCTTATGATCACCAGTAATCATAATCGGTTTAATTCCTGCACGAATACATTCTTCAACAGCCTGTGCGGATTCTTCTCTCGGCGGATCCATCATCGAAATTAATCCAACAAAAATCAAATCCTGTTCATCTTCTAATACCAATTCATGTCCCTTTTCAATTTCTTTATAAGCAAATGCAAGTACACGAAGCCCTCCTCTTGAAAATTCTTGATTTTGCTCCTCGATTATTCTTTTATCATCTTCTGTAAGTTTCTGTACATTTCCATTTTTCCAAATACGGTTCATTCTCGTAAGTAAAACATCAACAGCCCCTTTTGTAATCATTACTGAAGTTCCATCTAGCATATGTGCTGTAGACATTAATTTTCTATCGCTATCAAAAGGTATTTCACTCATACGTGGAAATTTTTCTCTTACAGATTCTGCTCCAACTCCTAATTTGTTTCCTAAATTGATTAATGCTGTTTCTGTTGGATCCCCGATTTCTACTCCGTCAACATTCGTAGCATCATTACATAAAATACTATACCTTAATAGTTCTTTTTGTTCCTGCTTTTGGATATCAATATCCTTCGCCAAAATACGTTTTTCATTTACATAATAATCTTCCACAGTCATTTTATTTTGTGTTAATGTTCCCGTTTTATCTGAACAGACAATCGATACACTTCCAAGACCTTCAACGGCCTGTAATTTACGTATAATTGCATGCTCTTTTGCCATTTTTTGTGTTCCAAATGAAAGAACAATTGTAACAATTGAGCTGAGTGCTTCTGGAATTGCTGCTACGGCAAGGGCTACGGCAAACAAAAATGCATCTCCTATAGCATCTCCTCTTAATACACTAATACCAAATAAAATAGAACAGAAAATCAGAATAATAATAGACAACTTTTGTCCAAACTGATCTAAATTCATTTGTAAAGGTGTTTTTTTCTCTGATGTTGTCTTTAATAATGTTGCAATTTTTCCCACTTCTGTTTCCATTCCAATTGAAGTAACAATAAATGAACCACGCCCATATGTGACAAAACTTCCAGAAAACACCATATTAACTTGATCTCCTAACGGCACTTCTGCAGATATAGTGTTTTCTGATTTTTCTACTCCAAGACTTTCTCCCGTTAAAGCACTTTCATCAATTTTCAAACTAGCATTTTGTAAAATACGTCCATCCGCTGGAACATAATCTCCAGCTTCTAACATAACTTCGTCACCTATTGTCAATTCAGATGACGGAATTCGTATAACAGTTCCATTTCTTAATACTTTTGCAGTAGGTCCTGATAGTTTTTTTAAACTGTTCAAAGACTGTTCTGCCTTTACGGTCTGCACTGTTCCTAAAATCGCATTCATTGTAATAACGATAAGAATAACGGCTGTACTTTCCACGTCCCCCAAAAATCCAGAAACGATTGCTGCTACAATCAAAATAATCACAAGGAAATCTTTAAATTGCTCTAAAAATACCTGAAATGTGTTTTTTTTCTTTCCTTCTACCAATTCATTCTTACCATATTTTTCTTGATGTTTTAACACCTCTTCATCTGTCAGAGGATCCAGTTTACCATTTATTTCCTTTCTTACTTCCTCTGCTGACATTTGATAATATCTTTTCATACATTTTCCTCCTACTTTCCGTGCACAAGGTTTAGTATACCCTTTTTCAATAAAAAAGAGACCTTTATTGCACGTTAATAATGCAATAAAAGTCTCACTATTTCATTACGATACGGATGAGTATTCATCGTACTGACGATATCGTACACGCTTAACACGTTAGTTACTCCCTTTTATTAGAGTATAATATAAACTTTTTTCGGATTTATGTCAACCCTATAAATACAATTAGTTTGTAATTGTTTTTTCTGTTTCTTTATCAAATACATGAATTTTTTCTGCATCAAGAGCAAATTTAACTGTATCACCTGTTCTTGCTGTTGTTCTTGGGTTTACTCTTGCTGTCATTGACGCTCCTTCATAATCAAAATGTAAGTATACTTCTGCACCTAACATTTCATATACACGGATTGTAGCTTCAATTACTGTATTTGGTGAAGATTCGATAAACATCTGCTCATCATGAATATCTTCTGGACGAATACCAAGGATAACTGTTTTTCCATCATATCCACCTTCAATAAGTTTTTTCGCTTTCGCAGGTGGCAATTCAATAGAAGCTGGTCCTGCCTGAAGAGAAACTTTATTTCCATTAACATTACATACTGCATCTACAAAATTCATTTGTGGTGAACCAATAAATCCTGCAACAAATAAGTTACATGGTGTATCATATAATACCTGTGGTGTATCTACCTGCTGTACCACTCCGGCACTCATAACAACAATTCTTGTTCCCAATGTCATCGCTTCTGTCTGATCATGAGTAACGTAAATAATTGTTGTGCCTAATCTCTGATGTAATTTAGAAATCTCGATACGCATCTGTCCTCTAAGTTTTGCATCAAGGTTTGATAAAGGTTCATCCATAAGGAATACTTTTGGATTACGAACAATAGCACGTCCCATAGCAACACGCTGTCTTTGTCCACCTGATAATGCTTTTGGTTTACGATCTAATAATGCTTCCAAATCAAGAATTTTGGCTGCTTCACGAACCATCTTATCAATTTCCTCTTTTGGCACTTTTCTTAATTTTAATCCAAAAGCCATGTTATCATATACTGTCATATGTGGATATAATGCATAGTTTTGGAATACCATCGCGATATCTCTATCTTTTGGTTCTACATCATTTACTAATTTTTCTCCAATTCTTAATTCTCCTGAAGAAATATCTTCAAGACCAGCAACCATACGAAGTGTTGTAGATTTTCCACAACCTGATGGTCCTACAAAAATAATAAATTCTTTATCTTCAATTTCAAGATTAAAATCTTTTACTGCTACAAATCCATTAGGATACACTTTATTAATGTGCTTTAATGATAAACTTGCCATTATATCTTTCCTCCAAAATCATTAATTTTTTCCTCTTTTTAGTATACAAAAAAAGTTCAACTTGGTCTACTTCCAAGTTGAACAATCTTTCTTTTAGAAAATATACAAATTGACGAATTAATCTAATTGTTCTCCAATGTATCTCGCATCACCAAACGCCAATAACAGCATAAAAATTGGATTTAATAATATCAATCCAATTGCATAACCGACTCCTTTGTTAAATGCATTTGCTAATTTTACACTAAAGACAATAGATAAAATTACATTTACACAAGGTACAAGAAGACAAATAATATACCATCCTTTTCCCTTGCCAAATGCCATCTGGTATAAGCAGTATGTATTATAAATTGGAATAATTCCTTTCCAACCTGGCAAACCTGCTTTCTCAAATAATTTCCACGATGCAATAAGTGTTAAAAGAATCATTCCCAAAGAAAATAATAAACCTATTCCTGTCGTGAGCACTTCCGCTAAGTTCATTCCCATAGCAACTCCTCCTTTAAATAATTTATTTTATTAAAAATACCATACTTTTTTATTTATGTCTACTATAACAATGCTTGATAAATTTCTCTTTTTGCTACCCCTCTATCTTTCGCTACTCGCTTCATTGCTTCTTTCTTATCAATCCCTTGGGACAGGTAATATTCCATATGTTTTTCTATGCTCATCTCTTCCCAACGTGAAATTTCTTCTCCTCGTATTTCCTCACGACTTTTGCCTTCCAAAACAAGAACACATTCTCCTTTTGGTGCGTAATTTTCATAATGAGAAATTGCTTCTTCAAGTGTCGTTGCAAATGCAACTTCATGTTTCTTTGTTAACTCACGACAAACAGTAATTCTTCGATTACCCAATGTATCATATAATTCTTTTAATGTTTTTATCAGGCGATGTGGTGCTTCATACAGAATCATTGTTCTTGTTTCATTTGCAAGTTCTCTTAAAACTTCCTGTTTTTCCTTTTTATCACTAGGAAGAAATGCCTCAAATGCAAATCTTCTGGTAGACAATCCTGATAAAGTAAGGGCCGTAATACATGCTGCTGCCCCAGGAAGTGAAGTTACTTCAATTCCTGCATCATAACACATTTTGACTAATTCTTCCCCAGGATCAGATATTCCTGGAGTTCCTGCATCTGTAATTAACGCAATATTTACTCCTGCTTGCAGTTTTTCTACTAATTTCTTCCCTTTTTCAATTTTATTATACTCATGATAACTTGTCATCGATGTTTTTATTTCAAAATGATTCAATAATTTAATACTATTTCTTGTATCTTCAGCAGCAATTAAATCTACTTCCTGCAAAGTTCGTATAACTCTATATGTGATGTCTTCCAAATTGCCAATTGGCGTTGCACACAAATATAGTTTTCCTGCCATATTCTACTCCTTTACTTTAACCCATACTCTCTTAACAACTCATCTGTATACTGATTTTGTTCTTTGTAAACAATCAACGGAGGTTCTACTTTCATCCTAGAATTTCCCCCCTTCTTTCCCTCGATTAGAACCATATTTGGTTCTTTGTCAATATACGGATACACTAAACGCATACGTTTTGGTTCGATCTTATAAGAACACATCTTCGATAAAATTTCCGCAAGTCTAAATGGACGATGCACCATGTAAAATCTTCCACCTGAACGAAGTAATTTCGCACTTTCTGCTAAAATATCATCTAAATCACATAATACTTCATGTCTAGCTATTGCCTTAGCACTATCCTTATTTTGTAAACCATGATCTCCTATCATATAGGGTGGGTTTGTTGTAATTACATCAAAAGAGACAGAACCAAACAGGTTTGCTGCCTCTTTCACATCTCCAGTCACAATGTTGATTTTCTCTTCCAAATGGTTATATAAAACACTTCTTCTCGCCATATCTGCGCTTTCTTCTTGAATTTCAAGACCTGTAAAATATTTCCCGTTTGTTTTTGCTTCTAGTAAAATAGGAATAATCCCCGTTCCCGTTCCTATATCAAGCACACTCTCTCCTTTTTTTACTTTAGCAAAATTAGATAATAACACTGCATCCATTCCAAAACAAAATTTGCTTGGGTGTTGAATAATACGATACCCTTTCACTTGTAAATCATCTAATCGTTCTTCTGGTTTCAAATTATTCTCCATCTAATTTCGATGCTCCCTCTCCTCTTTCTAAAGCTGCAAGTTCTTTCATTTCTTCTTTTGAAAGTTTTACATCTGATTTCTTACGTCTTGGTTTGAATTTTAACTCATTTACTTTATATTCTCGTATTTCTTTCTCATCGTTTTCTAGAGTTACAATTACTTTTACCAATTGACGAAGTACGCTTAAATTCTGTACTTCACCTTTAAGTCCATCCATAGTTGTAACTGTATCACCAATGGCTGGTAATCGACTATTTAAATATTCATATGTTTCCTCTTCATTTGTTAAACAACACATTAACCTTCCACAAACTCCTGAAATCTTAGTAGGATTTAAAGATAAATTCTGCTCTTTTGCCATTTTAATAGATACTGGAGCAAACTCTGACAAATAAGTATGACAACAAAGAGGTCTTCCACAAATACCTATTCCACCACGAATTTTTGTTTCATCACGAACACCTATTTGACGAAGTTCAATTCTTGTGCGAAAAACTGCTGCCAAATCTTTTACTAATTCTCTAAAATCAATTCTTCCATCTGCAGTAAAATAAAATAAAACTTTATTATTGTCAAATGTATATTCCGCATCAATTAATTTCATTTCCAAACCATGCTTACGAATTTTTTCTAAACATATTTCAAAGGCTTCTTTTTCTTTCTCTTTATTTCTTATTTCTATTCTTTTATCTTCTTCTGTCGCAACTCTAATTACTGATTTCAACGGTTGTGTAATCTCATCATCTTCTACTTCTTTCGGATTTGTTACCACACTTCCAAATTCAACACCTCTTGATGTCTCCACAATTACTTTATCACCTTTTTGAATATTTAGTTTTGCTGGTGAAAAAAAATATATTTTACCAGCCGTGCGAAATCTCACACCAATTACTTTTGTCATTCTTAGTTCTCCTTTATTGTCAGCAATAATAATTCCATAACTAAATCAAAATTAACATTTGCCTTTAATCTTGCTTTTGCCTTTTCAAGACTGTCTAAAATAATTTCAATTCCTTCATAAGAACTCTTATTTGCTCTATCTTTTATATATTTTAGTTGATCAGCAAACACAATACCATTCACATCTTTCGTTGCCTTATAAATCAACACATCTCTGTACCAAATCATAATAAGATCTAAATAATCATTAATACTCAATTTATATGTTCCTATTCTCTTAATGGCACATACAATCTCAGAAATCTCCATTTCATTTATATGTTTTAACAACTGCAACGCCTCTTCTTTGATTTCATTAAAATGTTCAGAAGATGCTAACATAATAGCACGCCCCATATTTCCCTGTGCAAATGCCGAACAAATATCTGCTTGATAATCTGGAATCTGCATCTGCTCCATAAGATATTTTTTAATTAACGTTGTCTTAATATTTCTCAATTTTAGCATAACGCATCTAGACATAATTGTCGAAAGCAAACTTTCTGCATTCTCTGTTAATAAAAAAATAATTGCATATGCTGGTGGCTCTTCGATTGTTTTTAAAAGTGCATTTTGTGCCTGCACAGACAGTAAATCTGCTTCAGGAATAATGTAAATCTTATATGGACTACTGTACGGTTTAATAACAATATCATTATTTACTTGCGTACGAATATCATCTACACTGATTGTATTTGGCTTTTCATGTTTTACATGAATAATATCAGGATGATTTCCACTCTTAGCCTGTTTACAGGAATGACACTCCCCACATGGATTCGGTGTATGTTCTTCACACTGCAATGTCATAGCAAACAAATCTGCTAACATCTTTTTTCCTGAACCTCTTTCTCCATTCAAAATATACGCATGAGACACTTTATCTTGAGATACAGCATTCTGAATATATTGAATAATATCATTGTGTCCGATTACATCTTTGAATCCTTTCATGTTACCACCATTCCTTTCCTGAAGTTATATATTGTTAGTATATCATAGTTTTTCTCTAATATATAGTACAATTTCATCTACACAAGTATCCACATTTTCATTATAAAATCTCTTTTTTATCCCCAATTTTTCTAAATTTTCCTCTGAAAAATCTTTCGTATCAGCTAAAAATCTCCTACAGAGTTCTGCATATTTAGGATTTTCCTGCATTTTTTCACGCTCCATCGCTCTTGACAAACGTTCTCCATCCTCTACTTCAACATAAATTGGTACAATGTTTTCTTTTCCAAAATATTCTTGCATTTTTTCATAGGAAACCAACGTTCCAATAATAATGTAATTATTTATTTCCAATTGAATCTGATGATCTGCCACGGTAAAATAATTCCATTTTCCATGTACAGTATCATAAGATCGCAATTCTATTATTTTCCCATTTTTTTGAAAGGTTTCCAATTCCTTTTCACTAACAAAATAATATTCTACGCCATCTTTTTCCCCTTCTCTAATAGGTCGAGTTGTATACAAAACAATCGTTTTTAATTCTGGTAAACATTCTTGCAACTTTTTAAAAATTGTATCCTTTCCAGAAGAACTTTTCCCCATAATATAAAAAATTTTACCCATTTTTCCACACTCCAATATGTTTTTCCACTGCAATTCCCTCAATAGTAAACTGCATTTCTTCATATTTTTTCAAATATTGCACTGCCTCTTTTGTAATTCTCTCTCCTGGTACTACAAATGGTATTCCAGGCGGATATACATATGCATATTCACCTGCTACTTTTCCTTCTGCATTTTCCCACTTTACATACGAAAGTCCTTCCTTTTGTGCTGCTCGAAGTACTTCTGCACTTTTACAAACTAAAGATAACTGAGGAAGTTCTAAACCTTCTAAATTTCTTCTGTCCAATTGCAATCCTTCATCTATCTCAAATAAAGCTTCCTTTAATCGTAAAAAACCTTCTACAGTATCTCCAACTGTTGTCATTGCCAAAACATAAGTTCCCGCTGTCATTTCCATTTGTAACTGATATTTTTTTAAAAGAATTTCACTTAACTGCGTACTTGTTATATTAGTATCTTTTACCGAAATAATTATTTTAGAAATATCAAAATGTTCTGTTCTAATTATTTCTAAATGCTTTAATTCTTTCAGTGATTGTCTTAATGCAACCAACTCTTCTACATACTTACCAAAAAGAATGTCCTTATGATTTTCCAACATTTCCATACAATAATCAATACTTGCCATAAGTACATATGAAGGACTACTTGATTGTAACATATGAAGATAATTTCTTACACTTTCTCTATTTATGATATTTCCATTCAAATGAATTAACGCAGTCTGTGTCATTGCCGGTAACGTTTTATGAACACTGTGGATAACAATATCTGCACCTTTTTCATTTGCATTTTTAGGAAATCTATGATCAAATCCAAAATGTGCACCGTGTGCCTCATCTACAATTAATGGGATATTATATTCGTGTACAATATTGGATATAGTTTCTACATCAGAAACAACCCCATCATATGTTGGCGAAACAATAACCACAGCTTTTATATCATTCTCTTTTTCTAAAATTGACTTTATTTTTTCACACTTAATTTCTCCATTGATTTGTAAATTTTTTTCATATTCCGGATAAATATATATTGGTTCTAACTCATTCATATAAATAGCATGATATACCGATTTATGACAATTTCTAGCTACCAAGATCTTATCTCCTCTTTCAGTCAAACCTAAAATCGCACTTAAAATACCAACTGTACTACCATTTACAAGAAAATGGCTTTCCTCTGCTTGATAAAGTCTCGCAGCTCTCTCCTCTGCTAATTTTAAAATTCCTGTAGCATGATGTAAATCATCAAATCCTTCTATTTCTGTAATATCTATTCCATACGGAAGTTCAACAGAAAATTTTTCTATATTCCGCTTATGTCCTGGCATATGAAATCCATAATAATCCGATTTCTGATACATCTTTAATTTCTCATAGAGCATTCTTTATTCTCCTTCTACTATATATAAAAAAAAGCAGAATCCCTCTCATTAAGGTCTTTCTGCTTGTCTATGCGGAAGATGGGACTTGAACCCACACGTAGTAACCCACACTAGAACCTGAATCTAGCTCGTCTGCCATTCCGACACTTCCGCAAGTTATCTTTTATTATACTTCTTTTTAAGTTTTTAGTCAAATAGATTTCCTTATCTATAATATCCTATAATAATAAAAAGGATATGACTTGTATAAGCCACATCCTTTCTATTATTCTCATTATAAATCTCTTATCTGTGCATGTAATTCTTGAAGTGATTTTACTTCTCCACATCCTGGTTTTTTCATTGATTTAATACCACTTATAGTCGCTTTTGCTGCTGCCATTGTAGTCATATATGGAACTTTTGCTTTAATAGCTGCTTTACGAAGATAACTATCATCTTCTTGTCTATCTTGTCCTATTGGAGTATTGATAATTAAATCTACTTTACCATTTGTAATTAAATCTAACATATCCGGTCTACCTTCATTGAGTTTATATACTCTTTCTGCTTCCATTCCGGCATCTTGAATTAATTTACAAGTATTTTTAGATGCTAAAATTTTAAATCCACTTTCAATAAATTCTTTCGCCACTTCTACTACTTCTGGTTTATCTTTGTCATTGATTGACATTAATACTGTTCCTTCTAACGGAATTTTCTTCTGTGTTGCTTCCTGAGCTTTATAGAAGGCTTCGCCATAGAAAGATGATAATCCTAATACTTCACCTGTAGAACGCATTTCAGGTCCTAAAACAGGGTCTACTTCTTGGAACATATTAAATGGAAATACAGCTTCTTTTACTCCATAATGTGGAATATATTGTTCTTTCAACTGTGGAACAGGTGATGGTTTTCCTGTCAATTCTGCAGTAACAATCTCAGTTGCAAGAGGCACCATTTTAATGTTACATACTTTAGATACTAATGGAACTGTTCTTGATGCTCTTGGATTTGCTTCCAATACATATACTTTTCCATTTTCAATTGCATATTGCATATTCATAAGACCTTTAACATGCATTTCCTCTGCAATTTTTCTTGTATATTCTTTGATTGTTTGAATATTTTCTTCTGTAATATGTCTTGATGGTATAATACAAGCCGAGTCACCTGAATGTACACCTGCTAACTCAATATGTTCCATTACTGCTGGAACAAATGCATGTGTTCCATCACTAATTGCATCTGCTTCACATTCTAAGGCATGATTTAAGAAACGATCTATTAAAATTGGTCTGTCTGGTGTAACACCTACAGCAGCTTTCATATATCCTGCCATACTTTCTGAGTCATATACAACTTCCATTCCTCGTCCACCAAGAACGTAAGAAGGTCGAACCATAACCGGATAACCAATTCTTTCTGCAATCTCAACTGCTTCTTCAACATTTACTGCCATTCCTGATTCAGGCATAGGAATTTCCAATTTTTCCATCATAGCACGGAATAAATCTCTATCTTCAGCAAGATCAATTACAGATGGTGCTGTTCCAAGAATTTTAACTCCATTCTTCTCCAAGTCTGCTGCCAGATTAAGAGGTGTTTGTCCACCAAACTGTGCAATAACTCCTACTGGTTTTTCCTTTTTATAAATACTGAGTACATCTTCTAATGTAAGTGGTTCAAAATATAACTTGTCTGATGTATCATAATCTGTTGAAACTGTTTCAGGATTACAGTTTACAATAATTGTCTCAAAACCTAATTTTTTCAATGCAAGAGAAGCATGTACACAACAATAATCAAATTCAATTCCCTGTCCGATTCGGTTAGGACCTCCACCCAAAATCATTACTTTTGGTTTATCTTCACAAACTGGATTTTTATCTTCTGCATTATATGTTGAATAATAGTATGCACTATCTTCTGTTCCACTTACATGAACACCTTCCCACGCTTCTTCAACACCTAGTGCAATTCTCTTCTCTCTAATCTCTGCTTCTTCTACATCCAATAATTGACTTAAATATTTATCAGCAAAACCATCTTTTTTCGCTGCAATTAAAGCTTCATCAGAAGGTAAATGTCCTTTTGATTTCAAAAGTTCTTCCTCTTCTTCAACCAATTCTTTCATTTGTTCGATAAAATATGCTTTTACTTTTGTTCTTTCATGAATTTCTTCGATTGTAGCACCTTTTCTCAATGCTTCATACATAATAAAATGACGTTCACTTGTAGGTGTTACCAACATTTTGAGAAGCTCATCTTTTGATTTTTTATCAAAATCTTTTGCATGTCCAAGTCCATAACGACCTGTTTCCAAACTTCTGATTGCTTTTTGCAATGCCTCTTTATATGTTTTACCAATACTCATTACTTCACCTACAGCACGCATCTGAGTACCTAATTTATCTTCTACACCTTTGAATTTTTCAAATGCCCAACGAGCAAACTTAATTACAATATAATCTCCATTTGGAACATATTTATCTAATGTTCCATATTTTCCACATGGAATATCTTTCAGCGTAAGTCCTGTTGCCAACATTGCAGATACAAGAGCAATTGGGAAACCTGTTGCTTTTGATGCAAGAGCTGATGAACGTGATGTTCTTGGATTAATTTCAATAATAATATCTCTATCTGTTTTTGGATCATGTGCCCACTGTACATTACATCCACCAATTACCTGAACAGAATCTACTACTTTATGAGATTTTTCTTGTAAACGCTGCTGTACTTCTTCTGATATGGTAAGCATTGGTGCTGAACAGAATGAATCACCTGTATGTACCCCAAGAGGATCGATATTTTCAATGAAACATACAGTAACCATATTTCCTTCAGAATCACGAACCACTTCAAGTTCTAATTCTTCCCAACCTAAAATAGATTCCTCAACAAGTACTTGTCCTACTAAACTAGCTTGAAGTCCTCTTGCACAAACTGTTTTTAATTCTTCTTTATTATAAACAAGTCCGCCTCCAGCGCCTCCCATTGTATAAGCTGGTCTAAGAACAACTGGATAACCAAGTTCTTCTGCAATCGCAAGCGCTTCATCTACTGAATAGGCAACTTCACTTCTTGCCATTTCAATACCAAGACTATCCATTGTCTTTTTAAACTCAATACGGTCTTCACCACGTTCAATTGCATCTACTTGAACTCCAATTACTTCAACATTATATTTTTCTAATATTCCTGCCTGTGCTAATTCTGAACATAAATTAAGACCGGATTGTCCACCTAAATTTGGTAATAGTGCATCTGGTCTTTCTTTAGCAATAATTTGCTCCATTCTCTCAACATTGAGAGGTTCAATATAAGTAACGTCAGCAGTTTCCGGGTCTGTCATAATTGTCGCCGGATTTGAATTAACTAATACAATTTCATAGCCTAAACTCTTAAGAGCTTTACACGCCTGTGTCCCTGAATAATCAAATTCACACGCCTGTCCAATAATAATAGGACCAGAACCAATAATAAGTACTTTGTGAATATCTTTTCTCTGTGACATTGTAATTCCTCCTGTTTCTCGTTGTTTTTCCATTGCCAACTATTATACAAAAAAAAAGATGGAATAGCAATGCTATTTTCCATCTTTTTTTATTTTTATAACTTCTGTAGAAAAGTTCGTTATTTTTCAATACTCCAAATACAGAATTTACCATATTATTTTTTCATATCGTCATTACTAATTACTTTTGCTTTTTCTCATATCTTGCATGTAAGATTAATGCTATCACTGTAAATAACACTGGTCCCAAAATGCTCCATACAGTTGTTGCTATATCACCAGCCATCGCAGGTTGAATAATCGTGAAGAAATTTGCAAATCCAACGATTCCTGTTACAAGAATAGCAAAGACAATCGCTACTGTATTATTTTTGAAAATAACAAACGGTTTATCAATATCTTTATTCTTTTTAAATTTAATAAATGCCGCTGAAATAAACATATATGGAAGTGTCATTGCTACATTTGTCATAGAAACAAGAATATTGAAAAACTGTGTCATCGTATCTCCTCCCATAGAGATTAGGAAAATAAATACAACAACAACAACTGCTTGCACTTTTAAGGCAAATTTAGGCATTCCATTTTCCATTTTACAAAATTTTTCTGGAAGAAGTCCTTTTGGACTTCCCTCAATCAACTGCTTCAATGGAGAATAACATAATGTAAACACAGCTCCTGCTAAAGAAAGCAAGATAGAAATTCCCATAATTCTCGCTACCCAATCTCCTATTTGAATGCACACGCTTTGATTTGCGCCAAAAGCTGCACCAATCTGATATCCTAAATTATTCATAATTACATATGAAGCATTTCCTTTATGAACTGTAGCCGCTGAAAGAGTTTGACTCCAATTTGTAAAAATACCTACACAAAAAATACCAATTGAATATCCTACTGCAACAATAATTGCTGCTATTGTCAAACCTTTTCCAAAATTCTTTTCTGGATTTTCAGTTTCATCTACAAGACCTCCAACCGCCTCAGTTCCCCCATACGCAAATAATGCATATACAAGAAATGCCAACATTGCTAAAGAACCTGCATATTCTGGATTTGGAGATTCCACTAAAGATGCTGCTGAAACAACAGGTTGAGCAAGTTCTCCTCCATTTCCAATTAAAACAAGAAGAGCACCACCAATTAACATAACATTTAAAAACATACATGCAATTCCACCGATCGATGCTACTTTCTGAATATTTTTCATACCCTTACTTGCAAAAAATGTTACAACAACAATAAAAATTATTCCTAGAACGCCAAGTGTTTGTGTGGAACTTAATCCAAAAATACTCCATTTCTGTGTGGTATCTTTTCCGAAAATTGCATTAGAAAGAGGAACCATAATTCCAGAAGAAATGTTAACAAGCCAAATAACATATGATGTATACCACATAAACGTAGCAACAAAAGCATATTTTGTATTTACACAAATTTGCATCCACGAAAAAATTCCACCTTTTTCATCTTTAAAAGCAGACCCATACTCCGCAATCATAAATGCAAATGGTACAAAAAACACAACCGCTGACAATAAGTAAAATGGAATTGCTCCATACCCCATAAGATAAAAAGAGCGAGGCATATTATTGAATCCATACACAGAAGTAAAAATCATCAAAATTAATGCTCCCATACTTAATTTTTTTTGTTTCTCTGACATAAAACTTCCTCCTAACGTATTTAAGATATTTTATATTTTATTTATAAAATGTTTATAAATCAAACATCTGATATTTTCTTGACAAGAAAATATTTTAAGATTATTATCGTAACAAGAAATTATTTATATTTAACTGCAAAAAAATCAATATAATTTCTTGAAATATAGCTTTTTTAATAAAATTATTGATTTATAGGAAAATCATCAGAAATGGAGTGTATGTTATGACAATGAACGAAATCGTAGGAAGCAATATTAAAAAGTATCGTATTGCCAACAACTGTACATTAAAAGAAATTGCAGCAATTGTACACAAAAGTTGTTCTACAATATCCAAATATGAAAAAGGAATTATTCCTCTTACAGCCGACACTATTGCAGAATTTGCTCAAATTTTTGAAATTCCTCCATCGCAACTTCTTGCTGTTCCTTCTGAAAAAATTCATTCTATTGAAAAAACAGATTTTCTTAAAAGACAATATGTATATTCTTATGATGGAAAACAGAAAAAAATCTTGAAAAGTATATTAGAAGAATTTCAAACAACGAATGATACAAATACTTTTGCACAACTATTTTACAATATGAAAGATTTTAAAAATCCAGAAAAATGTAAAGTAATTTATTCCGGTAAAGGTGTATCATTTGGTCCATGGCAACACTACCATTTAAAAAATCATTCTCATTCTGCTGAAGAGATCTGGCTATGTGCTATGGAAACGTTTTCTAATAATAATAAAGTTGGAATTTTAGCTGGAATTTCTAGTGTTACCATGTATCCATGTGCTAGGAAAATTTTAATTGCACCAGATATTCAAAAAGAAAATGAAATTTTAAATGAATTGATTTTTTCTAAAGAAGATTTACAGTTATTCAAAAAATATAATTTTTTTAGTATTCGTCAATTTTTGCCAGAGGAATAAAAAAGAGAATTTACTTCTCTTTTTTTTATCAAAAAAAAGAACAGATAAATCTGTTCTTAAAGTGAAGCATCGGGGATTCGAACCCCGGACAACTTGATTAAAAGTCAAGTGCTCTACCGACTGAGCTAATGCTCCATATATTATATTTCTCTACTCTATTTGTAGAATGCCCAGAGCCGGAATCGAACCAGCGACACGAGGATTTTCAGTCCTCTGCTCTACCGACTGAGCTATCTGGGCTTAACTTATATCCTCTTGGCAATAAAACCTTATTGGCATTTTATCAATAAGTTGAATTGCGGGGGCAGGATTTGAACCTACGACCTTCGGGTTATGAGCCCGACGAGCTTCCAGACTGCTCCACCCCGCGATATTATCTAATTCAATGGATGGAGAAGGATTCGAACCTTCGAAGGCGGTGCCAACAGATTTACAGTCTGCCCCCTTTGGCCACTCGGGAATCCATCCATAAAGCCGACAATCGGACTTGAACCGATAACCTGCTGATTACAAATCAGCTGCTCTGCCAATTGAGCCATGTCGGCATATTAATTATATAATGGGACCAACAGGGCTCGAACCTGTGACCCCCTGCTTGTAAGGCAGGTGCTCTCCCAGCTGAGCTATGATCCCACAATATAACGACCCGAAAGGGACTCGAACCCTCGACCTCCGCCGTGACAGGGCGGCGCTCTAACCAACTGAGCCACCGGGCCATATGAAGATATATACCTTCAAAACCACACACAAGAAATGTCATCCGTTTATCACCTATTCCTAACTGGTTATGCCCTCGACCGATTAGTAACAGTCAGCTCCATGTGTTACCACACTTCCACCTCTGCC
>JARICA010000007.1 GCA_029264305.1 Faecalimonas sp. | reverse complement strand
GGTCTTTCCGAAGAACAGTTCGTACTTACAAAAACACGTATGTGCGTTGGGTTTGTTCCGGAAGAAATGGAAAAGGAGCAGATAGCTGTCCAAATAAAACTGCTGTAGATGAAGAAGAATTGATTCAAGTTTTACAGGAATATTTTCATCGGGTCCTTCAACAAAAAAATAAAGTGATTGACTATGTCGTGAAAGAATTCCAAAGAGTGTACAAAGCAAAAGATGAAAATGCAGAGTACGAGAAGGAATTGAATTTGCAGATTGCCAGATTACAGAGAATGCGACAGAAATATATGGATATGTATACTGACGATTTGATTTCCAGAGAGGAATTGAAGGATAAGTTGGGTGGTACACGCCAAGAACTGGATCGTCTGGAAAATGAATTGAAAATGGTATCCAGCAATTTGACAAAAGGAGATCAGATGGAAAAAATCTTGAATGATACCTTTAAGCAGATTGAGGATATTACAGATGTTCATGAGATGACCAATGTACAGTTAAAGAGACTGATTAAGAAAATAGAAGTAGACAAAGATGGAAATGTGGATATTTACCTTCGATTATTAGGTGATTTGGGATTGAATGAAAGCATTTTAGTGGCAGACGAATGTGAAAATAAAACAGCTCTAAATAGTAACTACCAAACATAAAGATGTTACGGAACGTTTACAACAAATCAATCCTATTTTAGCAGTTCAAGCGAGAAAAGTATTAGATACGAACAAATCAGAGAGACATATTCGAGGTGGTATGGCTACAAGAGAAAAATATTTACATCAACATTAAGAGGGAGAGCAAGTTGCTCTCCTTTTTTGCTACCATTTTTAAAAATATGTATTATAATAAGTAAATGAAAAAAAGGTACAGAGAATTTTTTATAAGAAAATATTTGGCTTGTAACATTCAAAAAGTAAGGAAAGAGTAGAATATGAGAACAAAAGAAAAAAAGGACAGAACACATTATTTATTTAACAACAAAGCGATTGTGACTTTAATTATCCCACTAATTATTGAACAATTATTAGCTGTATTAGTAGGTATGGCAGATTCGATTATGATTGCAAGTGTAGGAGAAGCTGCTGTATCAGGGGTGTCTCTTGTAGATAATGTAATGATTTTGTTGATTAATTTATTTGGAGCACTTGCAACAGGTGGAGCAGTTGTTGCAGGACAATATTTGGGTAAAAAACAAGAAGAAAAAGCAGATAAGGCATCAAACCAACTTGTGTGGTTTATCACAATTTGTGCGATGGGGATTACCATTCTTGTATATTTGGGGAAAACTTTGATTTTGAATGGCATATTTGGGGAAATCGAAGCTGATGTTATGCAACATGCGAATACATATCTTTTAATTGTAACAGCATCGATTCCATTTATTGCACTATATAACGGAGGAGCAGCTATTTTTCGTACAATGGGAAATGCAAAGATCACAATGATTGTATCCCTAATTATGAATGCGATTAATGTGATTGGAAATGCGATTTTAATTTATGGATTTCATATGGGAGTGGAAGGGGTCGCAATTCCAACGCTTGTATCTAGAATGGTAGCTGGTATTTTAATTGTCATTCTTTTACTTAATTCTGAGCAAGTGTTGCATTTAGAAAAAACGATTAAATATCGTCCGGATTGGAAGATGATTAAGAAGATTTTAAGCATTGGTATTCCAAATGGATTAGAAAACAGTATGTTTCAACTTGGAAAAATAATGGTTTTAAGTTTGGTTTCTTCATTTGGTACTTATGCAATTGCAGCTAATGCAGTAAGTAATTCCATTGCTATGTTTCAAGTTTTGCCGGGTATGGCAATATCATTGGCGGTAACAACTGTTATTTCAAGATGTGTTGGAGCAAAAGATTATGAGCAGGTTTCTTATTATACTAAAAAATTACTTAAAATAACGTATGTTTGTATGTTTGTAACAAATGCGATTATATATCTTTCCTTACCTATGATTATGCAAGTATATAATTTATCGGCTAAGACATCGCAGGTAACGGAACAAATATTAATTTTTCACAGTATTAGTAGTATATTTATTTGGCCAATTGCTTTTACATTACCTGCAACTTTACGAGCATCTGGGGATGCGAAAACAAGCATGGTTATTTCTATTATTTCCATGTGGGTATTTCGTATAGGATTTAGTTATTTGTTAGGAAAGTACTTAGATATGGGAGTATTTGGCGTGTGGGTTGCTATGGTTATCGATTGGATTTTCCGTGCAATTTTATTTGTGGGCAGATATATTGGAGGAAAATGGAAAGAAATCCGGACTGTTTAAGGAAATATGTAAAAGTTTACTTGTAAAAGAATGAAAGTTAGCATATAATTAATATTCAATGAAATACGAATGTGGAGGAGGAAATCTTTTGAATAACGAAACAGTTATCGTCCTTGATTTTGGCGGACAATACAACCAATTAATTGCAAGACGTGTGAGGGAATGTAACGTATATTGTGAAGTACACCCATATACACTTAGTTTAGAAAAGATAAAAGAAATGAATCCAAAGGGAATCATTTTTACTGGAGGTCCAAATAGCGTTTATGATGAGGAATCTCCAAGATATGAAAGAGCTATCTTAGAACTTGGTATTCCAGTTCTTGGTATTTGTTATGGTTCACAGTTAATGGCATATTTATTAGATGGGAAAGTAGCAACAGCACCAGTAAGTGAATATGGAAAGACAGAAGTAGAAGTAGATTCTTCTTCAAAATTATTTGATGGAGTACAGAAATCTACAATCTGTTGGATGAGCCATACAGATTATATTGCAACAGCACCAGAAGGATTTAAAATCACAGCAACAACACCTGTTTGTCCAGTAGCGGCAATGGAAAATGAAGAAAAGAAATTATATGCAGTACAGTTCCATCCAGAAGTATTGCATACACAAGAAGGATCAAAAATGTTGCACAATTTCCTTTATAATGTATGTGAATGTACAGGGGATTGGAAAATGGATTCGTTTGTGGAAAAATCAATCGAGGCTATTCGTGAAAAAGTTGGTGATGGAAAAGTATTATGTGCATTATCAGGTGGAGTTGATTCTTCTGTAGCAGCTGTAATGCTTTCTAAAGCAGTAGGAAAACAGTTAACTTGTGTATTTGTAGATCATGGATTACTTCGTAAAAACGAAGGTGATGAAGTAGAAGCTGTATTTGGTCCTAATGGAAATTATGATTTGAACTTTATTCGTGTAAATGCGCAGGAAAGATTTTATAATAAATTAGCTGGAAAAACAGAACCAGAAGAAAAACGTAAAATCATCGGAGAAGAATTTATCCGTGTATTTGAAGAAGAAGCAAAGAAAATTGGAGCTGTAGATTTCTTAGTACAGGGAACAATTTATCCTGATGTAATCGAAAGTGGATTAGGAAAATCAGCAGTTATTAAGAGTCACCATAATGTAGGTGGGCTTCCTGAATGTGTTGATTTTAAAGAAATTATTGAACCACTTCGTGATTTGTTTAAAGATGAAGTGCGTAAAGCAGGGCTTGAACTTGGTATCCCTGAGTATTTAGTATTTAGACAACCATTCCCAGGACCAGGACTTGCAGTTCGTATTATCGGTGAAGTAACAGCAGAAAAAGTAAAAATTGTACAAGAAGCAGATGCAATTTACCGTGAAGAAATTGAAAAAGCAGGTCTTTCAAGAAATATTGGACAGTATTTTGCTGCATTGACAAATATGCGTTCAGTAGGTGTTATGGGAGATTTCAGAACTTATGATTATGCTGTAGCACTTCGTGCTGTATTAACAAGTGATTTTATGACAGCAGAGGCAGCAGAAATTCCTTGGGAAGTTCTTAGCAAAGTAACAACAAGAATTGTAAATGAAGTAAAACATGTAAATAGAGTAATGTATGATTGTACAGGAAAACCACCTGCAACGATTGAGTTTGAATAGACCTCACATCTCTGAAAAACCTTTGGATTATAAGGTTTTTCAGAGATTTTTTTGTTAGGGCAAAGCCCTGTTTACCATTGTGGAGTTTTTCGTTGATCCGAAAAACGGAACTTTGGAAAACAAATAAACCACCTGCTATGCAGGTGAGTTAGGATTGCTTCAGCTTACAGTAAAAAACCTCCTGTGTTACAATAATGTTGGTTCGCCAACCGCATTACAGTACGAAGGAGGTTATCCATA
>JARICA010000008.1 GCA_029264305.1 Faecalimonas sp. | reverse complement strand
AATGATTCAAATGAATTACATGTTTACATTATAACATCTCCACTCAAAAAACCAATACTTTTTCATAACAAAAACTCCCCAGAACCGAAATCCTGGGGAGTTGTAAAATCTTTTTGAAATTGTACGTTCTGAAACGTATAATTAACGTTTTGAGAACTGAGGTGCTCTACGAGCAGCTTTAAGTCCGTATTTTTTACGTTCTTTCATACGTGGATCACGTGTTAAGTATCCTGCTTTTTTAAGCACTGGTCTGTATTCAGGATCTGCCTGAAGTAATGCTCTTGCGATACCATGACGGATAGCACCAGCCTGTCCTGTGTATCCTCCACCATGTACGTTTACTAAAACATCAAATTTATCAGCTGTTTCTGTAGCAACAAGTGGCTGACGAACTACAACTTTTAATGTTTCTAATCCTAAATATTCATCGATATCTCTTTTATTAATTGTAACTTTACCTGTTCCAGGTACTAAATATACTCTTGCGATTGATTTTTTTCTTCTTCCTGTTCCGTAGAATTTTACTGTAGACACTGTAATTTCCTCCTTTCAACCTTTCCTTAAAATGTTAATACTTCTGGTTTCTGAGCCTGATTTGCATGCTCTGGTCCAGCGTATACATGTAATTTCTTAATCATTGCTCTTCCTAAAGGTCCTTTTGGAAGCATTCCTTTTACAGCAAGTTCAATAACTTTTTCAGGTTTTTTAGCCATCATTTCTCTTAATGTAGTTTCTTTCATTCCTCCTACATAATCTGAGTGATGATAGTAAACTTTCTGATCTAATTTCTTACCTGTTACACTGATTTTATCAGCATTTACTACGATTACGTAGTCACCTGTATCAACGTGTGGTGTATATTCTGGTTTATTTTTTCCTCTTAAAACTTTTGCAACTTCAGATGCTAAACGTCCTAATGTGCAACCTTCTGCATCAACTACATACCATTTTCTTTCAATCTTATCTGGATTAGCCATGTAAGTTTTCATTGGTCGACCTCCCTAAATTTCATCTAATTATTATACTTCTTGGTTTTATGAAAATCAATTTACTCCGGGGCTTTGGTGTAAATTGTTTCTTCTATTGTCATACTGATTTATTATATTATGCAAGCACTATAATGTCAACCTTTTTCTCAAAAAAAGTGCGTTTTTACGCCTATCGTACTTCTAATAGTTTTTGTTTTAATTCACTTTCAATCCGATTTAATTCTGCTTCTGCTGTTTTTCTTTTTGCTCTTCCTTCTTCTTGAATTTTCATCACTTCATCTAAAGTAGAAATAAGAGATTCATTTGTTGCTTTAAGAGTTTCCAGATCAACAATACCTCTTTCAGCTTCTTTCGCTGTATCAAGTGTTGCCATTTTTAATTTTTCTGCATTTTTTCTGAGAAGTTCATTTGTCATATCAGTTACTTCTCTCTGTGCTTCCGCCGCTTTCGATGAGTTTTCCACTCCGATTGCCAAAACCATCTGACTTTTCCACAAAGGAATCGTGTTCACCAAAGTAGATTGAATTTTTTCGGACATCAATGTATCGTTGTTTTGCACAAGACGAATCTGTGGCGCCATTTGCAAGGAAATTGCTCTTGTTAGCTCTAAATCATGTATTTTTTTCTCAAAGCGTTCACAACGTCCAGCCAAATCATTTGCTTCTTGCACTTCTTCAGGCAATCCACTTAGTTGTGCCTTATTTCGTAAGGATGGAAGTTCTTTTTCCTGCACTTCTGTTATCTTTCTTTTTCCCGCTTCAATGTACATAGATAATTCTTTAAAATATGTCATATTTAACTCATACATCTTATCTAAAAGTGCAATATCTTTTAATAATTGGATTTGATGATTTTCTAACGCTTTACAAATTCTTTCCACATTGCTTTCTGCTTTATCATATTTCGCTTTCATATTAGCAAGTTTATTTGTATTTTTTCTAAAAAATCCGAAAAATCCTTTTTCATCTTCCTCTGTTTCAATATCTTTTAATTCCGAAACAACATCTGTGAGCATCTTTCCCACTTCACCCAAATCTTTCGTTTTCACATTTTCCAAAGCATTTTCTGAGAAGTCTGCCATTTTCTTCTGTGCACCTGCACCATATTGTAAAACCATATTTGCATTTGTTAAATCAATTTTAGATGAAAAATCTGCTACCATTTTTTCTTCTTCCGAAGTCAAAACGACTTCCTCTATTTTCGGCTGTTCTTTCACCTGTTGTTTTTCTTCTGCAAAAGGCTCAAATGTAAGTACTGGTGATTCCTGTCCCATATTTTCTCCTCCTCTATTTGAAATCTTTTTCTTTATATCCCTCTCTAGCTAACATTGTCTGTAAAACAGAAATATCCGCCGAAATATCAAATGCTGTATTTTGAAACAAATCATCTAGCAATTGTTCAAATGCATTACTAATTGTGTCTAATGTATTCTCTATTTCATTCATAGATTTTGTTACATTCTCTCCTTTAATATCTAATGCATCAAATTCCTTATAGGCGTTTACCAGTTTTTGTGTTGTTGGTAAATAGTATTCCATAAACTTATCCATCTCCGGCATTTGTTCTGGATGTTGTTTTACCGACTCAAAAATTTTGCGAACAACATTTTCCAATCTATCTAATTTTGCTGAAATAATTTCCCCTGGAATAGCATCATTTGCCACTCGAATAGATTCAATATATTCATTTCCCTTCTGAATCATTTCAACAACTGCACGATCGGAAATATTTTCCACTTCTTTTTTCATTGCTTCCTGTCGCCTTCTTTGTTCTTCTTCTCTTTGTCGTCTTGACTCTTCTGCCTGCATCAATTGCTTGTACGCCTCAGTTGTCACCGTAAAGCATGTCTGGCTATCATCTAAGAAACCGTCTAAAAACATTCCTGCTTTTATCATCGATTTTAAATTTTTACATACCTTTTTTTCTGGCATATGTGTTTTTTCTGAAAGTTCTTTTACAGAACAAAACTCTCTTTTATTTAAAATTTCCACATACTTTTTAAAACACAGATATCGTTTTCTTCCCGAAACACCTTTTACAAGAAAAAAAATCGATAGAGCGCAGATCATTATTCCTATAGCAAGAACTACACTAGAAACTGTTTTTGTAATCACAGAACCACTAATAAGGAAGCCAATAATCGAGGTTAGCAAAATTCCTGTAAACACAAGAAGCCCAACTCCTCCTAAAATAATAAAAGGTATACTTATATATCTTCCTTTTTCTTTTAAACGAATTTGTGTTTTAGGTTTTGGTTTTGTCGAATTCTTTTTCTCCTGTTCAGGTGACTGTACATGAATATGTGGATTCATATGCATATGTCTTCTCGCCTCATTCATTGCCATATCCACTGTCTGATTTATTTTCTGATTTAATTGCTGATAATTCATAGAATCCATAGCATCTTCTACTGTACGTCGAATTTGCTCTCCCAAATTAGAAAAATCCCTATTGTCCATATTTTTCTGCCTTTCTCTTTTTCTTTTTCTCGTTTATGCGAATAAAAAATTCCTCTGCTTTCCGAATAAACTGACATAAATGATTAAATACTGGCATTGTCGCAAAAGCAAAGACAAGAAGTAATAATCCACTCTTTAATGTCACTTGATTAATTCCAAATAATTCTCCCATAAATAAAACACAAATCAAAAGTCCAAACAACATTCCAAACCATACAACCCATCGGAAAATATTCATTGGTTTAGAAAGTTCAAATAAAATCTGTAATCCCACAATAGCAAGTAGTAATGTTGCTGTAATAGAAATCTCTTCAGAACTAACTCCAAACACACTTCCAAATAAAATCAATAACCCTACCATAATAACATCTGTTAAACCTGCCGGAAGTGCTTTCAATAACACATTTGTCAAAAATTTTCCTTTAATTAAATTTTTGTTCGGTTCCATCGCTAATAAAAATGCTGGTGTTCCTATCGTCATCATGCTAACAAGGGAAACTTGTGCAGGACCAAGCGGATACGTAATCATAAAAATAAGCGATAGTGCTGACAATAAAAATGAAAATATGTTTTTTACCAAAAAAAGACTTGCTGATCTTTCAATATTGTTTACAACTTGCCGACCCTCTGCTACAACAGAAGGCATTTTTGCAAAATCAGATTCCAAAAGAACTAACTGTGATGCCTGTGATGCCACATCACTTCCAGATGCCATAGCAATACTACAATCTGCATCTTTCAACGCCAAAACATCATTGACTCCATCACCTGTCATTGCAACTGTCTTCCCATCTTTTTTTAAGGCTTGCACAAACATTCTTTTTTGTTTTGGTGTTACCCTTCCAAAAACAGTATATCTTCTTACTGCAACTTCTATTTCTTCCTCACTCTTTAATTGTCTTGCATCTACATAATTTTCTGCATTTGCAATCCCAGCTTCCAATGCCACTTTAGAAACTGTCATCGGATTATCCCCAGAAATCACTTTAATATCTACGCCTTGTTCTGCAAAATAGCGAAATGTTTCTTTTGCATTTTTTCGAATTGGATTCGAAAGAAGAATAAGACCAAGCAATGTTGCTTTTTCCGTCAATGCTTTACCATCTGTTTCACCATCATATTTTGCAAAAACAAGCACACGGTACCCCTGCTCACTTTGTTTTTCAATTTCTTCTCGATATGTTTCAAATTCTTCTCGAAGTACAAATTCTGGTGCTCCTAAAACATATGTTATCCCATCTAAAACCGCACTACTGTACTTATATTCAGAAGAAAAGGTAGTAATCTTATCAGCAGTTTTTCCCATATGCATGCGAAAATGATTTTTCAAAGCTTCCATTGTTGTGTTGTCTTTTTCCATATTAAAGACAAAATCGCTTAATTGCTCTTCTAACTCTCCCTGATTTTCACCATACGCAATAATTTCATTCACTTGCATTACATTTTCAGTGATTGTTCCTGTTTTATCCACACATAAAACATTTACTCTAGCCAATGTTTCAATACATTTCATATCATGCACAAGTACTTTTTTCTTTGCCAATTTCATAACACTGACAACAAGTGCTACACTAGCAAGAAGATAAAGTCCTTCTGGAATCATTCCAATAATTGCCGCTGTCATGGATGTAACACTTTTACGTAAGGTATTTTCTGAGAGAATGTATTGTTGGTAAAACATCATAAGTCCAATTGGAATAATAATAATTCCTACTGCTTTAACTAATTTATTCAAAGAACGAATCATTTCTGATTGTTCTCCTTCTTTTACTGCTTTCGCCTCCAAAGTTAATTTTGATACATAAGAATCCGCACCAACTTTTGTAAGTTTTGCTAAACATCTTCCTGAAACAATATAACTTCCAGATAAAACGGAATCCCCTTTTACCTTTGTAATCTCATCTGCTTCACCCGTAATTAATGATTCATTCACTTGCACTTCACCTGATACAACGATTGCATCAGCAGGTATCTGATTTCCAGCTGCAAAAACAACAACATCATCTAACACAAGTTCTTCTGCACGAATAATTTTTCGCTTTCCTTCACGTATAACATTTGCTTTTGGCGCATGTAAAACTGCAAGTTTATCTAATATTTTCTTTGATCTATACTCTTGCACAATTCCAACTAGCGTATTTGCAATAATAATAGGTAAAAATGTAAGTTCACGAAATGCCCCGACTAAAATTAATAACCCTGCAATTACTGCAAAAATCAAATTGAAATATGTGAATACATTTGTAAGAACAATCTCTTTCACCGATTTTGACGGTGCTTCTACAGGAGTGTTCTGTTTTCCTCCTTGAATTCTTTCTTCCACTTCTTTTTCTGAAAGACCCAATTGCATTTCTAGATTTTCCATAGGCACCTCCATTTTCTATGCTTCTATGATACCTTTTATACTGCAAAATGTAAATTCTTTTCACACTCATTTTACAAATTATATCTCGAAAAAAATAAAAACGCAAAAAATTTCAAACAGAGTTTAAATAAATTGTTTTTATCTTCTTTTTTCTTGAATATATTGACACATTTATTTTTTTGTGTTATTTTTTAGAAAATTATTTTTACAAACTTTTAAACAAAAAAGAAAGTAGTAATTTTCCAAAGGAGTGGAGCATAAAGATTAAAAAGGAAAGTGTCTTCCCAAAACACTTTCCTTTTTCTTTCATTATTTTACAATTACTTTGCGGAAATTTTTCTTTCCTCTTCTTAAAACAATACCTTCTCCGCTCAAATCATCTTTTGTGTACTCTGTTTTAATATCTTCCACTTTTTCTCCATCTACAGCAACACCGCCTTGTTGTACAGCACGTCTTGCCTCTGACTTAGATGGAACTAATCCACTTTTTACAAGCATAGTCAAAATATCAATATTTCCTTCTGCAAAATCTGCTTCTTCCAACTCTGCTGTAGGCATATTCGCAGCTGCCCCTTTTGCAAAAAGTTCTCTTGAACTTTCCTGTGCTTTCACTGCTTCTTCTTCGCTATGCACAAGTTTTGTTAATTCAAAGGCAAGAATTTCTTTCGCTTTATTTAACTGACTTCCTTCCCATTTATCCATCTCATCAATTTCTTCTAGTGGAAGGAATGTAAGCATACGAATACATTTTAATACATCAGCATCAGCTACATTTCTCCAGTATTGATAAAACTCAAATGGAGAAGTTTTGTTTGGATCTAACCATACCGCACCTGATTGTGTTTTTCCCATTTTCTTGCCTTCTGAATTCAATAGCAATGTAATTGTCATTGCACTTGCATCTTTTCCAAGTTTACGGCGAATCAATTCTGTTCCAGCTAACATATTGCTCCACTGATCATCTCCACCAAACTGTAAATTACATCCATAGTTTTGGTATAATGCATAGAAGTCATATGCTTGCATAATCATATAGTTAAATTCAAGGAAGCTTAATCCTTTTTCCATACGTTGTTTATAACATTCAGCAGTAAGCATACGATTTACAGAAAAATGTGGTCCAACTTCTCGAAGTAAATCAATATAATTTAATCCAAGTAACCAATCTGCATTATTTACCATCAATGCTTTTCCTTCTGAAAAGTCAATAAATTTACTCATCTGTTCTTTAAAACAATCGCAGTTATGTTGAATCTGTTCTGGTGTCATCATAGAACGCATATCACTTCTTCCAGAAGGATCACCAATATATCCTGTACCACCGCCAAGTAAAGCTATTGGTTTATTTCCTGCCATCTGTAAACGTTTCATCAAGCAAAGTGCCATAAAGTGTCCTACATGAAGGCTATCTGCTGTTGGATCAAATCCAATATAAAATGTTGCTTTCCCTTCGTTAATTAAGTTACTAATCAATTCTTCATCTGTTACTTGTGCAATCAATCCTCTTGCTTTAAGTTCGTTATAAATTTTCATTCTTCTATCTCCTTTAATTTCTTTATTTTGGGACAAGTTTTGAAAATTCTTTTCAACACAAAAAACTCGCCCCTTATTTCTAAAGGGCGAGTATATCTCGCGGTACCACCTTAATTCACATTCAACTCACATTGAACGCCTCAACAAGTATCTAACAATACTTTCAGCACGTTAACGAGTGCCAATCCGTTACAGCCTACTAATTCTCATATTCGGTGTACTGCTCCAAGATGTATTCATAACCAATAGTCCATGCGCCTCTCAGCAACCGGCAACTCTCTGTACGGCATTCTCAATTACTACTTTTTCTCTTCATCGCTTTTCGTTATATATCTGAATGGTAACGTATTCATATGCTTTTGTCAAGCAAAAGAGTTTTATGGAGCGAGTCATTTTTATTTTCTTACAAAAACTCGTTCAATTTCCGCTACATACATTGTATGGTAATCTTTCTCAGGGTAACTTCTTTGTTCCGTTTCTCCATCCAAAAAACATTCTGGCTTTAATGTATCCGCATATAATTTTCTACAAACAAAAACAAGTTGTGCTTCTTCAAAAGCAATTGTTTCTTCTAATTCTATCGGCGTCAATCCACATTCTTTTATTTTATCTCTATCTTTTCCAGACACTCTTCCTAAATAAGTCAAAGCTTCTCGATATTCTTCTGGAAAAAATGTAAGAGTGAATCTTTCATTTCCATCTACAAATTCCTTTGTATATCTTTGTGGTCGAATGTAAATTGTTGCCACGTTCTTATTCCAAAGAACGCCCACACCTCCCCAACTTGCTGTCATAGTATTATGCTTTTGCATATTTCCTGCTGTAATCAAAGTCCATTCTTTTCCAATCTTAGTAAACGGATTTATCTGCAGTTCATTTATTGAAATCTCTACAAATGCCATATTACTCCTTTTTATTAACCATTGATAATAACTTCTTTTAAAGATAAATCTTCATTCAACAATACAACATTTCCAATTTTTCCTGTTTTGATTGAGCCGTATTTGTCATCCAAACCAACACTTTTTGCTGGATTAATTGTCGCTGCTGCAATCGCCTCTTCTAACGGAATATTCATCTTTTGAACGGCAACTCTTACACAATCCATCAAGTTTGTCACCGAACCTGCCAATGCTCCAGTAGAAATAAGTGTAGCCTGATTTCCTTCTACTTTTACTGCCTGACCACCCAATGTATATTCTCCATCGTCAAGTCCTGTCGCGCGCATACTATCACTAATCAAAACAACTCTATTTTTAAACATATCAAATGTTGTTCTAACAACAGATGGGTGAATGTGTACACCGTCTGTAATTAATTCAACAAAGCAGTGACTACTGTCATGTGCCGCTCCAATAACACCTGGTGCGCGATGTGTAAATGCAGGCATTGCATTGTATAAATGTGTTGCATGGTCTGCACCTAAATCATATCCTTTTTTCGCAGTATCATAATCTGCCAATGTATGTGCAAAAGAAATATGTACTTCGTCTTTTAATTCTTTGATAAATTCCATTGCCCCATCTACTTCTGGTGCAATGTCGATAAGACGATATAACCCATTTGCAGCATCTTGCAATTTATGGAACATTTCCACACTTGGTGTAACAATATATGTTCCTGCCTGTGCACCTTTTTTGCCTGATGAAATAAACGGTCCTTCCATATTAATTCCTGCAAGAACAGCACCTTCTTCGCTTTTATATTCCCCTGCCGTCTTTGAAATATGTAACAATTCTTCTTCTGACAATGTCATTGTAGCTGGAATCATTGTTGTAATTCCCTGTGATGCTTCGTATTTTGCAATTTCACGAATTGCCTCTTCTGTTCCATCACAGAAATCATGACCCACTGCACCATGAAAATGTACATCAATCAATCCAGGGATGGCATATCCACCCTGTCCATCTATTACTTCATCCTGATTTGTTGCCACATCTTGAAAAACACCATTCTCAATAATAATTTCTCCCGGCTCAAATCTTCCTTCTTCTGTAAATACTTGTACGTTCTTAATAATCATTGTTCTCACCTCTATCGAGCTACTTTAGAATATGCTGCCTCGTCACATACAATTGTTACATCTGGATGCATCTGCAAAATAGATGCAGGTACTTCTGGAGTAACTGGTCCGAAAAATGCTTTGTTCACAATTTCTGCTTTATCTTCCCCACTTACAACAACAACAATTTTTTTAGCATTCATAATTGTTCCAATTCCCATTGTATATGCTTGTCTTGGAACATCATCTGCTGAAGCGAAGAAACGTTTATTTGCTTCAATTGTACTTTCCTGTAAATCTACACAATGTGTAACTTTATCAAACTGTGGAGCTGGTTCGTTAAACCCAATATGTCCATTATGTCCGAGTCCTAATAATTGCAAATCAACTCCACCAAGAGAATTGATTAATTCTTCATAACGTGCACATTCTTCTTCTGCATTAGGTTCCATACCATTTGGAACATTTGTATTTTCTTTATCAATATTAATATGATTAAAGAAATTGTCGTTCATGAAATAATAATAACTTTGATCATTTTCTCTTGGAAGTCCTTTGTATTCATCTAGATTTACAGATTTTACCTGTGAAAAATCTAAATCTCCTTCTTCATATCTTTTAATTAATTCTTTATATGTACCGATTGGTGAAGAGCCAGTTGCAAGTCCAAGAACACAATTTGGTTTCATAATAACCTGTGCTCCAATGATATTCGCTGCCTTTCTGCTCATTTCATTATAATCTTTTGCTACACAAATTTTCATGTTTATTTCTTCCTTTCTATATATGTTACTTTTGTCATTCTGTACTATTAACTAATACGCTTTATATATTACCACGTTACCTAATGATTTTGTAGCCTATTTAACTAATTCATTATCTTTTTTTCTTTTCTCTTCCAATAACAATATCGTTTTCTAAATTTTTAACTTTGCAAGTGCGTCTGCGAATGCGGTGTTAACAGGTTCTTCTTTCTGCTTCTTTAAGTAACGCTGTACCTCTTTTTTACTTACCCCAGCTCCCTCTTTTTCTCTTCTAACCTTAAAAGCAGACATTTTTTCTTTATAACCACAACCACATACAAATTGCTCTTCTTCACCCTTTTTTATTATTTCCATTTTTTTATGACAATTTGGGCATCTTGCATTGGAAAGTCTTGCGATTACTTCTTTGTGCCCACATTCTCTGTCTTGGCAAACAAGCATTCTAGCATTTTTCCCATTTACCGCTAACATCGGTTTATTACATTTTGGGCATTTCTTCGTTGTTACATTATCATGTCGAAATTGACCTTCTCCTGATTTAATTTCTTGAACGATATCTTCCGTATATGTTTTAATCTCCTTCATGAAAGTTTCTTTTTTTTGTTTTCCCTTTGCAACACGCGAAAGTTTCATCTCCCAATCCGCCGTTAACTCTGGCTTTTTCAACTCTTCGGGTACCAAAGACAACAGTTGTTTCCCTTTTGATGTTAAATAAATTTCCTTTCCCTTCAGTTCCATAAGAAATGTATTAAAAAGTTTGTCAATAATATCCGCTCTTGTAGCTACTGTTCCCAGACCTCCTGTTTCACCAAGTGTCTCTACTGTCTGTTTATCTTTTGACTCCATATATTTAACTGGATTTTCCATTGCCGATAAAAGAGTTGCCTCTGTAAATCTTGCTGGTGGCTTTGTCTTTCCCTCAGTCACAAATACTTTTTCAATTAAAAATGTATTTCCTTTTTCTATTTGTGGTAAAGATTGTTCGAGCAATTCCTCTTCCTTTTCTTCTTCGTACTCGTACACCTCTTTCCATCCAATCTGTTGAACTGTCTTTCCTTTTGCTATAAAAGTTTCTTTTTCCACTTTTCCTTTTAACGTTGTCTGCTCATATATAAACGGCGGATAAAGAACACTTAAAAATCTTCTCACAACTAAATCATAAATTTTTCTTTCTTCATTTGTCATATGTTCCAATTGTACGTATTGTTCTGTCGGAATAATGGCATGATGATCACTCACTTTTTTATCGTCCACAAAAGATTTATTTGTCTGCAATGGCTTCATCAAAAGACTTCCCGCAAGTTTTTTATATGGCCCTACACCACAAGCACGCAGTCTATCTTTAATCGTATCTACTATATCTCTTCCGATATACTTTGAATCTGTTCTTGGATAGGTCAACACTTTATGATTTTCATAAAGTCTTTGCATAATATTTAATGTTTGTTTTGCAGAAAATCCGAATCTCCTATTTGCATCTCTCTGTAATTCCGTCAAATCATAAAGACCTGGAGCGAAAGATTTCTTGGCTGTTTTTTCCACTTCTTCTATTTTCAGTTGTCCTCTTTGCACCGCATTCTCTAATTCTTGAATTCTTTCTTTTGAAAATGTGCGATAACTTCCTGATTTTCCATCTTGCCATGTCCATTTAATCTTTCCTGCTGAAACACCCAAGCCATAATATGTCTGTGCCTTGAATTTTTTAATCTCTTCTTCTCTTTTTGCAATCATGGCAAGTGTAGGGGTCTGCACTCGACCACAGGATAATTGGGCATTATATTTACAAGTCAACGCACGAGTAGCATTAATTCCAACAAGCCAATCCGCTTCCGCACGGGAAATCGCAGCCATATATAAATCATTATATTTTCTTCCGTCCGTAAGATGTGCGAATCCCTCTTTAATTGCTTTGTCTGTCACAGAAGAAATCCAAAGACGTTTTATTGGTTTATGACAATTCGCTTTTGCCAAAATCCATCTCGCAACAAGTTCTCCTTCTCTTCCGGCATCTGTAGCAATAATAATTTCAACCACATCTTTTCTAAATAATTGTGCCTTTACCGCATTGTATTGTTTTGCAGTCTTTTTAATGACAACTAATTCCATTTTTTTTGGCATCATGGGAAGAACATCCATTTTCCATTCTTTAAATTTCTTGTCATATCCCTCCGGATCTGCAAGGGTAACCAAATGCCCCAATGCCCACGTCACAATATAATTTTCCCCTTCAATAGCACCAGAAATATTCTTTTTACATTTCAGTACCCTTGCAATATCTCTAGCCACTGATGGTTTTTCTGCTATAACTAATGATTTCATTCTTCTTTTCTATTCCTCACTTTTGCATACTTTCTCTATTTAATTATATCTAATTTCCATTAACATCAACCCATGTGGAGGGGCTGTTACTCCTGCTATTTTCCTATTTTTTGCCTCCAGAATTTCTTTTACTTGTTCCGGTTGATAGAATCCTCTTCCCACTCTAATAAGTGTTCCAACAATAATTCGAACCATATTATAAAGAAAACCATTTCCGCTAATTCTAATCGTAATTTCTTCATTATTTTTCAGAATCTCTAATTCTTTGACTGTACGCACTGTATTTTCCACATCTGTTTTTATATTACAAAAACTAGCAAAATCATGTTCTCCTAAAAGGTATGCCGCCCCTTTTCGCATTTTCTCTATATCTAATTCATAGGAAACAAAGTAATTTGTCAAACGCTTTGTTGGAATAAGAGTTCGCGTATTTACAATATGGTATTCATATGTCTTTTCACAATCACAATATCTCGGATGAAAATCCAATGCGACTTCTTCTGATTTCACTACCACAATATCCTCTGGCAAAATGCGATTCACCGCCATAGCTATTCGCTCTGGAGGAATAGTTGTTTCCGTATCAAACACAGCCACATTTCCCATAGCATGCACTCCAGAATCTGTTCTACTCGCTCCAATCACTGTAATATTTTCACCAGTCAATTTTCTTAATGCTTTATTCACTACTTCTTCTATCGTAATCCCATTTGGCTGAATTTGCCATCCACAATAATTCGTGCCATCATAGGCAATTGTCAACTTCACTCTTTTCATTTCTTACCTCTACTCTTCAAAAAGGGACAGGGCATTTCTTAATTGGGGACGTAGTAAAACTCAATTTTACTACGTCCCCAATTAACTAAAATATCCACACCCGAAAGGATATATAACGTCCTACCAAAACCATAACTACTATATATAGTATTGTTACCACATAAGCAATATAATCTCTTTTTTGATATATAAGTGGTTTCATTTTTGTACGTCCTTCTCCACCTCGATAACATCTTGCTTCCATTGCCATTGCTAAATCGTTTGCTCTACGAAATGCAGATACAAATAAAGGAACAAGTATTGGAATCATGTTTTTTGCTTTCTGAATAAGATTTCCGTTTTCTAAATCTGCTCCTCTTGCTATTTGTGCTTTCATAATTTTGTCTGTTTCTTCCAGTAAAATCGGAATAAAGCGTAGTGCAATAGACATCATCATTGCGATTTCATGCACTGGCATTTTAATTTTGTTAAATGGTTTTAACAAACGTTCGATCCCGTCTGTTAACTCATTTGGTGTTGTTGTTAATGTCATCAATGATGAGCCGACAATTAAGTAAATAAGACGTATTGCCATATATACTGCCGTGCGAAGTCCTTCGTCCGTAATTTTCAAAACCCAAAAAGAAACTAATACGTTTCCTTGATTTGTTAAAAACAAATTAAATATGACTGTAATCATCAATAAAATAACGATAGGTTTCAGCCCTTTTGTGATAAATTTAAACGGTACTTTTGATACTTTAATTACTGTAAATAAAAATGCCGTACAAAGCACATATCCTAACACACTTTTGAATAGGAAAAGTGAAATCAAGTAAAATAACGTACACATAATTTTTACTCGTGGATCAAGTCTATGCACAATGCTGTTTGCCGGATAATATTGTCCTATTGTTATATCTCTAATCATAATACTTTCATTATCTCCTCTACGGCTTCCTCGATAGTTGTTGCCTCTGTGCTTACCTCAAATCCTTTATTTTTCAATGCATTCATTACATAAGTAACCTGTGGTGCTGACAACCCTATCTTCTCCAATTCCTGATAATGGGAAAACACTTCTTTTGGTGTCCCATCAAACATCTTTTCTCCTCTATTCATTACGATAAGTCGATCTACATATTTTGCTACATCTTCCATACTATGTGATACCAAAACTACCGTCATGTCTCCTTGGCGATGTAATTCTGCTATTTGGTCTAAAATCTCATCTCTTCCTTTTGGATCTAGCCCTGCTGTTGGTTCATCTAGTACAAGAACTTTAGGTCTCATTGCCAAAACTCCTGCAATCGCTACACGTCTTTTCTGTCCTCCTGATAGGTCAAATGGAGATTGTCCATAATATTTTTCAGGAAATCCTACCGCTTCCAATGCTTCTCTTGCTCTTTTTTCACATTCTTCTTTAGGCAATCCTTGATTTTTAGGTCCAAAACAAACATCCGTCAACACATCTACTTCAAATAACTGGTGTTCCGGATATTGAAAAACAAGCCCAACTTCACTTCTCAATTTTCGCATAGAATATCCTTCTGCATACACATCTTCATCATTGAAATAAAATTTTCCACCGGTTGCTTTCATCAAGCCATTTAAGTGTTGAATCAAAGTTGATTTTCCCGAACCAGTATGCCCTATAATTCCTACAAACTGTCCTTGCGGGATTTCTAAAGATACATCTTTTAGCGCTTGTTTTCTATACGCTGTACCCTCTCCATATATATAATTGATATGTTCTAATTTAATTGACATAATGCCTCCACTAATTCTTCGGTTTTAAGAATATCCTTCGGAAGTTTTACTCCTTTTTTTCTTAATTCATACGCCAACATTGTTACCTGTGGAACATCTAATCTATATTTTTTCAGTTCTTCCACTTGTGAAAATATTTCTCTTGGTGTTCCATCCATGACAACATGCCCCTGTTCCATGACAAACACTCTATCTGCTCCTATAACTTCTTCCATATAATGTGTAATTAAAATAACCGTAACCTTTTCCTTTTTTCGCAGTTCTTCAACTGTACGTAAAACTTCTTTTCTTCCAATTGGATCTAACATTGCCGTCGGTTCATCTAACACAATACATTTCGGACACATAGCAATTACACCAGCAATAGCCACACGTTGTTTCTGTCCACCTGACAATTTATTTGGTGAATGATGTCTATATTCCTCCATACCAACTGCATGAAGACTTTTATCCACTCTATTCCAAATTTCTTCCGTAGGAACACCCAAATTCTCTGGTCCAAATCCTACATCTTCTTCCACAACTGTTCCAATAATCTGATTATCCGGATTTTGAAACACCATTCCTGCTGACTGACGTATTTCCCAAAGTTTGTTTAAATCCTTTGTATCTTTTCCATCGACCCACATTGTCCCTTCTGTAGATGTCAAAATTGCATTAATATGTTTCGCCAATGTTGATTTTCCAGAACCGTTATGCCCTAGAATCGCAACAAACTGCCCTTCTTCTATATTTAAGTTCACATCATCAATTGCTCGATGCTTTCCAACTACATTACCTGTTTCATCTAATTTATCATATTCAAACACAAGGTGGTTTGTTTTTATCATACTCATACGCAACCCTCTTTTCATCTTGTCACTGTGTGTTATTGTACTTCATCTCACTTTAATTTGCAATAATCTGGTCTTTGCTTTGCTTTTCTCGATTAACAATTATAATTCCCGCACATACACACAATAATGCAATTGCATTTTTTATCGAAAGAATTTCCTCACCTAAAAAGATTCCTGATAACGCCACACCAAAAACAGGAATACTAAATCCAAAAATTGCAACTTTACTTACTGGATTATATTTTAATAATACTGTCCATAAAGTAAATGCAACGGTGGAAAGAAGTGCCAAATAAAGCAATAATAAAGTAGATTGTACCGTAAAGTTTGTAATACTTCCCCCTGCAAAAATACCAATAAAAGTCAACACAATTCCTCCAAACAGCAACTGATACGCTGTCAGTGTCATTGGCTTTTCTCTATGAGAAATTAATTTCAATGTAACTGAACTTGTACCATAAGCAATGGAACAAAGTAAAACCATACCCTCTCCTTGAATCGAAAAACCACTTCCCCATGCTCCTGGTGACAAATTGATAAAAATAACTCCCGCAAATCCTACAATACAACCTAATATTTTTTTCCATGTCATCTTTTCTGACGGAATAAGTATTGCCGCAACAATAATTGCAACAAATCCATTTGATGCATTAATAACAGAACCTTTTGCTCCAGATGTATTCGCCATTCCTATATAAAAAAGAAGGTATTGGATCGTTGTTTGTAACATCCCCTGTGCAAATACATAGGGAACAGACTCTTTCTTTATATAAACAAAACGTTTCTCATATATACACGCCAATAAAAGTGTTAACACACCTGCTAAAAAGAATCTGTAACCTGCAAATAAAATCTGGCTTCCCACCGTATTGATTTCAAATAACTTATACCCTATTTTGACTGCTGGAAACGCACTTCCCCAAAGTGCACAACAAATTAATGCCAAAATCGCAACTACACTTGTTTTTTTCATTGTTTTTTCCATTTTTTCACACTCCATTTTTTTCATTTCTCTATTGTAACGAAGTTTCTTTCATTCGTAAAGTGAAAACCGTACGTTGACAAAATATTTCTCCCCCATTACAATAAAGTATACTATTATTTTTCATAAGAAAGGAAGTAATCAAATGGCAAATCCAATCGTAACATTTGAAATGGAGAACGGAGATATAATCAAAGCAGAATTATATCCTGAAATCGCTCCAAATACAGTAAATAACTTTGTATCCCTTGTAAATTCCGGATATTATAACAACCTTATTTTCCACCGCGTTATTCGTGGTTTCATGATTCAGGGTGGTTGTCCTGATGGAACTGGAATGGGTGGTCCTGGATACACAATCAAAGGGGAATTTAATCAAAACGGATTTACAAATCATTTAAAACATGAACCTGGCGTACTTTCTATGGCTCGTGCAATGCATCCTGATTCTGCAGGTTCACAATTTTTTATTATGCATGAAACTTCTCCTCACTTAGATGGCTCTTATGCCGCATTTGGTAAAGTGACAGAAGGAATGGATATTGTAAATAAAATTGCTGAAACAGCAACAGATTACAGTGATCGACCATTAGAAACACAACGAATGAAAACAGTAACAGTAGAAACTTTTGGAGAAACTTATCCTGAACCAGATAAAATGTAATAATAGGCGGCAATTTTGCCGCCTTTTTTAGAAATTGGAGATGCTATGATTGTTTACTTGAAAACACTTGAAACCCCAGAAGAAAAACTAAAATTTGAAGAATTATACTTCCTCTATAAAGACAAAATGTACGCTATTGCCTTTAAAATTTTACATAACGAAAATGATGCGGAAGATATTGTTCACGAATCTTTCAAAGCGATTATTGAACATTTCGAAAAAATAAATGATATTTCCTGTCACAAAACATGGAACTACATTGTTACTATTGTAAAGAACAAATCATTTACACTTTATCAGAAGAAAAAACATCAGGAAACTTCTTCTTATGAGGATTGGACTGAAGTAGAAATGAATTTCACACCAGAAAAAGTGACTGAAGAACGAGAACTTGCAGAAATTCTTGCAGAATTAATTCGTAACCTACCTTTTCCTTATAAGGAAGTTTTATACTTACAATATTACAATTCACTTTCTGGTGAAGAAATTGCTAAATTTATCGACAAGACGCCTGCCCACGTTCGCAAAATTTCACAACGAGCAAAGGCAATGGTAAAAGAAGAATTATTAAAAAGAGGTATTCAAAATGAATGATAAATTATTAGAAGATGCCATAAAAATCGCTGTCGAAAAAGATTATAAAAAAGAAGTAACTAATTTTCCTCAAAAAGATAGTCATACTTTTTCTCTAGCATTTGAAGAAAAAATGAGACCTCTTTTACATCGGGATTCTATTATTGTATACCACAGACCTCGAAAGTTTCGATATATTCTTGTAGCAGTTCTTGTTCTTCTCTTTGGCGGAATGACTGTTCTTGCCAACCCTGATATTCGAGAACGTGTCGGAACATATTTTGAACAATTATTTGATGACCATACAGATGTATCATTTGACGCTCCTAAACAGGCTAAGAAACAAGAATTTGTGAAGGTGAAACCAACCTATCTTCCAGAAGGGTATGAGTTGATTAAAAAAACGTTCAATAAACAAACTCAAGAATATATTCTATCTTTCGTAAATGAAAATGGATATGCTCTGCATTACACTCAATCCATTCCAGAACAGTGGGAAAATTCTCCTAATTCAATTACCTCTGACGGAGTACCAGCAAAAAAAATAAATGTTGGTGGTTTCCCAGGCTATCTGCTTTCTGATGAACATGGAGTGTATTCTCTTATTTATGTTACTGATAACTACATTTTTTATGTAGGTGGAAAAACAGAGTCTGAAGAATTAATTAAAATGATAAAAAGTTTGCAAAAAGAATAATTTTTTTAGAAAGGAGAATTTTTATGAAACTATCTTTAAAAACTTACAAACCTCTAGTACTTATTTGGGAAATAATGTGTATTCTTTCCTGGTGTAAAGCCATTTTCTTACCTGCTGACATTAAGAACAACTATAGTAGTTTGTTTTTTGCACTCAATTTTGTATACTGCATCTACAGCATTGTTCTAATTTGGCTGATGCCTAAAGATTTTACAGTTTCTACCAAACAAAAAATCATTGCAGGAATACTAATTCTTGGATTAGTTATCAGCATTTTTTTCTAAATCTAAAATTTTTTAAAATATTTTGTCACATTTTTCTCCTTGGATTGTTACTACTTATATAAAAAAATTTAAGAAGGAAGTGATTATTTATGAAGGTATCCACAAAACAATTTAACTTTTTAAAAATCGTTTGGTTTATTCTAACTTTTATACTGGTATTTACCAAGTTTTATTTTCCTAACGGTACAAATTATAATAACATCACTAATTTATTCGATTTGCTACATTTTCTCTACACCTGCTTTCTTGTTTGGATAAGACCAAAAAATTATGACTTTTCTCTTTTCGAAAAGGGACTCATTATTTGTATAATTATAGCAATAATTATTTCTCTTTTTTAATCATTTTAATCCTGTAGACAGTAAAATCGTCTACAGGATATTTTCTATGGATTAAAATAAAAATCAATACCTTAAAAATAATACACAACTCACCACTCCTTAAGAATCACCTAACTTTTGGAAATAACTTCCGTATCCATTGACAACACAATGAACACCTAATATACTGAATTTACTAAAGGAGGTCTGCATATGAAAATACCCCATAAAACTTTTCGTTTTTTAAGAATTCTTGCAATTATAATGACGTTTATTTTTTGGGCAAATATGTTTTTCGTCCCTTATGAAATTTTAGTCACGTATAATACCGGATTTTTTATATTTGACATTCTATATTTCACGTTGGCTTTTATTGTTTCATACTTTGAACCAAAAGATTATCATGTACCTAAAATCGAAAAACCGATCGGCTTTATTATGATTATTGCAATTATAATAAAACTTCTCTTTTTTTCATAAAGAATATCAGGGAGAGGATACTTTGACGTTAAAGTAAAAATCACGACTGTGTTTTATTCTTCTAGTCATCAGTGGTTGTGGTATTTTCAATAGCGTTGTTGCACAGAAATTTTTCCACATTGAATTCAAAAATTGAATTATTTAAAGGAGGTAACATTTATGATGGATTTTTTTAATGATGTACTATTTGATTTAATTATGTTTGTAAAAGTAATTCCTGTATTTTTAATCACAATAATTGTGTTATACTTCGTGATTAAATCTGCTGTCAAAAAAGGATTACAAGAATATCAAACCTCTTTGGATGAGAATAAGAAAAACAATTAGAGATACTAATAAATTAATACCAAAAGACTTTGATTTTTTACTAATCTAAAACTAAAAAGAAGGAGAACTTATATCTATGTCCATTATACTTATTTTTTTAAACTTCGCACTGTTTTTCAAAAGCCTTTGGAGATGGTTCGCTTTTACAGGTATCGATTCCAATACAATTTCCTTAGTTGCTTTGTTATTGTGCATCGTTCTTGCTATTGTTCCTGCTGCCTACTGTGCCGAACGAGAAAAGCAATATTTAGAATCTTCTCTCAGTCGGAAAAAGCAGATACTAATTCTTTGTCTATTTGCTTTTATCGTAGCTGGATTTTATGTGTAAATGGAATAAATTAGGAGGGGAAAATCCCCTCCTTTATCGTTGTATAAATACGTATTTTTTCTCATTTGACATACTTTCTTCAAATTCATAATCATTCCAATCAAATCCTTTGATTTGTTCTGGATGATCAATTCTATTTTCCACAATAAATTTCACCATTTGTCCTCTTGCCATTTTTGCCGAAGTGGTAATTGTTCGTAATTTTCCTTTATGATATGTTAAAAACTCCACATCAATAAATTGATCTTGCTTAGCATATTTTCGGATAGTTTTTGCATATTCTTCTGATGCCAAATTTAATACAATCTGATTTTCTTTATATACTTCTTTATATAGCAATTCTCCCCAAAACTGATATAAACTCTTATCGTTCAATTTCAATTTGCATTGCATTTCCAACCGATAGGGCAAAATTTCATCCAATGTTCTTACACAACCATAACAAGCACTCAAAATTCGTAAATGATTATTTACGTATTCCAACTCTTCTGTCGAAAATTTTTCTGCTCCTATATTTTTAAACACAAGACCATCATATGCCAAAATTGCCATTGTTCCTTCTTTATTCAAATCAAAATTTTGAATATCCAAAAATGCTTGTACAGCTAATTTTTCATTCACTTTCATTAATGTTTCTAACTCATATGGTTGATATTTTTTGAGTTTTTCTATAATTTGTTTCGTTTTATCTTGAAACACAGTACGACTCAACGAAACATTATCTCGTTTCACTACCTTCATATTTTTTGCTGGTGATATAATTGTAATCATTTATCTTTCTCCCGTATCTTGTTTTATTGTTGTAAAAAACACAACTCCTAAAATAATAATTCCTCCAATGATTTCCTTCTTACCTGGTATTTCTCTTAAAACTAATGCTGCCGCTATAATTCCGTATACAGATTCCAAACTAGAAATAATCCCTGCTGTCTGAACACGAATATACTTTAATCCTTCAATAAACAAGGAATGTGCCATTGCTGTACAAAGGATGCCATATAAAAGAAGTCCCCCCATATCCATCATTGTTACTTGTGGTTTTATAATAAATAGCGATGGCAATAACACAATTGTAGCAAATCCCTGCTCGTAGAACGATATTATACTTCCGGAATAATCACTTGCAAATTTTCTATTCCACAAGGAAAGAATTGCATAGGAGAAACTGCATATCATACCAAGCAGAATTCCCTGTGTCATGCGATTTCCCAATTCAAACTCTGGAACAATACAAAACACACCCACCATCATAATCACTGCACTACATATATTAGAAATTTTTAATTTCTCATGAAATACATACGGTTCTAAAAAGGTGACGAATAAAGGGAATGTAGAAAATGTAATTGTTCCTATTGCCACAGTTGACATCTGAATGGAAAGCATAAAGGTAGTCCAATGTACAGCAAGAATTATCCCCGCCACAAACATTTCCACATACTTTTTTCCACATTCCAAGCGAATATTCTCACGTCTGATTTTTAACACAAAAAATAAAAATAGAGACGAAAATAATACTCTTCCAAAAGTAATTATAATTCCTGATAAATTAATCATTTTGGCAAACAAACCAGATATTCCAAATAAAAGCACTGCCAAATGTACTGAAATAAGACTTTTCTTTTGTAGATTCATTCTTCTTGTTCCTTTTCTTTCTTGCAGACATTATAATCTTTCTTTCCTTTTTTCGCAAGATTCTGATAAAGAATAAACAATTCTTGTGACGCATATTTGAAAGTGCTATACTAAATAAAACGCATTTATTTAACAGGGGATTTTATGAAACAACTTATACAGAAATTAAAAGAAACACAAACATTAACAAAAAAAGAGTGGAGAACTCTCATCGAGCACCGTACTCTAGAATTATCAGAATATCTTTTTTCAGAGGCACGGGAAGTACAGAAACACTACTATGGAAATCGTGTATATATCCGAGGGTTAATTGAATTTACAAACTTTTGTAAAAATGATTGTTTTTACTGTGGAATTCGTAAAAGCAATCCACATATTTGTCGCTATCGACTAACAAAAGAAGATATTTTAAAGTGTTGCCAAATTGGCTATCCCCTTGGTTTTCGCACATTTGTCCTACAAGGTGGTGAGGACGGTTTCTTCACGGACGAAAAAATAATAGACATTGTTTCTTCAATAAAATCCAATTATCCAGATTGTGCTATCACTCTATCCATCGGCGAAAAATCTTATGATAGTTATAAGGCATTTTTTGACGCAGGTGCTGATCGATTTCTTCTTCGACACGAAACATATTCAACAGAACATTATAGGAAATTGCACCCTCACACTTTACATGCAAAAAATCGGCAACAATGCCTATGGGATTTAAAAGATATCGGATACCAAGTAGGCACTGGATTTATGGTCGGTTCTCCTTATCAGACTACCGAAAATTTAGTAGAAGATATGCTATTCTTAAAAGCATTAAATCCACAAATGGTTGGTATCGGACCATTTATCCCCCATCATGATACTCCATTCCACAATTTTCCCCAAGGGAGTCTAGAACTTACCTTGTTTATGTTGGCACTCATTCGCCTTATGCTACCTAAGGTGCTTCTCCCCTCCACAACTGCTTTGGGAACAATTGCACCAAACGGAAGAGAACAAGGTATATTAGCTGGTGCGAATGTCGTAATGCCAAATCTTTCTCCCAATACTGTACGCAAAAACTATATGCTGTATGATAATAAAATCTGTACCGATAGTGAGGCTGCTGAAGGAATTGAACAACTAAAAACACAATTACAAACAATTGGATATGAAATCAGCGTTTCCAGAGGAGATTCGCTAAATCAAGCCTAATAGGAGGTATTTAACATGTATAATATTTTATCAGAAAAACCAGAAGAATTTATTAACCACGAAGAAATTCTGGACACCTTAGCATTTGCCGAAAAAAATAAACACAATTTGGAAATGATTAATAAAATTATTGAAAAAGCTAAACTTCGCAAAGGTCTTACACATCGTGAAGCATTGATTTTATTAGATTGTGATATTGAGGAAAAAAATCAAGAAATTTATGCTCTTGCTGAACAGATTAAAAAAGATTTTTACGGCAATCGAATTGTTATGTTTGCTCCTCTTTATCTTTCTAACTATTGCGTAAATGGCTGTACATACTGTCCTTATCATATGAAAAACAAACATATTGCAAGAAAGAAATTAACACAAGAAGAAATTCGAAAAGAAGTGATTGCCCTTCAAGATATGGGACATAAACGTCTAGCATTGGAAACCGGAGAAGATCCTGTGAATTCCCCTATTGAATATGTATTAGAATCTATCAAAACAATTTACAGTATAAAGCATAAAAATGGTGCAATCCGCCGTGTCAATGTAAATATTGCCGCAACCACAGTAGAAAATTATCGTAAATTGAAAGAAGCTGGCATCGGAACTTATATTCTGTTCCAAGAAACCTACCACAAAGAAAGTTATCTGCAACTTCATCCAACTGGTCCAAAACATGACTACGACTATCACACCACAGCTATGGACAGAGCAATGCAAGGTGGCATTGATGATGTAGGAATTGGCGTACTTTTTGGCTTAGATAAATATCGTTATGAACTTGCAGGACTTTTAATGCACGCCGAACATTTAGAAGCTGTATTCGGAGTCGGACCACATACAATCAGTGTTCCACGCCTTCGACATGCAGACGATATCGATGCTGATTCTTTTGATAATGGAATTGATGATGACACTTTTGCTAAAATCGTTGCCTGTATCCGTATTGCTGTCCCTTACACCGGAATGATTATTTCCACAAGAGAAAGCCAAGTCTGTCGTGAACGTGTATTACATTTAGGTGTATCTCAGATTAGCGGTGGCTCTAAAACAAGCGTAGGTGGTTATGCTGAACCCGAGCCTGAAGACAATAAGTCAGAACAGTTTGACGTAAGTGATACAAGAACTTTAGATGAAGTAGTAAAATGGCTTATGGATTTAGGATATATTCCAAGTTTTTGTACTGCCTGTTATCGTGAAGGAAGAACTGGCGATCGATTTATGTCACTTTGTAAAAGTGGACAGATTCAAAATTGTTGTCAACCAAATGCTCTGATGACATTAAAAGAATATCTTATGGACTATGCTTCGGAAGCCACAAAAAAAATAGGAGAATATGTTATTCAGGAAGAAATCAATCAAATTCCGAATGAAAAAGTTCGACAAATTGTAATAGAAAATTTAAAGGCAATCGAACAAGAAAATCGAAGAGATTTTAGATTTTAGGGAGGAAATATATGAGTTTAAACAATACTCCTTCTGCCAACAGAATTCATATTGGTATTTTTGGCAGGAGAAACTGCGGAAAATCCAGTTTAATCAACGCATTAACAGGACAAACTCTCTCTATTGTATCTGATACCAAGGGAACAACTACAGATCCAGTCTTAAAGGCAATGGAGCTTCTTCCCTTAGGTCCTGTCCTATTTATTGATACTGCTGGTCTTGACGATGTAGGAGATCTTGGACAATTACGAATTGCAAAAACATATCAAATGCTGAACAAGACAGATATTGCCTTGCTTGTGGTAGACAATTCAATAGGTATGACTAAAGAAGATCAGGCTATTTTAGAGAAAATTGAGAAAAAACAAATTCCCTATTTAGTTGTTTATAACAAATGTGATATCGGTAAAAAAACAAACAAGCAACTATCCAAAACTTCTATTGAAGTCAGTGCAAGAACCGGCTTTCATATACAAGAATTGAAAGAACGAATTGCTACTTTACTTCCAACTACTACAAACCAAACACCAATTGTTCGAGATTTACTTTCTCCAAATGATTTTGTTATTCTTGTGGTACCAATTGATTCTTCTGCACCAAAAGGAAGACTTATTCTACCACAACAACAGACAATTCGAGATATCTTAGATGGGAATGCTATCTCTATTGTCGTTAAGGATACGGAATTACAAGATACACTTGAGCATTTAGGAAAAGCACCTCGTCTTGTCATTACCGATAGCCAAGCATTTAAACAGGTGGCAGAAATCGTTCCACAAAATATTTTGCTAACTTCTTTTTCTATTCTCTTTGCCAGATATAAAGGGAATTTTAAAGCGCTAATCAATGGAGCACTTGCAATTGACCAACTCAAAAATGGAGATACTGTACTCATTTCTGAAGGTTGTACACATCATCGCCAGTGTGGAGATATTGGTACAGTAAAACTCCCATATTTACTAAAACAATATACAAAAAAAGAATTGAATTTTGTATTTACAAGCGGGGAAGAATTTCCTCTAGACCTAACACCATATCATTTAATTATCCATTGTGGTGGCTGTATGTTAAATGAACGAGAAATGAAATATCGTATTTGTTGTGCCTATGATGAAAAAATCCCAATAACAAACTATGGTATTGCTATTGCCAAAATGAATGGAATCCTAGAAAGAAGTTTAGAACCTTTTACTCACACTTAAAGGAGAATTGCCCATGAATATATATGATCATGTTTTAGAATTTAAAGGAACTTGGCGTACCTATCAAGAACGAGTTCTTTCTCGCTCAGAACAGTATTTATCTGACCAAAAAATCCATATTGTTGCTGCTCCCGGTTCTGGAAAAACAACTTTAGGAATTGAATTAATACGACGACAAGGGAAACCCTGTCTTATTCTATCTCCTAGCATTACCATTCGCCAACAATGGCTTTCCCGCATGGAGCAAAGTTTCTTATTGGACGGAAATAATCCAAAAGAATGGTTTTCTAATAATCTAAAACAACCAAAAGCCATTACAGCTATCACTTACCAAGCTTTACATAGTTGTATGAAACATTACAAAGGTACATTATCCGACATAGATGAAGTGGAAAACGAAACAGAAGAAATTGTTGATTACACAGATTTTGATTTGCAAAATTTTTTAGAAGAAAGTGGCATTCAAACTGTTTGCCTAGATGAAGCACATCATTTGCGAAGTGAATGGTGGAAAGCATTGGAAGATTTTTTAAAACACGTTCCAAACTTAACATTAATTTCCTTAACAGCAACACCTCCTTATGATAGTAAACCTGCGCAATGGAAACGCTATACCGACCTTTGTGGACCGATTGATGAAGAAATTTTCACACCAGAACTTGTGCAGGAAGGAAGTCTATGCCCCCATCAAGATTATGTTTACTTTAACTGGCCAACAAAAGAAGAAGAGCAGGCCATACACAATTTCACCAAAGAAGCAAATGAAATTATAGATTTTCTGAAATCAGATAAAGAATTTATTCAGATGATCGCTTCTCACCGTGGCATTTTATCCCCAATGGAATATAGTGAAAAATTTTTAGATAACCCAAAATATTTTTCATCTATTCTTATTTTTCTACATGAAAATAAAATTCCTTTTTCGCCCTATCTTACTGAATTAACAGGGACAAAAGGAAATTTTCCAAAACTTTCAGGGAAATGGTTAGAAGCACTGCTTCAAGGTTTTCTGTATGATGATATAGACGGCTTTCCTAGTGATCCCGTATATCGTGAACAATTAATTGCAAAATTAAAATCAGCTGGATGTCTTCGAAGAAATAAGGTTGTCCTCACAAAAAATGAAGAAATAACCAAACTTCTTACTTCCAGCAAAGGGAAATTACATAGTATTAATGATATTGTACACGCAGAATATACAAGTATGGGAAATGATTTACGTCTATTAGTTTTATGCGACTTCATAAAAAAAGAATTGCTACATACCATTGGCAATTTAGAAAAACCTGTTCAGGAAATAGGCGCTGTTCCTATTTTTGAAAATATACGTCGAGAACAGATTGACGGTCTCCGTCTTGGTGTTCTAAGTGGAAGCGTTGTTATACTACCTTCCGATATACAAGAAGAGTTATATACTCTCGCACACTCCTATTTCTGTGAATGTGAAATGACTCCTTTGAAAGATACCGGATATAGCAAAATAACTGTTCATGGTACAAATCATCATATCGTATCCATTGTTACAGAATTATTTTCTAGAGGATATATTCATCTTTTAATTGGAACAAAATCTTTACTCGGAGAAGGATGGGACTCCCCTTGCATTAACTCACTTATTTTAGCAACTTATGTAGGCTCTTTTATGCTAAGCAATCAAATGCGTGGTCGAGCTATTCGTGTTTCTCAATCTACTCCAGATAAAACAAGTAATATATGGCATCTTGCCTGTATTTTCCCAAGGAAATATAGACAAGAACAAGAACTTGCCGGAGATTACGAAACACTTACCAGAAGATTCAATGCTTTTCTTGGCGTTTCCTATACGGAAGATGTCATTGAAAATGGAATCGAACGGCTACATATTGACTCAAAATTAAATACAAAAAAAGAAATTGAAAAATGCAATGAAAAAATGATTAAACGCGCTACAGATCGTGATTCTTTGCAAAAATCTTGGAAAAAATCTTTAAAAGTAATTTCTGATAAAATGAGTGTAGAAGAAATGGTTGAAATGGATAATACTATGGCTAATGATCCTGGTTATTTATTTTTCAATGCAGTTGTTTGGGAAATTATTTCTTTACTGACAAATATTATAAGTTTGACTGCTGAGTTTTCTATACGAAGAACTCCTAGCGCAGATACTACAGGAACCATTTTCATTTCCATCTTGTTTTTATTATCTGTTTTTGGAATTGGGAAATACGGATATCGCATTTTTAGTATGTGGTCTCCACAAAAACGTATGCAAAAAGCAGCGAACGGTATTTTAAATGCCCTCATCCAAACTAACCATATTGAAGAGCCACTCCATTGTCGAGCCGTTGTGGAACAAAAAGAAATTCTTGCTTTCACTTATCTAAAAGGAGGAACAACCAGAGATAAAACTCTATTTGCAGAATGTGTTGCTGAATTCTGGGGTGTAATTGATAACCCACGTTATATACTTGCCCTCCATGGTGGGAAAAAACGAACAAGTGAATATTATTGTATTCCTGAAATTTTAGGAAAGAAAAAAGAAGATGCCCTTATTTTTGCGAAATGCATGAAACAACTTTTAGGCCCTTACGAGGCAATCTACACACGTACACCAGAAGGCAGAAAACTTCTTTTAAAGGCAAGGACGCGTTCTTTTGTAAATAAAAATGATCGCATCCTTACAAATAAGAAAAAAGTGAAAAATGAGTTTGAATAACCATGATACCAATGATTTGCATTACTAAAATCATTGGTATTCCAATATGAAATTTTGCCTTTTTTGTCTTATGATGAAAGATTTGCATTCCAAGAAACGCCCCTATAGAGCCTCCCACAAAAGCTACACTTAACAATGTTGCTTCTGGTATTCTCCACTTGTGGCGTTTCGCCTTTTCTTTATCTGCCCCATACAATATGAAGGCTATTATATTTACCACGCATAAATAAATAATTATATTTTTCATTTTAATACCACCCTAACCATGATATAATAAGAAGAATAAATTTGTAAATATATTAGGAGGAATATCATGAATTTTCTAAGCATTTTCGATGTGATTGGTCCAAATATGATTGGTCCGTCCAGTTCACATACTGCCGGTGCAGTCGCTATTGCGCTTCTTGCACGAAAGATGTTTGCACAACCAATAGATAAAGTAACATTTACATTATATGGTTCCTTTGCCAAAACATATCACGGACATGGAACAGACAAAGCATTACTTGGGGGAACACTTGGTTTTTCTACTGATGACGAGAGAATCCGAGATGCTTTCTCTATAGCCAAAGAAAAAGGACTCGAATATCACTATATTATTGATGAAGAAACAATTACAGAGCATCCGAACACTGCCGACATTTTATTAGAAAATAATGCTGGACATACCCTTTCTATTCGTGGAGAATCTATCGGCGGAGGAAAGATGAAAATTGTCCGAATCAATAATATTGACGTAGAATTTACTGGAGAATATAGTACACTAATTGTACAACAAATTGATAAACCTGGGGTAGTTGCACATATCACCCAGTGCCTAAGCGAAGAAAACGTAAATATCGCCTTTATGCGTTTGTTTCGTGAGGATAAAGGTGCTACTGCCTTTACCATCGTGGAATCTGATGAAGAAATTCCAACAGAAATTTTAGATAAAATCCGCGTAAATAAACATGTTAAAGACTTGATGCTCATTCAAATGTAGGAGGATATGAAAATGGATTTTTTTAATGGACAAACTTTATTAAATTTATGTGAAAAAGAACAGGTTTCTATCTCCGCAGCGATGAAAGAACGTGAAGTAACTATGGGAAATTTATCATCCAAAGAAGTAGATGAAAAATTAGCAGAAGTACTTACTATCATGAAAAACTCTGCTCATAAACCGATACAAAATCCCGGAAAATCTATCGGGGGACTGATCGGTGGTGAAGCAAAACAAGTTGCTGACCATGCAAAAACAAATACTAGTGTATGTGGTTCCATGTTATCAAAAGCAATTTCTTATAGTATGGCTGTTTTGGAAGTCAATGCATCTATGGGATTGATTGTTGCTGCACCAACTGCAGGATCATCGGGTGTTGTTCCTGGAACATTGCTTGCATTACAGGAAGAAAAATCATTATCCGATTCTACGCTTTTCAACGGACTATTAAACGCCAGTGCTGTCGGATATATTTTAATGCGAAACGCTTCTGTTTCCGGTGCAGAAGCTGGATGTCAAGCAGAAGTTGGAGCCGCCTCAGCAATGGCTGCTTCAGCAGTCGTTGAAATGATGGGTGGTACACCTGAAATGTGTTTAACTGCTGCCAGCATTGCCCTTTCAAACCTTTTAGGTCTTGTATGTGATCCGATTGCAGGATTAGTCGAATCCCCTTGCCAAAGCCGAAATGCAATTGGAGTTGCCAATGCAATCACCTCTGCTGAACTTGCTCTAAGTGGGGTAACTCATCCAATTCCTTTTGATGAAATGGCAGAAGCCATGTTTCGAGTAGGAAAGAGTCTTCCATTTGAATTACGTGAAACTGCAATGGGTGGCTGCGCAGGTACACCTACCGGTTGCCATTTAGGTTGCAGTATTTGTAAATAAAGCATAAGGTCTATTTCATTTTTCAAACGAAATAGACCTTATTTTTGTTTTATGGAATATAAAATCCATAATGTACTTTTCCATTGTCCCATGTTGCAATCACTTCATAAATGCAAGATTTTTTTGCTCTTTTTATATAACCAATATTTTCATCTAAAACCACTCGTACTCGCTGCCCATGAGAATTCTTTTCTTTTGCTGTGCTAACTGAATATCTCATCACTTTAACATAATTAGGAGCAACTGAAAAAAGTAATTTCAAATCCGAGTTCTCCCCATTACAGACAATCTCTGCTAACCCTTCTTTTTCAAAGAACGTTCTATCTTCTACTTTTTCCATCTGTTGTTTTCCATTCATATCTTCGTATTTCCACTCATAATTTCCCTCTGTAGCAGAAGTTGTAACCAATGCATTTTTTTGCATATTTTCAATATCCATATATGGGATGTCTGCCTTACTTGGTCTTTGTAAAAATTTAGCAACTTCTTGTTGATATTTCTCTGTATCTGCTACAGTTCCCTTTTTTATTCGAACCATTTTCGTCACACCTGGATATTGTCCTGGATAAGATTGTAACATTTTCCCATCGCCGTAACAGACAAGAATATCACCTGCACCCAAATCCTTTTTCTTTATTTTGTTCTCATGTGCATCGTACAATTTATCCTCTGGAATAATCGCATAAAAAGGTGACTCTGTGCTTCTATCAAAAAAGATATAATTATCCTCTTCACAAGGAACATACATTGCCTCTATCTGTTTGTGATTTTCTTCTGTCTTTTTTTGTTTTGTCTGTTTTTCTTCCTTACATGACGTTAAGCAAACACTGACAAGTACTAAAATAATACATATACTTATTCTTGTTCTCTTTCTCATATTCTAATTCCTTCTAACACTTCTCCTATCGGTTCTTGAATACATAAATCTGCCTGTTTATCTTTTGGAGTTGCGCTCTTATTCAACACAACAAGATATTTCCCTTTAAAATAATCAATAAAACTTGCCGCTGGATAAACTACAAGAGAAGTTCCTCCGATAATCAACATATCTGCCTCTGAAATTTCCATGACAGATTTTTGAATCACTACACGGTCTAAACTTTCCTCATAAAGAACTACATCTGGTTTTATTCTTCCTCCACATGTGCAAATAGGAATATTTTCTGATTCTTTTACATATTTTGCATCATAAAATTTCCCACATTTTTGACAATAATTTCGATGAATACTTCCATGTAATTCTAATACATTTTTACTTCCTGCAAGTTGATGCAATCCATCAATATTTTGCGTAATAACAGCGCTTAACTTCCCCGCTTTTTCCATTTCTGCAAGTTTTAAATGTGCTTTATTCGGTTTCGCATCTAAGAACATCATTTTCGATTTATAAAATTCATAAAATAATTCTGGTTTCTTCTGAAAAAATGTATGGCTAACAACCTGCTCTGGCGGATAAATATACTTTTCCTGATAAAGCCCATCACTACTACGAAAATCTGGAATGTTGCTTTCTGTAGATACTCCTGCTCCTCCAAAAAATACAATTCGTTGACTTTCATCAATCATTTTCTGAAGTAACGCTAACTTTTCCATTAGAATACCTCCTTCTTATATACTTCTCCTTCTAAATTCTTCCATAGATATGTATTTCCTTCAATAATCATATAACTGTGTTCTGAATTTTCCTTCGGAATAGATATTGACCCTGGATTCAAATAAATATATTTTCCATTCCATTCTCCTGCTGGTACATGAAAATGTCCATTCAACAAAATATCTCCTTCTTGTAACATTGGAAGATTTTCTCTGTTAAATTGATGTCCATGCGTAGCAAAAATCATTCTGTCATTCACAGAAAAAATTGCATAGTCTGCTAATATAGGAAATTCTAATACCATCTGATCAACCTCTGTATCACAATTTCCTCTAACACAAAGTAGCTTTTCTTTCATATGATTTAACATTTCAATTACCTTTTTCGGCTGGTATTCTCTTGGTAAATCGTTTCTTGGGCCATGATAAAGAATGTCCCCTAAAAGTAGTAATTTGTCCGCTTCTTCTCTATGAAATGCTTCTATCATTTTCTCACAATAGTAAGCTGAACCATGTATGTCTGATGCAATCATTAACTTCATTTTTTTGCCTTCTTTCTTTATCTCAATCTTTAGTTTAACTGTAACATAAATGACCATAAACTCACAAGAACTTCTTCTAAAATCCCAAAGAAAAAGGGAGCTTTTCAGAAAGAAATTAATGATAATTTCTAAAAAATTCTGAAAGCCCCTCTAATGTTTTTAGCAACACTGGAATCTCTTCCTCATTCAATTTTTCGATAACTGCTTCCGTCATCTGATGATGAAATTGTGCATGATGTTTATATGCTTTTTTCCCTTTTTCCGTTAATTTAATATAAACAACTCGCCGATCTTCTTCACTTCTTTCTCGAACAGCATATTTCTTATTAACTAAACTATTCATCGAAGTTGTTAGTGTCCCTGCAGTTACATTTAATTTCTTTGCAATGATTGACATTGGATTTCCAGCTCCAAGACCAATCGCCTCAATAATGTGCATATCATTATTTGTAATATCTTTAAATTCTTCTGTGATAATCGCCTTTTCTTCTAGTTCCCAGATTTCATTAAACAAATGCACTAAAATATCATTAATGGTTTCATATGTATTCATTTACTTCCTCCTTCGCCAGAATGATACTAAGTCTATTATACACATTCTTCTAGTAAAAGAAAAGAATCAATTACTTCTTTCACCGTTTCTATTTTTGTCGCACGATATGCTTCTCCTCCACAGAAAATAAGTCCCTCTTCTATGTTCCCTTTCACTGCTTCTATTAATTTTTGCGTAATACAATATGGAATTTCTTTTGGGTTGCATCCTTTGATACATTGGTAACATCTTGTAGGCAAAATACGCTCTCCCGCTTGTATCTTCCTAAGCAAAGTATTGCAAATTGCTCGTGCAGGCATTCCAACTGGACTTTTTACAATTTGGATATCCTCTTTTTTCGCATTGATATATGCCTCTTTATAACGTATATCTGCATCACACTCTTTTGTTGTAACAAATCGACTCCCAACCTGAATACCGTTTGCGCCCAATTCTTTCGCTTTACATAAATCTTTTGCTGAATACATTCCACCCGCAAGTATAATGGGAATGTTTTTTTTATATTTTTTCTCATACATTCTCACGATATCAATAATCTTTTGAATCTCTATCTCATAGGAAATATCATCCCATTTTTCCAATTCATCTAAATGGAATCCCAAATGTCCCCCAGCCTTCCAACTTTCTATAATAAGCATATCTGCTGTTGTATTATATTTCTTATCCCAATATTTTAAAATAATATGAGCTGATTTTTCTGTAGATACAATGGGAGCGATATTGGTATCTGTTCCTCTTGTATAGAACGGAAGATCTGTCGGCAACCCTGCTCCCGATACAATCAAATCTGCTCCAAGTACCACCGCTTCTTTGACATATTCTTCATATCTCCTAGTTGCCACCATAATATTAAAGCCAATCACTCCATTTGGTGCAAGTTTTCTTGCAGATTCCAATTCTTTTTTCATAGCACGCAAGTTTGCCTGCAAAGGATTACTTGTAAAGTCTTTTTCACGAAATCCTATCTGTGCAGAAGAAATCAATCCGATTCCCCCTTCTTTTGCAACTGCTCCTGCAAGTTGATGTAGACTGATCCCTACACCCATTCCTCCTTGTACAATTGGAATGTATACTCTTTTCTTTCCAACCACAAAAGACATTTGTTTATTTTTCATGAGTGCTCCTCTCTACATGTTTCGGAAACGTTGGTAACGTTCTTCTGCTATATCTATTTCCGTTTTTTTTCTATATTTCCATAGAAAACATTTGATTTTTTTCTCTAACTCTTCACAAACAACAGATAAATTTTCTACCGTCAAATGATTTGGTTCTTTAATAACATCTTCTACAATTCCTGCCTCTTTCAATTCTTTTGCCGTCAATTTCATCACTTCTGCCGCTTCTTTTGCCCGTTTACTATCTTTCCACAAAATAGATGCAAACCCCTCTGGTGAAAGAATGGAATAAATAGCATTCTCCATAATCCATACTTCATTTGCAGTCGCCATCGCCAAAGCTCCTCCACTTCCTCCTTCTCCTATAATTACAGAAAGTATTGGAACTTTTAGTGCTGACATTTCATAAATATTTCTAGCAATTGCCTCACCTTGCCCTCGTTCCTCCGCATCAATTCCACAAAATGCCCCAGGCGTGTCCACAAGACACACAATTGGACGATGAAATTTTTCCGCCTGTTTCATTAATCGTAACGCTTTTCTATATCCTTCTGGTGATGGCATTCCAAAATTTCTTTTCAAATTTTCTTTTGTTGTCTTTCCTTTTTCCTGGGCAATAACTGTTACCGGAATCCCTTGAAACTTCGCAATTCCTCCAACAATAGCCTTGTCGTCCTGAAAATATCTATCCCCATGTAATTCTATAAAGTCTGTAAAAATTCTGCCAATATAATCAGATCCTGTTGGACGATCTTTCATTCGAGATTTTGATACACACTCCCATGCTTCTCCTGCATATATCGTGTTTTCTTCTATATACATATCCTTTGGTTTCTCACACACTTCTTTCTGCTCATGTAAATCAATTAATTGAAATAAAACTTTTTTCAACTCTTCTCTTTCTACAATCGCATCGATAAACCCGTGCTCTAATAAAAACTCTGACCTCTGAAATCCTTTCGGTAATTTTTGTCCTATTGTCTGTTCAATAACTCGTGGTCCTGCAAATCCAATCAATGCATTCGGCTCTGCTAAAATCACATCACCTAACATAGCAAAACTTGCTGTTACACCACCTGTTGTCGGATTTGTCAAAACAGAAATATAAAATCCACCTGCATCACTATGTTTTTTCAATGCAGAAGCTGTTTTCGCCATTTGCATTAGAGAAGTAATCCCTTCTTGCATTCTAGCGCCTCCAGAACAAGCAAACATAATAATTGGCAGTTTTTCTTCTGTGGCACGTTCCACCATACGGGTAATTTTCTCCCCCACAACTTCTCCCATACTTGCCATAATAAAGCGACTATCACATACACCAATCGCTACTAATTTCCCCTCAATTTTCGCCTTTCCAGTAATAACCGCTTCTTCTAACCCTGTTTTTTCCTGCGTTAACCTAATTTTTTCTTCATACCCTTTATATTGTAATGGATTTCTTGTACATAATCCTCTATCCCATTCTTCAAAGCTCCCTGCATCTACAACCATTTCTAATCGATGTTTTGCATGAACTCGAAAATAATTGTGGCATTTGGGACAAATATAATATCCATTTTTTACATCTTCTGTAAAAATAGCAGACTTACAAGAATTACATTTTTTTAAAATTCCTTCCGGCACTTCTGGTATCTGTTCTTTTGGGGACGATTCATTTAATGAAATGTAATTTGTTTTTTTAAACATTTTTTTTAAATTCATTTTACTCACATCTTTTCTATAATATCGTACTGCTCATCTATATTCGTACCAATTCCATCTATAATCACTTCACCAAGGGCACTTCTTAGTTTTGCAATAGCATCCTCTCTCGTTTTCCCATGTACAATCAATTTAGCCAACATAGAATCATAATATGGTGGGACGATATACCCATGATATAGGGCTGTATCAATCCGCACACCTTCTCCTCCTGGAAAATGTACATCTAAGATTTTCCCAGAAGATTTAGCATTAATTCTACACTCGATAGCATGACCATCTAGCCGAATATCCTTTTGTGTATAAGCAAGAGGTACACCAGAAGCAATTTTAATCTGTTCCTTAATTAAATCCATTCCTGTCACCCATTCTGTTACTGGATGCTCTACCTGTATTCTTGTATTCATTTCCATAAAATAAAACTGTGTATCATTTTCCAATAAAAATTCGATTGTCCCCGCATTTTCATACTGCACTGCCTTAGCAGCTTTTACAGCTACTTCTCCCATTTTTTTACGAAGTGTTTCAGAAAGTACTGGACAAGGTGACTCCTCTATCAACTTTTGATGGTTTTCTTGAATAGAACAATCTCTTTCACCAAGATGTACCACATTTCCATATTGATCTGCCAAAATCTGAAATTCAATATGTCTTGGATTTTCCACAAAATGTTCAATATACATAGAATTATTCCCAAAAGATACTTGTGCTTCCTTTTGTGCTGTTTGAAAACTGTTTAAAAATTCTTCTTCAGTATATGCTACACGCATTCCTTTTCCACCACCACCAAGAACAGCCTTTATAATAACCGGATATCCTACCTCTTCTGCAATTTTTCGTCCTCTTTCTATATCCAAAACAATTTCACTGCTTCCTGGAATAACTGGTATTCCCGCATCAATCATAGTTTCTCTTGCTTGCGATTTATTTCCCATTTTTCGAATTACTTCTGATTTAGGCCCAATAAAAGTAATATGACATTTTTCACACAACTCTGCAAATTTACTATTTTCTGAAAGAAATCCAAATCCTGTATGAATGGCATCTGCTCCAGAAGTGATTGTTGCACTAATAATTCTTTCCATATTCAAGTAACTTTCTTGCGAAGCCGCAGGTCCGATACAAACTGCCTCATCTGCTAATTGTGTGTGAAGCGCCTCTTTATCTGCTTCAGAATATACTGCCACTGTTTCAATTCCCATTTCCCTACAGGCACGGATAATTCGTACTGCGATTTCACCTCTATTTGCAATTAACACTTTTTTTATCATGTTTTCCACCTATCCAACCATAAAAGTCAATTCTGCACTTACCACCACTTTTCCGTCTACACTGGCAACTGCCTCTCCAATACCAAGCGGTCCTTTCTGTTTAATTATTCTTGTTTCTAACTTTAACTTATCTCCCGGAACAACTTTCCCTTTAAATTTACATTTCTGTATTCCACCAAAATATGCCACTTTCCCTTTATTTTCCTCTTTTGATAAAATAGCAACAGCTCCAACCTGAGCCAATGCCTCTACAGTAAGTACTCCTGGCATTATCGGTTCTTTTGGAAAATGCCCTTTGAAAAAATCTTCTCTGTATGTCACACATTTGTATCCTATTGCAAATTCTCCCGGTTCATAATCTTCTATATAATCCACAAGCAAAAACGGATGTCTGTGGGGAATAATTTCACAAATTTCTTGTACCGTTAACCCTTTCATCTCTTCTCCTTTTCTATTTTAAGCGAAATAATGGTTGCCCATACTCTACAGATTGTCCATTTTCTACGAAAATTTCCTCCACAACACCATCAAATTCACTTTCAATCTCATTCATCAGTTTCATTGCTTCCACAATTGCTAAAGTTTGTCCTCGCTTTACTACATCACCTATACTTACAAACGGTTCCCCATCCTCCGAAGGCGAAGTATAAAATGTTCCCACTAATGCAGAAGTTACAATCTTTCCTTCTTTAGTTTCTTCTTCCATTTCTTCCTTTATTTGTACTTCTTCCACTTTCACTTGTGGAATAGACACTTGACCATCTTTTTTCATTCCGATTTTTATTCCGTTTTCTTCATATTGAAACTCTGTCAACTTTGAGGAAGATACAGTATGTATTAATTCAATTAATTGACTATTTTCCATTTTATTCTTCCTCCTTATATTTTTTCACTAGAATAGTCGCATTATGTCCCCCAAATCCGAGCGAATTACTAATAGCACAATTCACTTCTTTCTCAATTGGAGAATGTATCGCATAATTTAGTGTACATTCCTCATCTAAATTTTCTGTTCCCATTGTCTGATGAATAAATCCCTCTTGAATTGTTTTGATACAAGTAATAAATTCTACTGCTCCAGCTGCTCCAAGCAAATGTCCGATCATTGATTTTGTTGAATTAATAATTGGTTTCTTTGCATCTTTACCAAATGCAAGTTGAATTGCTCTTGTTTCAAATAAATCGTTATGGTGTGTGCTTGTTCCATGCGCATTAATATAGTCCACTTCGCTAGGATGTATTCCTCCTTCTTTTAAAGCAAGTTCCATAGCCTTCGCTGCGCCACTACCATCTTCGATTGGAGATGTAATATGATGTGCATCACAAGTTGCACCATATCCTAAAATTTCACCATATATTTTAGCACCTCTTGCCTTGGCATGTTCCAATTCTTCCAATACAACAACACCAGCTCCTTCCCCGATAACAAACCCACTTCTATCTCGATCAAACGGAATAGAAGCTCTATTTTTGTCTGTACTTGTTGTCAATGCAGTTAATGCCGAAAAGCCAGCCACAGCCGTTTGACAAATAGAACTTTCTGTTCCCCCTGCCAACATAACATCTGCATCACCATATTGAATAGCACGAAATGCATCCCCAATTGCATGTGTTCCCGTTGCACAGGCAGTTGTAACACTTGTACATTTCCCTTTTAAACCAAGTTGTATTGCCACATTTCCAGCTGCCATATTCGAAATCATAAGCGGAACCATCAATGGAGTTACACGTGCCGGACCTTTTGTTTGTAATTTATCATATTCTCTTTCCACAACCTGCAAACTTCCAATCCCTGAACCGATAATCACTCCTATACGGAATGGATCTTCTTTTTCCATGCACAAACCAGCATCTTCAAAAGCCTCCTTTCCAGCTACAACTGCATATTGCGAAAATGGTTCCATACGTTTTGCAGCCTTAAAATCCATTCTTTCTTTTGCAACAAATCCTTTTACTTCTGCTGCTAGTTTCACCTTATATTCCGTTGTATCAAATTTTGTGATTTCTCCGATACCAATCTGGTTTTTCTTAATCCCTGCCCAAAATTCTTCCACTGAATTTCCGATCGGGGTAATTGCTCCCATTCCTGTCACAACAACTCTTCTTTTCATTATATACTCTCCTTATATTGCCATTCCACCATCTACGTGAAGCACTTGCCCTGTAATATATCCGGCTTTCTCTGATGCCAAAAAACTAACTGCACAGGCAACATTTTCTGGCTTTCCATAATATCCAACTGGTATTTTTGTCATAGTCTCTTCTTTCACTCGATCTGGTAAAGTTTTGGTCATATCCGTCTCGATAAATCCAGGTGCAATCGCATTTACTGTAATCTTTCTTGATGCCAACTCTCTAGCTGCAGACTTTGTCAAACCAATTACTCCAGCCTTAGATGCTGCATAATTTGACTGCCCAGCATTTCCAACAACTCCTACAACAGAAGAAATGTTGATAATCCTTCCATAGCGTTGTTTAATCATCTGTCTTGTGACAAAACGCATACATTGAAATGTTCCTTTTAAATTTGTATTGATGACCATATCAAAATCTTCTTCTGTCATCTTCATTAACAGACCATCACGGGTCACTCCAGCATTATTAATCAAAATATCAATTCGTTTATATTTTTCAATGATTTCTTGAAAAAATTTCTCACATGCACAAAAATCTGCAATATCGCACTGCATAATTTCTGCCGTTCCTCCCTTTCCTTCTATCTCTTCCTTTACTTCCTCTGCTTTTTGTGCTGAACCATGATAATTAATAATGACATGAGCTCCTTGCTCTGCTAATTCTAGTGCAATCGCCTTCCCAATTCCTCTTGAACCACCTGTCACAACTGCTATTTGTCCCCTTAACATCTATTCACACCTCCAAGTTCAGAAACTACCTTCTCCATATCTTCCCAAGTACTGATACTATATGTTTTTACAGTTTTATCAATTTTTTTAATAAATCCAGACAAAGTCTTTCCTACACCAATTTCCACAAATATATTCACACCTTGAGCAATCATATTTTCTATACTTTCTTGCCAACGAACCGAAGAAGCTACTTGTTTTGCAAGTAAATTTTTCGTTTTCTTTATGTCTGTAATATATTCTCCTGTTACATTTGTCACATAGGGAATTTTCAATTCCGTAAAAGAAATTTTTTCCAATAATTCATCTAATTTTTTCCCTGCTCCAACTAAAAATGGCGAATGAAATGGACCACTCACATGCAATGGTAAAACTCTTTTTGCTCCTGCAATTAAAAGTTTCTCATTTGCTTTTTTTACTGCCTCTGTTCTACCCGTAATCACAATCTGATTTGGACAATTATAATTAGCAATAAAGACATCGTCCATAGGCTCAATAATTTCTTCAATCTCTTCTTTTTTCATTCCTAAAACGGCTGCCATTGTCCCTTCGCCTTTTGGAACTGCCTCTTGCATAAATCGCCCACGTTCTTTCACAATGGAAATAGCATCCATATCCGCCATTCCTCCCGCAATCGCTATTGCAGTATATTCACCTAAACTCAATCCTGCTGTCACATCTGCATACAAATTATTTTTTTCCACTTCTCTTGCAATAGCAAGACATGTAGTCACAAGAGCAACCTGTGTATATTCTGTTTGATCAAGCAAATTGTTTTCTTCAAAACATAACTTCCTTAAATCTAATCCAAGTTTGTCCGAAGCAGTATCAAATATATTCTTTGCAATTTCACTATGCTCATAAAAATCTTTTCCCATACCTATTTTTTGTGCTCCCTGTCCAGAGAAAACAAATGCGATTTTATTCATAAAACTTCTTTCCTTTCATTAATCTATCTGCAACTGTTACCAGTTTTTCAACAAACTCTTTGCAACTCATTTCTTCTTTCACAAGTCCTGCTATTTGTCCCGCCATTACACTCCCATTTATTACATCGCCTTCTACGACTGCCTTTCTTAACCCTCCTAAAGTCAAAAGTTCCAGTTCTTCTAAAGACGCACCTTCCTTTTCTAATTTCAAATACTCTTTCGTCATCTGATTTCGCAATGCACGTACCGGATGACCTGTTGTTCTTCCTGTTACTCTCGAATCAATGTCTTTTGCTTTCACAATACATTTTTTATAATTATCATGAACAATAGACTCTTTTGTTACAACAAAACAAGTACCTAACTGTACCGCTTCTGCTCCTAACATAAAAGCTGCTGCCATTCCTCTCCCATCTCCAATACCGCCTGCAGCAATGACTGGAATTTTTACTGCATCAACAATTTGTGGAACAAGGACCATTGTTGTATTTTCTCCAATATGCCCTCCTGCTTCTGTCCCTTCTGCTACAATTGCGTCTACCTCATAACGTTCCATACGCTTTGCCATAGCTACGGAAGCCACAACAGGAATTACCTTTATTCCAGCCTCTTTCCACATTTTAATATATTTCTCAGGATTTCCTGCTCCTGTTGTCACAACAGGTACTTTTTCCTCCACAACCACTTGAGCCACTGCATCTGCATTCGGACTCATCAACATTATATTTACACCAAATGGCTTATCTGTAATTTTTTTTACTTCCTTAATCTGTTCCCGTACCCATTCTGCCGGTGCATTTGCAGCTCCAATCATACCAAGACCGCCTGCTTCTGATACACCTGCCGCAAGATGATACTCAGCAACCCAAGCCATACCTCCTTGTATAATCGGATATTCAATTCCCAATAATTCCGTCACTCTTGTTTTCATATGATAACCTTTCTTCAATTGGGGACGTAGCCAAATTCAATTTGACTACGTCCCCAATTGACTTTTTTTCTATTTCTTTTTTCTCTATCCCTTTAAATAGGCAACTACATCTCCGATTGTTGTTAATTTTTCCAAATCTTCAGTAGGAATTTCTTTTTCAAATTCTTCTTCAAATGCCATTACCATTTCAAATAAATCTAAAGAATCTGCACCTAAATCCTCTTTAAATGAAGTTTCTGGTGTTAATTCCTCGATGTCTGCTCCTAATGAATCTGCTACAATTTCTTTTACTTTTTCTAACATGTTTTTTCTCCTTTATTTTTTATTTATGTAATCCTAAATTGGATATTACCATTCCACTAAACTTGCCCCCCAAGATAAGCCTGCCCCAAATCCTGATATAATAATTTTCATTCCTCTTTTTAGGAATCCTTTCTGATTCATTTCATCCAATAAAATTGGAATACTAGCTGAAGAAGTATTACCATATTCCTGCAAGTTCATAGGAAACTTTTCTATTTCTACTTGTAATCTTTTTGCAACTGCTTCTACAATTCTTCTGTTTGCTTGGTGTAGAACAAAATATTTTATTTGTTCTTTTTGCAAATGATTTTGTTCTAGTAATTCACCAATACATTTTGGTACTTGCTTTATAGCAAACTTAAACACTTCTTGACCATCCATATGAATAAAATCATTTTGACCACAAGTAAGCGCCTTGCCTTTTTCTCCTTCTGAATGTGTTATAAGTGGAAATGGATTTCCTTCCACAGCTTTTAATACAACCGCACCTGCACCATCTCCAAACAAAATACATGTTCCTCTATCTTTCCAATCAATTAAATCAGAAAGTTTCTCTGCACCTATAACAATTCCTGTTTTATATATTCCACTTGCAATATAAGCCTGCGCTGTATTATAAGCAAAGAGAAATCCGCTACATGCTGCATTCAAATCAAAACAAGTTGCATTTACAGCACCTATTTCCTTTTGCACTTCACAAGCAGTGCATGGCAAAACTATACTTGAAGATATTGTTGACACAATAATAAAATCAACTTCTTCAGCCATTATATTTGCATTTTTCAATGCTCTTTCTGCTGATTTTACTGCCATATAAACTGTATCCTCTTCTTGTGCAATATGGCGTCTCATAATTCCAGTTCTTTCTTTGATCCATTCATCACTTGTTTCTACAAAATTTGCTAAATCATCATTCTCCATTACAGTAGGCGGAATATACGATCCCGTCCCATATATTTTTCCTATCATTTTCTTTTCCCCATTTTTCTTTTGGTTTCAAATATTTTGATATTCAAAGTATACTACTAAAAAAATTTTTGTCAACTATAATTTTCTTCTTTTTATTTATAAATTATATTGTTTTAGACATACTATAGTAGAAAAACCCTAAAATTTAAGGAAAAGGAGACTGTTATGAACTCTCTTGATTATATTAAAACTTTTAAAATTTCAATTGGATGTTGCATTGCTTTTTTGATTGCAGAAACATTTTCTCTAACTTCTTCTACCTCTGTTATTACAATCACTCTCTTAAGCATATTAAACACCAAAAAAGATACTTTTCTTATTGCAGGAAAACGACTTTTTTCTTTTTTTATCGCCGTATTAACAGCAATATGCATTTTCCCAACATTACATTATTCTTTAATTAGCCTAGGAATTTATCTTGCTCTCTATCAACTTCTTTGTCAACTTTTACACTTAACAGAAGGATTTTCCATGAGTACCGTTCTTATGCTGCATCTATTAAAAGTCAAAAAAATTTCTGTAGCTCTTCTTATAAACGAATTATGTCTTATGTTAATTGGCATTTGCATGGGAATTTTAATGAATCTTTATATGCCAAACAAAATTAAAAAAATGCAAAAGTCACAAAAAGAAATAGAAGAAAAAATGGCTCAAATCCTGTTTACAATGTCTCGAGCTATTTTTCAAGAATATTTAAGCGAAACCATTACTAAAAGTCTCTCCGAATTAGAAATTCTTCTTTCCAATTCTCTTTCTCATGCACAATATACACAAAAAAATTTTTTTCTTAAGGATATGAGCTACTACGTGAATTATATCCATATGCGTTCTAAACAAACTGTTATTTTAAAACAAATTCACCATAATCTTCCTCGCTTACAAGAATCTTATTCTCAAACAAATTTAGTCTCTAAATTTATGCGTATAACTGCCATTTCCATGGAAAATTATGATAATGCGGAGGATTTACTAAAATATCTTTCCCTGCTACGTCAAAAGTTTCGTTCTACCCCTCTTCCGTCCACTCGACAGGAATTTGAATCTCGTGCCGTTCTGTACGAAATTGTAAATGAATTGCAAGAAATCCTCATTTTAAAAAGAATATTTACAGAAAGCCTTTCCCCACATGAGATTAAAATTTTTTGGGAAACAAAAAAATAGAATGTGCAAAAGCACATCCTATTTTTCTACTTTCTCTACAATTAATTTGACACCAACAATATCTGTAACTTTAACAATTTCATTTTTTTCAATAATTCCCACCGGATCCTTCGCTCTAGCTGTCCATTCTTGTCCATCTACAATAGCACTTCCAGTTTCATTCAAATTATCAATCGTTTCTGTTACTTTTGCCATTTTCCCTATAACACTTTCATAATTTGTCTTTGTTCTTCCCGAATTAATATATTTTTTTGCAAAAGGACGTGTAAATATCATTAATATAATTGATACTACAAAAAAAGCTACTATTTGCCAAATGACATTGACTCCTAAGCAATTTAAAATCAAAGCTACTAATGCACCACCAGCCATCCATATAGACGTAAGTCCAACCGTAATAATTTCAATAATTAGAAATACAATTATCAAACTTAACCAAATAACATTCTCCATAGAAATCCCTCCTATTTTCATTTACCCACAAGTGCTTTTCATGTTATGGAATTTCATCAAGAAACTCTGGACACCATTGTAAAAATCTTTCAAATTCTTCCTCGGTTAAATCTCTCACTACTTGGGCATTATATTCTCTATCATCTTGGAACAATATATGCATTGCTCGCACCATTTGTTTCTCTTCTAAAGTGTTTTTCATTTTTCTTACCTCTAACTTAAACTTTTCTTCATTCAAGTTGTGTTTTTGCTACTATATGGTTGTATTTTCACTTTTATTATGCCACTAAATGGTAGCCTAATCAAGAGGTGATTATATGTATTTAAAACGTTTGAAAGATTTAAGAACTGACCATGATTTAACGCAAGAAAATATGGCTGATATTTTAAAATGCCATCGCGAAGTTTATAGAAGATATGAGAGTGGAATCCGGACACTTCCGATTGATTATCTTGTAACTATAGCAAAATATTACAACACTAGTACGGATTATCTACTCGAATTGACAGATGTAAAAACTCCTTATCCACAAACACAGTCTCATAAAAAAGGGATTACAAAGTAAAATGATACTATTTTAAAACGACCAACCGCTATGCAGTTGGTCGAAATTTTTATATTTTCTAATTTTGGTGTGGAAGTTCACATTTTTCCAAAACCCAGTTATCCCCTTCTTTTACTAGAATACACTCTGTTTCAGTTTCTTTGTGTAAGCCTTTCACATGTTGGTTCTCTTTATCCATATTATAATAATAGAAAATCTGATTAAAGATTATTTTATTAGCAGTAACTTTCTTTGGACGATATGCTACAAAAGCATAAGCCTCATCTGCTCTATCATAAACCTCCGGAGCATAGTAGGCACCATTTTTTTCAATCCACTTCTTAGATATATCTTTCATGACCTCTTCTGCTTTTTCTTCCGTAAATAATTTGCGTAAATAAGTGCGCATCGACTGTTGGTTTGAGTATTCTTCTTCTTGGACGCGATAATAAGTATTACCATTCTCCCCTTCAACTTTATCACTAGAATCAATATAATCGCACTCATAATAAATATCACTCAATACTTTACGTGCATCACTAATTAAAGATGACTTTTCTACTGGCATGCTATATACATCACACACATTACCACTTTTATCTAGTACATGACAACCGCTTCCTTGATCAATATAAAAACTAAACAATGTTTTCCCATCTAATACCATATCAACCTGTGCCATTTCCCCATTTTTCAATTTCGCTGCGCCACGATATTTAAGTTCCGTATCACGTTTTACCTTAACATGATTTTTTACTGATACAAGTGCGTCTTTTTCATTTAAAACCCCTTTCCATTTTGCTTTCATCCTATCATAATAGAAATCATTATTTTTACCAGTTGGCCATGGTGAGTCATCGTTTATAAATTTCTTGTTATCGTCGTTTTTCTTCTCTGTACTTTCTGTTTTGCTATCTTTTGATGAGTTTTTTTCAGAATCTGACACCTTGTTACCACTACAAGCTGCAAGACTAAATGTCATGGCTAATGCCAAAATTACTGCTACGGCTTTTTTCATTTTAGTTTCTCCTTTTCTTTTTCGTCCTAAAACAGAGTCCTCTTTCCTCAAATCTTCTAGCAAAATTTTCACTAAAACATAAACAAAATTAGAACTCCCATTTAATTTTGTTCATCATATCATTTTATATCAAAGATTTCAATACATAAATATACAATAGTTGTTCAAATTACTTTTCTTCAAAATCAAAATAATTATTTACATTTTCTCATTTTTAGAAATTTTTTGCAACTAGACTGCACAGAAAAAAGCACCTAAAAGTTATCTTTATAACTTTCAAGTGCTTTTCTTTATACTGCGGATGACAGGAATCGAACCTGCACGGTCTCCCACTAGATCCTAAGTCTAGCGCGTCTGCCAGTTCCGCCACATCCGCATATGATATTTTAAGTGCTCTTCTTAAAATAAATATGAACAAACTTTCGCTTGTTCATCAAGTGAAGCATCGGGGATTCGAACCCCGGACAACTTGATTAAAAGTCAAGTGCTCTACCGACTGAGCTAATGCTCCATATCAACTGGGCTAGTTGGATTCGAACCAACGAATGCAGGAGTCAAAGTCCTGTGCCTTACCGCTTGGCGATAGCCCACTATATTTGAGGGTGGATAGTGGGACTCGAACCCACGATATCCAGAACCACAATCTGGCGCGCTAACCAACTGCACCATACCCACCACAAAGCGTGCTTGAAGGGATTCGAACCCCTGACCCACGGCTTAGAAGGCCGTTGCTCTATCCAACTGAGCTACAAACACATATGCTTCTCTTAAAGTAATTTAATCAAATTTGCTTTAAGAAAGCGGGTGATGGGAATCGAACCCACGTATCTAGCTTGGAAGGCTAGTGTTCTACCATTGAACTACACCCGCAGAATCGGGGTGACAGGATTCGAACCTGCGACCTCCTGGTCCCAAACCAGGCGCTCTAGCCAAGCTGAGCCACACCCCGATGTGAAGTTTTTGTTGTCATCTCCGTGACACAATGGTTATTATATATGCTTTTACAAGAAATGTCAACAACTTTTTTTATTTTTTTTTATTTTTTTATTTTAATAATAAAATCAACACCCGAAACCCTTGATTTTACAAGGGTTTCCAGCTTTTGGGGTATCTTTATTTTTTATCGTTTTATTGCATTTTAAATATAATGCAATTCATATTCTACAGAATTATCCTCATGAATTTCCATAATCATATAACTTGCCCGAAACCCTTCTTGCCTCGGATACGATAAACTTCCTGGATTTAATATAGTAATTTTATCTCCTTGTTCAAGATATGGTCTATGTGTATGCCCAAACATAATAATATCTGCGCCTCTTGCAAATCCTTCTTCTTTAATCCTTTCCATTCCTACAGATACATAATAATAATGTCCATGTGTCATAAAAATATGATGATTCCCTAGTTGAATTTCTTCCTCACGGTTTAAATCTGAAAAATAATCATTATTTCCCGCAACAATCTTTACTGGACATCCTGCAACAGCCTCAATATAATCCTCTCCACCTTCTACATCACCCATATGTAAAAGCAAATCAATTTCTCCAGCCTGTTTTAATGCAATATCTAAATTTTTATGTAATTTATGTGTATCACTTACAATTAAAACTCTCATTTTATTATCCTAACTTTTGCTCAATAATCGTTCGCATAGCACGAAGCGCTTTTCCTCTATGACTCAATTCATTTTTCTTCTCTGGAGTTAACTGCGCAGTTGTGCAACCATATTGTGGAAGATAAAAAATCGGATCATATCCAAATCCATTTTCTCCCTCTATTGCATGTCCGATCATTCCTTCAATTGTTCCTCTTACAGTTTCTACTGCACCATCAGGAAATGCACAGGCAATCGCACATACAAATCTTGCTGTTCTTTTTTCATCCGGAACCCCTTCTAATCGATCTAATAATAGTTGATTTTTAATATCATAAGACGTATCAACTCCTGCATATCTAGCCGAATAAATTCCCGGTTCTTTATTTAAATAATCTATTTCGAGTCCAGAATCATCTGCCAACACAATATCTCCTGTTAATTTTGCTATTTCAGTTGCTTTAATGATAGCATTTTCCTCAAATGTACTTCCATCTTCCACAATATCAATATCAATTCCAGCCTCTTTTAAAGAACGAATAGGCATTCCCAAATCAGCTAAAATCATGCGAATTTCTTTCATTTTATTTTCATTTCCTGTAGCAAATAAAATTCCCTTATTCATTTGTATCCTCCTTTTGTTTTTTTGGTGGTCTTGGTCCTAAAAATTGGTAAAAATATGTTTTCAACATACCATTATAAATTTTTCTATTTTTATCTGCTTTTCTTCCAAAGTATTTTTCTGTATCTTCATAACTGGTAATCATGTATGCTGACCAACTGTCTAACCTCTTAAAACTTTCTCCAAATTCTCCATATAATTTCGGCAAATCTTTCTTCTCTTCTAATCTTTCTCCATATGGTGGATTTGTAATAATAAATCCATATTTTTTAGGATGACTCAGTTCTTTTACCCCACGTTCTTGAAAATGTATTAAGTGTTCTACTCCTGCCTCTCTCGCATTTTCTCTAGCCGCTTTAATAACTGATTTATCTATGTCATACCCTTGAATGTCAACTTCGATCTCATCATCTACCAAATCATTTGCTTCATTAATTGCATTATACCATGCTTTCTTCGGAATAAAATTTGTCCATTCTTCTGCCGTAAACGATCGATTCATCCCAGGCGCTATATTCGCTGCAATCATTGCAGCTTCAATCGGAAATGTACCACTACCACAAAACGGATCAACAAGAATTCTATCTTTTTTCCATGGTGTCAGCATAATGAGCGCTGCTGCCAGAGTTTCAGTAATAGGGGCTTTACTAGATAGTTGTCTGTATCCCCTCTTATGTAAAGAAACACCAGATGTATCTAGTCCCACCGTTACCATATCTTTTTTAATAAATACACGAACAGGATACGATGCTCCACTTTCTTCAAACCAATCTACATGATAGTGTTCTTTCAAACGATTTACCATAGCTTTTTTCATAATGGATTGAATATCTGAAGGACTAAATAATTTACTCTTTACAGATGCCGCTTTAGTTACCCAAAATTTACCATCTTTAGCAATATATTTTTCCCATTCAATTTGTTTTGTTTTTTGAAATAATTCTTCAAATGTTGTTGCTTTAAATGTTCCCACATTCAGCAAAACACGTTCCGCCGTTCTTAAAAAAATATTCGCACGACAAATAGCGTCTACATCACCATAAAATGAAACTCTTCCATCTTCCACAACTGATATTTCATATCCTAAATTTTGCACTTCTCGTTTCAGGACAGATTCTAACCCAAAATGACAAGGAGCAATCAACTCTATTTTTTCCATATATACCTCCAATATTCTATATTTCCTATATTATTTGAAATTCTTCTATATGTCAAATGGGGACGCTATTTTTTAGCATCCCCACGAAAAATTTAATTATCACTATATTTGTTTGACTGTGCATTATTCATTTTGTTTTTTGTTGCATTTGTATTTTTGTTTGAAGTTTTATTCTTCTTGCTCTGATAATCTTCCTCTGATGAATATGCATTTCTTGTTCGGTTATTTGTTGCATTTGTTTTTGCCATAATTATTTCCTCCTCATTCTTTTGTTTCTCAAAATACAGCTTAATAAACTGTGTTGTACTTTGATTACAAAAATATTATGTCTTTAAATTTCTTTTTCTATTCATTACAAAAAAAATAAGAACCTTAACTTTTTTTTAAGTTTTTCTTGCTTTTTTTACCAATTTATATTATACTAACCCATGTAGAAATTATTTCTACAACCCCTTATTAATTATTTATACTCCCCTCGAAAGACCGATAGCTCCCCTATCGGTCTTTTACTATATCTTGAAATATTCTATATAAAAAGCGACAAATCATATCACATGACATGATTTGTCGCCTTTTTATTTATCACGAAAGAACTTAATCAAAAACATAATTGCTAAAAACGGTATAAGTATAGGCAATATTATTCGTGCTATACCTACTACAAGTGTTACTACAAAAAATATGATGCCCACAATACTAACAATAAGCAGTAATTTTTTCCACCATGTATCCAACCCGAAAATATGCATTTTTCTTTCTTGTGTTTCATATTGTGTCACAGTATCATTTGCACTTTCATAGGTTTGTTCACAACCTGGAGATTCAATTAATGTTTTGGCAATAATCCATGGGTCTCCCAATTCTTCTATAACCTCTTTTTCTGCTCGTCCCTTTTTTACCTCTTCTTCAATATACGTCTTATAATATTGTATATTCTCTTTTATCGCCTGTTCACTCATATTCCCTTCGAGTGCTTCTCGAAGACTGCTTAAAAACTTATTGTGATTCATCCTCTAACTCACTTTCTTCTATACTTCAAACATTAAATCACCATATGAAGGCATAGGCCACACTTCTTTTGACACTATCATCTCTAACTTATCCACTGGATCACGAAGTGCCTGCATTGCTGGTGATACTTCCTCATAGAACCAAAATGCTTGTTCTTTTCCTTCTTCTTTTTCTTGTGCTTGATTCGTCATTTCTCCGAGTTTTACAAGTGCTTCTTTTGCTTCTTTTAATAATCTAGAAACTTCATTTAAGACTTCCGACTGCACTTCAGCGTCTGCTCCTGCTTCTCTTACTGCAATAACTGTATCTGCTAATTGTTTCGTATATTTAACTACTGCTGGAAGAATATGCTTACTTGCAATATCAATCATTGCTTTCGCTTCAATATTGATTGCTTTTGCGTATGTTTCATATTGAATTTCTGCGCGCGACTCCAATTCTGCCTTTGTAAATACATTAAATTTTTCAAATAATTTTACAGCCTTATCCGAAACCATAGCATCAATAGATTCTACCATAGATTTTAGATTCGGAAGTCCTCTTCTTTTTGCTTCTTCCACCCATTCTTCTGAATATCCATTTCCGTTAAACACAATTTTTTGATGTTGAATAGCATATTCCTTAATCAGATCATGGACTGCTAAATCAAAATCTTCCGCCTGTTCTAAGATATCACAAGCATCAGAAAAAGCATCGGCCACTATTGTATTGATTACAACATTTGGTGCAGCAACCGAATCTCTTGAACCAACCATACGAAACTCAAATTTATTATTTGTAAAAGCAAACGGAGATGTTCTATTTCTATCTGTCGCATCTTTCGCAAGATTTGGCAGAGTACGCACACCTGTTTCCAACTTCCCTGATTTTAAACTGTGTGTGGCTGAACCTGTTGATACAAGCTGATCCAACACATCTTCTAACTGTTCACCTAAGAATACGGAAATAATTGCTGGTGGTGCTTCTGCTGCTCCTAAACGATGATCGTTTCCCGGATCAGCTGCAGACTCTCTTAACAATTCTGGATATGTATCTACTGCTTTCAATACACACATCAAGATGAAAAGAAATTGAATATTTTCATGGGGAGTTTTTCCTGGTTCTAACAAATTCTTTCCATCGTCTGTTGTCAAAGACCAGTTATTATGCTTTCCAGAACCATTTACCCCTGCAAACGGTTTCTCATGTAAAAGACAATGTAACCCGTGTCTTGCGGCCACTTTCTTTAACACTTCCATAATTAACTGGTTATGGTCTACTGCCACATTACATTGTGCATAAATTGGTGCTAGTTCATGCTGTGCTGGTGCAGCCTCATTGTGTTGTGTCTTTGCAGAAACTCCCAATTTCCACAACTCTTCATTCACATCCTTCATATATGCCGCTATTCTTTCTCGAATACTACCAAAGTAATGATCATCTAATTCTTGTCCCTTTGGTGGCATTGCACCAAACAAAGTTCTTCCAGTAAACACTAAATCTTTTCTCTTTAAATATTTTTCTCTATCAACTAAAAAATATTCTTGTTCTGGACCCACTGATGGAATTACCCTCTTAGATGTTGTGTTTCCAAACAAACGAAGTAACCGTAATGTTTGTTTGTTTAACGCTTCCATAGAACGAAGTAATGGTGTTTTCTGATCAAGAGCTTCTCCTGTATAAGAACAAAAGGCTGTTGGAATACATAATGTTGCACCTCCCGCATCTTGACGAACAAAAGCGGGTGATGTACAATCCCAAGCTGTATATCCTCTTGCTTCAAAAGTCGCTCGAAGTCCACCAGATGGAAAAGAAGACGCATCTGGCTCTCCCTTGATCAATTCTTTTCCCGAAAAACTCATAAGTACTTTCCCATTTGCCATTGGTGCAGAAATAAAAGAATCATGCTTTTCTGCTGTCACTCCTGTTAAAGGTTGGAACCAATGCGTATAATGCGTTGCCCCTTTCTCAATTGCCCACTCTTTCATCTCGTGTGCAATAACATCCGCAGTTGCAAGATCTAATTCTTTTCCGTCTTCTATTGTCTTCTTTAAATCTTTATATACTTTCTTCGGCAGTCTCTCTTGCATAACTGTATCATTAAATACATTCTCACCAAAAATCTCTGCCACATTAATGAAATCACTCATCTTCTCCTCTTCCTCCAGCGTATACCAAAATTTACTTATACGATACCCTACTTTTTTTCTTTTTGCAAGTTTTTCTTAATGCAAAAAAGAGATGTAGCCTTAACCACATCTCTTTGTATTTTTCTTATCCTTATGCTCTATTTACTGAACCGAATAATTCCATTTTTTCTTTTACTGTTGCTTTGATTGCTTCAAAACCAGGTGCTAATAATTTACGTGGATCAAATCCTTTTCCTTGTAAATCTTTTCCTGCTTCTACATATGCACGAGTTGCTGCTGCAAAAGCTAACTGGCATTCTGTATTTACGTTAATTTTAGATACACCTAAATCAATTGCTTTTTTAATCATATCTGCTGGAATTCCTGTTCCACCATGAAGAACTAATGGAAGTTCTCCTGTTAACTGCTGAATAGCATCTAATGTTTCAAAGCTAAGTCCTTGCCAGTTTTCAGGATATTTACCATGAATATTACCAATACCTGCTGCAAGGAAGTCAATTCCTAAATCTGCTACCATTTTACATTCTGCAGGATCTGCACATTCACCAGCACCTACAACTCCATCTTCTTCTCCACCGATTGAACCTACTTCAGCTTCAAGAGACATTCCTTTTTCTTTAACAATTGCTACTAATTCTTTTGTTTTAGCAACATTTTCTTCGATTGGATAATGAGAACCATCGAACATAATTGATGAAAATCCTGCATCAATACATTTCAAACATCCTTCGTAGCTACCGTGGTCTAAGTGAAGTGCTACAGGTACTGTAATGTTTAATTCTTCTAACAATCCGTTTACCATTCCAACGATTGTTTTGTATCCACCCATATATTTTCCAGCACCTTCTGAAACACCTAAGATAACTGGTGAATTGTTTTCTTGTGCTGTAAGTAAAATTGCTTTTGTCCATTCAAGGTTATTGATATTGAACTGTCCTACTGCATAATGTCCTGCTTTCGCTTTCTGAAGCATATCTTTTGCTGATACTAACATAATTCATTCCTCCGTTTGTTTGTCTATTTTTAACATAAGATAATTATACCCTAATTTTTTCAAAATGGAAACCCTAAATTCTGTTTTCCAACTACCTGACAAAATAAATGCCTATTTTCTCCTTCTTCCTAGCACATATGCCAAAGTAATCGCAGAAATTCCAAGTCCAAACACCATCATCTCACTGTGGCTCTTATCACCTGTTTTCACTGCATTATGTGATTGTTCTATAATTCCATTCTGCGAAGGTTTCTGTGCATTTGGTTTTGCAGGTTTAGAAGGAATCTGTGGTTTGTTTGGTTCTTCTGGGATTATCGGTTTATCCGGTGTTACTGGTTTATCTGGTTCTTCAACTTTCTCAAATTGTGCAATCAGATTTCTGTTTTTATCTGCTGTAAATGTATATTCTTTATCCATACTGATTACGGAATTATCTTCTACCCAACCTATAAATGTATATCCTTCATTTGCGTTGGCTATTACTTTTATCTCTTCTCCTATTTGATAAATAGATTTTTCCGGAACAATCTCTACTACCCCCATTTGCTCATGGTTAGGTTTCGCTGTAATGGAATATGTTTTTTCAGGAAATGTTCCTAAAAATTTAGCATCCGCCCAGTTCGCATGATCATTAAAATTATTTTCGCCTTGTAATGCTTTAAGTGTAACTTTCTTTGCATTTTTAGGTAATTCTACCGCAAATTTTTTCATTGGAGTCTTTTGTGTCATTTCACCACTATCAAATACATTTTGTCCATCCACTTCAATACAAAACTGTACTTTTCCGTCATTCGCATTATACTGACAATAATCAATTCCAACAAATCCTTCTAATGCTTTGTAACCTTTTCCAGCAATGTTATATACAATTACAGATTCTGCATGAGTTCCTAAACCTTTTTTAAATTCTACTGGCTCTCCTTTTTCATTTGCCAACTGAATTGTGCTTCCTAAATGATTTTTATCCCGATTTACTTGTGTTCCATAACCTACTGTAGCACTTTCCCATTCTAAATCTGATAAATATGCACCTTTTCTTAATGCAATGCGATAGGTTTCCTTTGTCTTTCCATCAGCGGCTGTTACAATAATGTCTACATTTTGGAGTCCATCATAAACATTCAACTCTCCCTCAAAACGATTTCTTGTTGCAGCCTTTTCTCGTCCTTGTTTAACTTCCACTGTGGCATCTGGATCAATGGTTGTTACTTTCAACATAACTTTATCTGCGTCCACAAACTGTTCACTTAGGTTTTTCTCATTTTGTATATCAGACGTGATATCTTTTTTACCTAAGAGAACTTCTTGAATTCCCGCATTTTGATCAAATTGTTTGTACACGGTTATGCGATAATTTTTCTTAAGCAGTTGATCTCCTGCCACACACTGAATAAGAAGAGTGTTTTCCCCTGATTTTAATTCATTAAATGTAGCCTCCAAACCATTTTTCACTTCACCATTCAAAGAAATTTTTACTGTTGAAACAGTTGTATCTACTTTAACCTTTAAGTGCTTTTCCGTTTTGTCTAACGCAAAGAAATAGTCTTCCTTTGTTCCATCAAAGTTTTCTATCACTTTTCCATTCAATGTAATTCCACTTACATTTATTTCTGATGAAGGCATATATGTCACATTTAAAATGTATTGTTTATAAGTTGTATTATCTTCTGCATAAACACGAATATAAAAACTATTTAATCCATTTCTAAATTTTGCCTTTGCTATATATCTGTTTCTCTCATTTGAAACTTTTAATGGCTTTCTATATTCACCTTCAAACACTTCTACTTTTCCAATTTTTCCTTCTGTTTCTACTACAACATCAGATGAAGTTGCACTACCAATTCCATTTGTATAGAAACTCCTTTCTTCTATCGGCTTGTTTTGTTCAAAATGAAGTTGAGGCATACTTAATTTATTTACTTGAATTGTACTATCACCTTTTAACTGTACAGTTAATATATATGTATTCTTTCCACGCACAATTTTAATTTCATCTTTATCTTGTACCTCTAACATAAGGTGATCTGTATTATTCCTTTTTCCTTCTACTTGTACGCCATTTTTATATACTCGAGTTTCTCCTATGCCATCATTTACAGAAACATAAGATACTTCTATTTTTTGTAATGCTTTTGGAACAAATACGCTCTGTTGCTTATTAGCACCACGTTTATATACAACACCATGATTTACAGAAATTTCCTGTAATTCATCTGTATCTTCCGGCGTAATTTCTGCCTTTACTTTTTCACTTGGTTTTCCTGTAATACCATATTGGTCTTTTGGATATACTTGACAAAAAATATCTGTTTTACCTGCAACGGAAAGTTCTTTTTCTTTCGTCACTATTGTTTTTTCTTCTTCATTTTCTTTCCAATACCATCTGTATACAGTTTCTCCCTCTTTTGCTCCCTGTTTATCAGCAAATGTATATTCTACTTTTACTTTACCATTTTCTCGTTTTGCTTTTACATCGGATACTGTTGGACGCTCCGTCTTACCTTTTTGCACTGAAATTGCGGTTTCTTTTAACAACGCAGCAAAATCTGTATCTGCACTTCCTACATGGAAATCTGAAAAAGTTACTTTCTTCGCTCTTGCTTTTGATTCCCAACAAGCCATGCCAATTTTATAATTATTTCCAAATGAAGCATTTGTAAATTCTTTTGCTGTCTGCCATTCTCCATTTTCCTTTTTATAAGAAAGTGTAATTTTGTCTGCTTTTTTGGTGATTCCTAAATACGCAGAACTTAGATTATTGTCTTCTACTTTTCCGTGATATTCTTGCGCAGAAGCATTTTTTTCTTCCACTGTAGCAATCCCATTATAATGAGATTTTTTTCCTACTGTTACATAATTGTCATCATCATTATACAAAATAAACGATGCTGTATCCCATTGATTATCCTCTTTGATTGGTAATCCATCTACTTTTACAACTGCTCTAAGATTATTTTTATCAACATTCTTCGGATTGTATAAAAATAAATTCTTAACCGTATTTGTATTTGTATATAAATCACCTGGCTGCATTGTCAATTCAATAGATTTTTCAGTCAACTTATACTTCGCCTTATCTTCACGTGTAATAGCAAAATCTGTATTTAATGCTTGTACTTCTCCACCATAAATAATAACTGCTTTTCTGTCTTTTGCATTTCCTTTAACTGCATTTACCCAAACAACACCATTTGCTTTTGCAGTAAATTCTCCTGTAGCAGAAATCGTTGCAATGTTTGTTTCTTCATTCGTAACAAAATCTGTTACCGACCAAGTTGCACCTGTTCCTTTTTTCAGTGTAAAGTTTATTTTTTCATTCACTTTCACTTCTTTATTATCATCTTCTTTAATTTGAATTGCATCAGATTCTGTTACTTCTCCAGCAACCGTCACTTCAATCTCATTTGATTTTACAATCGTATCATTCCATTGACAATAAGCAAAAACAGTTGTTTTCCCAGCCTTGATACCTTTAATCTGTCCATTTTTATTTACAATGGCTACATCTGGATTTGTACTTGCATAACAGATATTTCGTACTGGTTCTACTGGTGCTTGATTTTTATTACGAATGATTTTAATATCATCACCTTGAATTGAAATATTCTTTTCTGTCGCATCATCTTCTGCTATTGCGTATAATTTTAATCCATCATCATACACATTATTTTCAATCTTAATATCTTTTGATTTTGTGAATTCAAAAACATTATCTACATTTTTATTATTTGTATTTCCTTGCGCATCTGTTTTTAACTGAACAGATTGACCAGCTTGAATCGTTTGGTTTTGTAATGTAATCCCCACTTTTACATCTGGATTCATACGATATACTTTGTTATTTTTAAACGTCAAATTTTCTACACTTTCCGCCTTTACTACCGTATCTTCATCCATATAGAACGTATTTCCTTCAATACTAATGTTTTTATGGATTGGATTTGACGCATCTGGGAATTGTCCGCCCTTTGTTACTGGATGGATATATATCGCTGGCGCATATTCCCAACTTGTTCTTCCAATATCTTTTACATAAAACGTATTATTTTTAATTTTCATGTCTCGAATAGGTCCTGACTCGTACCAATCATTCGAGTCATTTGAAAGGAAAATAGTCGCCATAGACATATTATGAAAAACGTTGTTTTCAATTACAACTTCCTTTCTTGTTGTACAGAGTATACCTCGTGTAGGTACATTTCTAAACGTACAATTTCTAATTGTAACCTTTGGTGCATATGTCACGTTTTCTGCAACATATTTCGGCTGAACCCCAATTTTATCGGATAGATTGCTAGGTAATTCTTCTTTAAATTTCACTTTCATTGTGCGAAGATCATTTCCATGTTCGCCTGGATTAGAAATCACTTCTGCTACTTCATATTGCTTTTCTCCATCTGTTGAAGAAAGTAAATCTCTTGTGAAAAATTGTACTTTATCTCCTACATGATACTGTGGAAAACCTCCCTGTTGGTTATGAATATACTTCAGTTCTAATGTATGCGCATCTATTCTTTTTTCCACTCGAGTAAACGTTCCATGCAAATTAATCGGGTCATCATGTGTATTTGCAAAATTACAATTCTCAATTACAATCTCTCCTGAAGCACCTGAAGCATGAATACCATCTGCATAACTTACTGTTAAATGTCCTGAGCTTTCTCTTGGCATAAGATTACAATCTTTATAATATACATTTTCACTCATTTGAATTAGCCAACCAAACCCATGCATAAAATGTACGTTCACCTTTTCTGTATGAACATTTTTACTTTCCCAAGTAAATGCACCTGCTGTTTCTCTATGTGCACTACTTGCCAGTTCTAAAACCATACCTTTTTTTTGCATATTTGGTCTTTTCCCTACATAATGTACACGAACTTGATTATTTCCTATTTTCTCGATTTTAGTTGCTGCCTCAAACGGTCCTTGATTTGTATAGTATGCTCTTGTCATTTCTGACTCAGGTTGATAAGCCACTACTGAATATGCATTGTGAATTCCTTTTTCTGTCCAATATGGTTTATTTGTATATGGACTATTTTCACTCTTCCAAAGAATTGTATTTCCTTGAATTTCATATGGGAAACAATTTGGAATATAAAAATCGGTATACTCATGTATTCCTTCTTTTCCCATATTTGTTATTGTCATCTCAGATACTGTTGGAACAGCAAAATCCCATGAAAAATTATGTAATCTAATATTTTCTGATTTTGCTACAGCTAAAGCCATCATATTCCCATGCATCATAAAAAGAGACCCATTTCCCTCAATAGTAAGATTCTTTTGTTCTTCAATTAAAATACCAATTGTCTTCACTGGATTTTCAATACTATTCGTATTAGAAGTGTGATACTCTCTTTTCTGTGCTCTGTCTTTATAAATGTGATACTCTCCCTTTGGGAAATTTAATGTAACTGATTTTTTCCCTCCATCTGATACCTTTTTAGCTTCTTTTAATGCATTCCAAATTGACTCTGCACTGTCATTTACACCTGTTGGATCTGCCCCAAAATCAAGTACATCAATAACGATTGTTCCATTCTTCTTTTCATTGCCGTCTTTACTTTGTGCTAAACTTACCATCGGCTGAACCAATAAAGTAAATACGAGCAATATACTCATAATTATATTTCGTTTTGTATTTCTTTTCATAATATTCCTCCTTTACCATCTTCTATTTTGTATGTTTTCACTAATTTTTTCAATATTTTTTATTGTTTTTTATCGTTTTCGTTACTTTGTACATAGTATCTTTTCTTATCATTCAAATTTTCTTTATTTTTTGGATATTTTTACAAAGTATAGTTTTTTCTGCAACATTTTCCCAATAATAAAAAAACTGCCAAGTTCTTTTATAAAGAACTTGACAGTCTATATTAAAGTGACTCCAAGGGGAATCGAACCCCTGATTCCAGCGTGAGAGGCTAGCGTCTTAACCGCTTGACCATGGAGCCATTTTTCGTACTCGTATAGTATATAACATTTTATTATAATATACAAGTACAAAATTTATAATTCTTTATTTTATCATTGTCCAATACCCTTGGATAAAAATAAATAGCACAACAAGTGGTAAAATATATGTCAAATAAATTTTCACTATTTTATTTCTAGGAAACTTTAATCCAGTTCCAGCATTTGCTTCCTTCAAGAAATTATCCCATCCCCATCCATATCTTGTTACACAGAACAATAAATATACTAATGATCCAAGAGGAAGCAAATTGTCACTAACAATAAAGTCTTCTACATCCATAATACTCTTACCTGCCAATGTGAATCCTGACCAATCTGTCATTCCAAGTACACATGGAACACCTAAAATAATAAGAAAAATCCCATTAATGCATGTTGATTTCTTCAAGGACCAGCCCAACAATTCTCTCGTACACGTAATAACATTTTGGAAAACTGCAATAATTGTAGATAATGCCGCGAACGTCATAAATAAAAAGAATAATGTTCCCCATACACGGCCACCTGCCATTTCATTGAATACATTTGGCAATGTTACAAAAACAAGTCCTGGTCCTTCTCCTGGATTGATACCGAAAGCAAAACATGCTGGGAAAATAATTAACCCTGCCATAATTGCCACAAACGTATCCAATAATGTAACACTGATTGCTTCACCAGCTAGCGTTCTTTCTTTCCCAATATAACTACCAAAAATCGCTAAAGCTCCAATTCCAATACTCAATGTAAAGAAAGATTGTCCCATTGCCGCAAATACAGTTGTTCCAATTCCAACCTCTTTCATTTTACTCAAATCTGGTTTTAAATAAAACGAAAGTCCTTCCATCGCATTTGGCAATGTTAACGCGCGAACAACAAGCACAACCATAATCAAAAATAAACTAACCATCATTGCTTTTGTAATTTTTTCTACTCCTTTTTCCAATCCGAAAGAGCATACAATCAAACCTATAACTGAAATTACTAGCATCCAAAACAACATTTCGTTTCGATTTGAAGTCAATGTAACAAAAATTTCTGAAATCTGTTTTGCATTCGCCCCTACAAACTCACCTTTTGCCATTTTCACAAAGTAGGCAATCATCCAACCTCCTACAGTTGTATAGAACATCATAAGTAAATAGTTTCCGGCAATAGCAAAATATTTATGTATATGCCATTTTGATCCCTTAGGTTCAAGCACCTCATAAGACTTCGCAACACTTTTCTGACTCGCTCTTCCTACAGCAAATTCCATCACAACAATGGGTAAGCCTAAAACAAATAAAAAGAACAAATATAGTAGCACAAATACTCCGCCTCCATATTGTCCCGTAATATATGGAAATCTCCATACATTACCTAAACCTATCGCACACCCCGCCGAGATTAGAATAAACCCTAATCTCGAAGAAAATTTTTCTCTCTTTTCCATCTGTAATTTTTCCTCTATTCCTCTTCTTTTTTCAATGAACATTCCATCAGTGATGCTTTATATTCCGCATCTACCATAATTTGCAATTCTTTTTGAACATTTTTAATGATTACTTTATCGTGTTCTCCACCAAACTCCCCGTCAAGCGTCCATGAAACTTCTTCTAACGATTCAAATATGACCTCTTTCGCTTTAAATGAATACATATATTTCGAATCCTGTTGTTCTGAGACAAGGGAAACAATGATCCCTTGTAACTCCAATGGATTTTTCGGCCTTTTAATCAAAGTTGCTTCAAATTCCCCATCATCAAATACAACTTTTTTTCCTACCATATTTTTAAATCCACCTACTGAGCGCGAATTTGTTACCATCCCAAAAATAAATTCATCCTCAATCACTTCTCCATCGTGAGTTACACGCATATTATAAGAAGGGATATTAAACAATCGCTTCGTTCCTTCTAAAACATATGCTAAATGACCAAGAACATTTTTCACTTCTTGTTTTGTCTGATAAGAAACATCTGTAAATAAACCAAATGCAGCAATATATACAAAAACATCCTTATTGAATCGTCCAACATCACATGAAAATATTTCCCCATTCACTGCAACATCAGCTGCTTTCAACATTTCTCTCGGAATATGTAGACTTTTCGCAAAATCATTTGTTGTTCCTGTAGGGATATATCCAATTGGAATCTTCTTTTCCCTTTCCATCATTCCTGTCACAACTTCATCCAACGTTCCATCCCCGCCACTACATACTAGAAGATCATAATCTCCAGTGAAGTTTGCAACTTTTTTATAACCATCTCTATACTTTTGCGTCGGATATACTGTTATCTCATATCCAGCTTTCACAAAAATGTCAAAAATATCAGATAATTTTGGTTTTAACAATCCTTTTCCTGCATTGGGATTATAAATAAACAATAATTTTTTCATACTGCCCTCCATATATTTCAAAAAAGATTGCGTCAAGACGCAATCTTTTCATCTATTTCCCAGCTACTAAAAGTTCTTTCATCTTTTCTGTTGCCATAGTTTCGTCATCACCATCTGCAACTACTGTTAATTCATCGCCTGTTGAAAGTTGAAGGCTCATCATTCCCATTATGCTTTTTGCATTAATTTTTTTTGTTCCTACTTCAATAAAAACTTGACTTTTAAATTCATTTGCCACCTGGACTGCCTTCGCTGTCACTCTTGCACAAATACCATCTTCTGCCTGAATCGTCACCGGTTGCTTAATCATAACATACCTCCTTGTTTTCTCTGAGTTTATCGGCCATTTCACCCAATTTTCTCAGACGGTGATTCACTCCCGATTTTCCTACTGGCGTAATGAGTAAATCCCCTAATTCCTTTAATGTTGCTTCTGGATATTCTAATCTTGTCAACGCTACATCTCTCAAAGCATCTGATAGATTTTCCAATCCAATTGTATCACGAATATACACAATATCTTCCACTTGCTTGACTGCTGCAGAAACTGTTTTATTAATATTCGCCGTTTCACAGTTTACTTTTCTATTCACTGTGTTACGCATATCTTTTATAATACGCACGTTTTCAAATTTCATCAATGCAACATGTGCTTCTATGATATTAAGAAGGTCTGCAATTTGCGCTCCCTCTTTGACATATACAACATAAGATTTCTTTCGCAATATTACTTTTGCATCAATTCCAAAACTATTCATCATCTTTTGCAACTGCTCAGCTTTTGCACAGACAGCACAAACAATTTCAAAATGATAGGATTTTTCTGGGGCGCTTATAGAACCCGATGCTAAAAAAGCACCTCTGATAAACGCCCTTTTACAACAATACTGCTGGACAATTACATTCTTCACTATAGAAAGTTCTTCAAAAATGTCTCCGTCCTCTTTCATCAGTTTCGTTGCTTGAAGCACCTTTATTGCGTCTTCATGCGTTTTTATAATAATCCAATAGGAAACACTCTGTCTTGCCAGATTTTTCCGTATGGAAATTTCAGTTCTTATATTAAATGTTTTTTCTAGTAATGTAAAGCACTTTCTTGCAACAATCACATTTTCTGTATGTATTTTTATTGCATAATGGTTATTACTATCAATCATAACACTTCCGCACATACTGATTAATGCCGAAAGTTCTGCAATCTGACAATGCCTTGCCGAACTTATCTGCACTCCTAATTCTTCTTTAATTTCTCCCGAAAACGACATCTGCCACCTCTATTATACCTTTCTGAGTGCATCTTTTTCAATGTCACGATGCTCAATTCTTACTCCATACTGATTTTTCTCTTTAAAATAATTATATAAAGCATTCGCCAATGTAACGGATCTGTGTTTTCCACCTGTGCAGCCTATTCCAATTACTAATTGATGTTTCCCTTCTGTGATATAGTTTGGTATTAAAAACTCAATCATTTCCTGCAATTTTTGCAAAAACACATCTGCTTTTCCGTTACTCATCACATACTCTTGCACTTCTTTTTCATTTCCCGTTTTAGGTCGAAGTTCTTCTATATAGTATGGATTCGGAAGAAAACGAACATCAAATACTAAATCAGCATCATTCGGAATTCCATATTTGAATCCAAAAGAAACAATTGTCAAATATAAATTCTTATATTCTTGATTGTCTACAAAAATTTTCTGTAGTGCCTGTTTCAATTCTCTTGTCAACAAAAGGCTCGTATCAATAATATAGTCCGCTTTCTTTTTGATCGGTTCAAGAATTTCTCTTTCTTGATAAATCCCATCTCCAATACTTCCCTGCGCCGTAAGTGGATGGGTTCTTCTTGTTTCCTTATATCTTTTTACCAAAACGTTGTCATTTGCATCTAAGAATACAATTTCACAGTCAATTCCTTTTAACATTTCCTCTAATTCGAGAAAATCCTGTCCTCCTCTTATATCAATTCCCAATGCAATTTTGTTAAATTCCGTTCTAGGTATTTTTAATAATTCTGCTAACTTAGGAAGTAACGGAATCGGTAGATTATCCACGCAAAAATACCCTACATCTTCTAATACTTTTAATGCTGTACTTTTCCCAGCTCCTGACATTCCAGTTACAATTACAACTCTCATCTTAAAATTCTCCTAGTTTTTTTACTTCTGGCTCAAGTATAACTCCAAATCTTTCTTCTACTTTTTCTGAAACTTGATTCATTAAATTCACTATATCTTTCGCTGTTGCATTTCCTCGGTTAATGACAAATCCACAATGTTTTTCTGAAACTTGCGCATCTCCAATTTGAAATCCTCTAAGTCCTGCTTGCTCAATTAACTGTCCTGCAAAATGTCCTGCTGGTCTTTTAAAAGTACTTCCTGCACTCGCATATTCAAGAGGTTGCTTTTTCACTCTCTGTTCACGAAGCTCATCCATATACTCCCGAATCTCTTCTCTATCTTTCTCTTTTAAATTCATAACAACTTCTAAGGCAATATATCCTTTTTTCCCAACAATACTTGTCCTATATCCCAATTCTAACTCTTCTTTATTTAAAACAAGAATTTCTCCTTCTCTTGTCAAGACGGTCACTTCTTCTAGGACATCTTTCATTTCACCACCATAAGCGCCTGCATTCATAACAACCGCACCGCCTAAAGTTCCTGGAATCCCTCCTGCAAATTCAAGTCCACTTAAACCATTTTTACACGCTTCACTTGCCACTTTAATGAGCAATGCGCCTGCCTGTGCCTTTATTCTCGTTCCAGTCACTTCTATTTTTTCCATCTGCTTATATAAGCAAATAATCACTCCTCTAAATCCCTTATCTCCTACCAAAAGATTACTTCCTTTTCCCAAAAGATAAAATGGCATTTCCATTTCATTGCATAAACAAATAATCTTTTGCACTTCCTCTATAGTATTTGGGCAAACAAAATAATCTGCAGGTCCACCAATGCGAAATGTAGTATGTTTGCTCATTGGTTCATTTATGAAAACTCTTTCTTTATCTATAATTTCTCTTACTTTATCTAAAAATTTCACTTCCATAGTTGTCTCCTATATTTATATACACTCTAATATTAAAACATTTTTTTTCATGATACACTAATCCAACTCCAAATTCAATAAACTCTTGCAAATTCATAAAAAATACGATATATTAAAAATGTTAATTATTTTTAGTATTTAATATAAAAGGAGTGAAAACAATTGGACTCGAGTGTAGTCACCCAAAGTATCGTTTTAATTATTTTACTTGTACTTTCTGCATTTTTTTCGTCAGCAGAAACATCGCTTACTACCGTTAACCGAATACGAATGCGTTCATTGGCAGAAGAAGGAAATAAACGTGCCAAAATGGTTATCAAAATTACCGAAGATTCCGGGAAGATGTTAAGTGCAATTCTAATTGGTAATAACCTTGTAAACCTTTCCGCTTCTTCCATCACAACCAGTATTGCGTATGTTTTTGGTGGTTCAGCAGTTGCAATTGCTACAGGTATTATTACATTGTTAATTCTTTTATTCGGAGAAATTTCTCCAAAAACGGTGGCGACAATTCATTCAGAAAAACTTTCATTAGCTTATGCTTACCCAATTAGTTTTCTTATGAAGATTTCTACACCATTTATTTTCATCGTAAATAATTTATCAAGAGTAATCTTATTTATTCTCAGAGTAGATCCCAATACAAAAAATAGTTCTATGACTGAGAGCGAACTGCGAACAATCGTTGATGTTAGTCATGAAGATGGCGTTATTGAATCTGAAGAAAAGGAAATGATCTACAATGTGTTTGATATGGGAGACGCAAAAGCTAAAGATGTCATGGTACCACGAGTACATGTTACATTTGCTGATGTAGAAAGTAGTTATGAAGAATTAATTAGAATTTTTCGCGAAGATAAATTTACTCGATTACCTGTTTATGAAAATACAACAGACAATGTTATCGGAACAATTAACATGAAAGATTTGCTTCTTTATGATAATAAAAAAGAATTTCATGTCCGTGATATTCTCCGAGAAGCCTATTTTACTTATGAATACAAAAGTATTTCCGAATTACTTGTAGAAATGCGAGAAGCTTCTCTCAATATCGTTATTGTTTTAGATGAATACGGCGAAACAGCAGGTCTAATTACTCTAGAAGATTTGCTTGAAGAAATTGTTGGAGAAATCCATGATGAGTACGATGAAAATGAAGAAGAATTTTTTAAAGAAATTAATGAACACGAATTTATTGTAGAAGGTTCTATGAACTTAGATGATTTAAATGACCGTTTAGATTTAGGATTAATTTCTGAAGATTATGATTCTCTTGGCGGATTTATCATCGAACAATTAGATCGTCTACCTGAACTTCACGATGAAGTTATTACAGATTCAGGTATTCGACTTGTTGTAGAAACATTAGACAAGAACCGAGTGGAAGATGTACATATTTATCTCCCAGAAAGTTATCATAAAGAGAATACTTCTGATGAGAACTAAACTTATATATCTCTTTTTGTTTGAAATTTAAATGAATAAAAATGGAAGAAGATCCAAAATCTTCTTCCATTTTTTTATTATTTTATCGAACCTTTTGTCATTCCCGACACAAGAAATTTTCTAAAAATCAATGCTGCTATTGCTGGTGGTATTACTGCTAAAAGTCCTGCTGCTGCTGTTATTCCGTACTGTACCATATCCTTTGACATAAATTCCGACGTCACAATAGAAACTGGTTTCGTTTCTACAGATGAAGCTAAAATAAGTGGAATTTGAAACTGACTCCAACCACTTAAAAACATTATTAAAATAGATGAAAAAATAACAGGGTAGGATATTGGAAGAATAATTTTCAAGAAAGTATACACCCTTCCACAACCATCCACTCTTGCTGCTTCCTCCAATTCTTTTGGAATTGTATCAAAATAATTAGATATTAACCACACATTCATTGGTAAAAATGAACTCACATAAATCACACTTAACCAAAAAATATTATTTAACAATCCTCTATCTACAAAAATTCTGAACAACGGAATAATCGTTGCAAAAACAGGAATAACCATTGTAATAAGTAATATATTACGAATCATCTTTTTCCCCGGAAATTCCATTCTAGCCAAAACATATCCACTCACAAGAGCAATTGGTACACCTAATAAAATAGTACACCCAACTGCTTTCATAGAATTAAGTAAACCAGTAAATAATCGAATATGTTGTGGACTATTTACTTGAAATAATATTTCATAATTCTTCCATGTTAATTCTGTTGGAAATAAATTTACTGTATTCTTAAACATCTCATACTCTGGAGTTACTGACACAATAAACGCCCAAATAAATGGACCTATTGTAAAAATAAGAAAAATAGTCACCGCAACAATATATAAAACCGATACCTTTTTACGTTTTTTCATTAATACTCTACCTCCCTATTTAAACTTCTTAAATAGAAAAATCCAAGAATTGCTGACAACAACATAATGATATAGGTCAACGCACTACCTTTCCCAAAATCCAAAAATGAAAAAGTTGTAAGATAATTTTCTATCAATAAATTTTTCCCTAAATCTTTGTAACCGGATATAGCCACAATCTCGTCAAAAATATTAATGGCAGTAATGGATGCAGAGGTAAGGCCAATCAGTAAAAATGGTTTTACTAAAGGTAATGTAATATAGAAAAAACTCGATTTTCTATCTGCCCCGTCTATTTTAGCCGCTTCATATAATTCTTCCGGTATTGCTCGTAATCCTGATACTGTAACGATTGCACAAAATGGAGCACTTCTCCATGCAACTACAAGAGCAACCACGAGAAGTAACAACCATCTATTTGTCAACCATTCTATCGGCTTATCAATAATATTCAAATAAATAAGAAGCTTATTCATAAAACCATAGCCAGAATAAAATACAAACTTCCAAATAATTCCATTTACAATCGGTGGCATTGCCCAAGGTAAAATAGCAATCGCAGTTAAAATACCCGAAATTTTTGTGTCTTTATTTAAAATCATCGCAACGACAAATCCACATATAGTCGTTACTACCACTACAACCACAAGCAAAAACAATGTGTTTTGTAAACTATACCAAAATACATCTGATTTCAGTATAGATATATAATTGTCTAGTCCAATTAATTTAATATCATTTGGTGCTGTCAATTTCATTTTATGAATACTGTAAGAAAATGTCAGACCAATTGGATATAATACCCATGTACATATAATAAGAATTACTGGCATAAGAGCAAGGTATGCCAGTAATTTTTCTTTTTTCCTTTTTATCATATTATTTTACCAATTCTTTTATCTTCTTGTCCATTGCATCAAATGCTTTTTCAGGAGAAAGTTTTCCAAGAACCATCTTATTTATATTATTATAAATTGTATTTGACATCTCTGAATAATAAGCTGGCACCCCTTTTGGAAATGGTGTTTTAATTAATTTTGCCTGTTCAAGCATCGCTCCTGCATTTTTAATTGTTCCATCATCAATTAGTTCTTTGATAACTGCATTTCTTGTTGGAATCGAACTGTTTTGTACATATAATTTTTTCTGTACTTCTGAAGAAGAATACCATTTGATAAATTCTTTTGCTTCTTCTTTATGCTTCGAAAACGCTGTGATTCCAACGGCTTCTGGAAGTGGCATTGTAACTTGAGAAGTACTTTCTTTTCCTGGTAATAAAATCGGTTTAATTTGTCCAACAACACTACTTTCTTCAGGATTATTGCTAATTCCTACAAACTTTGTTGGTCCAACCATAAAACTTGCTTCGCCAGAAGTAAGTTTTCGATAACAGTCCATTCCCGAAAAAGTTTTTGCTGCTGGATCAATCAATTCTTCCTCTACTAACTTTTGTTCAAATTTCAATGCATCTAGTACTGTATCCTTATTTAATGTTCCTGATTCATTAAATACTTTACCATTTCTTGCAAATGCAAGCCAAATCATAGAAGTTGTCGCTGATTCATCTGCATTTACAGGTAGCGTAAATGGATACTTTGTTACTCCTGATTCTTTTAATTTTTTTAATGCTGCATAAACCTCTTCCCAAGTTTCTGGTGCTTTCTCAATTCCAGCTTTTTTGAAATGGTCTATATTATAATATGCAATTCGATAATCATTGGCATATGGAACTGCCAATACCTTATTATCTATGGTGAATGTTTCTAACGTAGGCATATCTTCTTTGTCAGCTTCACTCATCTCAATAGGTTCTAGCCAACCAGCACTATTCATTTCACCTACCCAAGACCAGTCTACTTCAACTACATCAGCTGCTGCTTCTCCTCCTGCTGCAGCAATAGAAACTTTATCTCTAATATCATCCCAACTTACTTCTTGTACATTCACCTTAATTCCCGATTCTTTTTCAAAGTCTGCTAAAAGTTCTTCTCCTGGATTTCCCCAATCTGGAATCATAAATGTAATTTCTTTTTTATTATCTTTATTTTTTTTCGATGTTTCTTGTTTACCGCAACCTATTGCCATAGTCCCGATAATTGCCACACATAAAAGAATGCTTATCGTTTTTTTTATCATTTGTTTTCTCATCTAATTCCTCCTTTTGTGATCTTTTTCTACATTATTATAACCTAATATGCTTTTCTATAAAACTATTTTATAAAATTACTCTTCTTCCTCGTCATCATCTTCTCCTGTCAATCGCAAAATATCATTGACATCCTCTTCCGTCATTTCCATATAATCTGCTAGTTCCTCTAATGTTGGTTTTCTCTCTAAATCTTCTGTAAGATTTTTTAAACTTTCATCTAAAAAAACTACTTTTTCTACCATTTTACTATCCTGATGTCTCATTTCTTCCTGTTCTTCCACAAACAATTGTATCATTTGGCGAATTCCTTCAATTATTTCTTTTTCTGCTGTTTCTTCCTTTTCTAACGCTAGCACCAAACCAACATTTCCTTCTTGAATTAAATCTCCAATAAAAAATGCTGGTGTATACATTTCTTTTGCAATTTCGACAACTGTTTGATAGTATTCTTTTAATTTTTCTTCTCTTACATTCATTGGTATCAAAGAAGACATCTCTTCCATATATGTTTCTAAGTATCGCTTGTCCTCTTCTGAAAAGACGCACTCTTCTTTTTCTACAATATTTCCTCCTTTTTTCGCATAACCAGTTACGGCTATCTTTTGCGATAAAAGATAGTCGCATACTAGTTCCATTTGTTCTTCTGAAAGAACATCCTCTTCAAAATATTTTTCTACATCTTCCATTGCCAATACATGATGTTTTTCTTTCCCTAGTGTTAAAATTCCATTTAACTTTTCACGAAACTGTAATTTACCACTCATTTTATTTCTCCTATTCTCCTAACTTACAATAATTGTTGGATATCCTGCTTGTTTTAAACGTCTTTCCATACGAACTGCGTCTTCCAGTGTGGAATATTCCCCTACCCTTACTCTAAAAAATCCATTCCCTTGTTCAATATATGCTGGATATTCTTGCATTTGCAATTCTTTTAGCAATTCTTCAGCATATCTTCTCTGACGATATGCGCCTACTTGCACTTTATATTGCATTTCTTTATTCATGTCAGATGGCATAAGCGTATCCTTAATGCCCTCAGCAATTGCATTTGCTATATCATCAAAAGACTGATCAAACAACTGATTATCTTTATCAGAATTAATAAATCCCGCCTCCACTAATACTGCTGGCATTTTGGTTCTTTTCAGAACAATCAAATTCGGTCTGGCATGAACACCCAAATTTACAAATCCTATTTTTTCTAATTGTGCATTGATATTCTTCGCCATCTCGTATTTAACTCCAGATAAATTGTATATAAGGCTTTCTACTCCTAAAACTTGATTATCCATTGGATATGAATTTCGATGAATAGATACAAAATAATCTACTCCCGCCTCATTTGCTTCCATCGCCTTTTGGTATGGGGATTCATATATATCCGTTGTTCTTGTATATTCTACATCAAAACCTTGATTTTGTAAAACCTCACCCACAGCTAATGTTAGTTGTAATGTATCATCCGCTTCTCTTCTTCCTTTATATATTGCACCTGGGTCTTTTCCACCATGTGCTGCATATTATTTGTGCAATATAGAAAAATCGACAGAACTTTCGTCCTGTCGATTTTTACTCTTGATCAATTAATGTCTTTTTCTTAATCCCAATAATGCAAGCAATGCTGCTCCTAAACTTCCGAATAATATTGTAACTGGAGCTGCGTCTGACGTCTTTGGTGCATTATTTTTTGAATCTGATTTGTTATCATTTACTTTATCTTGTTTTTTCAATACAAGTTTTTTCTTATATTCTTGAATTACCTTCACTGCATTATTTACTTCTTCCTGTGTTGACACAGCATTTTTATAAACTTCTTCTCCTAGTCGAACCTGTTTTTCAAAAGCCATATAACTATCTTCTGTATATAGCGCTTTATCCACAGTTTTAGCATCATTCAAAACTTTTTTCAATTCTGATTTATCCACTTTGATTTCCTGCTTATTATTAGGTATATCAAATGCAACTTGAGAAGTCGTATGGGTTCCGGCTAATGTATTCCGATATAACGAATAATATGCTGAGGCAGACCAACTAAAATTCTTTGTATGAAGTCCTTCTCCTGTTAACGGATTGTAATTTTCTCGAATCGGTCCATCACCAAGAAGTCCTTCTGCATTTTCAAATAACTTATATGTCATTGCTTTTGCTTCTTTTACATATCCATAGTTCTGTAAAGCTTCAACACCATACATAGCCTGATCAAGCCATACAGGTCCTCTCCAATATTTGTCCGCAGCAAATTTCGGATTATCTTTTGACGCTGTAGGAAATGGCACTTTCAAATTAAATTTATTTCCATCAACTATATTATCTTTTACCTGTGCGGCCATTTCCTTTGTTGCCATCTTTGCCCATAAAGGAATCCAACCTTCTGTTCCTTTTCCACGATTTACTAGCAATTTTTTCTCACTACCATCTGCATTTATCTGAAGATCATAATAGAATCCCGTCTCTTTATCAAACATTTTTTCATTGACATACTTTAATAAATTATCCGCTTCTTCTTTATATTTTTCTGCATCTTTTTTGTAGCCTAATTCTTCAGCAATAGAAGCTAAAAATCCCTTTTCTGCGTAGAGATACGCATTCAGATCTACAGATTCCTGATTAATAGAATAACCAACTACATCTCCCTTTGCATTCTTATTTTCATACACTTGAACCCCAACATCACCTTCTCCGCTTCCTTCAACATCAAAGCGTGTTGCATTATCCATACCACTCTCCCATGCTGCTGCTTCAATAATTGCTTCTGCATCAAACAATGGTTTACCATTTTCATCTTTTTTTACAGTGTCATCTTCATTATATTGATAGTGCGCAGGATGCACCATTGCACCATATTCTGCAACACCATTTTTATCAACATCTCGATTCGTATACCACCAATTATGATAAGCAACTAATTTTGGATACATTTCTTTCAAAAACGATTTATCTTGTGTCTGTTTATATACATTAAATACTGACCATGCTGCAAGTGCTGGCTTTGAATTTCGTTCATTCCAATTGCCGCCATCTCCTCCACGAGATGAATCCTGATTATAAAAAATACAGTCTATAATTGTTCCCACATCCTGTGGACGAACCGCATCATTGCTTTGGATTTGATAATCAAAAAGTGCTCTAATATTATCTTTTGCCAATTCCCCGTTAAATACAGAAGCACCTACTGCTTGTTTCCATGAATCCCATGCCCACATACCAATAAACCACTGATATGACATAGATGGTACAACACCATCGTGCTTAATAGCACCTGCTGCACTCCTCCAGTTTGTCATCAATGTTTCTATTGATTTTACCGCTGCATTTTTATATTCTTTTCCAACCGCTTCTTCTCCTGCAAATGTTTTGTCTAAATATCCTTGCCAACGAATATTATTCTCTTCAAAATATTTGCTACCATTCTTTAACATATCTTTTGTTTTTGCCTGTTCCCTTTGCATTTCTTCATCTGTAAATGTATAACTTTGTGTAGACCAAGTTGTAAATGTTTCCCCAGGCTTCAATTTAACGGACTCATTCATCACACTTTCATAAGTTGTTCTGTCATCACTTACTTTAGTTGTAACAGGTTGAGCAAAACAAATTTCAAATTTATTTTCTTCTGTTGTAAACCAACTCCATGTAGAACGAATCTTTTTAAAATTAACCTTCACTCCATTTTCTGTTTCCTCAAGACTTGTTCCTAGAGACGAAGCTTTCTTCCCGTACGTTGTGAAAATTTTCCCTTCCCATTTCACTTTCAATTCCATTTCTTGATCTGTAATATTTTCCACATTAAATCGAATTAACGCTGTACGATTACTTCCATAAATCAATTCCATTTTTAAGATAAATTTTTCCATTTCATAGGATTGTACTAATCTTCCAGGATAATATATTGCATCTACTTTTTTAGCATCTGCAAGATTATATATTTCACCATTAACATCTGATAATACAATCTTACTAACTGCATCTGATAAATTTGCTGGATATTCTTCTCCTATAATAACTGGACCTGCGAATCCTCCATACAAATCTTTAGCTGCCTTATCATGAAGATAATAACCATGCCATGCACCTAAGTCGGCAAAATTATTGTATTTATTTGTACTATACGTTCCGTAGATTACTTCTGATGGATCTGCACAAACATTCAATACATTCGCAAAATCTTCCACTTTGTACGACGTTTCTGCCATAGTAGGTACAACTGGAGTTCCCGCAACTACTAACGCCGTAGCACAAACTACACTTAAAGTTCTTCCTAAAAAATGTTTTTTCCTCATTTTTCTTCCTCCGTTTTCCAGATAATATTTCCTATATAGATGTTATCATTTATGTTTGATTTTTTCAATTGGAGCGCCTTATTTTGTTTGTTTTTGTTCGTTTTTAACAATTTTTATGTTTGAAAATTGTAAGTAATTTTAATACGATGGTCCTCGTAAATAATAATTTTGTCTACCATTTCTATAATAATTTCCCTATCAAGTTCTTTAATATCCTTTAACTTTAGCAATTCATCTTCCCATTTATCTTTGAATTCTATCTCTCTACCTTTTAATAATTCTAATTGCTTTTCATAAAAAAGTTTTTTCTTCTTATATTTTTCTCGATAAATTAAACATTCCTGCTTTGTAAGGACTCCTTCTCTATAATCCTCATACACAAACTGTCTTAATTTTTCTATTTTCTCTAACTCTTCTTTTATCGCAATACTATTATTTTCTGTTCTTTTCTGCTCTTTTATTTCTTTTTTCATTTGTTCACTTGTAAGTTCCTGTAAACTCTCTACGTTCTCGAGTATTTCTTTTAAATCTTTTAAAAGAATATTTTCCAAAATTTCAAAAGGAACCCAATGTGGTGTACAATATTTTTTCCCATTTCGTTTATAAGTCCCACAACAAAAGAAATACTTTTTGTTTCCACTAGCAGACTTCCAATATGTTTTTGTCATAGTTCTCCCACAATCTCCACATTGAAGAAAACCTGCAAAAATATTTGTATTTTTTTTTAATCCTACATCTTTTTGCCTTTTTTTCAAAAGATTCTGTGCTTTATCCCATATTTCTTTATCAATAATTGGTTCATGGGTATTCATAACCCGTATCCAGTTATCTTTTTCTACTACCTTCTGTTTATTTCCCATATGCTGATGTTTTTTCCCTTGCACCATATTTCCTATATACATTTCATTTTGTAATATAAAATTCACAGTTGAATATGTCCAATAACAAGTAGATTGTAACCGATTTCCATTTTTATAATTTTCTCCTTGCTTTTTTTTATATTCAGAAGGAGAATCAACTTCCATCTCGTTTAATTGCTTTGCAATACTTTGCTTCCCATATCCTTGTATATACATAAAAAATATTTGTCTTACAATTTCTGCTGCATACGGATCTACAATCAACTGATTTTTATTAATGGGAGATTTCTTATATCCGTAACTTGCAAATGCTCCAATAAATTGTCCTGTTTTTTGTTTTATTTTTATTGTTTCTTGAATTTTATTCGATATATCTCTTGCATACTGCTCATTAAATATATTTTTAATGGGAAGTAATAAATCATATTCTCGTTTAAAACTATCAATATGATCTGTCACAGCAATAAATCTCACGTCATATTTAGGGAAAATTTTTTCCAAATATCTTCCCGTTTCTATATAATCTCTGCCAAAACGAGAAAGATCTTTTACAATAACACAATTTACTTCTCTGCTCTCTATATCTAACAACATTCTCTGAAAACTTGGCCGATTGAAATTTGTTCCGGTAAATCCATCATCAATATAAATATCATAAAGTGTAAATTCTTTCTCCTCTTTTATATATTCTGTCAAAATCTTTTTTTGGTTTACTACACTATCACTTTCTTCTTTATCTCCATCTTCTCTCGATAGCCTGATATAAATACCCACACTAAATATACTCATTTTTCTCTTCTCTTACTAATTTTTGTATCCAAGTGAGATTTCATAATACGAATAAGCAATTCTTCTTTTGAAAACTTTGACAGAAATTCACGTTCTACTGTATATTTTATTTCTTCTTTCTTATTCAATATATGCCCTCCTAATATATTACTTACTTTTAACATACGATGGCTCTCTCCTCTTTATGTGCATTTACATTATTTTTCGCAATCTCTATCCGCCATGCCCTGCATCAAGCATAATTGAAATTGGCATATCTAAACTTCACTCCTTTCTTTTCCATAATACAATATGCTCTAAAACAAATAACGTGAAAAAAGATACCTTTTTGACATTGTCAAAAAGGTATCTTTTTCATAGTAATATATTATCTATTCTCAATATCTGAAATCATACTCACACGTCTTTGATGGCGATCCCCTTCAAATTCTGTGTTTAACCATTCTTCCACAATCATTTTTGCTAATTCGATACCAACGACTCTAGCACCAAATGCAAGAATATTTGTATTATTGTGTTGCTTTGAAAGTTTTGCTGAATATGGTTCACTACAAACAACTGCACGAACACCTTTTACTTTGTTTGCAGCAATGGAAATTCCCACTCCTGTTCCACAAATTAAAATCCCACATTCTACATCTCCATTTACAACAGCACGTCCAACTTTTTCTCCATAAATTGGATAATCACAACTATCATTTGTATCTGTTCCATAGTTTACTACTTCATGTCCTAACTCTTCCAAAAAAGCAACAATCTGCTGTTTCATCTCTACTGCTGCATGGTCATTACCAATTCCAATTTTCATTTCTTGTTCTCCTTCATTCCAAAGTATATAATCCGTTTACGCTTGAATTATACCATTTTCATGTTTTTTTTTCAATCCGATGAATTTTCTCTTTTATACAGCTAATATAAATGGTTTTTCTTCTATTGTAAAAACAGGAAGTTTAACTCCATACACCTCTTTCAACAATTCTTCTGTCAAAATTTCCTCAGGTATTCCTTTTCCGATGATTTTTCCTTCTTTCATCGCCATAATTTCATCACTATAATACAAAGCTTGATTAATATCATGTAATACCATAACTATAGTTAAACCATATTCTTTATTTAGTGTACGAACTAATTGTAAGATTTGTATTTGGTATCTTACATCTAAATATGTTGTTGGCTCATCTAAAAGCAATAAATCTGTATCCTGTGCAAGTGCCATTGCAATCCAAACTCTTTGCCTTTGTCCTCCAGATAATTTTGAAACTGGACGATTTCTATATTTCTGTATCTTTGTCACTTCCATAGCCCATTCCACTTTTTCTTTATCTGTTTCGCTTAGTCTAAAACTACCTGCTTTTCTATGAGGAATTCTTCCATATCCAACCAACTTTTCTACACTTAAATCATCCAAAACTGTATGATACTGATGTACAATAGCAGCTTTCTTTGCCAAATCTTTTAATTTAATATGTTGAAGATTTTCTCCGTATAACTTTATCTCCCCTTCTTCTGGTTTTAGATTCTTACTTAATAATTGAAATAAAGTAGATTTTCCACAACCGTTGGCACCAATCAAAGTGGTAATTTTCCCTTTTTGCAGAGAAAATGACATTTCCTGAATCACTCTATGTTCTCCATAGGAGAAGGATAAATTTTGTACTTCATAAACAGTTTTCTGATTACTCATAGTTCTGCTTTTGCCCTCCTTAACAGTAAAATAAAACTTGGTCCTCCAATAACCGCCATAATCACCGCTGCATTAATTTCATGCGGATAAGCAATTGTACGCCCTACAGTATCTGCAAGCAGTAAAGTAAAAGACCCAAGAAGCATTGTGTATGGTATTAACACTTTATGACTATTCCCTACAAGTAGTCTTGCAATATGTGGAACTAACAATCCAAGAAAACTAATACTTCCAACAACCGCTGTACTAATTGAAGCTAAAAGAACTGCTACCGCCGATACAAGAATACGAACTGTATTCACTCTAATTCCAAGCGAAAGTATTGTTTTATCTTCCAAACCCAAAATATCACATTTCGTTGAAAATACAACAGCTAATAAAAGTCCAATCACTGTATAAACTAGAAGCATTTGAAAATCATCCCAAGTTTTCATCGTAATATTTCCATTTACTATACTTGCAGCTCCACTATAATTAGCTCCCATCATACTTTCTCCTGCTGACATAAGCCCTGTAAAAAATGCATTTACAGCTACCCCGGTTAGTATGACACGAAGCGGACTTAATTCTCCTTTCCACGAAAGAATATAAACTATTGAACAGGCAAAAACACCTCCCAAAAATGCAAAAACCGGAACCGCCAAGTACAATGATGGTGCAAATACAGTTACAAGTATTGCTGCCATTCCAGCTCCCGAACTAATCCCCATAATTCCTGGATCTGCCAATGGGTTTTTCATAACCGCTTGTAACATTACCCCGGATACAGCTACCGCTGCTCCAGCAAGCATAGCAATAAAAATTCTCGGAAAACGAAGGGAGTATATCGTTGCTACTGTTTCATCATACTCTATAAATAATCCTTTAATAATCTGCCCTGGAGACGCTTTTAAACTTCCTGTATTCACAGCAACAAGGAACAGCATAATTAATGCTGCTCCTGTAACAAGAAATGAAATCATTTTTCTCCTTTTGCTAATCACTTTGTTTCCTCCTAATACAAATATGTTTCTAATTCTTGCAGTGCCTCTTTATAGCGGAAATTTGCGCTCATTCCAAATTTCCCATTATCTAAATCATACACTTTTCCATTTTTCACTGCATCAAAATGCTTCCAAATATCATTGGTTTTAAATTCTTCTGCAAACATTTTTTTAACTTGTTCTGGAAGAGCATGTGAGGTACGTAAAATTATATCTGGTTTTTTCTTAACCATATCCTCTGGATTGATATTTAAAAAATCTTTTCCATCACCATCTCCATATACATTAATCCCTCCCGCAAGTTTCACGAGACTTCCAGCATAACTGCTTTCTGTCGCTACCACATAGGATCCAGGAAGTCCCATCAACAAAAGTACTGTTGGTGCTTTTTTCTCTTTATGCTCTTTTGCAAACTCAGCTTTAAATTGTTCAAATTCTTTATAAAGTTCTTCTGCTTTTTTTTCTTTTCCAAGCATTTTCCCAAGTTCTAAAATGGATTTATACATCCCTTCCGTACTTTTCAAATCCAAAAAATAACTTTTGACTCCTATGTTTTCATACTGAGATTTTAATTCACCTTCCAATGAATTCGGAGTGAAAACAATGTCCGGTTTTAATGATTTTAAAATTTCCATATCTGGAGCCATTGGAGAACCAACATGTTTAACACTTTCATAACGTTTAGGAAGCGTGTAACTATCTGTTTTCGGAACGCCCACCACATTATCCCATTCAAGTCTATCTAAAATCTCACAAGTTGCTACAGATGTTGCTACAACTCTCTCTTTATTCGTATTCTTTTTCGCATTCTGCTCCCCTGACTGATTTACACATCCTGTCAAAAACAACGCAGAAACTACTACAGCAATTAGCGCTCTCTTTTTCATTTCTTATTTCCTTTTCTTTATAAATACAACTGCTGAGCCGATAACAATTACAGCCACAATACCAATAGCAATTGTTCCTGTTGAATTTTTTTCTTCAGATTTTGTTGTCGTTTTTTTCTTATCCTCTTTTGGCTTTTCAGGTGTAGTTTCCTTTGATTTTTCTTCTTTTGATGCAGGTTTTTCTTCTGCCTTAATCATTTGACTTACAAAATTCCCATTTCCTTTTTGAGCTGTTTCCATCTTCAATTTAATAAAAAACTGTACGTCTCTTCCCATTGGTTCTACAAACAAAATAGGACTAATATAATTTTCTGCTGCATCTACTTCAAATCGATAATGATTACAAGTGTCTCCATCTCTTTCACATGTTCCTGTTTGTGTAAGTTCTGCATTTCTATATTTCCCATCATTTCCTTTGATTTGCATACGAACATTTTTTACATTGGAAATCAACCCAATCCCAAGAGTAACATATGTTTTTCCATTTGATTGTTCTACCAGAGCATTGTCTTCTACAATACTATCTGCCATGCTATCGCCAAGAGCGATGTTCGTTCCTCCATCTACCGTTTTATTTGTTTCTGGATTTGCATAAGATGTTGTTCTTCCAACTGTGTAAGCCCCATCTTCCATGGCATAAACTGAAATAGGAAGGGCTGCTAATACAACAGCTAGCCCTACCCCTAAAATAGTTTGTTTCCATTTCTTCATACTTATCTTGCCTGTCTCTTTCTGTAAACGACTACCACACCTGCTACTGCTGATAAAAGCATAGTAATTAAAAATGCGGAAGAATTACTGTAATCTCCTGTTTTTGGTGCATTTGAAGCTCCGTAACTACTTTGAACGGATGGTTTTGTTACTTGAACAGAAGAAACTTGTTTTAATGCTGAATAATTAATACGAAGTCTTGCATCAATATCTTGATTTCCCATAATAGCTACACGTGGATTTACTTTGACTTTAAGAAATTCATTTGTATTTGGTAATGTGAATGAGAAGCATACTGGATTTCCTTTTGCATCTCTTTTTTCTACTTTTGCATTTACATAACTTCCATTGGCTCCCATTATTTTCAACTCTTGAAGACTCGCTTCAATATTTCCAAGTTTCATTGATTTTGTGTAAATATACATTGTTTTTACACCATTTTTAACAACAATTCTTGCTGTATTATTTAAAGACTGTGCTGCCATAGAAGGCTGATTGTTTATAGCATGCCATAACCATACTGGGACTTCATAAGTTCCGTCTTTTAAGTTATTTTTATCTAATGCTGTATTACCTGTATTTGTATTTGGTTTTGCATTGTTATTTGCGTTGTTGTTTGTATTGTTGTTTGTATTATTATTTGTATTATTGTCTGTACCATTGTTAGAAGCTGGTTTCTTTTTTAATCCTTTAACCGCAACTTCAATATTTGCTGCCATTTGATTTACTCTATCTTGTTCATTTTCTTTCAATCCACGAACAACTGCTTGTAACGCATCCTGTAATGCTTTCACTGTTCCATCTGTATATTGTGTTAAATCTTTTGGAACTGATGCGATTGCTGCATCTACTTTGCTGTAATCAGCATCTGCTAATTCCTGTACCAATTCTAATTTTGCTCTTAAATCTTTTAAAGAAGCAATCATACCTTTTACTTCTGTTGCAGATGCTTTTCCACTTGTAAGCAAACTATTTGCTTCTTTTCTTTTTGCATCAAAAGCATTCCAAGATTGTTCTGTATATTCTTCTTTTTTCAACTGCTCATAAGATTGCAACAATGTTTTTAATTCGGTTGTGTCTACTTTCGCTTTTGAAAAATCTAATGTCATTGTTACTTCTGTAGGTTTTGGTTTGCCACCACCCATGAAATGATCCATAAAATCTACTGTAATATTAAATTTGCACTCTCCGCTATCAGAAGGCTTGATTGGGAATTTTATTGTTTTAGGCACTTCAATATTTTCAATTTTTGATGGATTTCCAAATGTAGTAGATGATTGCTCATTTTTATAAGATAAATATTCTGCTCCTTCTACAGTTAAAATGTTTGCATGATATTTTCCCATCATATCAATAACCATATGTTTATTCTCAACAAGAGCTGTCATATTTCCATTTTCATCTACATTTACCTCTGCACTGTCTCCAAACGCTTTGTTAAACGCTGTATTTACAGCAGCGATTGGTGCTTTACTTTTTAAAGATGTAATTGGAACTACATATTTCCCAGCTCCTAATTTGTCAGCAGCCTTCACTACTGGCACTTGTGTTAAACTAAATGTACAAACTGCAGCCATTGCAAGCGCAGCTACCCTTTTTGCCATTGATTGTATGGTCTTATTTTTCATATGAATATCCTCCTCCTTATTTAAGTTGCTTTGAACTATTTTTTATTAGTTCTCGCTAACCATCGGGCATTAAAAAATGCAACCGAAATTGCTGACTAAACTGTACCATAATTTTTTTTAAAATAAAAATCTTTTTTTGTTGCAAATTGCACTTATTTTTCTTTTTTCCTTTTTCACTTCGATAATTATCATATTTTTCTTTTTGTTGCAAATAGCAACTTTTTACGCTATATACATAGTAAACAAAAGCATTTCTCTCGCATTTTCATGATGAATTTGTATCCATATTTTCCCAAACAATATTCGTCCTTTATCATCTGCCATACTTTTAAATCGAACACAATTTGCTTTAAAAGATAATAATCGTCCCTGCCGTTCCATCTCTTTCCATTCTTTTCCATCCCAATATTTAAATTGATATTGTCTATGTTCATCGAGCATCTGTAGAAAGACTTTTCCATTTTTATTTTGAATATTCAAAACACATGGATCAACAAACTCCTCATTCCACACTGAGATTTCTCTTTCCAACTCTAATTCCCTTTGAAAAATAGTAAACGGGATTGGATAATTTCCATCTGGATACCTACCACTTAAATAATCTCCATCAAACTCCATACCCTCTCTAAAACTAAATTTTACCCGTTTTGCAACTTCTTCTTTTTTCAATGCTTCTAATGTTTCTTCTTTGCAGTATGCTACTATAGTCGCTGCATCTTCTCTTGCTACTTCTTGTGAAATACCTTTTTCTAAAAGATGATTGATAATCATTTCCACTTTCTGACTATATTCATTCGCCTTTGCTTTTCCTTTTCTAGTCAAAATTGGTTTCCTTCTATCACTTTTATCTAAGAGTCCTTCTTTTTCCAAAGTAGACAATATACGACTAACTGCATACTTTTCCACTCCCAATGTTATTGCTAGATTTGTCACATTCCACTGCTCTTTTTCATTGTGAAAACAAATCAATACCTTTACTTTCAATACATCCATATTTTTTTCCTCTAAAAGTGTTCTTATTCTATTGTAAATTTTTAGTAATCTCCTAAACGATAACAAATTCCTATTTATTTGTCAATTCATCATGTTTCCCTTGTCTATCATGCATCTAGGTAATATAATAATGATGAAATATGAAAAGAATATGAGGTAATTAATCATGATAAAATTAGTCGCAAGTGATATTGATGGAACACTATTAAAATACGGCGAAAATACATTAAATCCAGAATTATTTGACATTATACGTCAATTAAAAAAACAAGGGATTCATTTTATTGCAGCAAGTGGAAGACAATATGCAAGTCTTCGCAAACTTTTTGAACCTGTAAAAGACGAAATTTCTTATATCACAGAAAATGGATCTCTCTGTATACATGAAGGAAAAGTAATTAGTCGTGGAACAATTGATCGAGAATTAGGATTACGTATTTTTGAAGAAATCAAAAATCGAGAAAACTGCGATGCTGTTCTATCTTGTGAAGATTCATGTTATATCGAGACGAAAGATAATGAATTCCTTCGTCACCTTGAAGAAGATATGGGTAATAAAGTAACATGTGTAGATGATTTAGCTTCTGTCACTTCTCCATTTTTAAAAATTGCTATTTTTGATAATGCAACACCAGATGAAACTTTTTTACATTTTCGAAAAAAATTTAAATCTGATATTAAAGTCGTAACTTCTGGGAACGAGTGGGTTGATTTCATCTCTCCCGAAGCAAATAAAGGAAGTGCTCTTCAAGTTTTTTTAGACCACTTTCATCTTGTTCCAGAAGAAACAATGGCATTTGGTGATCAACACAATGACATTGAAATGTTACATCTTGCTGGTGAGGGATATGCTATGTCAAATGCTGCTCCAGGTGTAGCTTCTCATTCTACGTATGTTACAGATTCTGTCATAGATACATTAAAAGAATTACTATAATAGATAAAAGGGTATCTCCACGATACCCTTTTTCTATCTACACTATATTGAACAATTCTGAAAAATCTTTGATTTTCCATTTACTTTCAGGAACATCTCCAAATCCATACTCTGCTAGAATAAACGGCACTCCAGCTTGACAAGAGGCCTCATAATCTCCCCGAATATCTCCTACATAACAAGCACTTTGGGATTGATTTCTTTCTATGATTAAACGAATATTCTCTCCTTTTCCTTTTCCTGTATTTCCAAAACATTCTATATCCGTCACATATTTTTCCAAATTTGTTTTCTTTAAAAACATTTCAATGTATCCCGACTGACAATTGCTTACAATAAAAACTCTGTGTGTTTTTGACAATTTTATAATTGTTTCTTTCACATTTGGATACAAGATATTACACTCATCATTTTCCAAGTCCTCATGCTCATATTGACAGCAAAGTTCCATTACATTTTCTTTTTCCTCTTCTGAACACCCTTCTAAAACAACATCTGCAATTTCCTTCATTGTTCTACCAAATAAGGTTTTTAACTGTTCTGCTGTCACCTTAATATCCTTAACTCCTGCATTTTGAATTGCTCTATTCCATGATTTTGCAACCAATTCTGTAGAATCCCATAAAGTCCCATCCACATCTAAAATAATACTTTCCGCTTGCATTTTTTCTCCTATATTTCTCTTGTATATTTTTTTAACCACTCTTTCTCTTCTTCATTTAAGTATGGAGAAACTTTTTCATATACTGTTTTATGATAAGCATTCAAATATCCTCTATATTCTTCTGTCAACATTTCTGGCTTAATTGCATCTAAATCAAATGGGATATATGTGATTGTTTCTAAATACATGAATTGTCCATATTCATTTTTTTCCCCTTTACGCACAAGTACCTCATTTTCTAAACGAACTCCATGTGAACCCTCAATATATACCCCAGGTTCAACTGTAAGTATCATACCTTCTTGCAAAACTGCTGTATTTCCTTCCCGATATTTTGATTGAAAATTTGCAGGATCTTCATGAATGTTTAATAAATATCCCATCCCATGACCTGTTCCATGATTATAATCTTTATTTCTTTCCCACAATGGTTTTCTTGCTAAAATATCTAAGTTAACCCCTGTACACCCTTCTATAAATTTTGCGTTTGACAACTCTAAATTACACATAGCCACAACCGTAAAATCTTCTTTCATGTTTTCTGGTATTTCTCCTAAAGCATACGCTCTTGTAATATCTGTTGAGCCTTCATAAAATCCTGCACCTGTATCAGTCAAGAAAATATTGCCTTCTTTTAATTGTACATCTGTTTCAGGTGAAGATGTATAATGGCAAAGCGCTGCATGTTCCCCATAGGAAGAAATCGGTTCAAAACTTGGTCGAATAAAGTTTCCCATTTCTGCACGAAATTCATCTAATTTGTCCGATGCACTCATTTCTGTAATTGCCATTTTCCCAACATTTTCTTTTAACCACTTCATAAATTTAACATGTGCAACACTATCCTTTATTTGTGCTACACGAATGTTTTTCACTTCTGTCGCATTTTTCATCGCCTTAAATAGAACTTCTGGATTCCTTTGTTCTATTTTTTTTACGTCTTTGGAAATATTGCTATCAATCGCATAGTTCAAACACGTTGGATCAATCAAAATAGTTTCTTTTTCATCAATTTGTTTTACATCTTCATAAATAGCATTATACTCATGTAAAACAATACCCTCTGTTTTCATACTTTCTTTAATTTCAGCATTCAATTTTGTTTCATCGATATATAAGTGCATTTCATTCATAGTAATAATTGCATAGGAAAGAACAAGAGGGAAAAATTCAATATCATTTCCACGTATATTCAAAGTCCAACAAATATCATCTAACGTTGTCAAAATGTGTGTAGTTGCACCATATTCTTTCATCACTTCTCGAATTCGATGTAATTTGCTCTTTGTGGATTCTCCTGCATATTTTTCTTCCAAAACAAAAACCGGCTCTTTCGAAAGAGATGGTCTGTTTTCCCAAATTTCTCCAATCAAATCTACATCATATATAATTTTCCCTTGTTTTTTTTCTACTATTTTGGAATATTTCTGCCCATTCCCCATTGAAACAACCCTACCATCAAAACCAAGCGTCTGCCCATTTTGTAATGTTTCTTCTAAATAGGCATCTAGTGTAGGGACATTCTTTTGGCCCATTTTCATCATCTGAATCTCTGTGCCTTTTAATTGTTCTGCTGCTTGAATAAAATATCGCCCATCTACCCATAAGCGTGCTTCATGTAAAGTAATCACTGCCGTTCCAGCAGAACCACTAAATCCTGTAATAAATTTTCTTGATTTGAAATATTCTCCTACGTATTCACTTTGATGAAAATCTGCTGTTGGTACAATATACATATCAATACCATATTTTTTCATCTGCTCTCTCAACATTAAAATTCTTTCTTGAACACTCATTTTCTCTCCTCCTATTAAACAACATATAACTATAGAAAAAGCTACTACACTTCCGTGTTGCAGCTTTTCCCATTGTCATTATTTCATGTCTCTTAAGAATGCTTTGTATCCTTTATATCCTTCATAAATATCTGCTTTACTTGCAATCTCCCATGGAGCATGCATAGATAATACTGCCATACCACTATCAATAACATTCATACCATAGTCTGCCATGATGTAAGCAATTGTTCCGCCTCCACCAAAGTCAACCTTTCCTAACTCTGCTGTTTGGAAACCAATTTCATTGTCATCAAATACTTTACGTATTTTTGCAATATATTCCGCATTTGCATCACTTGAACCACTCTTTCCTCTTGCCCCAGTATATTTGTTTAAGCAAAGTCCACGACCAAAATATGCTGTATTTTTCTTCTCAAATGCATTTGCAAACATTGGATCATATGCCGCACTAACATCAGAAGAAAGCATATATGAATTCTGAAGTGCACGTCTTACTTTCAATGAAGATTCTCCGGATGTGAGGGCAACTAATTCTGCTACTGCATTTTCAAAGAATTTTGATTCCATACCTGTCGCTCCCACACTTCCAATTTCTTCCTTATCTACTAATAAACAACAACTTGTTCTTTCAGGATTTTCCACTTCTAACATAGCAAACAGAGAGGTAAATGCACAAATTCTATCATCATGTCCATATCCCATAATCATGCTTCTATCAAATCCACAATCTCTTGCCTTTCCAGCAGGCACAATTTCCAATTCAGCAGATAAGAAATCTTCTTCTTCAATTTCATAATTTTCTTTCAAGAAAGAAAGAATAGTTGCTTTTACTAATTCTTTTTCTTCTTTATCTTCTGTTGCAAGTGGCTTTGAACCAACTAAAACATCTAGTCCTTCTCCTTCAATGACAACACTTGCTTTCTTATCCATCTGTTCTCCTGCAAGATGAATTAAAAGATCAGAAATAACAAGTACTGGATCTTCTTCTTTTTCTCCGACAACAATATTGACAGTTGTTCCATCTTTTTTAGCAACTGTTCCATGAATTGCTAATGGAATAGCCACCCACTGATATTTCTTAATTCCACCGTAATAATGTGTATCTAAGTATGCTAAATCTGTATCTTCGTAAAGTGGATTCTGTTTGATATCAATTCTCGGAGAATCTACATGTGCTCCAAGAATGTTCATTCCTTCTTCTAAAGGTTTCTCTCCAATTTGAAATAAAGCTAATGCTTTTCCCATCTGATTTACATATACTTTATCTCCTGCTTTTAATTCTGTATTTTCAACAATACACTCTTCCAGATTACGATAGCCATTTTCTTCTGCCATAGAAACAGCAAGACTTACACATTCTCTTTCTGTTTTTCCTGCATCAAGACAAGTTTTGTATCTTTCACTAACTTTTTCTACTTCATTTAACTGTTCGGCAGTATACTGTTTCCACATATTTTTTCTTTCCATAGCGTATTCTCCTTACCTTAATTTAATTCTCTGTCATTATATCGCTTTAAATAGCAAAAGTCAATTAGAAAAAGAAATGTGACATTTGAAACTCAAATGCCACATCTTTTTTAATTCAAATCAATCACAGAAACTGGACAATTATCTCTCGCATTTTCTGCACTTTCTAATGTTTCTTCACTTATATCAACATAGGCCTCTGCTATCCCTTCGTCATTAAATCGAAAGACTTCTGGGCAAAGACTTACACACATTCCACATGAAATGCAACCTTCATTTACTTTTGCTTTCATGAATGCACCTCCTTTTTATTTAGAGTTTCCTTTTTTTCTTTTTTTATACACTTACCATATATGCATCAAATGTTGCATGATAAGCGTTACAGCAGTAATTCCAACCCAACATGACATTCCGAGCAAAATTGGACGTCCTCCACTTTTTACTAATTTAACAACATCTGTGTTAAATCCTATTGCCGCCATCGCCATGATAATAAAGAATTTAGACAACTCTTTCAATGGATTAAACACTGTTACTGGTACACCCATTGATATTGCAACTGTTGTAATCAAACTTGCCCCTATGAAAAATAAAATAAAAAACGGAAATACTTTCTTTAAGGATACATTTCCTCCACTTTCTACTTCTGCTTTTCTTGCTCGTACACAAGCCAACACAAGTGTAATCGGAATAATTGCCAATGTTCTTGTTAATTTTACTGTTACTGCTTTATCTAAAGTCTGACTTCCCAATTGATACATACTATCCCATGTTGAAGCGGCAGCCGTAACAGAGGATGTGTCATTTACTGCCGTCCCTGCAAAAATACCAAAAGCTTCTCCAGACGTTGTAGAAAATCCAAGTTTACTTCCAAGAATCGGGAAAATTAATGCTGCTAAAACATTAAATAAAAATATAACAGAAATTGCCTGTGCAACCTCTTCTTCTTCTGCATCAATAACAGGAGCGGTTGCTGCAATTGCAGATCCTCCACATATAGATGAACCTACACCTATTAAGGTAGAAATCTTTTCAGGCATACGTAATGCTTTATGCAGTATATAGGAAATAATCAACGATGTACTAATTGTACAAATGATAATAGGTAACGATTGTTTTCCTGTTTCCATTACTACTTCCAAGTTCATTCCGAATCCCAACAATACCACTGCGTACTGTAAAATTTTCTTTGATGTGAATTTTACTCCGGGTTCAAATGTAGATTTATCCTTAACTAAAGTTGCTAAAATCATTCCTGCTATTATGGCAAATACAGGTCCTCCTATAATCGCAAATTGTTTTCCCAAAATACTTGAAGGCACTGCTATCATAAGACACAATAACAATCCTTTCCAGCTTTTTTTCATAAATTCCATTTTCCTTTTTTCTCCTTACTATTTCGCTAAATGTACTCCCGCTATTGTTCCATCGGCAACTGCTGTGGATACCTGTCTTACTTGTTTTACTCTTATATCTCCTACCGCATAAACTCCTGTTATCTCAGTTTCCATATTTTCATCTACAGGAATAAATCCATCCTCTAATTGTATTTCAGAATATAATTCTGTATTTGGAATTGTTCCTGCATAAACAAAAACTCCACAACCAGGATCAGCAATCGTTTCTATTGCTCCCGTTTTTTCATCTGAAATTTCCAACAATTCCACCTTATCTACACCATATACACCGTGAAGTCTTGATTCTAGACGCAAAACTATATTTGAAGTCTTTCCAACCTTTTCTTTAAACTCGCTGATACAGCCTAACGTTTCTTCGAAGTGTATAATAGTAACTTGCTCTGCATACTGTGAAAGATACAATGCTTCTTTCACTGCACCATCTGCTCCACCTACAACATAAATATTTTTTCCTTTATATTTTGCCCCATCTTTTTGCGCGTTCATTCCCATGCCTTTTCCTGCAAGTTTTGTTTCTCCTGTGATTCCCAATTTTCTTGGTCTCGTTCCATTTGCTAACACCACTTTTTTAGCAGAAAACATTTTATCATCTGTATAAATTTTTTTCGTTCTTCCTTGAAGTTCAACACGTTTTACTTCATCATATACAATATCAATTCCAGCATTTTCTGCTTGTTTTTTCAATCTTTCTGAAAAACTAATACCTGTTTCTTCTGACACAATCCCTGCATAATGAGTAACTGTAGATACCTTTCCAATCAAACCACCTACAGTATTTTTTTCTATTATTAACACCTTTTTTCCTCTACTAACTGCATAAATTCCTGCACTGATTCCTGCTGGGCCTGCACCGATAATCACTACATCATACATCATAATATTCTCCTCTTTTCATTTATTTAAACTTATTACGTTTCTGTAATTAATACTATACTCTTCCATATTCATTTTGTAAAATTATAAATATTGATATTACCATAAATATTTGTTATGATAATATTATGAAATTTATTTGGAGGAAACTATGCTTGATTTTAGAATGGAAACCTTTTTAAAAGTATGCGAATACATGAATTTTACTCATGCAGGGCAAGCACTTAATCTCACTCAACCTGCTGTTTCGCAACATATCAAATATTTAGAAAAAAAATATAATTCTCCCTTATTTATACGGGACAAAAAACGCCTCATTCTTACTCCTGCTGGTGAAATTTTACGTTCAGCTTTGGAAACTATGCGGAATGATGAAACAACATTAAAAAAGAGAATGAAAGAAAGTTTAGTAGGAAAAAATATTCTCACCTTCGGTGTAACAATGACGATAGGAGAATACTCTCTTGTTCCTGCACTAACTAAATTAATTAAATCTCATGAGAACACTGATTTTCATATTCGTTATGGAAATACTCAATCTCTTCTTCGCTCTCTTTACAATGGAAGTATTGACTTTGCTATTGTAGAAGGTTATTTTAAACCCGATAACTACAATACTCGCATTTATGCAACCGAAGAATATATTGCAGTCGCTTCCACAAAACATAACTTTCAAAATCCAGTACACGGACTTACTGACTTGACTTCTGAACGGTTAATTATAAGAGAGCAAGGTTCTGGTACAAGAGCTATTTTAACCAAAGCTCTAGCCATGAAAAATATGTCTGTCAATGATTTTGAACATATTGTAGAAGTGGAAAATATCCATACAATCGTCAATCTCCTTCGACAAGATTGTGGTATTTCCTTTTTATATAAAGCTGCTGTCGAAGAAGAAATTTTAAAGGGGACTTTAATGCAAATACCTTTATCTGATTTTATGGTAAAGCATGATTTTACATTTCTTTGGAATAAAGATAGTGTCTTTTCAACAGAATATGAAAAAATTTTTGAAGAATTAAAAAAATATGGAACAATGTAAAAAGGGATTGCTTAAGCAATCCCTTAATTTATATGCGCTATTAATTATTCAATAATTGTAGCAACACGTCCTGAACCTACTGTACGTCCACCTTCACGAATAGCGAAACGTAATCCCTGTTCCATAGCTACTGGGTGAATAAGTTCGATTGACATTTCTACGTTATCTCCAGGCATGCACATTTCTGTACCTTCTGGTAAGTGGCAAACACCTGTTACGTCAGTTGTTCTGAAGTAGAACTGTGGTCTGTAGTTGTTGAAGAATGGTGTATGACGTCCACCTTCATCTTTTGTTAATACGTAAACCTGAGCTGTGAATTTTGTGTGACATGTAACACTACCTGGTTTAACAAGAACCTGTCCTCTTTCGATTTCTGTTCTCTGAACACCACGAAGTAATGCACCAATGTTATCACCTGCTTGAGCTTCGTCAAGAAGTTTACGGAACATTTCGATACCTGTTACTACAACTTTACGTGTTTCTTCTTTGATACCAACGATTTCAACTTCATCAGATACGTGAAGTGTACCACGTTCAACTCTACCTGTTGCAACTGTACCACGTCCTGTGATTGAGAATACGTCTTCTACTGGCATTAAGAATGGTTTGTCTGTATCACGTTCTGGATCTGGAATGTAGCTATCTACTGCTTCCATAAGTTCCATGATTTTATCTCCCCATTCTCCGTTTGGATCTTCAAGTGCTTTAAGAGCAGATCCCTGAACGATTGGAGTATCATCTCCTGGGAATTCATATTCGTCTAATAATTCACGAATTTCCATTTCTACTAATTCTAATAATTCTTCATCGTCTACCATATCACATTTGTTCATGAATACTACGATGTAAGGAACACCTACCTGACGAGAAAGTAAGATATGTTCTCTTGTCTGAGCCATAACACCGTCAGTAGCAGCAACTACAAGGATAGCACCATCCATCTGAGCAGCACCTGTGATCATGTTTTTAACGTAGTCAGCATGACCTGGGCAGTCAACGTGAGCATAGTGACGTTTTTCTGTTTCGTACTCAACGTGTGCTGTAGAGATTGTGATACCACGTTCTCTTTCTTCTGGAGCTTTATCGATGTTCTCGAAATCTACTTTTGTGTTACCTTCAACTCTTTCAGCTAATACTTTAGTAATAGCTGCTGTTGTTGTTGTTTTACCATGGTCAACGTGTCCGATTGTACCAATATTACAATGTGGTTTACTTCTTTCAAATTTAGCTTTAGCCATTTTGAATAATCCTCCTTAATTCTATCGCCCCTTTTATAAGGGGCGTATTGTTTATTTTATTGTTTACTCGGTTATCTCTGATTATATTTCAAATCATGCAGATTTTCAAGTGTTTTTATTGTTTTTCATATGCTAAAACAATAGTTTTCTTATTTTGCTTTGTTTGCTAATACTTTTTCCTGTACGTTCTTTGGAACTGGCTCATATTTTTCGAAGAACATTGAGTAGTTACCACGACCTTGTGTTCTTGAACGTAAGTCTGTAGAATATCCAAACATTTCTGATAATGGAACGTATGCACGTACGATTTTTCCACCACCTAAATCGTCCATACCTTCGATACGTCCACGACGAGAGTTGATATCACCGATAACATCTCCCATGTATTCTTCTGGCATTGTTACTTCTACTTTCATAATTGGTTCAAGAAGTACTGGTGCAGCTTTTGCCATAGCATCTTTGAATGCTAAAGAACCTGCAATGTGGAATGCCATTTCACTTGAATCGACTTCATGGTAAGAACCATCATAAACAGTTGCTTTAATACCTACAACTGGGAAGCCACCAAGCATACCAGATTTCATAGCTTCTTCAATACCTTCTCCTACTTTTGGAATGTATTCTTTTGGAATAGCTCCACCTACTACTGTAGATTCAAAGAAGAATGTTTCTTCACCATTAACATCTGTTGGTTCAAATTTAACTTTACAGTGTCCGTATTGTCCACGTCCACCTGATTGTTTTGCATATTTACTATCAACATCAACTGCTTTTGTGAATGATTCTTTGTAAGCAACCTGAGGTGCACCTACATTTGCTTCTACCTTAAATTCACGAAGAAGTCTATCTACGATAATTTCAAGGTGAAGTTCACCCATACCAGCAATGATTGTTTGACCTGTTTCCTGATCTGTGTGAGCACGGAAAGTAGGGTCTTCTTCTGCAAGTTTTGCTAAGGATTCACCAAGTTTACCTTGAGATGCTTTTGTTTTTGGTTCAATAGCTAACTCAATAACTGGTTCTGGGAATTCCATAGATTCAAGGATTACTGGGTGCTGTTCGTCACAGATTGTATCTCCAGTTGTAGAGAATTTAAATCCGATTGCAGCAGCAATATCTCCTGAATATACTTTATCAAGTTCTTCTCTCTTATTTGCGTGCATCTGTAAGATACGTCCAACACGTTCTTTTTTGCCTTTTGTTGCATTTAATACGTAAGAACCTGAGTTCATTGTTCCAGAGTAAACTCTGAAGTATGCTAACTTACCTACAAATGGGTCAGTCATAATTTTAAATACTAACGCTGAGAAAGGACCTTCATCAGAAGATTCTCTTACAACATCATTTCCGTCTTCGTCAACACCCTGAATAGCAGGAACGTCAACTGGTGAAGGCATAAATTCGATAACTGCATCAAGAAGTTTCTGTACACCTTTATTTCTATAAGCAGTACCACAGCATACTGGAACTGCTGTACATTCACATGTACCTTTTCTTAAAGCTGCTTTTAATGCTTCTGTAGATGGTTCCTCTCCTTCTAAGTATTCCATCATTAAGTCATCGTCTAATTCACAGATTTTTTCTACTAATTCTGTACGATATAATTCTGCATCATCTTTCATATCTTCAGGGATATCTGTAATAGAAATATCATCACCCTTATCATCATTGTAGATGTATGCTTTCATTTCAAATAAGTCGATGATTCCTTTGAATTCATCTTCTTTTCCGATTGGTAATTGAATACAAATTGCATTTTTACCTAATCTTGTTTTAATTTGTTCTACTGCTCCATAGAAGTTTGCACCTAAAATGTCCATTTTGTTGATGAAAGCCATTCTTGGTACATTGTATGTGTCAGCTTGACGCCATACATTTTCTGACTGTGGTTCAACTCCACCTTTAGCACAGAATACACCTACTGCACCGTCAAGTACACGAAGTGAACGTTCAACTTCTACAGTAAAGTCAACGTGTCCTGGAGTATCAATGATATTGATACGATGTTCTAAAGCACCTGCTTTAGGTTTGCAATTTTCTTGCAATGTCCAATGACAAGTTGTAGCAGCTGAAGTGATTGTGATACCTCTTTCCTGCTCCTGAGCCATCCAGTCCATTGTAGCAGTACCTTCATGAGTATCACCAATTTTATGGTTAACACCAGTATAGTAAAGAATACGTTCTGTAGTTGTAGTCTTACCAGCATCAATATGTGCCATAATACCAATGTTTCTTGTTCTCTCTAATGGATATTCTCTTCCAGCCAAGACTTTTTCCTCCTATATTAGAAACGGTAGTGAGCAAATGCTTTATTTGCTTCTGCCATTTTGTGCATGTCTTCTTTCTTCTTCACAGATGCACCTGTATTGTTTGCTGCATCAAGAAGTTCGTTTGCTAATCTTTCTTCCATTGTTTTTTCTCCTCTTTTACGAGAATACAATGTAATCCAGCGAAGTGCTAATGCCTGTCTTCTGTCTGCTCTTACTTCGATAGGTACCTGATATGTTGCTCCACCGATACGTCTTGCTTTAACTTCAAGTACTGGCATAATATTATTCATTGCTTCTTCGAATACTTCGATAGCTGGTTTGTCAGATTTTTCAGCAATTCTTTCAAATGCTCCGTATACAATTTTCTGTGCTACACCTTTCTTACCGTCTAACATAATGTTGTTGATAAGTTTTGTAACCACTTTATTATTGTACATTGGATCCGCTAATACGTCTCTTTTTTGTGTATGTCCTTTACGTGGCACGGTCCTTCCCTCCTTAATCATGTTTTTGAAACTTTCGTTTCTGCTAAATTAATTCATCGGTACTCACATGTGTCTATGAATATGAAACACTCTGCTCATTTTCGCAGATATACTTGATTGCTAAGTTTGTACTCACTAAGCACTCAATGCATGTGTTATCGTGCGGGACTTTATTTCTAACCCGCAACCAACAGGAATCATAGTTCTGTTTGTGATAACGATTTTAGTTACAATTATTTTATTTTGCGTCTTTTGGTCTCTTTGCACCGTATTTAGAACGAGCCTGACGTCTTTTTGCAACACCTGCTGTATCAAGTGTTCCACGTACGATATGGTATCTTGTACCTGGTAAGTCTTTTACTCTACCACCACGAATAAGAACAACGCTATGTTCCTGAAGATTATGTCCTTCTCCTGGAATGTAACTTGTTACTTCGATACCGTTAGAAAGACGAACTCTGGCGATCTTTCTAAGAGCTGAGTTAGGTTTCTTAGGTGTTGCTGTCTTAACTGCTGTACAAACACCTCTCTTCTGTGGTGCAGAAGCGTCAGTTGCTTTCTTTCTTAAAGAGTTATATCCTTTCTGTAAAGCTGGTGCTGTAGATTTTTTAACAGCAGTCTGACGTCCTTTTCTTACTAACTGATTAAATGTTGGCATTCCTTTCACCTCCTATGAATACTGTTTTGGTTGCCGAGTATGAGTTACTCATATTTGTACGCACGAAAAAACTAGGCTTTTATGCGTACTTGTTTAGTTTATTACTAACTTTTCTAAAAGTCAACCCCATATACACAAAAAAATAGGTTTTTCATAGATTTTATGTTATTACATATGATTTCGGTATTCATTTGCCGAAATTCCTTCTATTTTTTTAAACACTCTTGAAAAATGCGAAAAATCAAGAAACCCAACTTTTCTCGCCACATCGCCTATACGAAGGGAAGAATCTTCTAACATTCTTTTCGCATATTTAATTCTAGTATCATTTAAAATTTCTGTAAAACTTTTTCCCACTTCTTTATTAAGTAATTTACTCAAGTGCCACTGACTGACATATGTTTTCTCCGCAACCTCTGACAATGTCAATTTTTCATTATAATGTTCATCAATATATTTCATTGCGTTTTTCACGATAAAAGAATTTGCTTTTTCATGTGGTTCAACTAAAATATGTTTCTTCTTTAAATTTTCCGTCATTGTTTCTACAGCTTCTTCTATCTCCTTCATACTTGATGGTTTAAGCAAAAATCTTGTTACTCCTAAATTAATCGCCTGTTGTGCATAATCAAAATCTCTATATCCAGTCAATATACTAATTTCCATATCGGCAAACTCCGATTTTAAACCAACAATCATTGTTAATCCGTCCAACTCCGGCATGGAAATATCACAGAATATTATGTTAGGTTTATACTTCTGAATCAATTCTGTTCCTTCATACCCATCATTTGCAGTAGCCACCACTTCACAATTCCACTTTTCCCATGGAATACTTTTAGATAATCCTTCCACTATGATAGGTTCGTCATCGATTATCATCACCTTGTACACTTCTCACACCTCTGCATATGTTTTCTTTCCCATGTCTTTACCGTCTTATTATATAGATGCCTTAAAAGTTTGTCAAAATTTCATCATTCTTTGTCCATTAGTAAGGCCTCATTTAATAAAACTTTCGCATCTTTTTTTCCTTCTACTACATCTACAACTCCGTCCATAATTATTTTATACCCCTCTGGACATATTCGTGCATCCATTGATTTATTTAATGAACTAGCACTTTCAAGTAAATTATTTTCAGTTTTTGTTAAAGGTGTTCTTTTGGTTTCAGCTTTCCCCTTAAAAGTTGCAATTCCATTTCCACCCCAATATTTTATAAGTGATTTCTTTTTTATATGTTCTTCCACAAAACGAACTGCCAACTCCCTTTTTTTGGGATTTTCCCAAGCTCTTCTTGTAATATAAAATCCTGAAAAAACTCCTCCTATCAAAGCATTTTTTTTTGCTTTCTGATTGGGAACACCCGGGAAAGGAACAACTGTCACTTTATTTTCCATTTTCGTATCGGCAAGGCTGCTTGCATACCACGAGCCTTCCAACTGCATTGCGGCTTCGCCTTTTCGAAACAATTGGAAAGAAAAGTGTTCCGTATACGTATCTAAACTTTCTTGAAATGCCCCTATATTTTTCAATTCTTTTAATGTTTCAAATGCCTTTTCCCATGTTTTGAAATCACTTTGTGGAATAGTCGCATATTCTTCTTCTCCTGCTGTATATAATAAAAGATGTTCAATCCAATAGTGTGGTACATAATTCAAAGATACAGCTATAGGTATAATTCCATGTTTTCTAAATGTACGAATTGCTTTTACTAATGATTCCCAATCCGTTGGAATATCTACGTTGTATTTTTGAAATAACTCTTTATTGCAGAACAATCCTTCCCAATATCCTGTTGTTGGAACCGCTCTTATTACCCCATCTCTATTTCTAACGGCTTCTAATGCAGTCCTTTTTATATCTTTTGCATATTCGGGATATTCTTTTTGAATTTCTTCTACCGAAACCAATTTGTCTGCTTTCAAAAAAGAGTCCGCCACCGCATCTGTAAAAAATTGAATAATATCCGGTTCGTTTCCCACTGCAAAATTTGCCGCAACTTTCATTTTCCAATCTTCATCACAAATTTGTGACTCATCTTCAATAACTACATTTTCATATTTTTTGACAAATTCTTCATTAATAGTTTGATATACTTTTGCACTTGGAGTTGCTCCACCATACATCGAAACCGTTTTCAAAACAATTTCCTCTTGCACTTCCTCTTCTTTTACTTTCCCATCAGATTCTACAATTAAAATTATCATGAATATGCAACAAACAATAAAAAACAAACCTATTTTTCTTCCCATATCTGTTCTCTTTTCTCTTTCAGTTCAATTTCTACTTGGTGTTTCTTTTCTTCTTCATCCTTTGGTTTCCACTTATAAGGAATGAGCATTTTAAAACTGATATGTTCTTCCTTTATTTCTATATCCAAACCATATTCTTTTCCATATATCAACTTAATACGCTCATTTACATTACGGATTCCTAAGGAAGTATGCTTTCCTATCCCTTGGATATCTTCTGGAATATCATATAAAATTCTACGAATTCTATCCTTTTCTTCTTTACTCACTCTGCCAGAAGTATTTATAACTTCTAGAACTACTTCATTTCCTTTTCGGTAAATACAGATTTTAATTATTCCTCTTTTTACTCTTTCAATACCATGAATAACCGCATTTTCCAAAATCGGTTGTAATACAAGACGTGGAACCATTGTATCTAATATGGATTCATCGATTTCTTTTTCAAATATAAGTCTTTCTCCAAATCGTTTTTTAGTAATAAATAAATATGCTTCGGAACATTTTAACTCCTCTTTTAATGTCGTTAGTTTTTGATTTTCTCTATTCATACGATAATCCATAACCGTTCCTAGTGCCTCTATCATTTCTGACACTGCAAAATCTCCAGTCATTCTCGCTTGCCAATTCATCATCTCTAATGTATTATTGATAAAATGTGGATTAATCTGTGTCTGTAGAGCTAAAATTTTTGCATCTTTTCTCGCCATTTTTTCATCATAGACACAATCAAATAAGTATTTTACCTTTTTTGACATATTATTAAACGAGCTCACAAGATAATCAAATTCCTTATTGGGCATATCTTCAATTTCAAGAACAGCCCCTAATTCCCCTGCCTCAATAGCTTTCGATACATTTACCAACTCACGAATGGGATTTCCTATTTGCTTTTCTCCAAAATAAAAGATTCCTACTGTAACTGGAAGAATTGCTGTAAATATGATACTAATCACACGATAAAATTCATATAAACCAGAATATACTTCTTCTGAATTAACTAAGAACAAAACCCCCATATTGTAAAAATTATATTCTTTCATATTCATATATGCATTGTAATTTAGGTCTTTTACTAGAAACAAATTTTCTTTTCTAGATTTTCGATATCGATCAAACAATTTATCTATAACATACTTTTGACTTTTCTCACCCACTTTCCCATGCACTTGAACTAAATTCATTTTCTGGTCTATTACTAACGCTACATTTTCTTCGTTTCCTATTTCCAATCCATGAAATAATCTTTCAATATCCACTTCCGCAACTAAAGTTCCGAATTTCTGATAATCAAATATAGTATATAAATTATGAACAATAAATAATCTACCCTCAATCACTTTCAACTGAACATAAGATGTGTCTTGTTGACGAATTTTTCTTATTTCTGGTTCAATGCTTCTAATATATTCATCAAATTGATGTTTCTTTTTTTCATTATAAGAAATAACATGTGGACTTTCCACCTCATAAAAAGCAAACATTGAAAATCTTCTATCTAAATTAAACTGCTGTTTTGATAAAATTGTAATCATATCTATGAATTCTTCTTTTGGCTTAATGCCATTTCTATATTCTTTCCATACTTCCTCATAACTTCTTTCATAAGAAATTTGCAAACAACTTTCTATCAAATCATCTAACCTTCCAGCTACAAGTGAAGAAATGTTCTGCATTTCGCTTTCTATCATTGCGTCCGTCCTTTTAGTCATCTCCATTCGATAAGAAAACACTGTAAATCCAAACACACAAATTACAGGAACGACCCAACATATAATAACTAAGATTAAAATACAATTTCTTATGGAAGCTTTCCGTTTTTTTCTTTTGCTCATACATTTTCCTTCATTCCAAAAATATTTTTTCTTAACTTATACAAGTTTTGTATTATACTCATATTTGTTGGTAAATTCCATATTTTTCCATTTATTCCAATATTTTAACAAATAATGCCAAGAATCGTCATGGTATGCCTTCTTTTTTTATTCTATAATAAATGAATAACTGAAAAAAACAAATTTGGAAATTCATTTCCATGGAAAAGGAGAGTATTATGTTAAAACTAAATACCGCAGTAGCTAACACCATAAACGGGCAACTGCAGAGTAAGGAACCATGCATTATTCAATTAAATCTTGAAATTTCTAAAGATAACATTATAGAATTATTAAACAGACTAAACAAAGAAGAATCTTTAGATACGAATAAGGTTCAACACACAAATGATAATACCTTTACTTCTCAAATCACATCCATTATTCATGAAATTGGTGTTCCTGCACATATCATGGGATACCGCTATCTTAAAGACGCCATTTCGTTAGCAATTGAAGAACCAGACAGTATTACAGCTATCACAAAAATTATTTACCCTGAAGTTGCATCTAAAAATCATACTACACCAAGTCGAGTAGAACGTGCCATTCGCCATGCCATTGAAGTCGCTTGGTCAAGAGGCAATATGGACGTATTAAATCATTTCTTTGGCTATACCGTAAGTGCCGATTCCGGTCGACCTACCAATTCAGAATTTATTGCTCTTGTTGCTGATTATATCAGTTTAAAATCTCAAAATAAAAGCATTTTTCTACATTAATTCCAAAAAAACACGCCTTGTTAAAAGTTATCCTTTTCAACAAGACGTGTTTTTTATTTTCTAAAAAATTCCTATTCTTCTGGAACTACAATTAAATCTTTTGTAAAGTTATTTAATACTTCACAACCATCTTCTGTGATGATTACAAGGTCTTCGATACGAACACCGATTCCCTCATCTGGTAAATAAATACCTGGTTCAATAGAGAAGCACTGTCCAACTTTAATGATATCTTCATTTACAGAAGAAACATCTCCGTATTCGTGATCTTCCATACCAATAGAATGACCTGTTCTATGTGTAAAATACTGTCCGAAACCTTTTTCTTCAATATAATTTCTACAAGCTAAGTCTACATCACACATTCTGTTACCAGGTTTAGATGCTGCAATACCTCTTGCTTGCGCTTCTTTAACTACTTCATATACTTCTCTTGCTCTATCTGATACTTCACCAATAAATACTGTTCTTGTCATATCTGAACAATAATCATTTAAAATACCACCGATATCAAGTACAACTGAGTCTCCACGTTTTCCTTTTGTATCATCTGTTACGTGGTGTGGATCAGCACCTGATTTACCATATGCAGTAATTGGGTCAAAAGAAACACCTGAATGTCCTGATTGTGCATATTTTTCACGAACAATAGCATCTAATTCTTTTTCTGTGTATCCTTTAACAACTAGTGGAACTAATTCTTCCATAATTTTATCATTTGCTGCTGATGCTTCACGCATTAACTGCTGTTCTTTTTCATCTTTGATCATTCTTACATAGTCAACAATCATAGAACCATTGCGGAATTCACTTCCTGCACCTAATTCCTGTAATCTTAATAAGAATTTTGCTGGCCAAACTTTATCAATACCGATTGGTTTGTCTTTTTCTACAAATCTGCTTAAGATTTCTACTCCGTCTTCAATATCATCGTACCAAACTAAATCTACGCCAAGATCCTTTTCCTGTGGGAACAATTTATTGATAACTAATTTGTGATCTCCATTCACATTTAGGTAAAGAGCTAAAAGTCTTTCACCTGGATGAATCCATTTTCCTGTTAAATAATAAATACTTGGAGGATCAGAAATAATCATCTGTGGCATTCCCTGCTCTTCCATCGCTTTTAAAATTCTACTTACTTTTCCTGCATCCATTATGTAATGCCTCCTCTGTTTTATTGTGCTTTCCTTTTGCACTATAATTTAATTATAGTATCATTTCTATAGTGTGTCAATAAAGCAATGATTACTTTTCTTTCGTAAATTTCTACGAAACACACTCGTTTTGTAAAATCTCATTTAATGCATTTTTACTACTTGTATGACATCGCACAATATTTGCATTACATTTTTGTGCCTCTGTAACTGCACAACGTACCATTTTATGTGAAACCGTATTTGTAAATAGAATTACCAAATCTGGACTTCCAATTTGTTCACTTAAGTTCGCCGTCATTTGCGTAAAAACTTTCGCCTTACAATTATATGATTTACAAAGTTTCTTATACTGCCCAACCATTCGATCATGTCCTCCAACAATAACTACACTCATATTATCCTCCTATCCTACGTAACTTGTCATAATTTCTTCCATATGAACACCATTGTAAACAAGAAAAATCAATGTTTCCTTTGCCACTTCAAATTTATGGAATAATTTTAATTTTTCTGTCATATTTTCATATACTTTCCAATAACCAGCATAAAGAAAACATCTCCCTTCATTCTCCATAAACCCTTTTACATCTTCTAAAGGATACCCTAAAAGCAATCCCATTTCATGCGGAAACACTCCACCTTCTTTCATATAAGTTGCATATCGCATTTGAAATGTTTTTAAAATCTTTCCAAACTCAAATACACTATATCCTTCTTGTTGAAAAAATTGCCTAATTTCTTTTCGACAAAGAAATTCTTCCAACTGTTTACGCCTAAAAAGGAGGTATGTTACTTTTTTTTCAGTTTGTAACATTTTATAATACGAAAGACCACTCTTTCCTATTATTTCTCTAACTTGTCTCTCATTTTCCAACGAGACAATGAGCAGATTAGAAATTTTCAATCCGGTAATCAGTGGGGCGCACTGCAAAGCTAATTGTGTTTCTATATTTTTTAAATCCATTTCCCTTACAATTTCAAATATTTCCCTGCTCATTCTTTTCCTCCTGTTAGTTAGTTTTATCTAATTAAGATTCATTTTAACTAATTAAATTCATCACGTCAAGACAAAATAACCATTTTTTTATTTATTATGACCGAAAAACCGTATATTACATCACAAAAAAAGACATGAACTCTAATTAAGTTCATGCCCTCTTTTGTTACTTTTTACTTTTTCAACATTTCGATAATTTTATCCATATTATTGAAAGTAAAATAACGAACCTGTCCATTATCATCAAATTGTGCCGTTCCATTTGCTTCAAGCTTCTCACTATTTCCATTTTCATAGTTTACCTGAAGTTTTACATTAAACTCATGATAATCTTTCTTTTCATCTATTTTGATTTCCTCTATTTTCATATTACAACCATTTTCATAAGATAGAAGCATCATTTGATACGTTCCGGTCTCCAAAAGGGTATCGTAAGCATCTTTTGTCATTAATCCTTTGAATTTTTCTTCTATCCAACTAGGAGTTGAAGAAGCATCATTAAGCTTCTGGTATTCTTCATTACTAATAGGTTGAAACAATTCTTGTAGTACTTTTTTGAGATTGTCCGTACTTTTTGCAGTTTTTCCTTGGCTACACCCCACCAAACAGATACTTAATAAACAAAGTAGGTAGAGAAAAAATTTTTTCTTCATCAAATAACCTCCTTTTTGGAAATCAGAATTTATTTTGTGGAATAATTATACTCTTTTACATTTTACTTACTTTATCTGCAATGGACATTGTAGACTTTCTGTGGGATACAAGTATAATTGTTTTATTTTCTTTTTCTTCCAACAAGGTCTTTAAAATAATACCTTCATTTAAACTATCAATATTGCTTGTTGGTTCGTCTAGAAGAATAATTGGAGCATCATGTAAAAATGCTCTCGCAATTCCAATGCGCTGTCTTTCCCCACCCGAAACCGAATCTCCTAATTCTGCAAGTTTTGTGTCATATCCAAGTGGAAGTGAAAGAATAAATTCATGGATAGATGCTTTCTTTGCTGCTTCAATAACTTCTTCTCGTGTCGCATCTGCTTTTGCTATCTTAATGTTATTTTCAATAGTATCTTCAAATAAAAATGTTTCCTGCGTTACATAAGAAATCTGTTTACGCAATTGTCTTGTATCAATTCCATTTACATCTTGATTTCCATACAATACCTGACCTTCTTTCGTTTCATAAAAACGCATAAGTAATTTTAAAATTGTTGATTTCCCACAACCACTTTCACCTAAAATTCCATGTATTGTATTTTCCTTGATTTGTAACGAAAATTTCTCCAAAATATTTTTTTCTGCATTTGGATACGCAAATGTCACATTTGAAAGTTGTAATTCCCCATTAGGAACAGATATATTGCTTTCCACTTCTTCTACAACCGGCTCTTCTTCTAAGAGATTTAATACACGATTTCCACTTGCAAGTGTTTGATTTAAATTATTTGACAATGCTGATAATGCGCCTGTAGGTCCAAAAGAACTCATCATCGCAATTGTACAGATAATCGTTTCTCCTACTGGAACAAGTGCAGTACTTGCAAGAAGCATAACAACACCCGCCATCAAAATAACTATGTCTGTGGCTACTCTCTGACGCCCTTCCTGCTGCTTTAACTTCTCGTTTACTGATTCTAGTTCATCAGTAAATCTATCCATTTTGTCTTCACGTTCTTTTTCTTTCCCATACTGTAAAATTTCATCTAACCCATATAAATTATCTAAAACTGTTGTATTTAAATTTCCATATAATTTGCGGTATTTCTGACCATATTTTTGCCCTGCTTTACTATTGATAATCGGGATAATTGCTCCAATTACAATGTAAAAGAATAATGCAATTGCTCCTAAAATCCAATGATATTGACCGATGAAAAGAACCATAACAATAGAAGTTAATATTGCGATGACAATAGGTGAAATTGTATGTGCATAAAATACTTCTAATAATTCTATATCGCTTGTGATAATAGAAATTAAATTTCCTTTTTCTTTCCCATCTAATTTTGCAGGAGCTAATTTACGAAGTGCCGAAAAAATTTGATGTCGAATACTTGCCAATAATTTAAAAGCAATATAGTGATTGCTTGCTTGTTCAGCATAACGCAATATTCCTCGCAATACAGCACAAACAATTGCTAAAACAAAAATAGTTGTTAAGGACATTGTTGTATCTACACCTAAAACATTCCCTATTCCCATTCCGCCAAGTACTGTAATGAAAATCGCCATAAGATTTCCAATACATCCCATAAAAATCGCAACAAGCATTACAGTGATCAATGGACGTATCATTCCAATCAATCCAAACATTACTTGTCTTCCATTTCTTGATTTATTCATAGGAAACTGCCCCCTTCCCAAATTTTTCTAACTCACTTTGCTGTTTAAAGATTTTATAGTAATATCCTTTTTCTTCACAAAGTTCTTCATGTTTTCCTTTTTCTACAATTTTCCCATCTTTTTGTACATAAATTTGATCTGCCGATATTACATTTGCTAATCTATGAGAAATTAGGAGTACAGTTTTCGTTTTTGCCAACTCTCTTACTACTTCCATAATTTGATTTTCACTTTCCACGTCTACATTCGACGTGGCTTCATCAAAAATATAAATCGCACTATTGTGTAAGATTGCTCTCGCAAGAGCAAGTCTTTGCTTTTGTCCACCGGATAAGTTTGAAGCTTTCTCTTGTAAAACATACTCTAAACCACCACTTTTTTCGACAAACTCTAATAAATGTACTTTTTCTAAAGCTTTTCTCATTTCTTCTTCTGTTGCATCTTCTTTACCCATCAGAAGATTTTCGCGAATTGTTCCCGCAAACAAATAACTATCATGCCGAATTCTTGTCACTTTTTCTCGAAGTACTTTCGGAGAAATTCTTTGTAGATTTATTCCATCTATCATAACTTCTCCATGATCAGCTAAATAATCCCCCATTATAATAGAAGTAATCGTACTTTTTCCACAGCCAGATTCACCAACTAATGCTGTCAACCCATGTCCCGCCTGCAAGTCTATAGAAGATAATATCTGTTTTTCTTCATCATAAGAAAAATCTACTCCCTTAAATGTAATTTCATCTCCCAAAACTTCTTCTATCTGATCTTCCTTTTCATCTTCTGTTAAATCAACCAATTTAAAAATTTTATCTGCTGCTGCATTTCCATTCATTGCAATATGGAAAAAGGATCCAAGAAGTCTAAGTGGTAAGAAAAATTCTGCTGAAACCATAATCATGAAGAAGCACTCTGCCAAGGAAACATTTCCTCCACGATATTCAAGCACACTCAAAATCATTCCAACACCTGCACCTCCGTATGCAATCAAATCCATGATGCTAATAGAATTTAATTGCATAATAAGAACGCGCATTGTCACTTTTCTAAATTTTTCTGCTTCTTCATCCATTTTTTTTGCATAGCGTCCATCCGCTTCATAAATCTTTAATGTGGCAAGTCCTTGCAGACATTCCAAAAAGGAATCCCCCATCTCTGTATAGGTTCCCCAATATTTTGCCAACATTTTTTTTGCAAATTTTTGAACTGCTACAATAGAAAGTGGAATCAAAGGAACACAAACAAGAAGTACGATTGCTACTTTTATGCTCATCGTTCCAACAACAACAAACAATGTAATTGGAGCAAGCATACTATAGAAAAATTGTGGAACATATTTTCCAAAATAAATTTCTAATTGTTCTACACCCTCTGTACTTATTTGAACGATTTCTGATGTTTGAAAATACTTTTTATATTGATTTCCCATGCGCATCAATTTCTCATATACCATCGTTCTCAACTTTTTCTTTACTTCTTTTGAAGCTTGAAAAGATAATCTTGTGTTCCAAAGTGACATCACACTTCTAACAAGAATTACTATTCCAAGTACAACAAGTAATCTTATCCCCTTTTCCTTTAAATCTACACCTGAAACCATCGTTTCTATAAACCCTGCTATAGTAAATAGAAAAATAATATTTGCCAACAGCATAACCCACTGGCTAAAAACCATTTGTACAACCTTTTTCTTTGTATCTTTAAATTCTGAAAGTAATCTTTTATGAAACATTTTTCTTTTCTCTCCTTCCTCTTTTATACTGCAAAATATGCATCATACAGAAAACACAAAATAGCACTGCAGATATTTTATGAACTGCACTTATCCACACCCATGACTTTAATACTGGAATTAAAAATCCACTTACTGTCATAAGTATAATAATTACAATCAGTACTATATCAATTTTCTTACTATTTCTCACTTCTTTTCTCCTTCTATTCAATTAAGCAATGATAATCATTCTCATTTAAAAGTATATGAAAAAGGAGATATGTTGTCAACATAAAGAAAAAGCCTGCATAACAAATTTATACCGGCTTTTCTCATATTCTTTATTTCTTTTTCACAAAACTAATTGCAATGCAAGATGGTCCAACATGTGTACCAATAATACCACCAACTGGATACATTGCATATTGTTTAATTCCATACTTTTCTACAGTTTCTTCCATAAATTCTTTCCCAAATTCCGCATTAGATGTATATCCAAAATATACTGGCTCATTCTCGTCTATCTCATATGCCTCAAACTCTTTCCAAAGACCTTTCTTTCCGCCATTTCTTCCTCTAGCTTTCCCTAGTAAAACTAAAACTTTATCTTTCAATTGAATAATCGGCTTGATTTGAAGCATATTTCCTAAAACTGCCAAAGGCGCAGGAATTCTTCCTCCCTTTTTCAAATATGTTAATGTATCCAACATTCCAGAAACAATCACACGTTTTTTTAAATCTTCAAGACAGGAAACAATCTCTTCAACAGATTTTCCTTCTGCTCGCATATCTACTGCTCTTTGTACTAGAAAACGTTGTGTAATAATTGCTTGTTCAGAATCTACAATCCATATTTTATCATACTCGCTTATTTGTTTTGCCAAATTTGCTGCATTTACTGTTCCACTCAATCCACTAGAAAGGGTAATGACTAATACATCCTCATCATTTTCTTTAGCTTTTTGATATAACTTTAAAAAATGTTCCGGTGATGGTTGACTTGTTACAGGTAATTCTTCTTCCTCTTCCAATTTTTCAAAAAATCTAGAAAAATCTTCTTCTTTCTCTTGTATAAAATCTCCATCTGAAAATTTGATTTTCAGAGATACTATTTCAATATCCATCTCCTGCGCTTCTTGTAATGTAATATCCGAAGCCGAGTCCGTAATAATCATCATATTCTTATCCTCCTACAACCGTCTATCCGTATAACAACGAATAAATATATCATATTGAGAAAAAAAAGCAATTAAAGATTTATAAACTTTACAATCTTTCCTATTCAAAATGTATTCGATTTGTATTTTCCACCCTAATATGATATACTGAAACAAATAAATTTAATTATATTTTTATAGGCAAAGGAGAATTTTATTTATGAAAACAGCAATTAATGAATCTGCTGAAAACTATCTAGAAACGATATTAGTGTTAAGTAAAACCCTTCCTGTTGTCCGTTCTGTAGATATAGCAAATGAACTTGGATTTAAGAAATCCAGTGTAAGTGTAGCAATGAAAAATCTTCGGGAGAAAAATCACATCACTGTGACTGATGCAGGTTTTATTTATCTTACAGATACTGGAAGGGAAATAGCTGAAATGATTTACGAACGACACAGATTTCTTACAGATTGGCTTGTTAGACTAGGGGTGTCAGAAGAAATCGCATCTGAAGATGCTTGTAAGATTGAACACGTTATCAGCAAAGAAAGTTTTGAGGCAATTAAACAACACGTACATTAAAAAAGGAACTTAATGTTCCTTTTTTATCCTATATCACATAAAGTAGGAAATTTAACAATTAAGTTAGATTCGCAACAATAGGAAAAGGGGGATACATATGAAAAAAACCTTTAAAAAATTTATTATCATTTTCTTTTCTATCCTTTTAATTATTATAGTTTTATGTGTTGCGCAATTTGTGTATCATTCCTTTAAAACTCCAAAGATCGAAAAGAAATCACATACCCTATACGGCTTTTTGCTAACAGATAAAAATCAAGAACATTTACCTGTAACAGCAACTATTGATTTTGAAATAGGAACATATCCTTTTCACAATAAAGAAACCTTTATACAAGGTAAAATAACTGTTTCACATGCACAAAAAGAGATATATACTACTGACTTTTATAGCCATAATCTTAAAAGGAAATATATTTCTATCGAAGATACTACTTCTTCTCCGTCTACTCTTGTCACATTTACTGGAAATCTTAAAAACTTTTTGCTGGGTATTCCCGCAAAAGAATTACACTCTATTGATACTACAGGAAATTCTGAAACCGTACTTTTCGCATTTTCCGAAAAATCAACCAAAGATTTTGCAAAAACATTTTCAGTCTTTCCTAACAACTTAGAGCAAGTCAACGAATGGCTTACGAAAAACAAATGGAAATAGTTAAAAAAACTGTCGGACATCACTCCGACAGTTTTTCTATCTACTTTTCTCCCAATCTACGAACATCATAATAAATCCAATAAACAAAATTCCTGAACATATCATTATTGCCTTTTCCCGTAATACTTCAACAAACACATTTCCTAATATTGCTCCAAGTACAAAACATAGAATTACACCGTAGTAGAGAAACCCTTTTTTCAATTTTTTCTTTTCTTTCGTATGCCAATATTCACACATATTTTGTGTTGCACTCCGTAAGTTGCCAATACACATTGTTGTTGCAATTCCATTTCCGTGAATTTTGCGAAAACTTTCAACCTGTATACCACAGGCAAAGGAAGTCATACTATTCGCCCAAAGATTATACTTCTGCGGGAGAAAACATACTCCTGCTAACACAACCGCCTCAATTAAAATAGAAATCTGTCGCCAATGTAAAAGACTTTTTTCTTTTAATTTAAGTCGTATCAAATCAGAAAGAGCAATTCCCACTGCAAACGCTATTATTGGAACAGTATACCTTAAAGCAACACTCCAATTTTGTTCTGACAGATGAATACCAAGTAACAAAATATTCCCCGTCTGCGCATTTGCGAATACTTTTCCTCTACACATATAAGAATAAGCATCCATAAAACCTCCAGCAATGGCAAGCACCACTCCAAGTCTGATTGATTCCGACATCTGTTTTTTCATTTTTACACTTCCTTCTTATTACTGTCCTAGTTTCTCTACCTCCATGTCCTTTGGAAGTAAAAGGCTTAACAAAATAGAAACAACAAATACGATTGCCACACAGTTTCCTCCAAAAATATCTCTTACCATCTGAGGAAAAATTCTCCAGATATCTGCTTCACTTGCTGTTGTAAAACCAATTCCGATAGCCAATGAAATTGCAGTGATAATAACATTTCTTTGAGAAAATCCTGCTCTTGCAAGCATCTGCACACCACTTACCATAATTGTACCAAACATCATAATCGTACATCCACCTAAAACAGATTCTGGAAGAGATGAAAAGAAATTTGCAATTGGTGGAAAAAATCCTGCCAAGATCATACAAATTGCCCCCATCATAATAGTAAATCTATTAACAACTTTTGTCATCGCAACAAGTCCAACATTTTGACTGAAAGATGTAATCGGAGGGCATCCAAACAGTCCTGTAATCGAACTTAGGAAACCATCACAAGCAAGAGAACCTGAAATTTCCTTTTCTGTTACCTCTCTACCAAGTCCAGTAGCTACAACTGCTGATGTATCTCCAATGGTTTCCGCAGCAGAAACCATAAAAATAATGAACACCGCTATAATTGCATTTATATTAAACTCTGGTGTAACTGGAAGAAGTCTTGGAATCGCAATAAATCCCCCGTCAAAAATCTTCGACAAATCCACAACACCAAGTGCAAGGGATAAGAGATATCCTACAACAAGTCCAAATAGTACAGACAATTGTTTCCAAAAGGATTTTGCAATGATATTAAATAAAAGACAAGCAAATAATGTAACTGTCCCAATGAGAAGATTTTTTGCAGAGCCAAACTCTTTTGTATAACCACCACCAAAAGAACGAACTCCTACTGATAAAAGCGAGTATCCTATCGTTGTTACAACAATTCCGGCAACAAGTGGTGTAATAATTTTTCGCCAGTACTTCGCTAAAAGTCCCAATACACCTTCTAAAATTCCCCCTACAATAACCGAACCAACCACAGTTGCATATCCATATTGTGTACCTATATAAGATAGTAACGTAACAAACGTAAAACTTACTCCCATTACAATAGGAAGTCTTGCCCCTATACGCCCAAGCGGATATAACTGAATTAATGTTGCAATTCCTGCCATAAACATAGCGTTTTGTAATAAAATTGCCTGTTGTTTTGCACTTACTCCCGATGCAGCTGCAATCAGAATAATTGGAGTCAGGTTTGCCACAAACATAGCCAAAATATGTTGTAAACCGAATGGAATCGCTTTTGATACAGGAACTCTCCCGTCCAGTTTATAAATATTTTCCACACAGACTTCTTTTTTCTGTTGTTCTTTCATCTATTTCCTCCTTGTAAAAAGAGCCAAGTGAATCACTTGGCTCTGTTTTTTATTCCTCTATTGTTTCGAGTTCTTCTAATGACTCTTCCACTTCTTCCATGTTTTCCACTAGATCGAAATCTTCAAAGTCTTCTTCAAGCAACTCAACTTCATCTTCTGGTTTTTTTCCTGTGTCCAACGTTACATCACGATATTTTCTCATACCTGTACCTGCTGGAATTAGTTTACCGATGATAACATTTTCTTTTAAACCAATCAATGGATCAACTTTACCTTTGATTGCTGCTTCTGTAAGAACTTTTGTTGTTTCTTGGAAAGAAGCTGCTGACAAGAATGAATTTGTTGCAAGGGAAGCTTTTGTAATACCAAGCATAACTGGTTCTCCTGTTGCTGGCTCTTTTCCTTCTGCAATTAATTGTTCATTCACATCTTCAAAATCAAGTACATCTACCATTGTTCCCGGCAAGAATTCTGAATCTCCGTTTTCTTCAATACGGATTTTCTTCAACATCTGACGTACAACAACTTCGATATGTTTATCATTGATTTCTACACCCTGAAGACGATATACACGTTGTACTTCTTGAATCATGTAATCCTGTACAGCACGTAATCCTTTAATCTTCAAAATGTCATGAGGATTTACACTACCTTCTGTAAGTTCATCTCCAGCCCCAAGTACTGCTCCGTCCTGAATTTTAATTCTAGAACCATATGGAATTAAATATGCTTTTGATTCGCCTGTTTCATTATTTGTAACGATAATCTCACGTTTTTTCTTTGTATCATTAATTGTAGCAGTTCCACCAAATTCTGTAATAATTGCAAGTCCTTTTGGTTTTCTTGCTTCAAAAAGTTCTTCGACACGAGGAAGACCCTGTGTAATATCTCCACCGGCTACACCACCTGTATGGAATGTACGCATAGTCAACTGTGTACCAGGTTCTCCGATAGACTGTGCGGCAATAATACCAACAGCTTCTCCAACTTGAACTGGTTCTCCTGTTGCCATGTTTGCTCCATAACATTTTGCACAAACACCGATGTGTGATTTACAAGTTAAAATAGTACGAATTTTTACTTCTGTAATTGGTCCACCATCTTTACTTACACCATATTTCATTACATTTTCTGCACGTTTTGGTGTAACCATATGGTTTGCTTTTACAATAATATTTCCATCTTTATCATAAATTGTTTCACATACATAACGTCCTGTAATACGTTCTTGCAAGCTTTCAATTTCTTCATTTCCATCCATGAATGCTTTTACATACATACCTGGAATTGCTGCACCTTTTTCCACACAATCGATTTCACGGATAATTAAATCTTGAGATACATCAACAAGACGTCTTGTTAAGTATCCTGAATCGGCTGTACGAAGAGCAGTATCAGAAAGACCTTTTCTTGCACCATGGGCTGACATAAAGTATTCCAATACGTCAAGACCTTCACGGAAGTTTGATTTGATAGGAAGTTCGATTGTACGACCTGTTGTATCAGCCATCAAACCACGCATACCAGCTAACTGTTTAATCTGTTTATCAGAACCACGGGCTCCTGAGTCAGCCATCATAAAGATGTTGTTGTATTTATCCAAACCATCTAACAGTGCTTTTGTCAAAGCATCATCAGTGTTTTTCCATGTTTCTACAACTTCTTTATAACGTTCTTCTTCTGTAATCAAACCACGTTTAAAGTTCTTTGTAATTCTATCTACAGTATCTTGAGCCTGTTGAATCATTTCAGGTTTCTGTGGTGGCACAGTCATTTCTGAAATAGATACAGTCATTGCCGCTCTTGTAGAATATTTGTATCCTGTCGCCTTGATTCTATCTAACACTTCTGCTGTAACTGTTGCACCATGTGTGTTAATAACTTTTTCAAGAATCTGTTTGTTCTGTTTCTTTCCTACAAGGAAGTCTACTTCAAGAAGAAGTTCATTTCCAGGAATACTTCTGTCAACAAAGCCTAAATCCTGTGGAATAATTTCATTGAATAAGAAACGTCCTAATGTAGATTCTACATTTCCACTCATTGTTCTTCCATCTGGAAGTGTTTTTGTTACACGAATTGTTATTCTTGAATGAAGTGTAATTACTTCATTTTCATATGCTAAAATTGCTTCATTTAAACTCTTAAAGAATTTACCTTCCCCTTTTACTCCTGGTCTTTCCTGCGTTAAGTAATAAATACCAAGTACCATATCCTGTGAAGGAACAGCTACCGGACCACCATCTGAAGGTTTCAAAAGGTTGTTTGGAGATAAAAGTAAGAAACGGCATTCTGCTTGTGCTTCTACTGATAATGGAAGATGCACAGCCATCTGGTCACCATCAAAATCGGCATTAAACGCTGTACACACAAGTGGATGAAGTTTAATCGCCTTACCTTCTACAAGTATTGGTTCAAATGCCTGAATACCAAGTCTATGAAGAGTAGGGGCACGGTTTAACATAACCGGATGTTCTTTAATAACATCTTCTAACACATCCCAAACTTCTGTCTGAAGTCTTTCAACCATTTTCTTAGCATTTTTAATATTGTGTGCTGTTCCGTTGGCTACAAGTTCTTTCATTACAAAAGGTTTGAATAACTCAATAGCCATTTCTTTTGGAAGACCACACTGATAAATTTTAAGTTCTGGTCCTACTACGATAACCGAACGTCCTGAATAATCGACACGTTTTCCAAGTAAGTTTTGACGGAAACGTCCTGATTTACCTTTTAACATATCTGACAAAGATTTCAATGGACGATTTCCCGGTCCAGTTACTGGACGTCCTCGGCGTCCGTTATCAATTAAAGCATCTACAGCTTCTTGAAGCATTCTCTTTTCATTACGAACGATAATGTCTGGAGCACCTAACTCAAGAAGTCTTCTTAAACGGTTATTTCTATTAATAATTCTTCTGTACAAATCATTTAAGTCAGATGTTGCAAAACGTCCACCATCTAACTGTACCATCGGACGTAAATCAGGTGGAAGTACTGGAATTGCATTCAAGATCATCCATTCCGGTTTGTTTCCTGATTCACGGAATGCCTCAACAACTTCTAAACGTTTAACGATTCTTGCTCGTTTCTGTCCTGTTGCTCCTTTTAATCCACCTTGCAATTCATTATACTCTTTATCTAAATCAATATCTTGTAACAATTCCTGGATAGATTCCGCACCCATTCCTACACGGAAAGCGCTTCCCCATTTTTCTCTTGCTTCCTGATATTCTTGTTCTGATAATACCTGTTTATACTGTAAATCTGTCTCACCTTTATCTAATACAATGTAAGATGCGAAGTACAATACCTTTTCCAATGTTCTTGGAGAAATATCAAGAATTAAGCCCATACGGCTTGGAATTCCTTTAAAGTACCAAATATGTGATACTGGAGCAGCAAGGGCAATATGCCCCATGCGCTCACGTCTAACACTTGCTTTTGTTACTTCTACTCCACAACGGTCGCAGACAACCCCTTTATAACGGATTTTCTTATATTTTCCACAATGGCATTCCCAGTCCTTGCTTGGTCCGAAAATTCTTTCGCAGAAAAGACCGTCCTTTTCCGGTTTCAATGTTCTATAGTTAATTGTTTCCGGTTTTGTTACTTCACCTCTTGACCATTCTAAAATCTTTTCAGGTGATGCCAAACCAATCTTAATAGCATCAAAAGTCATTGGCTGGTATGTTGCTTCATTATTTGTTGCTGACATATAGGCACTCCCTTCTATTCTTCGTCAAGAATTTCCTCAAATTCGATCTGTTCAGGTTCTTCTTCAATATCTATTAACTCGTCGCCTTCAAATTCTTTTTGGCTAAATCCATGTTCGCCGTAAGATTCATCGTTCGGCGTATAATTTCTATCTCCCTCAATAATTGAGTGTAAATCTGTTTCACCGTAATCTATTGTTTCCATAATTTCTACTTCTGTATTGTCATCACGAAGCACTCTTACATCAAGTCCAAGTGATTGTAACTCTTTCAGAAGTACTTTAAATGATTCAGGAATACCTGGCTCAGGAATATTTTCACCTTTAATAATTGCTTCGTATGTTTTCACACGACCAACAACATCATCCGATTTCACTGTCAAAATTTCCTGTAATGTGTAAGATGCACCATAAGCTTCCAATGCCCAAACTTCCATTTCACCGAATCTCTGTCCACCAAACTGGGCTTTACCACCAAGAGGCTGCTGAGTTACTAATGAGTAAGGACCAGTTGAACGTGCATGAATCTTATCATCTACTAAGTGATGTAATTTCAAATAGTGCATGTGTCCGATAGTTACAGGACTATCAAAGTATTCTCCTGTTCTACCATCTCGTAATCTTACTTTACCATCTCTTGAAAGTGGAACACCTTTCCATAATTTTCTATGTTCTCTATTTTCTGACAAGTATTCTAAAACTTCTGGTAACAATTCATCTTTATGTTTTGCTTCAAATTCTTCCCACTCTAAGTTGACATAATCATTTGCCAAATCAAGAGTATCCATGATATCAACCTCGTTTGCACCATCAAATACAGGTGTAGCAATGTTGAATCCTAATGCTTTCGCCGCAAGACTTAAGTGGATTTCAAGCACCTGTCCAATGTTCATACGTGAAGGCACACCAAGTGGGTTCAATACGATGTCCAAAGGACGACCATTTGGTAAGAATGGCATATCTTCTACTGGTAATACGCGGGAAACAACACCCTTGTTACCATGACGACCAGCCATTTTATCTCCTACAGAAATCTTTCTCTTCTGTGCAATGTAAATACGAACTGCTTGATTTACACCAGGTGATAATTCATCTCCATTTTCTCTTGTAAACACTTTCGCATCTACAACTATACCATATTCTCCGTGAGGTACTTTAAGGGAAGTATCTCTTACTTCTCTTGCTTTCTCACCGAAAATTGCACGAAGTAGTCTTTCTTCTGCTGTTAATTCTGTTTCTCCTTTAGGAGTTACTTTACCAACTAAAATGTCACCTGCACGAACCTCTGCACCGATACGGATAATACCTCTATCATCAAGATCCTTCAATGCATCATCACCTACACCTGGGATATCTCTTGTGATTTCTTCAGGTCCAAGTTTTGTGTCACGTGCTTCTGCTTCATATTCTTCAATATGGATTGATGTATACACATCATCCTGTACTAATCTTTCACTTAATAAAACAGCATCTTCGTAGTTGTAACCTTCCCATGTCATAAATCCAATCAGTGGGTTTTTACCGAGTGCCATTTCACCGTTTGATGTAGATGGTCCGTCTGCGATTACCTGACCTTCTTCTACTCTTTCTCCCTTAACAACGATTGGTCTCTGATTATAACAGTTGCTTTGGTTACTACGTAAGAATTTTGTTAATTTATATGTTTTTCTTACTCCATCATCTTGTTTTACTACAATTTCTTTTGATGTAGAACGTTCAATAACCCCTGCTTGTTCAGCAACGATACAAACACCTGAATCGACAGCTGCTTTTGTTTCCATACCTGTTCCAACAACTGGTGCTTCTGTCATAAGAAGAGGCACTGCCTGACGTTGCATGTTGGAACCCATTAACGCACGAGTAGGGTCATCGTTTTCAAGGAAAGGAATAAGTGCAGTCGCCACAGAAAATACCATCTTAGGCGATACATCCATGTAATCAAATGTTGTCTTTTCATATTCCTGTGTTTCTTCACGATAACGACCTGATACATTCTTATGAATGAAATGTCCTTCTGCATCAAGAGGCTCATTTGCCTGTGCTACATGATAATTATCTTCCTCATCCGCTGTCATATAAACAACTTCTTCTGTTACAACTGGGTTTTTCGGATCTGTTTTATCGATTTTACGATATGGCGCTTCTACGAATCCATACTCATTAATTCTTGCATAACAAGCAAGAGAGTTAATCAAACCGATGTTAGGACCTTCAGGAGTTTCGATTGGACACATTCTTCCATAATGTGAATAGTGAACATCTCGAACCTCAAATCCAGCTCTATCTCTTGAAAGACCACCAGGACCAAGTGCTGATAAACGTCTCTTATGTGTCAATTCACCAAGAGGGTTATTCTGATCCATAAATTGTGATAACTGTGAAGAACCGAAGAATTCCTTCACTGCTGCTGTTACAGGTTTAATATTAATAAGTGACTGAGGAGAAATTCCTTCTAAGTCTTGAGTTGTCATTCTTTCACGAACAACTCTCTCTAATCTAGATAAACCAATTCTGTATTGGTTCTGTAACAACTCACCAACCGCACGAATACGTCTATTACCTAAGTGGTCGATATCATCATCTGTTCCGATTCCATATTCCAAATGAATATTATAGTTAATTGATGCCAAAATATCTTCTTTTGTAATATGTTTTGGAATCAATTCATGAATATTTTTACGGATTGCTTCTTTTAATTCGTCAATGTCGCCACCTGTTTCTTCTAAAAGATTAGCCAATACAGGATAGTATACTAATTCTGCAATTCCCAATTCCTCTGCATTTATATCCACAACACTTTCTAACTCTACCATCATGTTAGAAAGAATCTTGATATTACGTTCTTCACCTTTTACCCATACAAATGGAACGGCTCCGTTTTGAATTGCTTCAGCCAATTCTCTTGTAATAACCTGTCCTTCTTCTACAAGTACTTCACCTGTAATTGCACTAGCAATATCTTCCGCTGCAACTTGACCTGCAATACGATTTTTCAATGCTAATTTTTTATTAAATTTATAACGGCCTACTTTCGCTAAGTCATAACGTCTTGCATCAAAGAACATACTTGTAATTAAACTTTCTGCGCTATCTACTGCAAGAGGCTCTCCTGGACGAATCTTTTTATATAATTCTAAAAGACCTTCCTGATAACTTTCTGCTGTATCTTTTCCAAAACTTGCTTGAATTTTAGGTTCTTCACCGAACAACTCTAAAATTTCCGCATTAGTTCCATATCCCAATGCACGAATGAGCACTGTGATAGGTACTTTTCTCGTTCTATCTACACGTACATAGAAAACGTCATTGGAGTCTGTCTCATATTCTAACCACGCTCCACGATTTGGAATTACTGTGGAAGAATATAATTCTTTCCCAACCTTATCATGAGCGATTGCATAGTAAATTCCTGGCGAACGCACTAACTGACTTACGATAACACGTTCTGCTCCATTGATAACAAATGTACCTGTCTTTGTCATCAGTGGTAAATCTCCCATGAAAATCTCATGTTCGTTAATCTCATCTGTTTCTTTATTATAAAGTCTTACTCTCACCTTAAGCGGTGCCGCATATGTTGCATCACGTTCTTTGCATTCCTCAATTGTATACTTCACATCATCTTCGCATAATGTAAAATCAACAAATTCTAAACTCAAATGACCACTGTAGTCAGCGATCGGAGAAATATCTTCAAAGACTTCTTTTAATCCTGCATCAAGAAACCATTGATATGAATCTTTCTGAACTTCGATTAAGTTAGGCATTTGAAGCACTTCTTTTTGTCTAGAATAGCTCATGCGAGAACTTTTTCCATTTGTGATGGGACGAATTCTGTTTTTCTCCATTGACGTTTCACTCCTTGTATATTTATTTGGCTCTCATGTTATTTTCCTCGTAATATACAATGAAAAACGGCTTTCTTACCGATTTTCATCGCATTATGTGGGCATGATTATCCACAATAGTGCATTTTTAACTGTATCATACGATTTTAGGCTTGTCAAGAGATTTTTTACAACTATATATTTTTCTAAACAAAAATAGAGTTACAGTTACTATAACTCTATTTTATCTATTCTCTATTCCTTTAATATAAGTGACATGCCACAAAATGATTTGGTCTTACTTCTTTCAATTCAGGGGATGTCGTTCTACAAGCTTCTGTTGCTTTTGGACAACGTCCAGCAAACGGACAGCCTGGTTTAGGGTTAATTGGACTTGGTACGTCTCCAGACAAGAGTTTTCTTTCTTTCAAAGACTCTTTTTCCGGGTCTGGTATCGGTACCGCATCCAATAACGCCTGACTATATGGGTGCAACGTGTGTTCGTAGATTTCATCACTATCTGCGAGCTCCACGAGGTTGCCTAGGTACATAACAGCTATTCTGTCTGAAATATATTTTACAATGTTCAAATCATGAGCAATAAACATATAAGTAAACCCATGCTCTTCTTGAAGATTCTTTAACAAGTTAATAATTTGACTCTGAATAGAAACATCAAGAGCAGAAATCGGTTCATCACAAACGATAAACTCAGGCTCTACTGCTAACGCACGAGCAATTCCTATACGTTGTCTTTGTCCACCTGAGAATTCGTGAGGAAAACGGTTAGCATGTTCCCTATTTAATCCTACAGTTTCCAACAATTCATATACTCGTTTCTGACGTGTTTCTTTGTCATACATATTATGAATTTCCATACCTTCAGCAATAATACTTCCTACTGTCATACGAGGATTTAATGAAGCATATGGATCTTGAAAAATAATCTGCGCTTTTTTAGAATATTCGTAACGGTCTTTTGTTTTCTTGACTTTTACTTCTTCTCCATTATATGTGATTTTTCCAGAAGTTGGAGAGTAAATCCCCATAACTGTTCGTCCTAATGTGGATTTTCCACAACCTGATTCACCTACAACTCCTAGTGTTTCACCTTTATAAATATCCATGTTTACGTTATTTACTGCAACTAATGTTTGTTTACGTCCTACATGGAAATGTTTCGATACATTTTCTAGTGTAATTAATTTCTCCATGACTAATTTTCCTCCTTTTTACCTGGAAAATCCGGATGTAGACGCCAGCATGAAGCTTTATGTCCCTCGCCCACTTCAAATACAGGAGGCTGATTTTTCTTACAAATTTTCATACATTTTTCGCAACGGCTTGCAAATGCACATCCCTTTGGTGGAGCGTATAAATCCGGTGGTGTTCCCGGAATAGATACAAGTTGTTCATCTTTTTTTGTATCTACTGTAGGAAGACTCTTTAATAATGCTTCTGTATATGGATGTGCGTAACGATAAAAAATATCTCTTACCGTTCCTTCTTCCACTACTTTCCCTGCATACATAACAGATACACGATCAGCAAGATTAGCTACAACACCTAAATCATGTGTAATCAAAATAACTGCTGTTTTTGTCTGTTTTCCTAATTCTGCAAGCAACTTCATAATCTGAGCCTGAATCGTAACATCTAATGCCGTTGTAGGTTCATCAGCAATTAATAATTTCGGCTTACAAGCTAATGCCATCGCAATCATAGCACGCTGACGCATACCACCTGAAAACTCATGCGGATACTGATTTACACGTTCTTCCGCATTTGGAATCTGTACCATATTCAACAATTTAATTGCTTCAGCTTTTTCTTCTTCTTTTGAAATTTTCTTATGTTTTTTTAAAGTCTCCGTAAGTTGTTTTCCAACTTTCATCGTTGGATTTAAACAAGTCATCGGATCTTGGAAAATCATACTAACTAATTGGCCACGAATGTCTTGCATTTCTTTTTCATTCATCGCAACAACATCTTTTCCACATAAATCAATTTTTCCTTCTTTAATTCTTGCCGGAGGCATAGGATTTAATTTCATAATTGTCTGTGCAGTTACACTTTTTCCACAACCACTTTCTCCTACAACTGCTAGCACTTCTCCTTCATCAACATGAAGCGAAACGCCTCTAACTGCATGAACCTCTCCTGCATATGTATCAAAGGAAACATGTAAATCCTCTATATTCAAAATACGTTCCATTTCTAGTTACCTCCTTAATTTCGGATCGAATGCATCTCTAAGCTGGTCTCCCAACAAGTTGAAAGAAAGCATCGTAATACAGATAAATATCGCAGGGACAACTAATAATCCCGGATACATCTGGAATGTTAAAATTCCATCATTTGCCATAATTCCCCATGAAGCTTTCGGTGGTGCAATACCAAGCCCTAACATAGAAAGGAAGGCTTCTGTAAAGATAACCGCTGGAATATCCAATGTAATGTTTACAATAATAACACTTAAAATATTTGGTACTAAATGTTTAGAAATAATTCTTGCTGGTTTCGCTCCCATTGATTTAGCTGCAACAACAAATTCTTGTTCTCCAAGGCTTACCACCTGACCACGAACAAGTCTTGCCATACCCGTCCATCCTGTCAAAGAATACGCAACAATAATTGTTCCAATTCCTCGAGGTAATACTGTCATCAAAAGAATAACGATAATCAAATATGGTATACCACTAATAATTTCTACAATACGCATCATCACATTATCAACTGCGCCTCCAAAATAACCGGAAATACCACCATAGATAACACCGATAAAACAGTCAATTAAAGCTACAACAATGGCAACTGTTAAGGATACTCTCGCTCCCATCCAAACACGTACAAATACATCTCTCCCAAGTGCATCTGTTCCAAAAAGATGTACTTTACCACTTACTGGATCTGCACTCATCATTGGTTGATTAGCAAAGGCAACATTTTGTGTCGAATAATCAAACGTACTAAATATTGGTACAAAAATAGCTCCTAAAACTAATATTAACAAAAGAACAAGACAGACTACTGCCACTTTACTTTTCTTTACACGGTTAAATGCATCTTTCCAAAAACTAACAGACGGACGAGCAATAGATTCCATACTACTTGCATCTGTTCCAATTTCTTCAAACGCTTCTGCCGGAATCGTTCCGCTCACATCATATGCTTTGCGTGGCATCTGCGCTACTTCCAATGCTTTTTCTTTTTTCAATCTCATCGTGCTACTACTCCTTTCCACCAGTCAGTTTTACTCTCGGGTCGACAAAACCATAAATCAAGTCTACGACAAGGTTTGCTAAAATCAAGAATGAACCATAGAAAATCGTAGTACCAGCGATAACTGGGTAATTATTTGTCTGTACACATTGTACAAAATATTTTCCAAGACCTGGAATAGCGAAAATATTTTCTGCAACGAATGCTCCTGTTAAAACTGCTGCAACTAATGGTCCCATTACTGTAATAACCGGCATAATCGCATTACGTACTGCATGTTTCCAAATAATTGCTTTTTTACTTAACCCTTTTGCTTTCGCTGTTTTAATATAATCTGAATTCAATACATCAAGCATGCTTGTACGCATCAAACGGCTTATTGTCGCCATCGAACTAAACGCCAAAGCAAACGCTGGAAGAATCTTCGCATTTGCTGATTCCCATCCCATGATTGCAAATACTTCTACGCCAGTAGATTGATACAATTTCAATCCCAAAAAATATTGTAAGATTGAACCAATAATAAATGATGGAACGGATACACCTACAAGCGCAAAAAACATTGAAGCACTATCCCATACTGTTCCTCGTTTTACTGCTGCTACTACCCCAAGCAAAATACCAAGGATAAACGCAAAAATCAAGGCACGCATTCCTAATTCAAATGAAACTGGGAAAGCTTGTGCAATAATATCTGTAACTTGACGTCCGTCTGGAAGTGAGACTCCTAAATCTCCCTTAAACACATTTCCTAAATAAATAAAAAACTGAACAAGTATTGGTTTATCCAATCCGTATTTTTCAAATAATGCTGCTTTTGTCGCTTCCGGAATCGCCTTTCCTCCTGAGAACGGATCTCCTGGCAACATATGCATCAATGTAAATGTGAATCCAATCAGAACAACAACTGTAATGAACGAATATACTATTCTTTTTAATATAAACTTAATTCGATTCGACACCTAATTCATCTCCTTCATCTCTTTTTTCATATTGCTTATGTAAGGCACAAAACATTTTCCTGTACGTTTCTATTGCCGTTATTTGTACTTTACATAAGCAACATGAAGAACTTGTGAAATTGTTCTTCATGTCACTATGATAACCGCCACAAATGTACAGGTACGGTTTTTCGGAACAAAGAGGGGTTATCTTCTGTTTCCTCAAGATAAAACTCCCTCTTTCCTTCCTCATGATATATTCACTTATATAGAACTATTTAATCTTAGCACCATCTGTAAAGTCAAATTCTTGGAATCCTGTACGAGTCATTCCTTCTAATTTGTCAGATACTGTATATGTTACTGACTGGAAGTATAAAGGATAAATTGCTGCATCTTTCTGGCATACTAATTTTTCAGCTTCCATTAACATTCCCTGACGTTTCACTTTATCAACTTCTTTTGTTGCATCTGCGATTAATTTATCATATTCTGGATTAGAATATTTACCATAGTTATTACCATTTCCTGTTGCAAACATATCTAAGTATGTCATTGGGTCATTGTAGTCTGGTGACCAACCAGCAAAAACAATATCAAATTCTCCACTATCCATTGCTGCTAATTTTGCTTTAAATGGCATTGGTGTGATTTCCACTTGAATTCCTAATGCTTTTTTCCATTGTTCCTGATAGAACGCTGCTTCTTTCTGTGCCCCTGCACTATCTTCTGTTAAGAATGAAATTTTATATTTATCTGCTGTCATTCCAATTTCTTTCAAGCCTTCTTCAAACAACTGTTTTGCTTTCTTTGTGTTGTATTCTGTAATATCACCAAGTACTTCTGCATATTTCTTTCCGTCTGCACCTGCGATAGATGATGGAACAACTCCTGTTGCTGGTGTAGCCCCTGTTTTGATTACATTCTTACAAAGAGATTCTGTGTCAATTGCCATTCCAAGTGCCTGGCGAATTTTAGCATTGCTTAATTCTTTTTTCTTTGTGTTAAATTGGAAGTACCAGTTACTGTTATCAACATAAGATGTTAATTTCATACCTTCTTTTTTCGCTTGTTCCAATTGTTCTCCACCAACGTTAATAACGTCGATCTGACCAGCTTTAAATGCATTCATACGAGCATTTGCATCTTTTAACATTAAGTATTTTACTTTTGGAATATTTACTTCTTTTGCATTGTAGTATTCTTCATTTTTCGCTAAAGTAATGTGATCATCGTGTACCCATTCTTCTACTTTGTAAGCACCGTTTGTTACAATTTTATCTGCATCTTTTGCATATTTATCAGCACCGATTTCTTCATATGCTTTTTGATTTAAAGGATAGAATGATGAGAATGAGAATAAATGTAATGCATATGGGATTGGGTTAACAAATGTAACTTCCAATGTGTAATCATCCAATGCTTTTACTCCTAATTCTGAAGGAGCTTTCTTTCCATCAAATACTTCCTGCCCATTTAATAAATTCTGGTATACGATAAATCCATATACTGAACCAGTTTCCTTTTTAGAAATTGTTTGGTATGCAAATACAAAGTCATGTGCAGTTACTGGTTCTCCGTTAGACCATTTCACACCTTTTTTCAATTTCATTGTGTAAGTCTTTCCGTCTTCACTTACCTTTGTATCTTCTGCAAGTTCAGGTACAGGTTTGTCATCCTTATCAAGTTTATATAACCCTGAAATAACCATTCTTAAGATATCTCCTGAAGGAACATCTGATGTCTTAATAGAGTTTAACTCCGCTGGTTCTGTTCTTAAATCAACAGTTACCATATCTTTATCTTTTGTTCCTGGATAAGCTCCTGCTGTTTTAGAGTCTCCACCTTTGTTTCCGCTACCACAGGCTACTACTGAAATTGCCATTGCACCTGCTAGACATAGCGCTACAAGTTTTTTCATTTTCATAATTTTCTCCTCCTTTTTTTGCTTTACCTCTTTAAAGTGGCATTATAGTAGAACTTCAACGAGAAGTCAAGTGAAATTGTGAAAGTTTTTCATTTTTTTCTCTTTTTTCATCTCTTTTTGTTCTTTTATGAATTTTTATGCATTTTTAATGTATTTTATAACATCGAATTCAATAAGTCAATAGGTTATATTTATATTTATAAAAAACGGATTAAAAACAAAAGGAAATCCTAGAAACGCAAAAAAGGCACTTGAGAATAAATTCTCAAGCGCCTTTCAAAAACAGAAATTATTTTAAGTTAACTTCTGCTCCTTCTGCTTCTAATTTTGTTTTGATTTCTTCAGCTTCTGCTTTAGTAACACCTTCTTTAAGTACTTTTGGTGCTCCATCTACAACTTCTTTAGCTTCTTTTAATCCAAGTCCTGTGATTTCACGAACAACTTTGATTACTTTAACTTTAGATGCTCCTGCTGATACTAATTCAACATCAAATTCATCTTTTTCTTCTGCTGCTCCAGCTCCGTCTCCACCTGCTGCTGCAACTACTACACCTGCTGCTGCAGATACTCCGAATTCTTCTTCACATGCTTTTACTAATTCATTTAATTCTAATACTGATAATTCTTTGATTGCTTCAATCATTTCAGCTGTTGTTAATTTTGCCATTTGATTTTCCTCCACTAATTCTTATTTTCTTATTTTTTTAATTACTCCTCAACTGGAGCTTCTGTTGCTTCTTCAGCTGGAGCTTCTACTGCTTCTCCACCCTGTTCAGCGATTTGTTTAATAACACGAGCAAAGTTTGTAATTGGTGACTGGATACTTCCAAGTAATTTTGAAAGTAATTCTTCTCTTGAAGGGATTTTTGATAATTCCTGAATACCAGCAACATCATAAACTGTACCTTCAACAACCCCACCTTTTACTTCTAACGCTTTAGCGTCTTTTGCAAATTTGCAAAGAATTCTTGCTGGAGCTGTTGCATCGTCTTTAGAAATTGCTAAAGCACTTGGTCCTTCTAAATATTCTTCAAGACCTGCAAACTCAGTTCCTTCAAAAGCTCTTTTCATCATTGTGTTTTTGCAAACTTTGTAGATAACACCTGCTTCTCTCAACTGTTTACGTAATTCTGTATCTTCTGCTACAGTTAAACCACGATAGTCAACTAATACTGCTGACTGAGCACCTGCGATGTCTTCTGCGATTGCCTGTACGATTGGTTGTTTTAATTCAACTTTTGCCACGAATGGTGCACCTCCTTATAGATTTTGCTTGCACCGCCGATAAATAAAAAAATCTCTTTATCCTAAGACAAAGAGATTGTGTAAATTCGATTTAAGAATTCATATCTCCTCGGTAGGCGTTCTCAACTTATGCCTTACGGCACCTACTGTCTTCGGCAGTTACTAGTATAGTTTAGCATGCTTATCACACAATGTCAATGGTAAATAAAATTTTCTTGACTTTATTTTTACTTTATATTACACTTAACCATATTTTACAGAGAAAGTATGTTTTAATGAAATATCCCCCTTTGCCATGCTATCACTCTGGATAACAAATAATTAAGGAGGACAACATTTGTTTAATCAATTTTTATCAAGTCTAAATGACTTTCTTTACAGTTACATTCTTATTTTTCTGCTCGTTATAGCAGGTCTTTATTTTTCTTTTCGTACAAAATTTGTACAATTCCGATTATTTAAAGATGCCATTCATGCTCTTAAAGAAAAATCAGGAAATACTAAAAAATCAGTTTCTTCATTTCAAGCACTTATGATTTCTACTGCTTCTCGTGTTGGAACAGGAAATATCGCTGGAATCGCAACGGCTATTGTTGCTGGGGGATCTGGAGCTGTATTTTGGATGTGGATTATGGCACTTGTCGGAGGAGCTTCTGCATTTGTAGAAAGCACACTAGCTCAAGTTTATAAAGTAAAAGATGGTAAAACTTTTCGAGGCGGCCCTTCTTATTACATTGAACAAGCACTAGGAAAGCGATATTTGGGGGTACTCTTTTCTATATTATTGATTGCTTGTTTTGCATATGGTTTCAATGGATTGCAAACTTACAATATGTCTTCTGCTCTTGAATATTACATTCCTAATTATAGCAAAAGCATTTTACCTGCAATCGTTGGTTTGATCATCGCCTTTGCGACTGCATTCGTTATTTTCGGCGGCGTACATCGTATAAGTTTTATTACTTCAGTCATTGTACCTATTATGGCTGGAATTTATATTCTTATGGGAATTGTTATTACGTTAATGAATTGGAATCAAATTCCAAAAATGTTTTCTGAAATTTTAGAAGGTGCGTTTAATTTCAAAGCAATTTTCGGGGGATTTGCCGGAAGCACAATTCTAATCGGTATTAAGCGAGGCCTTTTTTCAAACGAAGCCGGTATGGGAAGTGCACCGAACGCTTCCGCTTCCGCAGAAGTTTCTCATCCGGTAAAGCAAGGAATGGTACAAGTAATTTCTGTGTTTATTGATACACTTTTGATTTGCACAACAACTGCTTTTATTTTACTACTTTCCAATGTAGAAGGAACTACCGGAAAATTAGATGGTATTCCTTATGTACAAGCTGCTCTTCAAGCAAATGTAGGGAAAATCGGTATACATTTTATCACTTTCTCCATTTTTGCTTTTGCTTTTACAAGTTTAATCGGAAATTATTATTATGCAGAATCAAATATTCTTTTCATCAAAGATAATAAAGTTTTGCTTTTTCTTTTCCGCATTTCTTGTTTGATTGCAATTTTCTTTGGAGCACAAGCTGATTTTAGTACAGTTTGGAATATCGCAGATATCTTAATGGGATTTATGGCAATTGAAAATATTCTTGTTATCTTCGTACTTGGCAACATTGCTTTCAAAGTACTTGATGACTATACCGAACAAAAGAAACAAGGATTAAATCCTGTTTTTAAAGCTAAAAAGATTGGTTTAAAAAATACAGATCATTGGAAATAAGACAAGTAAAAAGAACTATTGCAAATACTTTTGCAATAGTTCTTTTTGTTATATTTATTCTCGATGTAATATCTTATAGTTTAACTGGATTTAATTTTACTCCAGGTCCCATTGTAGATGTTAAAGTTACGCTCTTTAAGTACTGTCCTTTAACAGCTGCTGGTTTAACTTTGTTGATCGCATCGATAAGCGTCTGGAAGTTGTCCGCTAATTGTTCTTCTGTGAAAGAAGCTTTTCCAACTGGCACGTGGATAATGTTTGTTTTGTCCAATCTGTACTCAATCTTACCTGCTTTAATATCGTTGATTGCTTTTGTAACATCCATTGTAACTGTACCTGCTTTTGGGTTTGGCATTAAACCTTTTGGTCCAAGTACACGTCCAAGACGACCTACAACACCCATCATATCTGGTGTAGCAACTACTACGTCAAATTCAAACCAGTTTTCGTTCTGAATTTTTGGAATTAAATCTTCTGCTCCTACGTAATCTGCTCCTGCTGCTTTAGCTTCTTCTGCTTTAGCATCTTTAGCAAATACTAAGATACGAACTGTTTTACCTGTTCCGTGTGGTAATACTACAGCACCACGGATCTGTTGATCTGCGTGACGTCCATCACAACCTGTTCTGATGTGCGCTTCGATTGTCTCATCGAATTTTGCAACTGCTGATTTTTTTACTAATGCGATAGCTTCGTCTTTATCATAAAGGTTTCCTCTATCGATTAACTTAGCAGCTTCTGTATATTTCTTTCCTCTTTTCATTTAAATAACCTCCTAGTGGTAATATCGGGAGCGAGCCCTCCCACATTCTATGTTTACAATTATTCTGTTACTTTTACACCCATGCTTCGACAAGTACCTTCTACCATGCTCATTGCAGCTTCAATTGTAGCAGCATTTAAGTCTGGCATTTTCATCTCAGCAATTTCCTGTACCTGTGCTTTTGTAATTGTAGCAACTTTGTTTTTATTTGGAACACCTGAACCTGATTTAATGTTGCAAGCTTTTTTAATAAGAACTGCTGCAGGTGGTGTTTTTGTTACAAAACTAAAACTTCTGTCATTGTAAACTGTAATAACAACAGGGATAATCAAGTCACCTTGATCTGCTGTTTTTGCGTTAAACTGTTTTGTAAATTCAACAATATTTACACCATGCTGACCTAAAGCTGGACCAACAGGTGGTGCCGGAGTTGCCTTTCCAGCAGGAATCTGCAATTTAATATAACCTTGTACTTTTTTTGCCATTTTTGTGTACCTCCTTGTGGTATTTGCGGGGATTTCCCTCCCACTTATTCTTGTTACATTTTCTTAACTTCTTTAAAACTAATTTCTACTGGCGTTTCACGACCAAATAATTCTACATTGATAGTTAAACTTTGTTTTTGCGTGTTCATTGCTTGAATTACTCCAACTGTTCCTTCCCACGCTCCGGCAACAACTGTAACTGTATCGCCTTCTTCAAAGTCAACAACAATTTCTTCTTTCTGGATACCTAACGGAGCCATTTCCTCATCCGTAAGCGGAACCGGTTTTGACCCAGGGCCAACAAATCCTGTTACCCCTCTTGTATTTCTTACAACATACCAAGTATCATCATTCATAATCATATGAATCATAACATATCCTGGGAACATTTTTTTAGAAACTGCTTTCTGTACTCCGTTCTTCAATTCCACTACATCTTGCATTGGAACTCTTACTTCTAAGATTTGGTCTTCCAGGTGTCTGTTCTCAATTGTCTTATCAATGTTTGCTTTTACTTTGTTTTCATACCCTGAATAAGTATGAACTACATACCATTTTGCCTCTGACATAAAAACTCACCTTCCATTATTATTCACAGTCATTATTTTATCAAGAAATCGACTCCGTATTTTACGATTACATCAATTATCGAGATTACTACTGCCAACAATAATGAAACTGTAACAACTGCTGTCGTTTCTTTTGCAACTGTTTTTTTGTCTGGCCAAATAATCTTCTTAAATTCCGCTTTAAGACCTTTGAACCAACTTTTCTTCTGAGCCTTTTCCTTACTAGACTTTTCGCCCATACTGTCACGTCCTTTCACAAACGATTATTTCGTTTCTTTGTGTAATGTGTGTGTTCTACAGAACTTGCAGTATTTCTTTGTTTCCATACGATCAGGATGTGTTTTCTTATCCTTTGTCATATTGTAGTTACGTTGTTTACATTCTGTACATGCCAATGTGATTCTTGTGCGCACAACTTCCACCTCGCTTTTTCTGTTCTTAATTTCATAGTTACCGGTAGTTTGCGAGACTACCTATTTTTAGGCATAAAAAAAAGACCTACTTCCATTCGCTTGTTCAGTTTATCACACAGACGAATGCTAGTCAAGTCTTATTCTTTGATTTTTATGGGCATTTTCTCTATATTTCCTCTATATTTCCTCTTTTTTTGTCTGAATCTTTGTAAAGAAATAAACATACTTAAAAATAATTAAAAAGACAATAAAAATTCTCCCATATATATTTTGCATCATTAACATAGCAATGACTAACATCAAAGAAGCAGGAAGTAAAATACACCATTTTGTTTTTAATGTCATACTTCTTTCCTTAACAAAACTATCCAAGTGTTTCTTGTATAATTGCGTTCCTATAAACCAATTGTGAAAACGATCCGAACCTTTTGCAAAACAAAAAGATGCTACTAAAAGAAAAGGAGTGGTTGGAAGAACAGGCAATACAACTCCCACACATCCTAGTGCCATTGCAACAAAACCAATCGTAAGCCAAATAAATTTCATTTCTACCTCCATGTATTGTAAACTATTTTTTGTTAGTCAATTCTAACCCAAGTGTATCGAATTGTCAACTCATAATTCATAAGTAACTGTTTACTTTCTTTTTATGCAGATTTATAATATTCTAATCGAATAGAAAATACAAAGGAGAAAGAGTATATAACATGAAGAAAAAATTTTTTATTTTATTCAAATATTTATCCCCTAGAAAACTTTTATTATTTTTACTTATCATATACATTTCACTTTTGGTTATTCCTTATGTTTCCCACAAAAAAGTTTCCGTTGGTTATCAACGTCAGTTTCATTCAAAAGAGTTTTACAGCGATACAGTCGGAAGTGAAAGAGTTTCTTATATTAATGATAATTCTGATGCTCTTTTATATCGGTTAAACATGATTGAAAGTGCAAAAGAAGAAGTCATTTTATCAACATTCGACTTTAACCCTTCTAAATCTGGAAAAGATGTTATGTCCGCATTAATTCATGCAGCAAAGAGAGGGGTTTCTGTTCGTGTTATTGTTGATGGATGTAGTGGATTTCTTGATCTGTATGGAAACGAATATTTTCAGGCTCTTGCCTCCTATCCGAATATTTCTATACGCATCTACAATCCAATTAACCTACTAAAACCTTATGATTTACAGGCACGCCTTCATGATAAATATGTCATTATTGATCATCAGATGTATCTTCTTGGCGGAAGAAATACAACAAACTTATTTTTAGGAGATTATTCTTCTTCCAAAAACATTGACCGAGAACTTTTTGTATACAATACAAAAGAAAAGAATACTTCTTCTCTCTCTCAATTACGTTCTTATTTTGAAAGTGTTTGGGCATTACCAGATAGCAAAAACTATCTTTGTCAAAAAGAAACTTCTAATATAATAAAAGCAAAAAAAGATTTAGAAAATAGGTATGACTACTTACGCAAAACTTACAAACAAGCATACGAGAAATGGAACTTTGAAGAATTAACTCTACCAACTAACAAAATCACTCTTTTAAGCAATCCAATTGAAACTGAAAACAAAGAACCTCTCCTTTGGTATTCACTACAACAGTTAATGCTTGACTCTACTCATGTAACGATTTACACACCTTACATTATCTGTGGAAAAGAAATGTATCAAGGATTTACTGATTTAAACAAAAAAGGAATTCCAGTAGAAATTATCACAAACGATGTTGCTAGTGGTGCAAATCCTTGGGGATGCACAGACTACCTAAATCAAAAAGAAAAAATCCAAAAAACCGGCATAAAAGTATATGAATTTATGGGAAAATATTCTTGTCATACAAAAGCCCTTCTTCTTGACGAACGCTTAAGTATCGTCGGCTCTTATAATTTCGATATGCGAAGCACGTATCAGGATACGGAATTGATGCTTGCCGTGGATTGTCCTGAATTGAATTCTATTATTCGCAAAGAAGCAGAAAGAGATAAAACTTACAGTAAGACAATGGAAAAGAACGGTGAATATACTTACGGAAAAAATTATAAAGAAAAGAAATTAAGTATTGGAAAGAAAATTTTTTACGGTGTACTTAGAGTGATCGTTTTACCAATACGAAGGTTTTTATAGTAAAATGGGACGTAATGATTACATCAAATCATTACGTCCCATTTTATTAGTGTTTTTTTAATACAACTAAGACTGCTCCAAGTCCCATAATCATCAATGGAAGTATCGGTGCTGTATCTCCTGTTTTCACTGGCTTACTTGTTGTATCTGTTTTGTCATGCTGCTCATTATTTGGTTTCTTATCTGGTTTTTGTGGTTTCTGTGTCTCTTCTGGCTTTTCTACTTCTACTTTTACAAGTTTATTTTGAGCATCTTTTAATTGTTTTACTGCATCTGCAATTTCTTGTTCTGTTGCATCTTCATTTTCATATACTGACTGTGCAACTTCTAATGCATTTACAAATACCTTCCAACCATCTTCCTTATAATCTTTTCCATTTAACTTTTTCGCTTCCATCAAAGCATTTTCCAACGCTTCCTTAGAAGGTTTTTCTGGTTTAGGTGCTGGCTTATTTGTTAAACCTTTAATAGCTTCTTCAATGGCTTTAGCCATTCCATCTACTTCCGCCTGTTTTGTAATATCTAAATCACGTACAACGGCATTTAAAGCTTTCTCTACTTCGCTAAAATCAACAAAATCATCTTTGTTTAATGCATTTGCTTTCTTTATTGCTTCATCCACTTTTGCATAGTTTGCTTTTTTCAAAGTAAGTTTTGCTTGAGCGTCTGTTAGTTCTTTAAGCATTCTATCTACTTCATCTTGTGTAGCAGAGGAATTCTCTAAAACTGTTTTTGCTTTATTTAATACTGTTTCTACAGAAGCAAAATTAGTATAGTTTGCTTTATTTAATGTATTAATTTCATCAACTTTTTTCTGAAGAGCTGTTTTATTTACATTACTACAAATTTTTGCCACAACAAATGAGTGTTTTGGTACAGTAATACTTTGAGTTTCTGTAGCCACCATATTTGTTCTATTCACTTTTACAGTTTCTGGGTTCGCCAATGTGTTCTCATCTGTAATTGTTTTTGAACTCAATGTTTGTAATTCAATTTTATGTCCTGCTAAATTATAATTTGGTATGTTTAATACAACGTTGCGGTCATTTTTGCGATCAACATTCACCATCGCTACATAAATATTTCCACTATTATCTTTACTTGCAAGAGCTGATAACATTTTTACCCCATTGCTCATTGTTGGCACAACATCAAACTGTGCATCTACAACTTTTTCTCCAAATCCCCCATTTAACATTTCAAACACACGAGCTGATGGAGTTGAGAAAAACTTAAATTCTCCCTCTCCTGTTCCTGTATTTGCATTTGTCTGTGGAACAACTTGGATAACTGCCTGCTGAGTTGGTCCAAGTGAATCTCCACCAGAACTATACCAGTCAGCCAAACAATGTTTCTGAATATATGGGCTTCCCAATTTCACATATTCCATTAATACTTTTGCAATATATACCGCATGTGTTTGAGAACGCACTTGTGGTTGTGTATTTCTGAAAATACCATACTCACTAATGACAGGTACTTTTCCTTCAGGTAACATTTTTACATAATCTTTTACATGATCCACACCTTTTGTTTCTGCTTTTTTCATCGCGTCATCATAAAATGCTTCCGCAGTATTTCCTTGTACTGTACCTGAATATGGATGAATTGTCATTCCGTCATACCAATCATTGGCATGTAAATCATTCATATGCTGAATGAATCCTTTTGATTCATAACTTGTATATACGTTTGCTTTATGTTTTGTTCCTTCAATTTCATTGATTTTGTTTGTCGTATTTTTAATTGCTTTTGATACGTCAATGAAACCTTCTCTCTTTACACTATAAGTTGCATATACGTTTTGATTAGCTTCTGGTATCTTACCATGTTTTCCATCACCAAAATGGATAGCACCTGTACTATAATCTACAACACAATGTGTATCATTTTCCTTTGAATTTTCAAAAGAGTTTACCACTTTCCATTCTGTTAATTTTCCATCTACTCCGACATAAACCTGTACTCCATCATTTACTGCCTTAAATTCAGGATCAGCAACAATTTTCCCGTTTTCCATCTTTCCAGGGTTTACATTTGCGTATCGTAAATATCTAACTAAATTTGGTTTTCCATCTGTTCTTGATGCAACTTTATTCCAGTTTTCTTCATCAACAGCATATCTTTGTACAAATTTTGCAACTCCACCTTCTGTGTATGCTTTTTCTGCTCCACCTTCTACATATTGTGTCCAATATCCTTGTGATGTTGTACCGTCAGCATCTTTTCCATAAGCCTGCTGCATTTCATTTCCGATTTCAAAATAACGTACATTGTAAGGGTCTTTATGTCCATTTTTTGCACGAACTTGTGCCCAATCAATTCCGCCATTTGGATTTGTGCCAACTTTTGCATTCAGATATTCTACTAAATCTGCAGCATCCATAGCATTACCGCGTCCCAAACTATATACATAAACAATTTCCGAATTCACTTCATCTGCAAAATCGCCTATTTCTTTAATACCAAAGTTTGGTTCAATACCATTTTGATTCTGATTATTATAAAAACCATGAATTTGTTTTTTACGGTTTTCTTTGCTTCCTAAAGTTGTCTTCCAGTTAAACAAGTTTGAAATCGTTCCTCCTGGATAACGAATAGAACCAAATCCTGCTTGTTCATATAACGATTTGAAATCATCTTTGATTTTCATTTTTTCAGAATCAAATGTTCCATAACCATTAAAAGCATAACGATGATTAATACCAAAAATAGTTTCTGGTTCGATTGTCTGATTTACCTTGTTCAAATCTACTGTCAATTTCACATCATCTACTTTTGGAGCTTTTTCATCATATAAAGCTTTTGCTTCCGCATCTGTCAACGCTTTATTATATACACGGAATTCATCTACATCACCACGCATCGCATGAGGATCAGTAGTCCCCGGTGTTTTATGTGCACCTAACCGCAATGGTAAAACTTTGTTCACCACTTCATTTCCAAGTGCTTGTTCACTATCTTTTTCTCCGTTAATATAATATTTAACTTTTTTTGCACTCTGATCAAAGGTTACAACAATATGTTGCCACTGTCCTTTTTCCACAACATTTTTAGAAGTTACATTCTGTTTATTAATAAATGTATTGTATTTTCCATCTCCCTGTAAAGTTAGTAAAGAACGACCTTCTCCTTCATGTTGCAATAAAACGGTAGCCTTATTTGCATCATCACCTGTAATAGTAGTATCGTAACGATACCACATAGAAAATGATGTAGAACCACTTCCTGTGTTGATGTAGTTGTCTAATCTTAAATAATTGTCTGCACCCCCACCAAATCGAAGTACTTTCCCAAATGTTTTATCTCCACTTTCTACAATGTTAGCATTTCCATGCACTGTTGCAGTTGTTTTTTCTCCTTGATTACTTGTCAAGGAATCAAAATTCCAATAATCTTTTAACTCGGCTGTTAAATCTGTTTTTGCCGCTTCTTCGGCATAAACAGGAAAAGCGTTTGGGACAATCATCCCAAACGCAAGTACCGAGCATAATAATTTTTTAATTACTCGATTCTTCATTTCCCTCTCCTTACTTTATTTTCTTTTTTTGAATAAAAGTGCAATTGCTGCTCCTAATCCTGCCATTGTTGCTGCTAATGGAAGAACTGGTGCTTCATCACCTGTTTTAACAGGTTTATTAGTAGATGTTGCCGGTTTATTATTTGGTTTTGCCGGTTTGTTATCTGGTGTTCCTGGTTTGTTATCTGGGTTTACCGGTTTATTATTATCTGGATTTTCTGGTTTTTCCGGTTTTTCTTCTCCTACTTTTTCAAAGTTAGCAATCAAACTTACATTTTTTGTTACTTCAAATGTATATGTTGCTTCTGTACTAACTTCAACTCCATCTACCGTCCAGTTAACAAACTTATATCCTTCTTTTGCTTTTGCTGTTACAGTTGCATTATCTCCTTTGTTGAATTCTCCTGCACCTGAAACTGTTCCCATTGTTTCATCTGCTGTCTGTACTGCTACTGTATATTTTGTTTCTGGATCAACAGGTGCATCTGTTTTTTCAAATTTAGCAGTTAATGCAGTATTATCTGTTACCTTAAATGTGTATTTTGCTTCATCAGAAACTTTTTCTCCATTTGAACGATACCATCCTGCAAATCTGTAACCTGCATTTGCTGTTGCTGTTACAGTTGCATTTTCTCCTAAAGCAACTTCTTTATTTCCTTCTACTTTACCACCTTCTTCAGCTTGTACAAATACAGTACACATTCTTTGAGGTGCATTTGCCATGTCAAATTCTGATACAGTTACCCATCCGTCACTTGACTGTGTTGCTTCAAATTTCACTCCAAACACTTCTTGTGTTGGGAAATTAAATGTTTTCTTTGAACCATCATTTGCAAATTTTTGATCTTTTGCAACTTCTTTCCACTGACCATCTGCAGAATTCTTCACATATAATGAAGCTCTTGTTACATAACCACTCTTCGAATCTGTTCTTGGTGTGAATGAGAACTGGTTAATTGTATATCCTTTGTGGAAATCAATTTCAGCCCAAATTTTATCATGATTTCCTTTTTTACCATTTACATCTTCAACTTTATCTGTAGCACCTTTCCAATTTGAATGCCAGTGTGTATTTGATTTTTTATCAAATGCTTTTGTAAGTTCGCCCTCTTTTTCTCCACCATTTTTTGTTTCTGAATTTGTTTTTCCTGTCCATGCTGCTTTGTTATATTCATCTTTTTCTACAGGTGCTGTTGTAACTAAAACATTATCAATTTCAGCTTCAATAGAATCTGTTTTCGAACCAATTCTTTCTAATGGAAGAGCAAATGTTGCATTTGAAATATTATCTTTCTTCACCATGTTATTATGGAAGAATCTTCCTTTTGCATCGCTTACAAACTGTCCGTCTACATATAATTTTGCTTTTTGTTGTGTAACTACAATCTGAAGTTTCACTTGTTTTCCTACTGGAAGTTCATAATCAAAGTAGTAATCATATAATTCTCTTGTAAATCCAAGTTTTCCATTGTCCATTACACGAATATCATGAGTTCCGTATGGTGCTGTTTCTTCAAAAAGAATATCTCCTGGTTTTGAAGGTTTGTTTAATTTAATATCAAAAGAAAGAGCATTTCCATTTCCTAACTGTTCCACAGGAGATGTTACATAACTTTCTTTATCTTTTAAATGTAATTTTCCATTTTGTACTTCTGCATTTTTACCATTTTTTAAATCACGTTTGTTTGCAGAAGTATCATTTAGGTTGTTTTCGAATTTATATTCTGCGTAATTATCACCTTTTTTATCTTCTTGATAATATGGGTTTGTATTTGGACCTGTTCCTTTGTCCTGTGCAAGTTTTGCTAATTTATCCGCAGTTTCTTTTTCTTTTCCTGTAGCTGCCCATGTTTTTTCTGCATAGAATGGTAATGCATTAAAGAATCTCCAATATAAATCAGATTCTGTTAAACCTGAAGCAGATTTATCGATATTATCATTCCAAATGGCAAATGCTGCTCCGAGCATCTGATCGTCCCCTGAAGGAACATTGTATGATTGTCCATTCTTCATAAAAACTTTATTCGGTTCAAAACCATTAAACACACTATTTACATTAAGCAAATCCCCATAAGCACCTTGATTAAACGTTCCGTTTGGTACCATATAGCCATAACTATCAATTGTATTGATTAATTTATAGCCCATATCATACATTTCCTTACCGTCTGCCCAATCCTTTGACCATAAATTCATCTCAACATTATCGATCGCATCTTTCTCAATCGGAGTTATTGGATTGTCTTTAATCCAACTTAATCCACCCCACATACGAACTGGGTTTGTCTTTTTCACATACGGCACAAATTCATTTACAAATTTTCTATAGTGTTTATAACTATATAAGAATTCGTCGGCACCAATGTGTACTGTTGTTTTATCATCAAAAGTTGGATTACTTCCTTTTGTATAATCATCAAAAATTTGTTCAATCTTCTTTGTTGCTTCAGGTTTTGTTAAATCAAAGTGGTCAACTAACGGTCTATCTCCTTTTAGCGAAGAAACCTTATTTTTCACCATTAATTCTGGCCATACTTTTGTAAATGATGTAGCATGTGCAGGTACATCAATTTCAGGAACAACTTTCATTCCTAACGCACGTTCTTCTTGAATGAATTTTTTGAATTGTTCCTTTGAAATAGAATAGTCTTTTGCTGTTGGAGATTCTCCTTTTGCATTTTTCAAACCTGATTCCAAACGGAATGCTTCATATGCTTTAAACGCTTCGTTTTCTTTTGCTCCATTACCATACTGTTCCAAGAAAATATAGTTATCTGATAAATGAGCTTGGAAGTCATTCATTTTGTAATAACGCATTGTTCTTGTGATTTCTTTCATCATTTCCAAAGAAACTGGTTTTCTTGCTACGTCAAGCAATAATCCACGTGTTTGATAACGAGGATAATCTCTCATCTGTCCTACTTTATATTCGTTTGCATTTTCTTTGTACATCTGCAAAATAGTCTGCATACCATACATATTTCCTGTTATGCTAACAGAATCTACATTGATACGATCTTCTTTAATGTCCATTTTGTAGCCTTCTTCTCCAAGAAGTTCATCTGGAGCTTGCAACTTAAAGTTAAATGCATTTTTTTCTTCTGTTCCTTTTGAAACTGTTAATGTTTTTCCAGAAAAGTCTTTGTAGTCTTTTACAAATTCGTCTACAATTGGTTTTAATTTTTCATCGTTGTAAACTACCTTTGTCAAACTGTTTGTGCTAATTTTTTTATCAGAATTAGAATACCATTCTTGAATTTCTGGAATAACAACTGGTTTTGCATTCTTTCCATTTACTTTTTCATGTAGTCCTTTTACAGTGTAATCATAATCCCCTGTAACTTTTGAGTTTCCTTTATTGTCAGTTACTTTAAAAGAAACTTTCACTAATTTATCTGTTAATGGATGTTGTACTTTTCCATTTTTAGCAATAATCTGTTCAAAGTCAGCACCATTAAGTTCAATTTTAAATCCTTCTGGCACTTGTGGTAATGCAAACTGTGTTACATCTTTCTCTACATTTCCACCTTTTAAGCTTGCAATAACACTATCCAATGTATTTCCTGAAGGTTTTTGAGACTGTTGGTTAGAGTATGCTTCAAATTCTACAACACTGATATTATTATAATCTTTTGCATTTGCAACAAAATCACTAATTTTCAATTCTTGTGCAACGATTGGATTCTCTAAAACAATATCTACCTCAGTTGCATATCCTCTATTATCACCTAACTTTGAAACCGAAACCTGTTTTGCTTCCTTTTCTTCTCCATTAATATCTTTATATTTCAACTTAAATTGTTCTACATTAGAATCTCCAGGATTTACATCTCTCTTATGGAAACGAACACGTACATGTTTTACACTAGTAGGATTTGAAAATTTCGCTGTTAAGCTCTGTTTGTTTACTTCCGTATAATCACTAGCCCAACGAGTATTCTCTTTCCCATCATTTGCATTTGTTTCTACCAATGATGGATGTGGTTTTCCATTGCTATCCTTTTCCACACTAGATGCAACCATTTCTGCTGATTTTACATGATTTACATTTTGTGTAGTCACAATGTCCTTTTGTTCATTTTCAAACACTTCAATTTCTCGAATTCCAACATTTAACCACTTCAATGGGCCACCGTCAGCATCTAAAATTGTTACTTTAACAGTTTTAGCTTTTTTCGCAGTTTTCAATTTAATAATTTCTAAACCTTTAGCTCTTTCCCCACTATTCTTATATACTTCTTCATACTGATTCTTCTCATTTTTAATTTCGACTTTAAATTTTTTAATATTCTGTTCAGCGTCATTTCTTTCAAAATGTACATTGATCTGTTTTACAGTCTGAACTCCATCCAATGTCACTTCGATGCTTTCATTTACAGCTTTATTTTCTGCAGTTCCCCATCTTGTATCAAAATTTCCATCAACTGCTTTCTGAGGAGATGTCTTTTCCGGCTCTTGATTTGGCCTTTCATAACTCGTTGCTGTAACAGGTCTGTTTAACGCCAAATTCGTCTGTGTTGCCGCCTGCACTGGTCCCATATCTACTAAAGCTACATTCATGACCATAGCAGCAGACAGTAGTCCACTTACTACTTGTTTCTTTTTCATATACCTTTACCTTTCCCTTCTGCTTTTCGCATAACTTTTACCTATTTTCTAATTATATCAAATGTTCTTACCATAGCATATACCACAAAACGCACAAAAAAAGACGTGGGCTTTTGTTAAAAATCACCACGTCTTTTCTGTATTTTAATTCTATCTGTTTACTTTACGTTGTTTTACGTAGAAAACTCCAGCTGCTCCAGCTGACACAACCAATAACATTACCCATAACATCATATTTGTTGTATCTCCTGTCTTAACACTTCCAGATGTTCCACTAGTTGTTGTATTTCCACCAGTTGTTCCGTTTGTGTTTCCGTTAACTGTAGGTGCTTTTTTCTCTAATGTCGCAATAGCATCTTCAATAGCTTTTGCCATAGCATCTACTTCAGCCTGTTTTGTAATATCTAAATCACGTTTTACTGCTTTAATTGCTTTTTCTACTTTTGAAAAATCTTTATAATCTGCTTTGTTTAATGCATTTGCTTTTGCAATAGCTGCATCTACTTTTGTATAATCTGCTGTTTTGTAAACTAAAGCATCAATTGCTGTATTGATTGCATTTGCATACCCATCAACAACATTCTGTTCTGTTACTCTTTTGTTTCTTACAACAGCATTTTTTGCTTCGTTAAGTGCATTTACAGTTTCTTCTGTATACACACTTAAATCAGAAGGAATGTTAGCAATAGCTGCATCTACTTTTGTATAATCTGCTGGACGTACTAAATAGTTACTGTGTTTTTCAGAGAATAAGTCCATTAAACCAAGTACTTTATCTTCTTCATATTTTTCTGATGGATAATCAGACCATACACACTGCATACTTCCGATAAGAGAAAGTTGATCTCCTTCAGCTGCACCTGTTACTGCTGTAAAGCTTTTTTCTTTAATGTTTTTCACAGCACTATCATAGATATAACCATTTTTATGTTCTTCTTTGCTGTAGTTTCCTAATACCCAGTACCAACCGTCATTTGTATTTAAGATTTTATGACCTTTTTCTGCAAAATACTTAGGTTTTGCTACATCATATCCCCCCCATCCTGATGTCCAGTATGAAATAATAATATCTTTGTCAAATGTTCCAAACTTCTCTGTACTCTTATAGTAAATACCATCATTGAAACACATTGGTGTCATTTTTGCATCTTTTACAATTTTAGCTAAATCATTTACATATTTAACTAATTCTCTATATAAACCTGTTCTCTGTAAGTTTGCCCAACCACCAGTATTTTTATCATTTGCATATTCATCTGTACCAAAGTTGAAAATTTCACATGATTTTGAAAAATAATTTACATATTTTGCTACTAATGCTTTTGTAAATGCAATTGCTTTTTCATTTTTAAGGTCTACTGTACGTACAGAACCTTCAAACTGTGGGTTTTCAATTCCTAATTTTTCCATAGCAACTAAGATTGCATCCATATGTCCAGGGCTGTTGATTACTGGAATAATATTCATTCCTCTTTCTTTTGCATATGCAAGTAGACTATCCATTTCAGATTGTGTAAGCACATTTCCGTTTGGATCATCATAGTATGATTTATTACCTGCTAAAATTGCATTTTTAACAGCATCACTGCTATATGTTGTTCCATTTACTTTTAAAGACATATCATTTAATAATAAACGAAGTCCGTCATTTCCTAATAAAACTTGAACATCAGTATAACCATTTTTATACGCTTTATCTACAATTGTCTTTAATTGCTCTAAAGAAAAATATTTTCTTCCTGCGTCAATTGAGAAAACGCTTTTTAAGTTTGCTTGTTCTGCTGCCTTTACTTCTGTTGTCTTACCAGTTGCAACCCCTGCTCCCACAGTAATTCCTAGAGCAAGTGTTACTGCAAGTAACTTTTTGAATACTTTCATAAATTCAAATCTCCTTTTCTGTTAAATATTTTTTAAATAACAGTCGGATTATACCATAGGTTATGTCTCTCCACAATCATTTTTTATACACAAAAATCCCGTTTCATTTCCGAAACGGGATTCTGCTGATTTTATTCAAACTTTATTTTCTTTTCTTTTTGTAAATGATAACACCTACAATTGCTACAACTGCAATTACCATCAATCCAACAATCATTTTAACTGGTGCTTGATCTCCTGTTTTTACATTAGTTGGTGGAGTAGGAACATTTCCTTCTCCTTTTCCTTCAGAGTTCAAATGTTTTGTTGCATCAATTAAGTTTGAAAGTGCATCTTTTAATTCTTTCTTTGTTGCATCTTTATCTTCTAAAGCTTCTTTTGCCTGTGTCATTGCATCTTGATAACGATTCCAATTTTCTTTAGAATAGTTACCCTCTTTGTAGTATGTTAAGCACTCATCATAGAATTTCTGTAATTTTGCACGAAGTTCATCGCGTTCTCCATTATTGTCTGGATTTGGATTCGGATTTGGTTTTACCGACTCTTCTTTCAATCCATTAATTCCTGCATTCAAGTTATCTAATGCTTTCTGTAACTGTGCATCTGTAGCATTTGTATTTGCTAACATTGCCTCTGCTGCTTTCAACGCATCTTTAAACACTTTATAACTATCTGCTGTATATCCGTTTGGAGTAATTGATTGTGCAAATTTCACTCTTTCCTCTAAATCTTTTCTTACAGAAGATGTTGTTCCTTCTGTAACATTTACTGGAATTTCTGTTGTTTTTCCTTCATAAGTTACCGTTACAACTTTATCTGTAGTAGCTAAAGCTTTTTCTAAAGAAGGATTGAATGTAAATTTACCTTTTGTTTCTGCTGTATAAGCAACTTCTGATGATGTAGCATCACTGTAGAATACAGTTAATACCAATCCTTCCGGATTGAATTTATCTCCTACATGGTAATCCTGTTTTGGAGCAGTTTTTACTGCAATACTCTTTAATGAAACTGGATTCTTTTCAATTTCAAAAGTTGTTTCTAATGTTCCTGAGTATTTTCCAATACCTGTTACAATTGCTTTCGCTGTTCCCACTGCTGTATTATTTGCATAACTTACCTTGTAGTCAATTCCATATGTTAATGCTGTTCCATTCTGTTTTACAGTTACTTGTGGTTCTACTGGATGATTTTCATCTACCACATCTACTTTTTGTTTTGCGATAGGGTCAAGCACTACTTTATTTTCAGCATTTGAGATATCTGTTGTTTCTCTCTGCATTCTTAAACGTAATTCTGCAACTGCCATGTGCTTGTTATTTCCTGAATCTGCATATGTTTCGACACCAATTAATTTGAATGCTTTTGCTTTTACAGGTTTTGTAAATTCAAGTAATGTCCAATCTGCTTTATCCTTAGAAATAGTTCCTTCCGCACATACATCTGTGTCTTTAAATGTAGTTCCATCTACACTATACAAAATTTTATATTTTGTTACACGACCATTTCCACCATTATATACACGTGGATGATAATTCATCGCATTAATTGTAGTTGCTTCTTGTAATGTCAATGTAATTTCACGGTGATCTACATTATCTGCCTCATTTGTTTTCCAATTTGTATGCCAATGTGTATTTACATCTCCATCTAGCACATATTCAACTTTCCCTTCATTATTTGTAGGACCTGTTAATACTGATGGTGAAGAAGCTGTAATGTCTTTATTTGGATAGAAAACATCAGGATCTTTATCATTTAAGAAGATTGTAAATGTTTTTGTCGTTTTATGATCTTCTGATTCAATAATAATTTTTACTTGATTTTCTTTGTTCTTTGGAAGAACAGTTACTGCTGCATTGTCTTTTCCTTCTGCTACAACTGTAGCAACAAGTGCTGATGTTGTATATTTTCCAGATGCAAGTTGTTCTGCTGTCAACTCTACATTGTTTACTGCTAATTTGCTTAATTCAGCAGTTGTGTTTGTCTTAAAGGAAGTTGTTGCTTTCTTTAATTCAATTTCTGTAATACCAGTACAAGGTTTATGATCTCCTAAATTAACATCCTTATTCGTTACTTCAAATTTAATATATGTAGCGGAAACAGGTGCATTTAATTGATAAGTATACGCTTTAATACCATCTCTAGCTTCACCAATCTGTTCTTTTGCTGTTACAGTCGTCCAAGGACCATCTGCTGTTTCCGAAACCGAAATCTTTGTTGTATTAGCTGCTGGGAACCTTGCACTATAACTATCTTCAAAAAAGTGAATAACTATTTCCCCAATAACCTGTTGTGTATCATATCCCATAGTAATTGTAGCCTTATTGTTTCCTGCTTGTGAATACTTATAGTTCGTCCAAACACTTTTATTTGTTCCACCTTCAGCGTTTGCATCTTTCCCTAGTTTTCCATCCTTAATTGCTGCTAATGTATCTGATTGCATATTCTCTGGAATATCTTGTTTTAAAATACTTGCCTGTCCTGAAACACTATCACCAATTGCTACATCTTCATTCGCCACACGAACATTTGCCGTTACTTTTACATCTTTCCCTAACACATTTGCTGTACCGTTCACTATGACTACACCTACTTTATTATAGTCTTGTGCAGTTTTTTCTTCCCACTTCACCGGGAACGCAACATCCAACACTTCTCCATTACTTAAATATGCTGTTCTTGCTTCTGGCAATATTGGTTTCGTTCCAACTTTAACAGCTGTAGAATAATTTAATAAGCCACCCACTTCATCAATCATATTGACTCTTACAGATACTTTATATTTACCATCTACAGTTCCATCCAATGCAAAAGCCCCTGCTTTATTTATCTGTTCATTTGTAATTTGTCCCCATTGAACTGCTTTCTGTTCTTTCTTCCCATCCGAATATCTTACTTCGATTTTTTCTGGTAAACTTGGTTTGTTTCCAACTTTAACATAATAGTTCTTTGTCATAAAGAAACTATCTACAACAACTTTCTGCTGTCCACTAGTTGCATCTGCTTTTGTTTTTAAAGTAATTGTCTGTTCTCCTAATCCATTAGCTGAGACTTTAACCGTAATATCACCAGCGTTCTTTGTAGACTGTATAATAGCAATTCCTGAGCCGTTATAAACTCTGCGCTCTGTTCCTTTATAAGAATCATGATCTGTTTGCCATCCATTATCTAACCCTACTAAAGTTCCATTTCCAGTCACTTCAACTTTTACTTTATCATCTGCATTCGGTACAATATTTCCATTTGCATCTGTTACATCAATCTGCAAATAAGATAGGTCTTTTCCGTTTGCTTTGATTTCTTTCCGATCTGCTTTTACTTGCAATTTTGCTTTCGGTCCCGCTGTTGTTACAGAAGAACGTCCTTCTGTTTTTGTGATACGCTCTCCTTTTTCATTAAAGGCTCTAGCTTCCAATGTGCCTTCTTCATACTTCACATTCCAGGTACGATAAAGTTTCTTTGTATTTTCATTTTCATAATAACTATGTCCTACTGGTGTATTTTTCTTTGTTATTGTCTGTGTTTCTCCAACTTTTTTCGCTATCGTGCTTCCCTTTGGTGTCAACCACAGTTCTACTTTTGGAGCATCTGAATATACAGCCACTTCTGCATTTCCATTATTTAAAATAATTCCATCTTTATTCCATGTAGGCAATACATGAAGTGTGTTTACTTTATCATTCCATTGACTCTGATATAAATAATAAGAATCTTTTGGCATTCCTGCTGTATCAATAATACCGAAGAACGAGTTCTTTGGTGATGGCCAATGTCCCTTTGGACCTGCTTTTGTTTCATTCCATGGAGTAGGTTCACCAATATAGTCAAATCCTGTCCATACATACTCTCCTGCAACAAAATCACGTGTAATTACATCATACCATGCATCATTAGCCAATGCTCCCCAACCTACTGTTGATTTATCATAAGATGTTAATTCTTGTGTAGAATCATCTCTTCCTTTTGTATGATATACACCACGACTGTTAATAGAAGATGCCGTTTCTGAACCATAGATCTTCCAGTTAGGATGTTTTTTTCTTAAATCTTCATATCCTGTATTTTTACTATAGTTTGTTCCTGAACTTCCACCAGCTTCTGTAATCTTATCAGCAACTTTAGAATGTTCTGTATCTCCAGTATTAGTAGGTTCGTTTTTTACTTGATTACTCCCAATAGTTAATTCTTTAGTTGTATCTACATCTTTTGCCCATTTAATTAAGTAAGGTACTTTTTCATCATAATCACTATATCCAGCGCCTTCTTGGATTTCATTTCCCAAAGACCACATAATAACAGATGGTGCATTCTGATCTCTTCTCAAAGTAGATTTTAAAGAAAATTCCGCCCATGTCATATTTGGTGTTGCGCCTAACACTGTATTGTTTTCTCCGATTTTTTTATCAAAGTATTTTGCAAAGTCTTCGGTATTTCCATTTTTTGCATGATGCCAACCGTCAAAAATTTCTTCTACAACTAAAATACCTTTTTCATTGCAAACATCAATCAAGTTTTGTGCAGCCGGGTTATGTGTTACACGAATAGAGTTACAACCCATTTCCTGTAAAATTTCAACTTGACGTTCAATTGCACGACGATTTGCTACAGCACCTAATGCTCCTTGATCATGATGCATACAAACACCTTTTAATTTTACAGGTTTTCCATTTAAATAATATCCTCTGTCTTTATTAAATTCTGTATAACGGAAACCATACTCTGTGTCATATGTATCAACAACCTTATCTCCTACTTTTACTTCTGTACGAACTGTGTAAAGATTTGGGTGTTCTGTATCCCATAAGTTTGGATTATTTACAGTAAATTCTGCATTAATATCCTTTTTGCCATTCGCCTGAATTGTTTCTTTTGATGTCGTTGTTGTTCCAATAACAGTATTTGGATTTTTCTTTTCAAACACTTTATGTGTCAAAATAACATCTTTTGCTTCTGTACCATCATTTTCTACAGTTGTTCTTACTTTTGTTTTTACCTGTGCCTGATTTGTTGCAAGTTCAGGTGTTTCTACCTTTGTTCCATTTAAAGCAATATTTACAGCATCTGTCACTGTTAAGTTTACACTTCTGTAAATACCACTTCCTGAATACCAACGACTTGAAGGTGTTTTATGATCAACCTTAACCGAAATAACATTTTCCTCACCGAATTTGATGTGTTTTGTCAAATCAAATGAGAATGGCGTATATCCATATGGATGTGTTCCTAATTCTTCACCATTAATATATACTGTAGAATTCATGTAAACGCCATCAAAATTAAGACGAATCTCTTTTCCTTTTAACTCATTTCCTACAGTGAAATGCTTACGATACCAACCTGTTCCTCCAGGAAGATACCCACTTTCTGCTTCCATTTGCTGAGAATATGCTTGCTCAATACTGTAATCATGTGGCAAAGAAATATTTCTCCACTTGGAATCATCAAAATTACTTGTTTGAGCATTTCCCGCATCACCTAAATAAAATTTCCAGTTCGCGTCAAAATTTTGTGTACGTTCTGTCACATTATTCAATGTGTTCATGTACACAACTTCTTTATCCGAACTCATCTGTGTTTGAGACTGTGTTCTTACTTCTACATTCGCATTCGTTGTTGCTAATGGTGATAAGCAAGACATTGTCAAAACGGCTGTGAGCAAAGTTGCTCCGAAACGTGCTGTTCCTTTTGTAAACCTATTCATTTCTTTTCTCCTCTCCTAAACTCTAGTTTTTTTCAAACCTTGCTATATTATACAATAGATTTGCTATTCTGAACAGAAAAACTATGTATTTTTATTATATTTTTTTGCTTATCTATTCTTCCCCTCTATACTTTGCACTAAAAAGCATCTCAAAATCGCTTTTCATTCTATTTATATCTACACAAAAAAAGAGTTATGATAACAATTTATCATAACTCTCTTTGTTCAAATTAGTCCTGTACGTATGGCATTAATGCTAAGTGTCTTGCTCTCTTAATTGCCACTGTAAGTGCTCTCTGGTGTTTTGCACAGTTTCCTGTGATTCTTCTTGGAAGAATTTTTCCTCTTTCAGAGATATATTTTCTTAATTTTGCTACATCTTTGTAGTCGATTTCGTGGTTTTCTTTACCACAGAATACACAAACTTTTTTTCTTCTGCGTCCGCCTCTTCTCTTCATTGGAGAATCTGCTTTATTACCTTTATCGTAAGCCATTTTAATTACCTCCTAATTTCTTCTCTTTCCATTATACATAATGAAATATCTACGTTAATTAATCGTCATTTAACTGAATGGTAATTCTTCATCAATTCCATCCGGAATATTCATGAATCCATCACCAATATCTGCACTTGGTGACGGCATAGGACTTGCCTGATAACCACTATTTTCGCTTGCAGCTTTACTTTCAGCAAATTCTTGCTCTTCTACAACTACGTCCGTTGTATAAACTCTTACTCCGTCTTTATTTGTGTAACTTCCTGTTTGAATACGGCCTGTTACTACTACTTTCAAACCTTGACGGAAATACTTCTCAGCAAATTCTGCTGATCTTCCAAAAGAAACACAGTTAATAAAATCGGCTGTCGGCTCTCCATCTCTTTTAAAACGGCGATCAACTGCCAATGAGTATCTAGCCACTGCAGTTGCATTGGCACCTTGCGAATATCTGACCTCAGGGTCTCTTGTCAAACGTCCCATTAAAATTACTTTATTCATACGATTGCCTCTTTCTTCTTTCTATGCGTCCTGTCTGATGCACAAAAATCTGATTACATTTTCCATGATACGAAGTCTGCTTTCTACTTCTGCTGGAACAGTTGAATCAGATTCAAAATGAATGAAGTAGTAAAATCCTTCTTTCATTTTCTGAATTTCGTAAGCTAATCTTCTCTTACCCCATTCATCAACGTCTGTCACGTTACCACCGAAACGAGCAATAATTTCTTTTACTTTTTCGATTGTTTCTGTTCTAGCTTCGTCTTCGATTTTTGCACTAACAACAACAGCTAATTCATATTTGTTCATGTTTCTACCTCCTTATGGTCTTTTGGTCCTCGTCTGCGAGAACAAGGATTTATTTAATATATCACAATTTGGTATCTTACCATACTTAAAGGGTTATTTCAAGCCTTTTTTCAACTCTTTCGTATTTTTCTCTACAATCTTTCGCGCTATCATAATTTGGTGACCACAACCTTTACATTTCAACCGGAAATCTGCGCCTACGCGAAGTATTTCCCACTCAAAACTTCCACAAGGATGTTTCTTTTTTAACTTTACAATATCGCCTACCTCATACTCCCATTTTCCCAACATACTTTCTCCTATCTCTCACTAATTTTTACTGCCTGTAATACAAATCGATCTTCATTACTATCAATTGTACAAGTAGATAAGCTGACAATATGTGAATCCTTTGTCACTTCAGCATCTGTTTGATAATTCGAAATAGAACGTACATAATTTATATAATTCATAAATTCCTCATCACTGTTAAAAGTTTTTGTATATGTTTTCGAAGTATCTTTTACTACAGCTGCCGAAATAACTTGATATTTTGATTCTTTTCCATCAGGAGTATACATATAGAAATATGGATGTTCCTTATAGAATGATTCTTCCATATATTTCTCTAATTGTCCAAACATCGAACCACTCTTCATACGATGTCCATAAATAATTGTATTTCTATCTTGAAGATTTCCAGAATTATCTTTATCTACAAATAATGTGCCGTAGGTGTTCTTTCCTGTACCAAAAAGTTTTTTCAAATATTCTTGATTATCCTTGCTGTGTACTACAGGATAGTTAATTCTTGACGGTTCCTCAAAGCGAATCCATGCTACTGTATCTGGGTTAATCTCCCATAATTTATTAAAGTCGACTGTGAATCTCTCTTCACCCTTCTTAGTTTGCTCTACTGTGATTGCTAAATTCTTGATTTTATCATATTCATCATTCCCTTTTTTATAAGAAGAAAAAATCTGATATAGTTGAAAAGCGGAGTAACAAAACACACAAATAGCCACAATCAAAATAATCGTACTAAAAATAGAATTTTTCTTTTTGCCTTGCTTTTTCTTGTTTTGATATTTCCCTTCTTCTTTCATTTTTTGTCTGTGTAATTTTCGTTTTTCTTTTGCGTCCATATATACTCCTTCTTTATGTTTTTGCTTAGAAACTTATTATACCACAAATTATATATAATAAAATATAGCAAATATAAAATATCTCCAAATCTTTTATAGCATTTTTAAAAATGTGTGATTACAAATTTTATTAAATAGGTTTATATAAAAAGAGAATGTTACACCAATTATTCAGTGTAACATTCCCAAAATCTATTTAATTTCTTTTTCTTTTCTTAATTCTCAACAGAACAATTCCGACTCCACTTAAAGAAACCATACTCATCACCATCCACATATATACATGGCTCATATCATTTGTTTTCGGAACAGAAACACGAGTTACTGATACACGTTCTTTTCTTGGTTCTTCCTTTTTCATACTTGTATTTGCCTTTTCTGGTTTTGTTGGCTTTTCTAGTTCCTCTGGTTTTTCTGGTTTCGTTGGCTTTTCTGGAATATCATCATTAATAATAACGAATGTTTTATTCTTTTTCTCCACAGAAGATTGGAATCCTTCTGGAACATCTACCTCTTCAACCGTCCATACATTATCTTTGCTCAAATTTTCCCAAGTGTATGTCCAACCATTTTGTTCGCTCAGTTCAATCGTTTCATATCTAACACCATCTTTCAACAATGCTACCGTCACATAAGAAGTTGCTGTACCACCATCATCCAAATTCCATTTTTTCTCTACTTTTACAGATGTTGTTTCAGGAATAATCGTTTTATTTTCAAAAACCAATTCAGAAACAACCTCTCCTTCATTTTTTTGGTATGTCACTTCTGCCTTTAAGCTATGACTACGCTCATCCTTAGTAACACGAACCACTGCTGTGTAGACTGTTGAATCATAAGAGATAAGTTCAGAATTTCCAGGCTCTTCAGAAATATTATAAGTATACACACCTATTTCTTGTATCGGTATCGAATCAAATAAAATTTTTCCATCAACTCCGTTATTTTTGATATCTATCGTTTTTCCGTTTCCATCTTTTAATATAAAAGTAAATTCTCCTTCTGCTGGAACTTGACCATCAAAAAGTTTTCTCGCCTGCAATGATACTACTGCAGGTGCTATTTTTTCCTTAACATTTTCAAAAACAACTGTTTTAGGAATTCCATCAGTCAACGTTCCTGATTGTTGCTTTGGTATATTCCAACCTTTCACCGGTTTCTCAGCAATAGTATAATTCGATTCTGGAATACCCGTAATCATTTTTGTACCTGCACCTTGAATATTTACTTCAGCATATCCATTTTTAAATGTCACTCCATCTCGAACTCCGTTAAATCTTGCTCCATTTCCTAAAAGTCTAATACTAAAAGTAAAAATATCATCTGTCCAATGATCTCCTGCAATCTTTTTCTGAATTGTGAGCGAAGTGTCTGCTTTTCGGTTTAAAAAGGTCATTGAATTTTTTCCTACACCAATTGTGCCAGATGCTTTTCCAATAATTTTTTTCAGCACATATCCATCCTTTACAACATTTCCCGCAATGGCTGTGTACTCTCCTGGCACACCTGTAAATTCTTCCACGCTATATCGAGTTCCCACTGGCAAATCTTTAATTCTTACCGAAGGAAGTATAGAACCTTTTCCTCCTTTTGTTGCAACAACAGCCACTCCTGAAGAATCAAAATTAATTTTTTCTCCATCCTGGTTTAAATATGTACCTGACAAAGGCACTCCACTCTTATTTTTTAATGTAATCCGAAAACCAAATTCATCATTCTTATCGCTCTTGCTTCCTTCAATAGCCTTAAAAATCTGCAAATATCCTTTTTGCAAATGCTTTGTATTTGTAAAGACAACCTTCATTGTCTTTTCAGCTATAGTAGTCTGTCCATTTCCTGTCACACTTGTAAGTTTATATCCGTTTTCAACAATATTATCTTGTGTACTTGTAAAAGAACCATCGGCTTGTTTTTCTGCAACTTGATAGTGTACACCAACTGGCAAGTCTGTAATAGTGGCAAAACCACTTCCTTTAATGGCAAATTCTAGTTCCCCATTCACAATCTGTTTAGTTACTTTGGAACCATCTTCAAATTTCACTATACAAGTTTTGTTCGTAAGCAATCCTTCGTCATTGCTTAGTGTTAATTTAAATTTGAAAACATCAGCATCTGATGCCCCAGAACCCTCAATCACTTTTTGAACCGTCAACTCTCCGGTATTCAAATATGTATTTACAAAATTAACATCTTTTTGTTGATTCGCAACAATATATCCTGTAGACCCTGTAGATGTCACAGCATACCCATCTAAAGTACGCTCTGTTACAGTATAACCAACTCCAGCTGGTAAGCCAGTAATAATAATTGAACCTCCCGCAGCCACTGATACCGTCGCTTCTCCATTTTTAAATGTAGCACCCGTTACTTTTGAAACGTCTGCTTTCGGATTGTCTAACTTCACCGTAAAGGTAAACTTATCTATTTTCTGTCCGCTAGGAACTCCTTTCACTACTTTACTAATCTTAAGTTTTCCATAAAGCTGAATTGGTTTTGTAGTATTTAAAAACTCTGCCTCTGCTACATTATTTTCTCGAATAGTACCTGTAAGGTTATTTGAGGAGGTTAGAGTATAGTCACTATTCTCTGGCAAAAGATTTTCTGTTACTGTATATGTTATTCCGGCTGGAATATCTGTAATTGTCACCGGTTTATTTTGACTAACTTTTACATTGGCAATTCCTTTACTAAAAGTATATCCCCCAAAGTTTCCAGAAACAAGATTCCCTTGTGCATCCTTCAATGTTACCGTAAAATCAAACTGTTTACTGGAATCGGCACCTTCTCCTGCAACAGTCTTACCTATTCTTAACTGACCAAGTTGTGGTAATTTGACTTTATTAGTAATAACAAGTTGATCTTTTCCTTGTTCTCCATAAGAAACTCGTGTTTTCAAATCTCTTACACCCTCAACAGTAACTGTAATCGGAAATTTACTAGTTTCATATTCTACATCTGGATTATTCCCTTTATTTTCTTGAATATAAAATTGATATTTTCCAGGTTCAGTAAACGTAAGCTCTGGAATCATAATTTTCCCATTAGAATTGTTATAAACCTTTTGATTGTAATCTTGTTTGCTATCTCTTCCAACAAAATCAAAAGAAAATTCTTTGTCCGTTACTTTTCGACCGTTATCCATTTTTTTCTGCACATCTAGCGTAACTTTCACAGGTTTTCTCTCAATTTTCATTTCTTTATAATACGTAACAAGAAGATTTTGCTTATAATCACGGTATTCTTCTGATTTAGGAATGTAAAGATCGAGCACCATATCCTTTGGAGCATCTCCACTATTATCATAGGCTTGATACGCAATATCTGCCGCAAGGTAAGTAATAGGATCTCCCATAGAAGTATCATACTTATCACAAATTTTAATTCGATCCCAATTTCCTTTTCCTAAACTTCCATCTGCTTTAATCGGACTCCAAAATTTATCAAGTGCAGTGTTATAGTCAGTAAATAGCCAAACTGCCATCTGTGTCGCTAAACGCACCGCATCTTCTGCATATTCATCTGGGATATGATAAAAATCTATCGCACGATCTATGAAGGATTGATTATTACAGACACCTTTATTTCCTGGGTATCCCAAATAAGTTGCCCACATAACAGAATTACGAACATAAGTACTTCCAAGACGTCCTTTTATAGGATCTGCTGCAAGACTTGCAAATTCATTTTCTGTACCATTTTCAAACTTTTTCAAATACATTGTACGATTTGGGGCAGATTTCTTTTCATTAAAACAAAAAACAACATACTTTGTTTGATTATCATCCTTCGTCATCCAATAATTTGTAAGGGACATTTTATTAAAACGTAAGACATGTTCTTTTGAATTTTTTCGAGACATATAATCTAGATACTTATTCTCAGATTGAGTTCCCACTCCCAAAATATTTTGATCATAGACATCTTTAGCAAACACTGATAATGGTAACATATTAATAATCATCACCATAACAAGCAACATACTTAAAAACTTAACTTTTCTAATTTTCATAAATTTCCTCCTTATTCCGATTTTATAGTGTCTTTTACCTCCATTTATTTTTTAACAGGCAATAGTATTTAAATTGAAGTTATGCAAAAACAGGCAGACTTATCCCGTCTGCCTGTTTACCTATATATTTAAATTTCGTTAACTTCATCATATTCGTTAACTCCTTTCATCATATACTTAACTTTTCTGCATAGTGAATTCCTCTGCCACAAGATCTGCCAATGTTTTGCTTCCAAAGTGTTCTTCAAACACCTGCTGAAAATCCAAATAAATTTTTCTTACTGGGCAAACATCATCTCGATTCAAATTGCAAGGTATCGAATCATCAAGACATGGGTTTATCTTTATAACTCCCTCCGTCACCTCAAAAATATCTAATAAAGATATTTTCTGCGGATCTATCGCTAGTGAAAAACCACCTTGGCTCCCCGCCTCAGATTGTAATAGTTTATGTTCTCTAAGGGGTCTTAAAATTTTAGGAAGATAATTTCGATTAATCCCTAACGCCTCACTAATAGTACTTATCGATGCAGACTTCTTTCCTTTCTCTTGCTGACATGCAAGATACAGTAAAATGCGAATGGAATATTCTGTCTGTGAAGAAAATTGCATAATTTCTACTCCTTCCAATTACAACCATTGCTTGGTATGGTATATATGATAGCATGTTTTTTTATAATTTACAAGTGTTTTTTCCTTATTGTTTATACAATACCATTATTAAACATCAAATTTCTTATCATTTTCATTTATCACTTAATATATTACCCATTCTCTACTCGAAATCTTTTGGTTAACAAAATCTTATCATTTTTCACTTTAACCAAAAATACTTCTCCATCATCCACAGAATATATCTTTTTATACTGTTGTAGAATCGTAGCATCCATATTTTTCTCAAATTGTTTCAAATTTCGATAACTATAATGTGGAATAATTGTTCCCGAAAATAGTCCAAGTGCTTTCAAGTCTTGTAACATAGGCGTATTCGTTTCAAACTCGTTCCCTAACCCAATGTCATCTCCTGCTACCATTGCTCCTGCACTACTTCCAATATACACCCCTCCTTGCTCTATTATCTTTCTGATAAAAGGTTCTATTTTTCTTTGTTGTATATAATATAACGTCTCAAACACATTCCCTTCACCAACATACACATATAATATTTTTTCCAAAAGCTGAAGATCGTCTTTTAACTCTTCAGCAAAAATGATATTTTCTTTCAAAAATCCAAAATGTACACAAGCTTCTACTACCATTTTCTTCCTTAAATCTGTATGATATGTAACAAGTAAGATTTTTTCTTCTTTTAAGTTTTTCCCTAAAAAATCTAATGATTTTTGAATCAATTGGCTTCCCACATATGTTTGGATTCCTTGAGAACTCAAAATCAAACTATACGAAACATCCACTTCTCAAACACCTCTTTCTAAGCATAGTCTACTTTTCATTTAATATTATATTTTTTCTAAAAAATGGACAATCCCATTCTAGGACTGTCCATTCACTCTACGAATTATACAATTTTTTTGCTCTATATTACTTTCTACATCAAATGCATCTTAGTATAATTTTGCACCTGCTGGAATTCTATCATCTACCATAAGAACATTCAATCCTTCTCTTCCTTCTTCAAGGTGAGTCGCTGAAATAATCATACCACAAGAATCAATTCCCATCATCTTTCTTGGTGGAAGGTTCACAATTGCAATAAGTGTCTTTCCAACCAAATCTTCTGGTTCATAGTAATCATGAATACCACTTAAGATAACTCTATCTTCTCCACTTCCATCATCTAAAACGAATTTAAGAAGTTTTTTACTCTTCGGAACTGCTTCACATTCTTTTACTTTTACTGCACGGAAATCTGATTTACTAAATGTATCAAAATCAACCATATCTTCAAAAAGTGGTTCTACTTCTACTTTAGAAAAATCAATTTCAACCTTAGCTTCTTGTTCTTCTACTGTATTTGCAACTGTTGAAGCCATCTGTGTTGCATTATGTGCTTCATTCTTAGAAGCGCCCTGTGACTTCATTGTTGGGAACAATAATACATCTCTAATTGCTGCTGAATCTGTAAGCAACATACACATTCTGTCAATTCCAAAACCAATACCACCTGTTGGAGGCATACCAATTTCCAAAGCATTCATAAAGTCTTCATCTGTTGTATTTGCTTCTTCATCACCTTGTGCAAGTAATTCCTCTTGTGCTTTGAAACGTTCTCTTTGATCGATTGGATCATTTAATTCTGAATAAGCATTTGCCATTTCCCAACCATTCATAAAGAATTCAAAACGTTCTGTATACTCTGGATTTTCTGGTTTTTTCTTTGTTAATGGAGAAATTTCAATTGGATGATCCATAACAAATGTAGGCTGGATTAAATGTTCTTCTGCAAACTCTTCGAAGAATAACGCAAGAATATCACCTTTTTTATGACGTTCTTCGTATTCAACTTTATGTTCTTTCGCTAATGCTCTAGCTTCTTTTAATGTATGAACTTCGTTCCAATCAACACCTGCATATTTCTTAACAGCATCTACCATTGTAATTCTTTCAAATGGTTTTCCTAAATCCATTTCCACGCCGTTATAACAGATTTTTGTTGTTCCAAGAACTTCCTGTGCTACATAGCGATAAAGATTTTCTGTTAAATCCATCATTCCGTTATAATCTGTATATGCCTGATATAATTCCATTAATGTAAATTCCGGATTATGTCTTGTATCCAACCCTTCATTACGGAATACACGTCCAATTTCATATACACGTTCCAAACCACCAACAATCAATCTCTTTAAATATAATTCTAAAGAAATACGAAGTTTAAAATCTTCACTTAACGCATTAAAATGTGTTTCAAAAGGTCTTGCTGCTGCTCCACCTGCATTTGAAACTAAAATTGGAGTTTCCACTTCCATAAATCCTTGACCATCTAAATATTTTCTAATTGCACTAATAATTTTAGAACGTTTAATAAATGTATCTTTGACATCAGGATTCATAATTAAGTCTACATATCTTTGACGGTAACGTAAATCTGTATTTGTCAAACCATGGAATTTCTCTGGAAGAATCTGAAGACTTTTTGATAACAAAGTTACTTCCTGTGCATGTATAGAGATTTCTCCCATTTTTGTACGGAATACATCACCTTTAATTCCTACGATATCCCCAATATCCATTTTTTTGAAATCTTTGTAAGACTCTTCTCCTACATTATCTCTTGCAACATAAGACTGGATATTTCCCTGTAAATCTTGAATATTACAGAAAGATGCTTTTCCCATAACTCGTTTAGACATAATACGTCCTGCGATGGATACATCTTTTCCTTCCATTTCTTCAAAATTATCTTTGATTTCCATACTATGATGCGTTACATCATATTTTGTAGTAACAAACGGATTTTTCCCGTTTTCCTGTAAGTCTGCCAATTTTTCACGGCGTACTTTTCTTAACTGATTAATATCCTGTTCCTGTGCATTCTTTTGTTCTGCCACTTTTCCCACTCCTTTAATTAAATTGACCTTTCAATTTTTAACACTTTGTATTCCATCACACCTGCTTGTGTTTCTACTTCTACTACATCATCTACTTTTTTCCCAAGCAATGCTTTTCCTACTGGTGATTCGTTAGAAATTTTTCCTTCAAGACTGTTTGCTTCTGTTGAACCTACAATTTTGAATTCCATTTCTTCTTCAAATTCATTATCGTATACTGTTACTGTACATCCGATGCTGATTTTATCTAAATCCACTTCATCTTCTACAACAACTTCTGCATTTTTCAAAATCTTTTCTAATTCTTCAATACGAGCTTCAATATCTCTTTGTTCATCCTTTGCCGCATCATATTCTGCATTTTCAGACAAGTCACCTTGTTCTCTTGCCTCTTTAATTTTTCCTGCTACTTCTTTACGTTTTACAACTTTTAAATTCTCTAATTCATCTTCAAGTTTCTTTAATCCAGCGTAAGTAAGAATAGTCTTTTTGTCTGCCATCTTAACTGCCTCCCTTGATTTACCATTTTATTATTTCATGAAATTTTTCATGTATTTCTTCATTTGAATATACTTTGACAATTTCTGTATTATACTCTAGAAACAAGGGATTGTCAAGATTTTGCCCCTTTTTATAAGAGTAGAAAACAGAGCAATCTTTCCTTCATTATAAAAGGTAAGATTGCCCTGTTTTAATATTTACTGTTTATTTCTTTTTTCTTTTATAAACTATGGTTCCTCCAAATGTTCCTACTGCTCCTAATACTAGCATAAGTAACATTGTAATTGGTGCATGATCACCTGTTTTTACTCCCGCTGTATTGTTTTTCTGTACTGGATCTTTTGGTTGCGTAGTCACTTTATCCGAATGATTATTTCCCGTATTACTTTCAACTTTTTCAAGCATCGGTATTATTTGGGTTTCTTTTGCTCCACACACTTCACAAATTCTTGTTTTTTCTCCATTTTCTGTGTAAGTCGGTTGCTTTATAATCTCCCATTTAGCATTTTCAAAACTATGTTCTGCTTTTTCAATAGTTTTTCCTTTTTGTAGCATTTCACCACATACTGCACACACAAGATCTCCTGTATACCCTTCCTCTGCACAAGTTGGTGCTTTTTTGTTTACAAGTTTTTCTGTATGTTTATTTGGTTTCACTACTCTTTTTTCTTCTAATCCACATTTTTCACAAACGCGAACCTCTTTTCCTTCTTTTGTACAACTTGGTTCAACAACTACAGTCCATTTTCCCCAACTATGCTGGCAAATACTTGGTTCATCTACAATCTGAATCGAATATGTAATTCCATTTGTAATCAATTCTACCTTACCTACATTTACAGCAGTAACTTCCGTACCTGCAGATGCTGTATAAAAATTCCATGCATTGTCATCACTTGCATAAGCTGCCACTTTATTATTTGCTTGGGCCCAATTATTTAAATATTTTCCGTTATTCGAAACTGCAAATCCTCCTTGATTTCGTTTTACTATAGTGAGCACTTGTGGCGTATCTTTTAAGGTTACATTTTGATTATCAATATTTATGTATTTTCCATTCACATCTTTCATTGTGTAACCATTTTCTGCTTTTGCGATAGTCCAAGAAGATTCTGCATATGTACCCGTATGTAAGTTTGCTCGTTTCATACCCAAACCTGTTGGATTTCCTTCTGTACTTGATGTATTTAACATAATGTGTGTACTATTTCCAAATAAATATGTACCCTCTTCTAATTTGTCAATTGCTTTATAAGGTGCTACACCGTTATTTTCTTTTGTTTTAATACTATTCGCATCACCTTTTACCTGAACAACTTTTCCAGAAATTTTATATGTTTCTCCCACTTTAAGTGTTATTTCTTCTTTTTCATTCTTTACAATAATGTAATATGTTGTTTTTCCAATGGTTTCTTCTGTTTTTCCCTCTGCTTTTCCTGTAATAGTTATTGTTGTTTTAGCCTTTTCTGACTGTCCTTCATACAAATTACCAGTCACTTTTGCAACATAAGCGTATTTTTCTGTTTCCTGAGAAGGATTAAGTAAATAATTTTTTCCATCTGCTGCTTTTACGCCAATTAAATATTGTCCGTTATTTTCAATTTCAGATACATCCTTTACTTTTACATACCCTAAAATTTCACTATCCTTTGCAGTTTGCGATGCTTTATAAATAGAAAACTTGCAGTTATCATGTGTACTTCCGTTTCTATCAAAGTATAATTTTCCTGCTTCTTTATGGAAGTATAAATATCCTCCACTATGTCCTTCCCCATCTTGTTTGAAACTAAATACTCCATCATTTTCCTTAGTCACTGTAAGATCTGCACCTGTTTTTGTAAATGGTGTATTTGCTGATGTCGCTGTCTTTGGAGTAAGATATACTTTCTCTCCTTTTTCTGTTATTGCAGAAATCACAAATTTCCCATTATCTTTTTTATCAAATGTAAATAGACTACTGCTGATTTTCTTTTTCTCTCCGCTAAACTGCGCATTTGTTCCCAGTTGAATTTCCGCTTCCGGTTTCATTTCAATCTGTTGTTTCACTACTTTTGCAACATGATTAAAACTACTTGTTGTATTTGATGGATGTAATACATAATTTGTTCCATCTGTTGCCTTAGAAGCGATAAGATATCTTTCCCCACTTGCTATTTCTGATAATTTTGTTACTTTCTTATATCCAGGAATATCTGATTGTTCTTTTTCTACTTTTTTGTATAATTCAAACGTACAATTGTTATCTGCTGAACTGTTTCGATCAAAATGTAATTTTGAAGTATCACCTTTCCAAAAATATAAATACTTTCCATTATTTCCTGCTGAAGTATCGGCCAATGCAAATGTTTCATTTTCTTTCTGCTCCAATTGAATATTTGCAGATGTTGTTGTACATGCACATTTGCTCGGTGCATTTTTGTGGCTTAAATACACCGTTGTTTCCCCACTTTTCGCTGAAACTGTATATGTATTTGTCTTGCCATTTACTGATTGAAATGTAAATAAACACGAGTCTAATATTGTTTCTTGTCCATCAAATTTTCCATTTGCTGTTGCAAGTTTCGCCTTACTTACATTTTCTACTTCTTTTGCGTTTTCTCCTTCTAACGTAATATCAGCGATATTTTTGTTCAAACTTTCTAATGTATCATCACTATAATTTCCTGTTTTATCCGTATAAGTTTTTGTATCACCTACACGAAGATTTACAATCTCATAATGTTCACTGTCTGTCACATTTACACGTATTTTTGTACTTGCTTCTCCAGATTTCACAGTGACAACTGCCTGTTCTAACCCCTTAACTTTTTGCGAGGTTACTGTTAATTTACCCTTTTCATATACTCCCTTTACTGCCAATGGATTATCCGAATCTACAGTCACTTCTGCATTTTCTTTCACTCCATTTACAGTAAATGTTTTTGTTACATTGGATTTCATAGTAACGGAAGATACACCTTTTCCAGTTTCATCCGTACACCAAATATTTCCGACTACTCCACCTTTTACAATCTCTTCAATATCTAAACTCGTATATGTGATTTCTGTCCAACCATTTTCATACAATAGCCCAACTGTTCCATCTGGCAATACGGCCAAACAAGAATACGCATAATACTCTGAGCCATTCACACTATATTCATATGTCCATTTTAACGTTCCATCTTCTTGTACTAAAGCCACAAATATTTTTCCTGCTGCACGACTTCCGGTATTAGAAGGTGCCGCAAAAAGAATAGCTGTTTTACCGTCAATTTTTTTCGGATAAGTGATTGCTGTTAATTGACAACTTAAATTATAAGTTATCCCCATATTTTTTCGTTCAGACCAATTTTCTCCCCAATCTGTTGACACATAATACCCACCATGACGTGTGAACATATACAATTTCCCATCGGCTTCCGTTATAACCGCTTCAGAGCTTTGTCTAGATACAGATTTTCCTCGTTTCCATGTTTTTCCTCCATCATCAGAGTAGATTGCTGTACTATTTTTGTCCCCACCTGTAAATTCATACGCTGTAAATACAATTCTCCCCTTTGAAGTTACCATTCCTCGCCCAGGACCTACAAGAAGCGATTGTTCATTGTCTTTTCTTAAATTTAAGATGGAAGGCACAGACCATGTTTTCCCTCCATTCTCTGATGTCGTCAAATAAAGATAGTCTGTAGGCCACACTTGAAACGGCGAACCCGCTTCAAAAAGATTCGCATTTACGTCTTTTCCTTTCACATTAAAATAAGCATCAACCGTATAACCTTCTACTGTTTTTCCATCTTTATCTTGAATAAAGTATGCATCATTTTTATTTTCTTTTGTATTTTTCACTAAACGATATGTATAATTTTCAGGTTTTGTACGTTCGCCACACCATACATCATTCCAGCCTCTTGCATCTGCTAAAAGAATATTTCCTTTATCATCATGGCTCTTTCCGGCAAGTGGCGATTTCTTTGCTCCGTTTAAAGCATACCCTGCTGGATATAAATCAGCAATCATATATACCTTTTTCCCATCTGTTGCCATTGCTGGATCAATGAAAGCTGTAGAATTGACGTTGTGTTCATTTCCATTATCCCCTAAATAATTGGCAAATGTATAATTCCATGTTTTCCCTTTATCTTTTGAATAGGACACAATTGTATCCAATCCTCCCCCATCCATGTGCGTTGTCCACCTAGCATCACAACCAGCTACCAAAGTTCCATCATCCAATGACACTAAACATGGAATACGAAATTTATCGCTTTCTCCTGTTCCTGCCCAAAAGGGTTGTTCTTTTGTTGTTTGATCGGATGGTTTAACCCCTTCTTTTGCCAAGACCATTGGCATACTACTAAAGGTTAACGTCGCCGCAAGTAACAATGATAAAATTCTTTTCTTTTTCATTTTCCCACTCCCTATTATATGTTTTGTGCAAAACAATTAATAATTTGATGTTTTTTCATTCTTTTTTATTATAATACTAACAATAAAATTTATCTATAAGAAAAGTTATACAAAAAAATATCCTGGTATAGTGCTTTTTGCTCTATAAACAGGATATTTTTTATATAGTTTTACTAATCAATTAATCTTTTATCCAGTAATGTTTTTAATTCTTCAAAACTTTCCACTCGATTAATATCATCTCTCAATTTTGCAGAATTTTTCATTCCCGTTGTATACCATGCAATATGTTTTCGCATTTCACGTATTCCAAGATAATCACCTTTATATTTCATCTGTAACTCAGCATGTTTTAACATTGTCTTTTTCACTTCATCTGCAGTAGGACGTTTTGGCATCTCGCCATATTTTTCATAGTAAAGCAATTCAGAAAAAATCCATGGATTTCCTTGTGCCCCTCTTCCAATCATAATCCCATCACAATTTGTTTGTTTTTGAATTTCTATAGCATCTTCTCCACAAGTCACATCTCCATTTGCAATAACAGGAATAGAAACCGCCTCTTTTACTTGACGAATAATGTCCCAATCTGCTTTTCCAGAATAATACTGTTCTCTTGTTCTTCCATGCACAGCAATAGCTGCTCCACCACTCGCCTCAATAATTTTTGCAATTTCTACAGCATTTACCGATTCATCATTAAATCCTTTACGAATTTTCACTGTTACTGGTTTTTGAATAGCAGCGGACACTTTCTTCACAATCTGTTCCACTAATTTTGGATTTTGCATAAGAGCAGAACCCTCTCCATTCTTTACAATTTTAGGAACAGGACATCCCATATTTATATCTAAAATAGCAAATGGTAATTCTTCAATACTTTTTGCCACTTCACTCATCACATCTGGATCCGATCCAAATAATTGCAAAGAAACGGGTTTTTCCTCTGGATGAATTTTCAAAAGGGCTTGTGTATTTTTATTCTTATACTGAATCGCTTTTGCACTAACCATCTCCATACAAAGAAGACCTGCTCCTTGTTCTTTGCACAACAAGCGAAAAGGTAAATCCGTCACACCTGCCATCGGAGCTAAAATATATTGATTTTCCAATTCTACATTTCCGATTTTTAGCATCATTCCCCGATTTCCTCTCCTAAACAAAACACTTTGTAATATAGTTCTAAGGAACGGAGAAAATCCTCTTTTGTTCTTTGCAACTCTTTAATTTTTAATTGACTTCCGATATCGTCATAAAGAAAATCATTTTCTTCTGAAGATACTTCAAATACAAGAGTTCCATCTTCTTCAAATTCTAGTGCAAGAATTCCTCCAATTTCCTCTGTATACAATACACACATAATTTTCAATTCATCTTTTATCCTACTTGGAAGTGCCTCAAAATCTGGATTAAAATAATATTTTTTTTCATATGCATTTGATGCACACAATACTGTTTTTTCTTCTTGATTATACATATTCATACATTCCTCTCACTGAAACTTCTCCCGCAAAAACATTCTCAATTTTTCCGGTTTCTTTCTCTACAAGCAATTCACCTTTTTCATTGATCCCTATGGCAATTGCCTCATATTCATTCTGTGGTTCCAAAATACGTACTTCTTTCCCACAATTTATTAACATTTCATTGTATTCTTCTTTAATAAAAGATACATCTTTCACCTCTGAAAAGCAATCATATTTTTTTTCAAAGCATTCCATAATCTTTGCAATCAAATCTGTACAAGAAAACTTTCTTCCACTTTCATTTTTAAGAGACGTCGCTTTGTCTCGAAGCTCTACCGGAAATTTTTCCATATTTACATTGATTCCGACTCCTATGATTACCGACGAAATATTTTTTTCTTCCATTTTCATCTCGGTAAGAATACCACAAATTTTCTTTTTCCCAATAACCAGATCATTTGGCCACTTAATCTTTACATCTAAACCTTCCTGTTCACGCAAAACCTTCGCTACACTATATGCCATGACTAAAGTAAGCATTGGAGCCAAATCAGCCGAAAACTTTGGGCGTAACAAAAGAGACATATAAATATTTTCTTCCTCTTCAGACTCCCAAATTCTTCCTCTTCTCCCTCGTCCTGCATATTGTTTTTTTGCTATCACAAGAGTTCCATGTTTTTCCTTCTTTTCTGCCAAACGCAATGCTTCAGTATTGGTGGAATCAATTTCCTCATACGAATATATTGTATTTCCTGCCCATTTTGTATTTATTTTCATCAAATCCGTCACATAATCCCTTCCTATTCTTACAAGTAATGAAACAAATTTAGGAAATTCTTTCTGTTCTTTTCTCCATTTATATCGCGTACAAATCTGCTCATATAATTCTTCTTCGGTATATATCCTATACTTTTGTATATGTAATAATTTTGCACTGGCTTCCAACATCGTCAAATACAATTCCTCTTCTGTATACCCCACTCCCATACGAAGTTCAAAAGCTGTTTCCAGGCGTTCTTTTTCTGACAAGCGCAAAATTCTCGTTTTATAATAGCATTCTTCTTGTGTTTGTTCAATATAGTAAATGCTTCCTTTCAATCCATAAAGCATTCTCTGTGCATCATAATATCCTATTTTTATATTTTGTTTACTTCTTTTTTTATCAAACTCAATAATACTTCCCAATTTTACATGGGGCAAAATTTTATATACCTGTATATCTTCTGTAAGATGTACTTTAGGTTCTCTTCCTGGTCCAAAAATACGAATTTGAATAATGTCTTTATACCCCCGATTTACAAGGGAACCTAATGGTACATTATTGATTACCCCTCCATCAATATAGGTTTTTCCATGTAATTTTTCATTTTTAAATCCGATCAGATATGCACTCGCTAATAAAAAATCCTCCAATAACCCCTCTGAAATATCTTTTATACTTAAATCTAATTCTTTCATATCTGTCACAGAAAATGTCATAATATAGTATTCTTTTCCAGATTCACGTATTTTTTTCTCATCAATATTTTTATGAATCAACTCCCGAAGAGGCGTCACATCAACTCCACCTTCAGACACTATCTTCCATAGTTCTCTTAATACTTCTGTCAAAGCATTTTCCTTTTTGAATAATTTTTCCATCCATATATCATCCACGTCCATGACTTTTGAAAATGTAATCTCACTCCACACTTTCTCAGCTTTTTCCACATCATCCATACAAATGAAAGCTCCATTCAACGCCCCTACAGACGTCCCTGCCACTGCATTGATTTTCACTCCTGCCTCCCGTAATGCTTTCCATGCTCCAATCTGATATGCTCCTCTTGCTCCTCCTCCATCTAACATAATTGCATATTCTTTATCTAAATCAATCACCGGCTTCATTTCAAACCTCCTTATATATGCACATACAACAAAAGGGATATGCTAAACATACCCCTTTCTTTATATACTTATTTTTCTGATCCAATTTCTGTCACAGATTTAACCAATCCTGCAATGCTTTGGATTTCTGATGGAATAATAATCTTTGTTGCTTTTCCGTCTGCTGCTTTTGCAAAAGCTTCTAAACTCTTCATTGTTAATACAGCTTCATCTGCTCCTGCTTCTTTCAAGAAGCGAATACCATCTGCATTGGCCTGCTGTACTTTCAAAATTGCTTCTGCCTGTCCTTCAGCTTCTTTAATCATTTTTTCTTTCTGTGCCTCAGCTCTTAAAATTGCTGCTTGTTTTTCTGCTTCAGCATCAAGAATCGCAGATTCTTTATTTCCTTCTGCAACAAGAATTGTAGATTTCTTTTCTCCTTCTGCACGAAGAATTGATTCACGTCTTTCACGCTCTGCTTTCATCTGTTTTTCCATTGCATCTTGAATAGCAGCTGGAGGAATAATATTTTTCAACTCTACTCTATTTACTTTAATTCCCCATGGATCTGTTGCCACATCAAGTGAAGATCTCATTTTCGCATTGATTGTCTCTCTGGAAGTAAGTGTTTCATCTAATTCCAAATCACCAATAATATTACGAAGTGTTGTCGCTGTAAGATTTTCAATTGCCATAAGTGGATTTGCTACTCCATAACAAAAAAGCTTTGGATCTGTAATTTGATAAAATACAACTGTATCTATTCTCATTGTAACATTATCTTTTGTAATAACAGGCTGTGGTGGAAAATCAGCTACCTGCTCTTTTAAATCTACCTTTCTTGCTACGCGCTCAATAATCGGTATTTTAAAATGTAAACCTACGCCCCAAGTTGCTTGATATGCTCCCAATCGTTCTACAACTAATGCCTGCGCCTGTGTGACAACCTTAATGCAGGAAACCAATATTAGTATAACTAAAATTAATAAAGCAATTCCAATAATTGCTCCCATTCCTATGCCACTATTTTCGTAATACATAGAAACCCCTCCTTATTTTCTGAAAATATTGTTGTTGTTTTTTATATTACTATATTTTATTTTGTTTTTCAATAAAAATTATAACTATTATGTTTTAATTATCGGAAAAGCAAGTCTGATACAAAATATATTATCGTTCTCTACTACTTCAAATGTCCCTTTATGTTTTTCCATAATTGCAGCACAATTATGCAATCCTATTTTTGCTGATTCTCTTTGATCTTGCTTTTTCGCTTTTGTATTCTGCATAGAAAGTACAAGATAATTATTTTCCACTGCATAGCGAATAAAAATTGGCTTAGAAAAATCCCCGTACTTTTCCAAATTAGAAAACAAATTATGAAAAAGTCTATACACAAAACGAACATTCACTTCTAAAGTTGATGTAATATCACTTACATCCCGTCGTATATCTGCCCCCTGCATTTCCAAATCAAATAAATTTTCCTCAAACAATTGCATAATCAATTCATTTCCGTTTACCTGTTCAAAAATAACTTGCTCTTCTCCGCCATGGAGAAGAAAATGTTCAAACAGTTCATTTGTCAATTCTTTTAAGTGATTTGCCTTGTCTAAAGAAATCCCAACATATTTACGCAATTTCTCATCTTCATATTCCCCACTTTTCACTAACTCTAAGTACGCAATCACAGTTGTCAGCGGTGTTTTAATATCATGAGAAAGGGAAGCGATTAAACGCTGGTTCGCTTCATAGGCCATTTTCTCTTTTTCCATTTTCTCTTTAACTGATAATCTCAACGCATCTATACCTCGAGCCACATCTGTAATCTCATCATTGCCCCACAGGCTCACAGAACAATCTAAATCTTCCAACAGCATATTCAGTTCTTTCTGTATTGTAACAAGATATGTGATTTTCCTACGAACCCCAACTACCATAACGATAAAGAAAACAAGGAAAGAAGTAAACAGAGAAATATACATCGCATAATTTTCTGCCGAAAAATCATAACAAAACAGAACTACCTCCGCCTTTTCTAAACCTAATATCAATTCATAATTCTTCATTCTCCCAAAATGTTCTCTTTTTTCTATTCCATCGACAATGTTATCTGTTTGTCCATACATGGCATCATAAATAATGTTTCCCTTTACAAAAATTTTAAGAAATACATCTTCCTTGTCAAATACCCAATCATCAATTTTTCCAATGCTCTGAACAGTAATTTTTTCTCTCGTAATGTAATTTTGCAAGTCTTCAACATATTTCTTTTCTAACTTTTCGATATGTTCCGCTGTATTATAATACCTTGTAATGAAATATGAAGAAGAAAAAAGAAGAAGAACATACACAAATATAGAAATACCAAAAGATAACAGACTCAAAACGAACAACTCTCTATTTAGATACTTTTTTCTCATTTCTTTCATCAGTAATCGCATAACCCTTTCCCCAAATATTTTTAATATATTTAGATGCCTGTGATGTATCATGTAACTTACGTCTCAAATTTCGGATATGCACCATCACAGTAGCATTCACAGAAAAGTGATATGGTTCATTCCATATATTCTCATATAATTCTTCAAGTGTAAAAACTTTGTTAGGATTCTTTGCCATAAAAAGTAACAGTTCATACTCTGTATTAGTAAGAAGAATTTCTCTTTCCCCTTGATAAACACAAGATACAGTTTTATCAATCCGTAAATCTTTAATACAAATATAGTTTTCTTCCACCCTTTTCCCTTGATAAATACAATATCTCCTTAACATCGCTGAAATTCTCGATAAAATTTCTATTTGAGAAAAGGGCTTTGTCAGATAATCATCTCCACCACTTGAAAATCCCATATATTTGTCATTTTCTGTTGTTTTCGCAGTAAGAAATAAAATCGGAAATGTATATGTTTCTCTCACTTTTTTACAAGTAGCAAGTCCATCCTTTCCAGGCATCATTATATCCAAAATCATCAAGTCAACTGTTTCGTCCAATAATTCCAATGCTGTTTCCCCATTATCCGCTTCTTCCACCTCGTAGTTTTCCTTTTCTAACAGCACTCTTAATGCCTGACGAATATCTGCATCATCATCGACAACCATGATTTTACTTCTCCGCATATGCTCCCCTTCTTTCGCTTTTTTCATATTATACCATATCCCTTTTCTTTCTCTGGTAAAAATATGTAATTATAAAGAAGCATAAAATAATAATGCATACCGTAAAATATTCACCCTTTATATCTGGTTTTAAAAAACTGTCATTTTTTAGAAAAATAATTTGCAATGCTCCGATAATAAGATAATTATATAAAACTTTCATCAAAACCCAAATACTGAAAATTATTTTTTGTTTTAAATTTTTCGGAACTTCTAAAAGTGAAGATCCTCTATCACTTTCTCGTGCTTTCCAATATTCATACTCTATTATACCAGAAACAAATACAGCTAATCCTGCCAAAATATATTCTGTTTTTGTCGACGGTTGTAATAATGAAGTCCCATCTCCTAATATAACATCCGCCGCTGCAAAGCAGAGATAACGTCTTAAGATATTAAAAACAGCTACTATTGCTTTTCTATAATTCTTCATAATGATCCCACCTTCATTTTTGATATATCTATTCTACAATACTTTTTCTGAAAGAAGAGAAATAAAATTCTAAAGATTTCTAAAGAATAAGAGGTCAGTTCAAAATTGAACTAACCTCTTGTTTCACCTTTATTTTTAATGGAAGTAATGACTTCCAATTTTATATCCTGTATTTCCATTTCCAAAGAATAAACGATTTCCAATTGGATTTTCTCCTGCTAACGCTGCATCAGCTGCTTTATAACATTCTGCTGTTGCTTTTCCAGACGCAAGTACACGACCTAATTTTCCTGTAATCGCTGGACCAAATTGTCCTCTTTGATAAATCACACCTGAGATTGTATTTGGAAATCTTCCACTTCTTACACGATTCATAATAACAGCTCCAACTGCAACTTTTCCTTGATATGGTTCTATTCCTGCTTCGCAGTAAATAATTGCTGCCATTAAATCTCTATCACTTGTTGATACGGACATTGGTGCATTTCTTTTCTGTGAAGCAGCTGCTTGTTCAGCTTTTTTTCTCTTTGCCTCTTCTTCAGCCTTTCTCTTTGCTTCCTCAGCTTTCTTTCTTGCTTCCTCTTCCGCAATTTGCTTCATAGTCTTTCCATTCTGCGTATTTCTTGTAACCTTTGCTTCATTTACAGAAACAGTGAGCTGTGCATTATCTGCCCCTTTTAATGTTAACTGTTTTCCGTCTGTTCCTACAACAGAATATTCTTTTCCATTTACTGTAGTTTTAGCTGGACAGACTGATTTCGCTCTTTCCACTGCTTTTGTCCCAAGTACAAGATAATCATTTTTTATATATCCTACCACATCACCTGAAGAAACTTTAGACCACATCTCCCCTGCTTCTTCAATGTTCATAATTGTATTGCGATATACCTTTCCAACTAATTCGCTATTTTCATTTGCTTCTGCATAAATTGACATTTCTCCGTCTGTGTTTGCTAATGCTTTCTGATTAAATTCCTGTGTTTCTACCGCAACAGCTGCAACCTCTGGTAAACTAACAGTAATATCATCTAACACTGGCTTATCCCCTAATAGTTCTACAATCCCTTGAGTTTCTGATTGTGCATCTGCTGCTTCACTTGTAAATACCGCTGGAATTACAAGACAAGTTGTAAGTAAAAGACATGCAGTCACTTTCATAATCTCTCGTTTCATATATAACCTCCTGAGTCATTATCTGGTTTGATTTGTTAATATTATTATACCCAAATAATGCGTTTTAATTACGATTTGTTACAATTTTGTTACAAATCTGTCTTGGAGCATACTAACACTAAAAGATTTTCTTGTCAACCCCCATGTCTAAAAAAATTATCGTCTCTGTCTACACACCTCGAACATCAATATCGACGAAGCAATTGCCGCATTCAAAGATTCCACTTGCCCATGCATACGGATTTTCACCCAAATATCAGCCATTTCTGCGATTTCTTGACTCAATCCATTTCCTTCATTGCCAATCAAAAAAGCACATCCACTTTTGTAATTTTCTTCATCATAATTATTTTTTCCTTGCAAATGTGCTGCATACACTTTAATCTTCTGTTTTTTCACTTCTTCAATTGTCTTTTCTAAATTTTCTACATACAAAAATGGCATACGATAAATGGACCCCATTGTAGACCGAATTGTTTTGGGATTATAAATATCCACACAATCTTTACTTAGAATAATTCCACTCACACCAGCCCCTTCTGCCGTTCTGACAATTGTTCCCAAATTCCCCGGATCCTGCAAATTTTCTAAAATCATTAAATGAGCTTGTTTTTGTCTGAAAATTTCTTCCAGTTTTGTCTTTTTTTGTCTAACTATACACAAAATTCCTTGTGGTGTTTTCGTATCTGACACATACGAAAATACTTTATCCGACAAAATCTCTACTTTTAATCCCTCTAAATCTAATTCCTGTTTCTTCTTATTAAATAGTGTTTCAGAAATAAACACCTTTTCAATACGATTTCTTGGTGCTTCAAGAAACATTTTTATACCCTCAACAACAAAAATATTTCTTTCATTCCTCACCTTACTCTTCTTTTGCAATTGTAGCAATTCTTTTACTTGCCCATTGCTTGTACTTGTAATCATGTCCTTACTCCTCTTTTAGTTTCTGTAATACCTTATTTGAACCAATCAAAATAATAATTCCTTCTTCTGGAAGTGGTTCGGTTGGCTCAAAAGAAAGATTCACCTTTCCATCATGAATAATCCCAACAACATTAATTCCTTTTCTCTCTCTTATACGCAATTCCAATAGAGTCTTTCCTGCCCACTTGCTAGGTATTTTCCATTCTACTAAACTATATTCTGGCGATAAGTCAATCCATTCCGCAAAATTTGTCGCTACAATTCCTCTCGCAATACGAATCCCCATCTCTTTTTCTGGATAAACAATAACATCTGCACCAACTTTCTTCAAAATTCTTCCTTGTAATTCTGTTTGTGCTTTTGCTATTACATACGGAATACCCGTTTCTTTTGCCATAATTGTTGCTACAATACTTGCCTCGAGATTTTCCGACAATGCAACTATTGCCCCATCTAAATTTCTTGCTCCAATTGTCTCCATCACTTCCGCTTCTTCAATATCCGCACGCATGGCATATGATACTTCATCAGAAATTTCTTGTATTTTTTCCATTGATTTATCAACGACAAGAACTTCACATCCTAATCTTTCCAACGAAAGTGCCACACTTTTACCAAAATTCCCTAATCCAAATACCGCATATTGTCTTCCCATTTTCTTATCTCCTATCCTACTAGAATACGTTTTTCTGGTAATTCTCTTACCCTATCTTTTGTATGACCTTTTCCAAATATCAATACCATTGTTACAGGTCCAATTCGTCCGATATACATCAACATCATGATAACATATTTACTTGCTGTTCTCAGTTCAGGAGTTAAATCAGCACTTAACCCTACTGTTCCCATTGCCGATGTAGTTTCATATAAAATACGCATAAATTCCATATCTGGTTCCAATACAGAAACAACTACTGTTCCCATAATCAAAAAGCCCATGGAAAGAAAAATCACTGCAAGTCCAGTGCGAATATTGTCTTCTACGATCTTTCTTCCAAAACATTCTGTATCTTTTCCGTTTTTAATAACGGATCGACATGTCAAAACAAGCATAGCAACCGTTGTCGTCTTCACACCTCCGGCTGTACCCGCTGGCGACCCACCAACAAACATAAGAAGACACGTAATCAATTTTGATCCGTTTGTTAAACCTGATTGAGATACGGTAGCAAATCCTGCTGTTCTTGTTGATACCGAATGGAATCCTGCTGCCATAAGTTTTTCTCCCAACGACATATTTCCAAAAGTCTCTGGATTAGCATACTCCATAACAAAAAAACTAACCATTCCCACAAAAATCAATGCGATTGTCATACTAATGGCAATTTTAGAATGTAATGTTAATTTTGTAAACACTTTCCTAATGGAAGCCCTTTCTTTTCCAATTTCTCGAAATATATTATTAATGACATCCCACCAAACTGTAAATCCAATTCCACCTAAAACAATTAACATCATCGTTGTAAAATTAACCAAAGGATTTATTGCATACTTTGTAAAACTAGAATTACCTAAAATATCAATTCCCGCATTACAAAAAGCCGAAATTGAATGAAATATAGAATAACAAATTCCCTCTACGATTCCATATTCTGGTATAAATTGAAAAGCGAACAATATTGCTCCTATTCCTTCCACCACAAAAGTACCTTTAATGATTTTAATCAAAAATTTTACAAGCCCACTTAACGTATCCATATTATAAGTTTCTTGAATAATAATTCGTTCTCGCAATGTGATTTTCTTCTTTATGATCAAAAAGAAGGAAAATGTACAAGCAATAACTCCAAGCCCCCCAATTTGAATGAGTACAAGAAGAATTCCTTTTCCTAACACTGTAAATTGTGTTGCTGGGACAATAGTAACAAGTCCTGTCACACATACCGCAGAAGTTGCTGTAAATAGTGCATCTGTAAATTGAATTGGTTTTGTATTACTTACTGGTAAATACAATAAAATTGCCCCTAAAATGATAATCCCCAAAAAACCTGCAGCAATCAGCTGCATTGTAGTAAACCTTATACTTTTCTTTCGTTCCTTCACAAATTTATTCCCCACATTCTAATAAATTTTTACATAGGTAAAGCAAATACGATAACGTATTTGCTTTGATTAGTATACTACACTTTAAAGCGATAGCCAACACCCCAAATCGTTTCTATATATTGTGGTTTTGATGTGTCAAACTCTATTTTTTCTCTTATCTTTTTAATATGAACTGTTACAGTTGCAATATCACCTATGGATTCCATATCCCATATTTCACTAAATAACTGATCTTTTGTATAAACGTGATTTGGATGACTAGCCAGAAACGTAAGTAAATCAAATTCTTTTGTTGTAAATGACTTTTCCTCACCGTTCACCCATACACGTCTTGCCGTTGTGTCAATCTTTAGTCCTCTAATCTCAATAATCTCATTTTCTTCTATTGTACTACCTATTAATCGTTCATACCTTGCAAGATGAGCTTTTACTCTAGCAACAAGTTCGCTTGGGCTAAATGGTTTCGTCATATAATCATCTGCTCCAAGCCCGAGACCTCTAATTTTATCAATATCATCTTTTTTAGCTGAAATCATAATAATAGGTGTATTTTTTTCATCACGAACTCTTCTACATATTTCAAATCCATCTATGCCTGGAAGCATTAAATCTAAAATAATAAGATTGTACTCCTCACCAAGTGCTTTCTCTAATCCAATTTCTCCATCATTTGCCACTTCTACTTCAAATCCACTTAACTCTAAGTAATCTTTTTCTAAATCAGCAATTGCTTCCTCATCTTCTACAATTAAAATCTTATTCATTCATCGGTACCTCCTGATATTTTCTAATAACAAAGTACATTACTGTCCCTGTTCCTTCTTTGCTTGTTGCCCAAATTTTTCCACCATGCTCCTCAACAATTTTCTTTACAATAGAAAGCCCAATTCCACTTCCTCCTTTGGAAGAATTTCTTGATGCATCCGTCCTATAAAATCTATCAAAAATATTAGGTAAATCTTTTGGGGAAATTCCTTTTCCATTATCTTCAAGTTCTACTTGAATAAAGTCTCCAACATCTTTTATGCGAAGATTAATACGACCTTGTTCCTTATCCATATATTTTATCGAATTTGTTACAATATTATTGATAACTCTCTTCAATTGTTCCGCATCAGCAATAATCTTCTGTTCTCCTTCTACATAATTAGAATATCCAAAAACAATTCCTTTTGCCTCCAATTCTAAGGACAAATCTTCTGCACAATCATCAAAGTAATCATTTACTAAAATCGTACTAAAATTATATGGTATTCGATTTGTATCTATCTTTGAATAAAAGGTCAATTCATTAATTAGTCGATCCATCTCATTTGCTTTATTATAAATCGTTCGGATATATTTTTCCATCTTTTCAGGCGTATCGGCAACACCATCCATAATTCCTTCTGCATACCCTTTAATTGCCGTAACTGGAGTTTTTAAATCATGTGAAATATTACTAATCAATTCTTTTCCTTCTTTATCATATTGCAATTTTTCTTCTGCATTTGTCTTTAAACGCCTTCTCATATCTTCAAAATCTTGGCAAAGTTGTCCTAGTTCATCATCCGTTTCTGGTTCTAACTTAAATTCAAGATTCCCTTCTTTAATATTCTTCGCTGCTTTTTGCATTTTTCCAAGAGGGCCTGTAACTCCTTTATATATCCAAAATATAAGAAGAGCTGCTGTCACAACAAAAATAATGACAATTGCTAACAATGCATCCGTAATCAATTGACGCACTTCTGGAATCACATTACTAACATCCGTCACAAGAAACGCACTTCCCACACTCCCATCTACTTGATGAAAATCGATTTGTTTAACTAAAGATTGTGCATTTCCATAATATACTCCATTCTTTGAAGTCGAATCATGTTCACCGTATTCTGGCAACTGATAAATCATCTGCTTTACCTGTTCAGCATTTCCTCCAATATATATAATTTTCATATTATTTCTAACAATCAGATAAGAATTTTTAGAAAGTAGTTTTTCATTTATTTTCTCTAAATAAGTAACATCACAAAGTTTGCTTGGGTTTTCAGCGGCAACTTCCTTCAACTCGTGATATGGTTGTTCCGTCAAACTATTCATCACTTGCACAGAATTAGAAAAATTTTTATACGTTGTTCCTGTAATTCCATAATTTTGCTCAATCAAATTAATCTGATACTGACTTAATCCAAAAATAATAATTGTAGTCAATAAAATTGGTAGAACGCTGACGGTTACGAATGCTATAATCAACCTTGTTTTTAACTTCAAGCGGACACTCCCTTTCATTTTACTTGTTTCGCTCTCGAAACTTGCGTGTTCATTATAGCATGGTATGTTCTGTTCTACACCAAAACCATTATAAATATTTATAAAATTCTTATAAAAAATCGGTTAAAATGCACTTTGGGACGTAGCATTTCACAATCACTACGTCCCAAATGTATTTTTATAGATATTTTTTCAAATTTTCTACTTTATCTAACTTTTCCCAAGGTAAATCTAAATCATTACGTCCAAAATGTCCGTATGCTGCTGTCTGCTTGTAAATTGGACGTCGTAAATCTAACATTTTGATAATTCCTGCTGGTCTTAAATCAAAGTTTTCTCTAATAATTTCTACCAATTTTTCTTCAGACAATTTTCCTGTTCCAAATGTATCAACCATAATTGAAGTTGGTTGTGCAACCCCAATTGCATATGATAATTGAATTTCACATTTATCTGCTATTCCAGCTGCTACAATATTTTTCGCTACATATCTTGCCGCATATGCTGCTGAACGATCCACCTTTGTACAATCTTTTCCAGAAAATGCTCCACCACCATGACGAGCCATTCCACCATAAGTATCTACAATAATTTTACGTCCTGTTACACCACTATCTCCATGTGGTCCACCAATCACAAATCGCCCTGTTGGGTTAATAAAGAATTTTGTATTTTCATCAATCATTTCTTTTGGAAGAATAACATCAAATACATGTTTTTTAATATCTTCATGAATCTGTTCTTGTGTCACATCTGGATCATGCTGTGTAGAAAGAACAACAGCATCTAATCTTTCTGGTTTTCCTTCTTCATTATATTCTACAGAAACCTGTGTTTTTCCATCTGGACGTAAATATGTAAGTGTTCCATCTTTACGAATTTTTGTTAACTGCAATGCCATCTTATGTGCTAATGAAATTGGGTATGGCATATACTCTTCCGTTTCATTTGATGCATATCCAAACATCATTCCCTGATCACCTGCACCAATTGCTTCAATTTCTTCATCTGTCATTCTATTTTCTTTTGCTTCTAACGCTTTATCAACACCCATGGCAATATCTGATGATTGTTCATCAATTGCTGTAATAACACCACAAGTATGTGCATCAAACCCATATTTTCCACGATTATATCCTATTTCATTAATTGTTTCTCTTACAATTTTTTGAATATCTACATAGGCATTTGTTGTGATTTCACCCATAACTAATACAAGTCCTGTTGTAATAGCCGTTTCACAAGCTACACGGCTATTTGGATCTTGTTCCATCAACGCATCTAAAACAGCGTCTGAAATCTGGTCACAAATTTTATCTGGATGTCCTTCTGTTACTGATTCTGACGTAAATAATAATCTCTCCATTTTCTTTTCCTTTCTTTTTCTACTTTCTCTTTGTAAGGATTTCTTTGTAAAAAACTATCTTTTCCTGCTTTTTACAAAAAAACAGCCCACAAAAGTGGACTGTTTATATTCTCATAAATCAATCCTCTTATTGTTCGATTACTCGCTCAGGTTGGCACCTTCCTAATAACAAGGGGTTGCCGTGGCTTCATCAGTCCTTTTACCTCCACCACTCTGAATAAGAGAAAGTCTCTATATAATACATATATTTGCTACGCTGATTATCATAACACTACTTGCAGATTACGTCAACCTGTATTTTAAAAAGCAATTAATCTTCTTTTTTCTTCTTTTTACCCATCACTATCGCCCCTGCTGCTGCCATAAGTCCTAAATACCATACCGGTGACTGTGTATCTCCTGTCTTAACCGGTTTCTTTTCGTTTTGGTTTTCTGCCGGTTTAACATCTGCAGGCTTGTTTTGATTTTCTGGTTTTAGTTCTGGTTGATTCGGTTTGTTTGGTGTTTCTGGTTGCGGTTCTGGTTGATTTGGTTTGTCCGGGGTTTCTGGTTGTGGTTCTGGTTTATTTGGTTTGTCTGGGATTTCTGGTTGTGGTTCTAATTCAGAATCTTCTACAAACACCGCATACACAATCATATCTTCCTGAACAACTGTATCTGCTGTTACTTTTGTTCCTTTACCACCATTGTCTGTATTCCATTCTTTAAATTTAAAACCTTCTTTTACAGGTTCTGATGGCAAGTATTCTCCTAGCACCTCTCCTTTTTTCAATTCTATTGATGTTTTTTCCCCTTCCACGTCAAAGATCACTTTTACTTTTTCTTGTTGTTCAGGAATTTTTCCAAGAGCATCTTGAAGCATTTTTTCTACTTCTTTTACATTTTCCTGCTCAGCAAGAGCGTTTTTATAAATAGAATTTCCTTTTACATAAGCTTCTACCAAAACGTCATACCCTTTTCTATTTGCAAATGTCACATCAAGTTCTTTTAATTTTTTTTCTGCTTCTTTCACTAATTTCCCTAGTTGTGTTTTATCTACAGATTCATACGCTTCAAATTCTCTTAACTGGAATGTTTGATTATTTTTCAAACTTATTCCTTGCATTTTTAAGTAACGTGTATGTAATGGCGTTTCAAATGTAAGTGTATTTACATTTTCTCCAGCAACAGTTTTCACATCTGTCCATACTTTTCCATCTATTGACGTCTGTATTTTAAAATTCTGTGGTGCTCTATCCCACTGTAATACGAGTTTGCTAATCTTCTGCTCCTTTAACAAATCTACTGCAAATGAACTATCTGCATATGTTCCTTCAAAATAAGAATCCTTTTCGCTTACAGTTGTATCGTGTTTTCCCTCTAAAGTATTTCCATCTCCGTCGATTGCTTTCCAGCCTACACGCAACTTCTTCCAAGCCACATCTTGATTAGTATCCCCTTTATGCTGCGCCACTCCAGCTGCTGCTGTTCCCTGAGATACATTTAATTCATTTACAACATTTCCTTTTGAAATCTCATCAATTTTCTCAGGCGACAATGCTTTATTATATACTTTAATGTCTGCAATTTTTCCATCTAGTCCTTCTCCAATCGTTGTGAGTGGGAACACAAATGTAGACAATAAATGCGCATAATCTGTCTCAGATTCTGATGTTCTCAATAAAGCCTTCGAAAGTTTTCCGTTTACATATAGTTTTGTTACCTGCTGTGTGCCTACAACGGTCAATTTTACATCTTCACCTTTTGGAATATTAAATCCAAAATCTTGATTAAAGTATGAACGATTCAATCCTAAATTTCCATTTTCTTTAATTGTCAAACGCCCATCTCTTCCATCAAATAAATTCACTTCTTTTTTTGTATCTTTTGGAATATGTAAATCAAACTGTACTGTATATGGATAATCCATAGAACGAATTCCTGTTTCTACTTTTCCATTACCAGTTAATTTCAACCATGTCTTTCCGTCTTTTTTCTCAACATCTGCACCTGTAATTTTTCCATTGTACTTATTTCCACTTGCATCATATACTTTTCCGTCTTTTACATTTGCAAAATCATAATCCAATACAAGTCCTGTCTTGCTTTTCACCTCTCTACCTAAAGAGACTCCTGGACCTTGCTGAAGACTTTCGTATTTAAAGCTATATTCTTCAAAACTTTGTGCTTCATCTGTTCCACCCCATGTTTTTTCACTAAGCACAGCTGCTTGACGTAAAATTCGTTCAAAGTTATCTCTTTCTGTAACGCCCATATCGCTAATATCTGCCCAAAGCGCTGTTTTTGCTCCAAGAAGATTTGGCTCTGATTTCTTCACATCATTACTGCCTGTCATTACTGTAGGATTCCAGTTGTTAAAAATATGCTCTACATTTACAATATCTCTTTTATCTCTTCCAGGGTTTCCATATAAATGGAAAGAATCTACATTAACTACTTTATATCCTTGTTGAATTCTGCTCTGAGCATCTTCCCAAGAGTTTGACCAAAAATCAATTTCAATATCATTATATGCCTTTGCTTCTTCTTGATTAGCGAAAAACTGTTTTGTCGAACCCCACATACGTACTTTTTTATTGTGCTGTTTAATATGATCTGCTGTTTGACGAATATAAGTTTGCACACCTTTTCGTTCTTCAGGTGTAATATTCCAATATTCATCTGCCCCAATATTTACTGTGTCTCCTAAGAAAACATTTTCTCTCAAATATTCATCAAATAAGGCATTCATAAATGCAAATGCAGAATTTTTCTTTTCTCCTGTCATTGCCAAAAGTTCCCAATCTTTATCTGCATTAATATTTCCTGTAACCCCAGGAACTTTTTTCTTTACCTCTTCCAAATTATTTTTTACATATTTCGTAAACAGAAGGGAATGTCCCGGTGCATCAATCTCAGAAATTGGATTGATTCCATAATCCATAGCCATTTTCTGCAAATTTTTATACTCTTCTTTTGTATATTGAGGAGTTCCTCCAAATACTTCATTATAATATTTATCTTTTTTCGGAGTTGTCACCAAACCTGGAAATGTATCACTTTCTAAACGGAACATACCTTCCACATCTTTCCAATGCTCATATTTATCTCGATCTTTATTTCCTGGCACATGGCGATTATCATTCAAATGGAATTGCACTTCATTGATTTTATAAAATGATAGAGCTTTTACAATATCTTCTAAAGCATCTATACGATATGGTGTTCTTGCAATATCAATCATAACACCTCTAACTTCATATTTAGAGAAATCTCTTGCCACACCTTTAGGAAAAGTAAATTTACCTTTTTGTGTGTAAAGTACTTGTTCCAATGTCATCGCACCATACAAGCATCCATTATAACCATTGGCAATAATATGAATTCCTTTATCATCTGCCTGTAATAAATACCCTTCTTTTCCAAGTGAGTATACATCTTTTGTTGCTGACTCAATGACAATGTCATTTCCATTCCCATTTTGTCCACTAACAATCGAAAGTTCCATTCCTGTAATCTCTTTTAAATCTTTTTGTAGACGTTTTGCAATTTTATTCACATTCAAATTTGCATGATCTTTTACAATGATGCGAGAGTCTTTGCTAAGTTGCACTTCTCCATTATATCCATACCACTCCTGTATACTTGGTATGACTTTTGGTTCAGCATTCTGTTTTTCTACTTTTGGAAAAAGTTCAGCATGCTTCTGTGTTTTTTTCGGCACAGACACTTGGAAAGTTTTTTGCGCTTTATCATTTTCATCTTCTTTATTTACAACTTCTAACATAATTTCCATATTGTTATAGTCGTAGATATTGTAATCTGTAATCTTTCCATCATCGGCAATAACCTGTGGGAATTCACTTCCTTTCACATGAATTTCATACCCTTCAGGCACTGTCGGAAGTGGAACTTCTGCCATATCTGCTGTGATTTGTTCCAATCCTTTTATAGCATCAATAACTTCCTGTGCCGATTCTGCTTCATTTGGTACTTGCACCTGCGTTCCATTAATCTCAATTTCACGCACAGAAACACTATTTCCTCCTGCGCTTGTATTTACTTTATTAAATTCAAAACGAACATATTTTTTTAGATTTTTTACATCGGTAATGCTTACCTTCTTATTCTCATCTTTTACATCACCGGAAGGTTCACATTTAAATGTTTTAATAGGCTCTCCCCAAGCATCATTTTTATTTTCTTTTGTCTTGATAACAAAATCTGTTGAAAATACTTTTTTAAAGAAAGTCACATCAATACTTGTAATATCTGTCACTTCATTTCCAAGATTGATTTCAAACCATTGCATTGTTTGATTTTGATTCGGAGTTGTTCCGTTCTTCATCTTAGGTGCTGACCATCTAGATGTATCGCTTGTTTTATCTCCATCTACAGCCAATTCTGCTTTAAACTGTTGTGCTTCTGCTTCTACACCTGAAGCTTCTACTCGTTTTCCCTTAGCAATATTTCCTGTAATTGTGTTTGGTTTATCTGGACTATCCAATTCCCCATGCACTTCGCATTCATAAATACCAATACTTCTTTTTAATGCATTTTGATTTGCAGAAGTAAAACGAAGACGTACATATCTAGACACTTGTGTAGGTTTTCCATTCTTTTTCAAATCTACTGTTTTGATAATATTAGCAGCATCCCCTGATGGAATATCCAGTTTCCCTACCTCTGTCCATTTTGCCTGATCTCCGTTGCTATCTGAAGTTTCAATAACAAAATTTCCATATAACTTTGCAAAAAACTTTACTGTTATATCTGAAACCTTTGCTGCATTTCCTAAATCTACTTCCAACCATTGTTCTGTAAATGTATCGTCATCTCCACTTTGCCAACGACTATGCATACTCTCTGAAGTCTGATTATCCCCTTTACCATCAAATGCAAGACTCGGTAATCTCGCTGGATTTCCATCTGTTTGTCCTAAATATTTTGAAGCTCTTGCTGGTCTATTTAAAGCAATATTTTTTTCTGTCACACGTTTCGTCATGGCTTCTTGTTCTTGCGTAATCTCTTCTCCTGCTGCCTGTACCATATGAATGGAAGATAGATTTCCCATAGTTAACGTAGCCGCTAATAAAAGTGCCAACACTTTTTTCTTCTTCATTTCCCTTCCTCACTTTCCATATTGCTATCTTATTTAAGTCTATTTACTTTATCACAACCTTGTTTTTATCTTTTTTTCTTTTGTAAGAACGCAATAATTGCCATACTCACCATTCCTCCCAATCCAGCTATTCCTGGAACAGATGTATCTGCTGTTTTCGGTACATTTCCTTGCTCTTCTTGCAACATATTCCCCTGTGTTTTTTCGTCTTTTGGTGGATTTTTTATTTCCACCTCTTTCATTTCAGCAATAGATTTATTTAATTTCATTATAATTGTATCCAATTCTTCTACTGTTACGTTCTCTTTAGCCACTACAACTTTTCCTTCTTTAATGACTTTACGCAATACCGCTATACTTTCTTCTGTATATTTATTTGTATTATCATATTTTTCTGCTTTTTTAAGCAACGTATTGACTTCTTCTATCTTCCTTTGAATTTCTTTAGAAACTTGTGGTTTTTCAGGTTCTATCTTTTCTTCCATTGCAGAAATAGTAGTATTCAGTTTTTCAATAACTCTATCCAATTCTTCTACTGTTACACCTTCTATTTGTACTGTCTTTTCTGCTTCATTAATAACTTTACGTAATATTTCTACACTTTCTTCTGTATACTTATCCACATCTTCAAATTCTTTGGCTTTAGCAATAACCTCTTTTGTTTCCTTTAATTTTATTTCCAATGCTTTCACATCTTCAAATTTCATTCCATTTATTTTCGCAAATTTTTCTGCTTCACTATTTCTTTGTCCGCAAACAATTACTTCTTTCAAATCCACAGCATTGAAAGATTCTTTCGCAATATTTGTTACAGATGCAGGTATGTAAATTTTCTTCAAACCTGTACATCCACTAAATGTATATGGTGGAATATTTTTCATTCCGTCTTCTAGAATAACTTCTTTTAAATTCTGTTTTCCATTCAAAGCAATATTATCTAAAACAACAGTTCCAGGAATATAAATTTTATTTTTTCCCTCTGGAACTGTAAGAAGCATTGTTTTTTCTTTATTATAAATCGCCCCATCATAAGAAGAAAAAGTTTTATTTCCTTCTTCCACTAAAATCTCACCTAACTGTGGCGTTTTAAATGTTTCTTTTGAATCATATTCTCTTACTTCTTTTGGTATAACAAAACTTCTTTCTTCCTTTGCAAAAGGATACATTAAAATTCTAGAAAAATCTTTTGTAAATAACACTCCATCTTTAGAAGCATAATATGTGTTTTCTTGAGGAACTTTTATACTCTTTAACATTTTAGATTGACTTTCCACATCCACATTTGTAACTTTTTCAGTTAATATAATATTCTCAAGTGCATATTTTTCATCAAACACTGTATATGCCACTGATGTAACATCAGTTCCATTATATTTCTTTGGAACAGTTAATGTTTTTATCCCATTTTTCACACCTATAACAGCCATTCCTTTATGAAATCCCAAAATAACTCCATTCTCATCTGTGGTAAAAACTTGTTGTACATCTAAAACCATATGATCCTTAGCAAATTGTTCAAATCCATAATCAAACCATTTTTCATCACTACTTCCCCATGTACTATCGGAAAAAAACCATTTTCCATTCGCATATACCATATTCCATTCATGAGCACCTGCTGATGTATTTCCTGTAACTAATACAGATGGAATTCCCTCAAGATTTAACATAGCTTTATACAAATTAGAATATCCTCCACAAACCGCAACCTTATATTTAAAAACATCGTATGGTCTTAATCCTACATTTTGATCCTGTGGTCTTGCATATCTAATGTTTTTCATAATCCACTCATAAATTTTTTTTGCTTTCTGATAATCATCTTTTTCATTTTTAATAATATTCTGATCTAAAAATGATTTAATCTCCCTTGCCTCTTCTTCTGTCATTTTAGCAATAGACTGATCCCACGTCTTAAATGTATCAGGCTTTAGTGATTTTACAAATTCTAATGCTAATCTATTATATTCTTTTGGAGAAATGTTTTTTTTCTCATTTGACATCGTTTGCATATACTCTGTTTTTGCATATACTTCCCTTTGATTAGGTATTGTCGTTACTGAAATACTTACTGCAGATACCATGATTCCTAATGTTAGCCATATTTTTTTTCTTTTCATAAATTTTCTCTCTTTCTTATTCCATTTCAATTTCCATCAATTAGTAATTATGACGAAATTATGCATCAATTCTCATACTCTTCATGATACAACGCACACCAAAATAGGTCAATCTGATAATATATACAAAAAAATAATAATTTTCAATCATTTTACCCGTATATATTGTGCAATACAAACATATTCCTCCAAAAAAAGCGTCACGTAATAAATGAACTCATTTATTGCGCAACGCTCTTTTCATATCTAACTAAAAATTATTTTCTTTTTCTTTTAAAAATGACAACTGCACCTATTCCAAAAATTGCTACAACCATCATAGTAATAGGAATTACAACATTCGCTGAATCTCCTGTTTTAACTGGATGAGAACTTGTAGTTGTATTATGTTGTTGTCCGCTATTTGAGGTATTTCCTTCAATTTTATCTGCATTTGGTTTATTTGGCTTTTCAGGATTTGGTTTACTAGCTGGCGATACTGTAATATCAATTTTTACACTCTTTCCAGCATATGTTACTGTCACCTGTTTATCTGTTTCTGTTAAAGACTTATCAAGAGTTGGGGTAAATGCAAAATCTTTTGCTGTTGCTTCTGAATAAGCAACCTCTTCTTCTGTCTTATCATTATAAACAAGTGTCAAAACAAGTCCTGATGGAGAGAATTTTTCTCCAACTAAATAATTCTTTTTCGGATTTTCTTTCACAAAAATACTAGATATCTGTTTTGGTGTTTTTGTAATTGAAAATTCTTTAGAAACTTTTCCAGAATAATCAATCATACCTTCTACAATTACTTTCGCTTTGCTTCCATTTGTAGAAAAAACTGTGTTATTTTCATAACCTACTTTATAATCAATTCCCCATTTTAGAATATTTCCTTCTTTATCCGTTACTTTTACTGCTGGTTTTACTGGATTTTCCGCATTAACTACCGGAACTTCAATTTCACCTTTATCATTTAATCCAAGAACCTCAACTTTAATTCCATTTTCTGGTTTTGAAAGATCTATTGTTTCTTTTACTGTTCGCGCACGAAGTTCTGCAGCCGCCATATGTTTATCTGGCTTACTATCTAACCATGTGTGTACCCCTACTAAACGAACTTGCTTTACAGTAATCGGTTCAAAAGTAGCTAATTTCCATGAAGAATCTTCTTTATCCCATGTTCCTGTCTCTGCTGTAGAACCGTCTGGTTTTAAAATTGGAGCTACTTTCCAATCTGCATCATCAGTTGCTTTGTATTCTACCTTATATTCTGTTACAGAACCATTATTTCCATCTTTTGTTCTTGGAAGATAACGAAGCGCATCAATTTTAACTGGTTTTTCAAAATTAAAACCTATCCAACGTTTTTCAAGAGGCGTATCTGGATTGCCGTTTGACCAGTCTGTATGCCAATGTGTATCTGCTTTTCCATCAATTACATATTCTTTAGAACCTTCATTTTGTGTTGGATTTGGAAGTTCATTTCCAGCAATTACCCTACCTTTTAATTTGCTAATCGGATAATCTAAATTTGAAGAATCTGGTCTCTGATTTGCTTCTTGATTCAATTTGATTTCAAAAACATTTCTAGTTGCATGATCTTCTGATTCAATAATTACTCTTACTACTTCTTTATATTCTGGAAGAATTGTTACCGCAGCATTATCAGCACCCTTTACATTTTCTAAATTAGCAACAAGTGCCGGTGTGGAATATGTTCCTTTTTCTAAAACATCACTTGGTAATACTTCTCCATTTAATGTTAATGATTCTAATTTTGCAGTTGCATTTGTAACAAATTTTTCGTTAGCCTTTTTCAACTCTACTTCTGTAATTGCAGTACACGGCTTACGATTTCCGAGATTTTCTTCTTTATTTGTTAAACAGATTTTAACAAATGTAGCACCATATGGTGAACTAAAAGAATATTTGTATGGTTTTACCCCTGTATTTGCTACAGGTCCGGCAACTTCTTGTCCCATTGTTTCATTAGCTTCTACCTTTATCCAACTATTGGCTTCACCGGAAGCAGATACATATATTTCTGTTTTTCCTGCATCTGGATATCTAGCAGACCAACTATCTTTTGCAAAGTGAATGACTACTTCACCTAACGCAAATGTTGTATCATAACGGAATGTTAATTCTGCCTTGTTTACTCCATCCGCACCTTGTGAATTTGCATAGTTTGACCACAGACTTGGATTTGGTGTGTTTTCTCCTACAGCCTGATATTTTGTATTTCCATCATGAATTGCAGCCAATGTATCTGATATCTTCTTGCAATTTTCTTTTACTTCCGCTGCATCTTTAGAAACACTGCTGCCAATATCAAATTGTGCCTTTTGTACGCGAATAGATGCTGTTACTGGCAATTCTTGTCCTAAGACATTTGCTTTTCCTTTCACAACAACTGTTTGCTCTTTGTTATATACTTCATCCTTCGGTTCATCCCAGTTCACCTCAAATGTTGTAGTTAACACTTCGCCATTTGCAAGTACAACTGGTCTACGTTCTGGAAGTACTGGTTTTTTCCCAAGTGGTGTTGTCGCAGAATAATTTAGCATACCACCTATTTCATCAATCACATTTACATTTACAGAAACTTTTCCAGCATCTTCTACGACACCTTTTACAACAAATGTTCCTGTCTGTGTAAGTTTATCTGCAGGAATTTTATCCCATGTAACTTTTTTACTTGCTTTTGTTCCATCCGAATAACGAACTTCAATTGTATCTGCAAGTTTTGGTTCTACATTTGCTTTCACATAATAGTTCTTTGCCATGTAATAGCTATCTATCTGTTTTTCTACACTATCGCTTTTCACCGGTGTTGTTTTCACCTTCACTTCAGAAGATTTTAATCCTTCTGCTGATGCAGTCACTGTAAATTCTCCTGCTTTTTTTGTGGATTTTACGATTGCAAGTACTTTTCCACTAAATGCTCTTCTATTATCTGCTTTGTAAGAGTCATGATCTGGAGAACTTCCATTGTCTACACCTACTAAAACTCCATCTCCCTTTACAGTAAATTTCACACGGTCATCTGCATCTGGAACTATATTTCCTTTTGCATCTGTTACATCAACTGTAATGTAAGAAAGATCTTTTCCATCTGCTACGATTTCTTTTCGATCTGCACTAACAGATAAATTCGCTTCTTTTTCTGCTGTTTTTACTACAGAACGTCCCTGTGTTTTTTCAATTTTCTTTCCACTTTCATCATAAGCAATCGCTTCCAAAGTTCCTGCTGCATACGGAACTTCCCAAGTCATGTATAAATTTTCATGACTATCTCTTGTTCCTTTTACCTTTTTATAAGTATATCCATCTTTCGTTGTTTTTGTTTCAAATTCTTTTGTACCTAAACTTTTTCCATTTAACTTCAATTCTACCTTAGCTGCATCAGAATATACAACAACTTCTACGTTTCCTTTGTTGTCTACTACAAGACCATCTTTATTCCATGTTGGAAGAACATGAAGTGTATTTACCTTATCATTCCATTGACTTTGATAAAAATAATAACTATCTTTTGGGAAACCTGCTGTATCAATAATTCCAAAGTAAGAATTTTTCGGATTTGTTTCAAAATTGTTTGTGTCCATTTCTCCTGGATAAGTTCCATTCCAAGGAGTTGGTTCACCAATATAATCAAAACCTGTCCATACATATTCTCCTGCTACGAAATCTCTTGTGATAACATCATACCAAGCTTCGCTTGCCAAAGCTCCCCAACCTACCTTTGACTTATCATAGGAAGTCAACTGTCTTGTTTTTTCATATCGTCCACCTGTACCTTTATGGTAGTAAACGCCACGGCTATTTATAGATGATGCAGTTTCAGAACCATAAATTTTCCATGTCGGATGTGCTTTATGTGCCTCATCATACTGTTTGTCCTTTGAATAGTTTGTTCCAGAAGCCCCCCCTGCTTTTGTCAATAAATCGGCAATATTTGCATGCTCTCCAGTAGCTGCACCTTTTACCGCATTACTTCCGATTGTTACCATTCTTGTACTGTCAGCTTCCTGAGCCCATCTAATTAAATCTGGAGCTTTTTGCTGGAAGCCTGTTTTTCCACCTGTACCTTCTTGAATCTCATTTCCAAGAGACCACATGATAATAGAAGGTGCATTTTTTCCACGATTGATTGCTGCTTTCAAATCAAACTCAGCCCATGTCATATTGTCTTTCTTTCCAATAATTGTATTGCCTGATTCAATTTGTTTATTAAACCATACAGAGTAATCATTGTTATTATTGTTTTTTGCATGTTGCCATCCATCGAACATTTCATCAATCACAAGCATTCCTTTTTCATTGCAAATTTCAATTAAAGCAGAGGCTGCTGGATTATGTGTTACACGGATAGAGTTACATCCCATTTCTTTTAAAATATCTACTTGGCGTTCAATTGCGCGTCTATAAGCTGCTGCCCCAAGTGCCCCTTGATCATGATGCATACATACACCTTTTAATTTGATTTTATTACCATTTAAAAATGCACCGTGATCTTTATCCATACTAAAATAACGGAAACCATATTCTGTATCATATGTATCTACCACTTTATTCCCGACTTTTACCTCTGTATGAATAGTATAAAGTGCAGGATTTTCAGGACTCCATAGTGTAGGATTCTTTGCTTGCACATTAGCATCAATAACTGCTTCCGTACCTGCTGGAATATTTTTCGCATTTGTTGTAGAAGTACCGATGCTTTCCTTTGTACCTTTTTTGTAGATTGTATGTGTTAAAGTCACATTCGTCGCTTCTTTACTTTCATTTAATACGGTTGTTTTTACATTCGTAGTAACATTATTTCCCTTTTCTGTTTCTAATTTAGGTGTTTCTACTTTTGTTCCATTTAATCCAATATGCACTTTATCCATCACAGATAAATTTACGCTACGATAAATACCACTGCCAGAATACCAACGACTAGATGGTGTTTTATGCTCTACCTTAACTGCAACTACGTTTTCTTCTCCAATTTTAACCTTATCAGAAATATCAAAAGAAAATGGTGTGTAACCAAAAGGATGTGTACCTACTTTTTCACCATTGATATATACTGTTGCATTCATATATACTCCATCAAAATCAAGACGAAGTTCTTTTCCGGCAAATTCTTGTCCGACTACAAAATGTTTTCTATACCAGCCCGTTCCCCCTGAAAGATATCCACTTTCTGCATCTAGTGCTGTCGTATAATCTTGTTGAATACTATAATCATGGGGAATGGAAATACTCTCCCATTTGGAATCATCGAACGCATTTGCTTGTGCATCTCCTGCATCTCCCAAATAAAATTTCCAGTTGTCATCAAAATTTTGTGTTCGAATATTTACGTTATTATAATTATTCGCATACACAATTTCTAATTCTGAACTCATCTGTGTCTGTGAATCCGATTGAACTTTTACTTGCAAACCATTTGCAGCAAAACTTGTAAGTCCCGTCCCAGTAAATGCTAGTACTGTTGCTAAGACCGTCGCACTAACTCGTGCAAGTTTCTTCTTTTTCATCCATTTTTCCTCCTCTTCATATGCTTATGCACACCCCTTTTATTTTATCTATTTTGATAAAATTTTTCTATATGTTTTTTTATGATAAAGTGTAGATTTTTTACGCTTTATCATAAACTCAAATACAAAAAGAGGGAGATACCTCCCTCTTTTTTACCCAACCTTAAATTTAAACTTCTGAATTTCTTTTTCGCTAGAAACCTTTTCGATCATGCCTCCAAGCTTTCTTAATTTTTCTTCAAATCGTTCATATCCTCTTTGAATATACACAATATCATCTACTATTGTAATTCCGTCAGCCGCAAGTCCTGCTATGCAAAGTGCTGCTCCCGCTCTTAAATCTGGTGCGCTCACTCTTGCTCCCGAAAATCTTTCTACACCTTCTATTGTTGCAGAATTCCCTTCTACTTTGATGTTTGCACCCATTCGAGCTAATTCATCTAAATATTTAAAACGATTTTCAAAAATACTTTCTGTAATCGTACTTGTCCCTGAACAAAGTGCCAATGTCACACCCATTTGTGGCTGCATATCTGTTGGAAATCCTGGATATGGAAGTGTTTTCACTTGTGTATGTTTCAATCTTTCTTTCGCCACAACACGAACTGCATCATCAAACTCTTCTACTTCGCAACCAATTTCTACTAATTTTGCTGTAGTTGCTTCTAAATGTTTCGGGATGACATTCATTACCATAACATCTCCCTTTGTTGCTGCAGCTGCCATCATAAATGTTCCTGCTTCAATTTGATCTGGAATAATAGAATACTCTGTCTTATGCAATTTAGAAACACCTTTTATTTTAATTACATCTGTTCCTGCACCTCTAATATTTGCACCCATACTATTTAAGAAGTTTGCAACATCTACTACATGAGGCTCTTTTGCAACGTTTTCCATAATCGTCGTTCCTTCAGCCATAGCTGCTGCCATCATAACATTGATTGTTGCTCCTACACTAACAACATCAAAATATAAATGTGTTCCTTTCAACTGTTCCGCTTCAGCAATAATCTTTCCATGTTCAATAACTACTTCTGCACCAATTGCTTTGAATCCCTTTAAATGCTGATCAATTGGTCTACTTCCAATATTACAGCCCCCAGGAAGAGCTACTTCTGCTTTATTGTATTTCCCAAGTAATGCTCCTAAAAGATAATAGGATGCACGAATTTTCTTAATATAATCATACTCAATGCTAAAATCTCTTACTCCACTACCATTAATCTTTACTGTATGACGGTCTACTCTTTGAATTGTAGCACCTATACCTGCCATTGCTTCTAACAACACATTAATGTCGTTTACATCTGGCAAATTATCAATTGTAACTGTTTCATCTGTCATTATTGCAGCTGCAAGTATTGCAAGTGCTGCATTTTTAGCACCACCAATTTGTACCTCCCCAACTAGTGGTGTTCCTCCCTTTATAATATATTGCTCCATATTGCACCTCGATTACTGGATATTTATTCCTATTTCTATCTTAATTTTCTTTTTAACTAGTCTTTCTAATTTTGAGCATAGTATGTTTTTATTATAACATAAAATCTTTATTTGTAAAATATTTTTCCAACGGAAAGAAAAAAGAAATTCGACAGTAATCTACTACTTTTTCTATAGATTACTGTCTTTTCTTTTTATTCTATCACACCTCATATCAATCGTCTATATCAATAAAATCTTCTTCTACGTCTTCGATGCTCATTTCTCTTTTTCATCAATTCATGCAATAACAAAACCTCTACAATATTTCTAATATTTTCTCGATTATTTAGTTTTTTTTGTTGCATTTCCAACTCATCTTCGATATCTTCTCTCCGATCCATTGCTTCTACCCGTTCACAAATTCGATTACACATCAATCGAATCCCTAACATATCTGGATACTCATCATAAATCATGCTCCCCTCATACTCCATTCGTTCACATTCATCTTCCACAAATGGAAGTATTTTTTTCACCGTGATTGGATAGAGACTTTTCATGTATTCTATATCTTGCCTTTCTTTTCTTTCGTCATCGTATTCAAAAGGCATCGGATATGTCATATAATAAGGTAATTTATAATCCATTACTTTTCTTCCCTTCACATTTTCTCTAATGTATTATATGTTTTTTAACAAAAATCGTGCTTCCATTGAACCGACGAGGCTCTATAAAAAATACATTTCTCTCTTTTTTAATATTTTGGTCAAAAAAATTGATGCTTAAACAAATTTCTTTGTTAAAGCACCAATCTTTCTTTATTTTACACCATTAATTCTAGCAATAGCTCTTTTCAATGCTGCTTCTGCTCGAGCAACATCAATCGAATTACTTTTACTGTTAAGACGTTCCTCAGCACGTTTTTTTGCTTCTTCTGCACGGGCAACATCAATTTCTTCTGGCCATTGTGCGTCTTCTGCAAGAACAGTAATTTTTTCTTGAAGAATTTCTAAAAAACCTCCAAGAATAACGGCTTTCTTCATTTCCGTTCCCTGATGAATTTTCATTACACAAGGCTCTAATATAGTTGTTAACGGAATATGATTTTTATAAACTCCCATTTCTCCTTCTACAGATACAAATTCAAGGAAGGACGATTCTCCCTCATAAAACACCTCATCAGGAGAAATAATTCTCAATTCAAATACATTCTCTGCCATAGGAAACACCTCCTACTGCACGCGTGCTAATACATCGTCAATATTACCTGCATTTAAGAAATATCCTTCTGGAACATCATCATGTTTTCCTTCTAGAATTTCTTTAAATCCCTGAATTGTCTCACTAATTGGAACATATCTTCCTTCAAATCCTGTAAACTGTGTTGCTACGAAGAATGGTTGTGATAAGAATCTCTGAATTTTTCTTGCACGAGATACTGTCAATTTATCTTCTTCTGACAATTCATCCATACCAAGCATTGCAATAATATCTTGTAATTCTTTATACTTCTGAAGAATTTCCTGCACACCACGAGCAACTTTATAATGCTCTTCTCCTACAATATGAGGATCTAACATACGAGATGAAGATTCCAATGGATCTACAGCTGGATAAATACCAAGTTCTGTAATCGCACGAGATAATACAACTTTCGCATCCAAGTGGGCGAATGTTGTTGCTGGTGCTGGGTCAGTTAAGTCATCGGCAGGCACATATACAGCCTGTACAGATGTAATAGAACCATTCTTTGTTGAAGTGATACGTTCTTGTAATGCTCCCATTTCTGTCTGTAATGTAGGTTGATATCCTACTGCCGAAGGCATACGTCCAAGCAACGCAGAAACTTCCGAACCTGCCTGTGTAAAACGGAAAATATTATCAATAAATAAAAGAACATCTTTTCCACCTTTATCACGGAAATATTCTGCCATTGTCAACCCTGTAAGACCTACACGCATACGAGCTCCAGGTGGCTCATTCATTTGCCCAAATACCATGGCCGTTTTATTGATAACCCCTGATTCCATCATTTCATAGTAAAGGTCATTTCCTTCACGAGTTCTCTCTCCTACACCTGTAAACACAGAGTATCCACCATGTTCTGTAGCAATATTTGTAATCAATTCTTGAATTAATACTGTTTTTCCTACACCTGCACCACCAAACAGACCGATTTTACCACCTTTCTGATAAGGGCAAAGCAAGTCGATTACCTTGATACCTGTTTCAAGCATCTCAGCTTCTGTTGCCTGTTCTTCAAATGCAGGAGCCTTTCTATGAATCGGTGCATACTCTACATCTGTCGGTGCAGGTTTCTCATCGATTGCTTCTCCAAGTACGTTAAAGATACGTCCTAATGTATTTTCACCTACTGGAACAGAAATAGGCGCGCCTGTTGCGACTGCTTCCATACCTCTAATAAGTCCATCTGTTGGACCCATGGCGATACATCTTACCGTATCATCACCCAAATGTTGTGCAACTTCCACAACTAATTTTTCACCATTACTTCTTGTAATATCAATGGCTTCATTAATTTCAGGAAGATTTCCATCAGCATATTTAATATCTAATACCGCACCAATAATTTGAGTGATTTTACCTATATTTCTTTCTGCCATTTTTTCACTCCTACCTTTTTCTAAAGATAAACGCCGCTGCTATAGTGCATCCGCACCGGCTATAATCTCTGTTAATTCTTGTGTAATAGCACCCTGACGGGCTCTATTATATTTTAATGCCAAGTCCTCAATTATTTCTTCCGCATTATTTGTTGCAGAATCCATTGCTTGCATACGAGCACCATTTTCACTTGCAACTGCTTCAACAAATGCACCATATAAAATACTTGTCATATACTTCGGAACAAGAAGGCTAATTGCCCTTTCTTCCTCTGGCTCAAAATTCATTAATACGTTATTGTTTTCTGACGCATTTTCTTCTGCTACAGTTGACGTGTCAACTGGAAGTAATTTTCTTAATGTCGGAATATGTGTTACCGTATTTTTGAAAAATGTATACGCTACATAAATTTCACCAATGTCTCCATTAGCAAAATCTGTAAGCAGTCTTTTACTTAGTGCCTGTGCATCTGCATAAGCCGGTTCTTCTATCATATCAGAACAATCAAGAACAACTTCATAGCCTTTTCTTACAAGGCTCTCTGCTCCTTTTTTACCAACAAGATATAACCGAACATCTTCCTTTGCGATGCCACTTTCCGTAATGAGTTTTACTACATTTGAGTTGTATCCTCCAGCAAGTCCTCTATTAGAAGTAACAACAACAATACCGACTTTCTTTGAATCTCCTGCTTTCAAATATGGGTGTTCTATATTTCCCGCTTTTGCAAGCATAGATGTCACTGTAGAATACATACACTCAAAGTATGCTTTTGAATTCTCTGCACGCATTCTTGCTTTTTGCAATTTTACGGTAGAAATAAGTTTCATGGCTTTTGTAATCTGTTGTGTACTTTGTACACTGCTTTTACGCCGTTTTATTTCTCTCATTGATGCCATGACAATTCTCCTCTATTTAGAATTCTTTTTTGAACTCATTGATTGCATTTACAAGTGTTTCTTCTGTTTTATCAGAAATCACTTTTTCCACTTTAATTGCCTCTGGAATTTCTGGATATTTTGTCTGAATAAATTCAAACAATCCTTTTTCAAATTCTAGAACACGCTCTACTGGAATATCTAATAAATATTTCTGTGTTGCAGCGTAAATAATAATAACCTGATATTCAACCGGCATTGGCTGATATTGAGGTTGTTTTAGCATTTCTTTAATACGTGCTCCCTGTGCAAGACGTTCTGTTGTATCCGCATCAAGTTCTGATCCAAACTGTGCGAATGCTGCCAACTCACGATATTGTGCAAGGTCAATACGAATTGGACCTGCAATTTTCTTCATCGCTTTAATCTGTGCCGAACCACCAACTCTCGATACAGAAATACCAGGGTTAATCGCTGGTCTAAAACCTGCATTAAACATTTCTGTTTCAAGGAAAATTTGTCCATCCGTAATCGAAATAACGTTTGTTGGAATATAAGCAGATACATCCCCTGCTTGCGTTTCAATAATTGGAAGGGCTGTAAGAGATCCTCCTCCCAACTCATCTGACAATCTTGCCGCTCTCTCTAAAAGTCTTGAATGAAGATAAAATACATCTCCAGGGTAAGCTTCACGTCCTGGTGGTCTTCTAAGAAGTAATGAAAGTGTACGGTATGCTGTCGCATGTTTAGACAAGTCGTCATACACGATCAATACGTCTTCTCCCTTTTCCATCCATTCTTCACCCATAGCACAACCTGCATATGGTGCGATATATTGAAGTGGAGCAAGTTCACTTGCTGTAGATGCAACAACAGTTGTATAATCCATTGCACCATATTCTTCAAATGTCTGTACAATATTTGCAACTGTTGACGCTTTCTGTCCAATTGCAACATAAATACATTTTACTCCTTGCCCTTTTTGATTGATAATCGTATCAATAGCGATTGCAGTTTTACCTGTCTGTCTATCCCCGATGATCAACTCACGCTGTCCCCTTCCAATTGGTACCATAGAGTCAATCGCCTTGATTCCTGTCTGCAACGGTGTGTCTACTGATTTACGCGAAATAACACCTGAGGCAACTCTTTCAATCTGACGATATGCTTTTGCCTGAATAGGTCCTTTCCCATCAATAGGTTGTCCAAGTGCGTTTACAACACGACCTAACATACAATCTCCAACTGGAACTTCTACTACTCTTCCAGTTGTTTTTACGGTATCCCCTTCGTTAATGTTTCTGTTGTCTCCTAAAAGAACAGCACCAACATTATCTTCTTCAAGGTTTAACACCATACCGTATACTTCCCCAGGGAACTCCAAAAGTTCTCCCTGCATTGCGTTTTCTAGACCGTGGATACGCGCAATACCATCAGCTACTTGAATAACCGTTCCCACATCAGATACTTCTAAATCTGACGCATATCTTTTAATCTGTTCTTTAATGACAGAACTGATTTCTTCTGGTCTTAAATTCATGGAGCGAATCCACCTTTCTTTTATATTTTATATCTGAATACTTTTCAACTGCTTAGACAATTCATAAAGTTTTGTCTGAATACTGCTGTCTACAACCCTATCACCAATACGGATAACCATTCCGCCAATAAGACTTTCATCTACCGAATAATTCATTTCAAAATTCTCGTAACGGGTTGTTTCTAAAAGCCTTTGTTCCACTGCACTTTTTTGTACATCTGTTAATTCTATTGCAGTTGTAACAAATGCAGTACCTATTTTCTTTTCCTCTTTTACAAGTGCTATAAAATAGTCAAATACGGACGAAATGTCTTTTGAGTGCCCTTTTGCAATTAAAAGTGCAATCAGTCCGATAATTTCTTTTGATACATGACCTGTAAAAGTTTCTTCGATTAGTTTTATTTTTTCTTCTTTAATAATCTTTGGATTGTCCATTAATCTCTGAAGTTCTTGGTTTTCAGAAAAAACGGCTGTCAGCCCTTTTGCTTCTTCCGCAAAAGTGTCCACACGATTTTCTTCCATAGCTACAGAAAATAATGCATCTCCATATGTTTTAGAAACTAACTTAGCCATGTACTGTCACCCATTTCTTTTAATGTTTCTTCAATTAGACTCTCCTGTACACTTGTATCAATAGAAGCAGATACAACTTTTCCAGCCATCATAGAGGCGATTGTAATCATTTCTTGCTTCATTTCATCTAATGCACGTTTCTTTTCCAATTCAATTTCCGCATTTCCGCGTTCTATAATACGGGCTGCCTCTTCTTTTGCTTCAGCAATAATTTTTGCTTCGTTTTGCATTGCCTTTTTGCGTGTGGCACTTAAAATTTCTTGTGCCTCTTTATCCACTTCTTTTAGTTTCTTTTCGTACTCTTCCTTATATGCATTAGCATCTGTTCTTTCTTTCTTAGCCGTTTCTTGCTCATCTAAGACCCTTTGTCTTCGCTTTTCCAATAAGTTTCTTACTGGTTCAAACAAAAGATAGGATAAAAATGTAAACATAACAAGCATACTGATTGCCAATACTATCGCATCGAAAAGGAACTGTGCATCAAGGGTAAATAATCGTTCCAAGGTTCAGCCTCCTTCCTTATCTTATTTTCAATTTCCGTTATTCTTAAAGTTTACCTAATAATGGGTTAGCGAATAACAGGATAAGTGCGATAACCAAACTGTAAAGACCAGTTGTTTCCGCTACGGCCTGACCAAGTAACATTGTAGATGTAATGTCTGATTTTGCTCCTGGGTTTCTACCTACTGCTGATGCACCATGACCTGCTGCAACACCTTGTCCAATACCAGGTCCGATACCTGCGATCATTGCAAGACCAGCACCGATTGCTGAACACGCTAAAATTAATGCTTCATTTGAAATTCCATTCATAGTTAAATCCTCCTAAAATATGTTTTTGTTTTTCTTGTTACTTTTTGTCCGGTATCTTGTCACTGACAAATACCATTGTCAACATACAGAATACGTATGTTTGAATCGCTCCAGAAAAGATATCGAAATAAATGTGCAAGAATCCTGGCCATGCAATTGCGATATTGGATAATAATCCATAAAGCAAAGCCATAATTACTGTTCCCGATAATACATTTCCGAACAAACGCAATGATAATGAAAATGGCACCGCAATTTCTCCAATCAGATTTATTGGGAATAGAAACGGCAATGGCTTAAACAAATCTGTAAATGCACCAAATTTGTTGTACCTGATATTATTAAATTGAATCAAGAAAAATGTAATAATACCAAGTGGAAATGTAACACCATAATCCGCTGTTGGTGGTCTTAAACCAAGCAATCCTGAGATATTACTAAACAGAATAAATAGGAATAGTGTTCCAATATAGTTTCTATATGGTATTCCCTTTTTGCCCATACCACCATGCACCATACTATCTAACGTCTCAACGATGTATTCCACCACATTTTGAAATTTACTCGGTTTTCCATCAGTATCTTTTAACTTTATCCTTGCGACAAGAGCAAATATAATCAGCCCAACGCATATGATAAAAATACTGACATGAGTCGTTGTCAAGTATAAATCTTGGCCGAACAGTTTGAACTTTACAAGTGAATGAATCATAAAGTCCGCTTCTTTAGCCGCTAATATCCCTAGTCCATTTCCCACGTGCTTCAACCTCCTTTACTTAGATTTTTTTAATTTCAACAACACTTTATGTGTGTGAGGCTGCAAATAAGCCCCTATTTTTAATCCCAAAACACCGACTAGCAGTGTAATTGGATTCCCAACGTCAAAATAAACTGTAGCACCAAATATAATTGCTACACTTACATATCGCAGTGCATACATTTTTCTCATATGTTTTGCTGCTCCTGCTTCTCCCAAGTCCAAAGCATCTTCTATGGAACGTTTCATATGAAGTGCCATCCCGATTGCCACAACAACGCCTATCCATAATCCTAAAGACAAATAAGAAAGATTCCCTGTTGCAATAAAGCATACCGGAATCTGCACAACCGTTCCATATACAATGATACCCGCGATTAATTCCTTCAATGTTTCATCTGCTGAATTATTTATCATTTTCTTCATCCTCTGAATCTTCATTCGCGTGTCTGACTAAATAGTAAACATTTCTTCCCCCAGCTAAAACTCCCATAATGACAAGGGGGATAAAAATTGGCAATGAAAACTTTTCTTCAAGATAAGAACCTATCCATGCACACATCAAAATAGGAACAATCATGCTTATTCCAACCTGTGTAATCAACGCAAATGTTCTATGTACACTCTTTTTATATTTCATAAAGTCTCCTCCAATTTCTTGCCTGTTATTGTTATAACACTTTTTATACTCAAAGTCCACAGTTAAAGGATGATAACTTTATTCCCTCCACTCTAAGCGATGAAGATGTCCTTCTTTCTCCATATTAGCAAAACCATTTTGTCGAAGAGCTTCATATAAAACAATTGCTACAGAATTTCCCAAATTCAACGATCGAATGTCATGTGACATCGGAATACGAATACTTTCTTCTTGATGTTCTACTAAAATCTCTTCTGGAATTCCTGCACTTTCTTTGCCAAACATTATATAGCAGTCTGGTTCATATGTAACATCTGTGTACACATTTTTCGCTTTCGTTGTTGCCATATAAATTTTTGCATTTGGATTTTTTTCTAAAAATTCTTCAAAATTAATGTATGTTGTCACATCTAAATCATTCCAATAATCCATACCCGCTCTTTTTAACGCCTTTTCATTTAGTCGAAATCCTAACGGTTCTATCAAATGTAGTCTTGTATTTGTCGCTACACAAGTCCTTCCAATATTACCTGTATTTGCAGGTATCTCTGGTTCAAATAAAACGATATTAAGCATTTATTTCTGTCCTTTCTCTCAATCGATTGATAAATTTTTCCAATCTTCCAATTGCTTCTTTTAAGTCTTCTAGTGAATACGCATAAGAAATACGTAAAAATCCTTCTCCACATTCTCCAAACGCTGTTCCTGGAACAACTGCAACCTTCTCTTCTTCTAAAAATTTCATAGCAAATTCTTCTGAGGTCATACCAAACTCTTTAATACTTGGGAAAATATAAAATGCCCCATAAGGTTCAAAACAATCTAACTTCATCCGTTTAAACTCATTAACAAGAAAACGTCTCCTTTGATTATAGGCAGTTCTCATTTTTTCCACTTCGTCTTCACAATTTTTCAACGCTTCTACGGCTGCATACTGGCTATTTGTAGGCGCACACATAATTGCATACTGGTGAATTTTTACCATTTGTTCTATAATATTTTTCGGTCCACAGGCATATCCTAGCCGCCATCCTGTCATAGCAAATCCCTTTGAAAATCCATTAATTACAATTGTTCTTTCTTTCATTCCCGGAAAACTTGCTATTGACACATGGTCCCCTTGGTAACTCAGTTCTGAATAAATCTCATCTGATAAAACAAACAAATCATGCTCTACTACAAATTTCGCAATCGGTTCTAAATCTTTTTTGGTCATTATAGAACCTGTTGGATTATTAGGAAACGGCAATACAAGTATTTTCGTCTTTTCTGTCACAACTTCTTCAAGTTCTTCTACCGTTAGTTTGAATTCATTCTTTCGTTGTAAAGGTATAATCACTGGAACACCATCTGCCAATACTGTACAAGGTAAATACGAAACATAACTTGGCTGTGGAATTAAAACTTCATCTCCCTTATCCAGCATAGCGCGTAAAGCAATATCAATCCCTTCACTTCCACCTACAGTCACAATAATTTCATCTTTAAAATCATATTCTACATTTATTTTTCTTGATAAATATCTGCTTATTTCTTGCTTTAATTCTTTTAACCCTGCATTTGATGTATAAAAGGTTCTTCCCTTTTCAAGAGAGTAAATACCTTCTTCACGTATTTTCCACGGTGTATCAAAATCCGGTTCACCTACTCCCAAAGAAATAGCATCATCCATCTCACTAACCAAATCAAAAAATCTTCGAATTCCTGATGGTGCAATATTTACAATTTTTTCTGATAATGGATTTCTCATTATGGCATCACCGGTATCCTTTCTCCTTTAGATTTATTCACCAATATAGTTGAATGATCTTTATATTTCTTTAAAATAAAATGTGTCGCTGTACTTATTACCGATTCTATTGGCGAAAGTTTTTCCGAAACAAACATGGATACTTCTTTCAATGTTTTCCCTTCCAAAGTAACAAGCAAATCGTATCCTCCTGAGATAAGGTAAACTGCAGAAACTTCCGGATAATTATAAATTCTTTCTGCAATACGATCAAACCCTTGATTTCTCTGTGGTGTAACACGAACTTCAATTAATGCTGTAATCTTCTCCACTCCAGCTTTATCCCAATCAATTAATGTATGATAACCACATATAATTTTTTCTTTCTCCATATCGGCAATTTCATTTGCAACGGTAACCTCATCCGTCCCTAAAAGAATTGCCAATTCTTTCAATTCCACTCTACTATGTGTTTCAATATAACTCAGTATTTCTTTTCTCATTGTCTTCTCCTTTATACTCCATAAATTTTCAACAATTCATCCTGCGCCGGTCTATCAATATATCTTTTTTCCTCTTGATTAAAAATCACTCTTTCTTTTACAGCTGTGGTTCTTCCAATCACCTCGGCATGAATTCCATTTTTAAGTAACAACTCCACTAACTCTTTTCCATTCTCTGTCATTAAAAGCGTACTCCCTGCTGACGTCATTTGATACGGATTCAACTGAAAATATTCACATACTTCTATTGTTTCCTGCTTGACTGGGATTTTCTTTAAATCTATTTCCACACCTATATCTGACGCTTCCGCCATATTCCATAATGCCGCAAGAATACCTCCATCTGTAATCTGATGCATCGCTGAAACCCCATATTTTTTTGCTAATTTTAATTCTTTATCTGCAAATAAATTTTCTTCAAGAAGATTTATCTGCGCCATAAATGTAGGGACAAACCGTTGTTCCAATTCTTCCTTTTTTTCTCGCACAATCCGAAGTGTTCCTTCTAAGGCAATCCATTTTGTCATAATAATATCTTGATTTGCCTTTCCCATAGAACTTTGAATAAGTTCTCCCTCTTCGAGCATTCCAACTCCAACAACTGTAATAACAGCTTTTGTAATTGCAGGACTCACCTGTGCTTTTACATTCAAAATCTGTATGTTTTGTCTTTCTGCAATCTTCTCTGCAAACTCCACCATAGATTTTAAACGGGATTCATATGCGTAAGGTGGCAGTAAAATACTTAAATTCACGCCAATCGGAGATGCTCCTCTTGTATACAAATCATTTAATGCCTGTGCAAAAGCAAACATTGCAATATCTTTTTCATTCCCATATAATGTGACGTTTGTAAAAATCGTCTGGTAACCATTCGGAACAGTAATTCCAGAACACATTTCTTCCACGGATGGTTCTATGATTGCTTCTTTTCTTTTCGTCTTTAATTGTTTTAATATAGACCGTCTAATAACTGTCTGTGATACATTCCCTATCTTCATCTGTACTATCCTTTTTATTTTTCCCTTATGGTGTAGTCTGTGGTGCTGTAGGAGGCACTGGCTGTTGAGGTACTGTTGGGTTTTGCGGTTGCGGTGTTGGAATCGGAACCTGTGCAGCCGCTTCTTTAGCTTTTACATCTGCAATAGCTGTTCTTATTCTACTTTCATCTTGTGTTCTAATCGCATCTTGTATTTGTTTCGTATATGCAGGATTTGTAGACGCTGTCCCTACTGAAACTGTTGTCACCGAAGGATTATAAGAACTTTTATTGAAAATATCTCTGCTAACTTCTTTTCCCCCCTCATAAACCACTTTCCAAAGTCGTGCAATCATTCCTTTATGTGTGCCTTTCTTTTCTGATAAATATCCAATAGCAGCACCCGTTTGTGCCACATATTTTTTCTTAGGCGCTTCTGTAGAAATCACCTCACTAATATACTCTACTTTTCTATCCGCTTTTCGTGTTTCTTTTCCATAAATTGTGAAAACTACATTTCCATTTGCAACATATCCCTCAATAAAAATCGGAGTCTGCAAATTATTTTTAAACCGAAAATCTTTATAATTTCCTGCAATAGCTGCATCTCTTGAAGGCTTCACATAACTAACCGTCATGGAGTGTGGCTGTCTACTTGTCACTTCCAGCTCCGATTCAATAACGGCATTATATAAAGTTGTAGATACTTGACAAATTCCACCAGCAATACTTTGCACAAGTTCTCCATTCTCAAATGCTCCAGCCTCAACATAACCATTACTTTTTTCAAAAGGTTGCATTGCCTTTCCTACTGAAAATTCTTCCCCGGGCATAATAACTGAGCCATGAATTTTCTGTACTCCATTTTTTATATTAACCACTCTTGTTTGTCCACTTCCACAATACGTAGAAAATGTTCCAAGAGGATCTTTAATACTTTCCAAATCTTTCTTCTGTACACGTGGGTTCTTTACGTCAGAAACAACTTCTATTTTTCCTTCTTTCCCATTCCAATCTTTGTTTAAATATCGATTGATTGCATCAATTGTCTTATCTGAGTTTAACTCTTTCCCTTGTTGATCTTTTGTTAAAACAAAGGCTCCATCTTTTCTTGCAATCGTTGCGTCTACTGCTTTTGGAAGGATTCCTTTTAACTTTTCCGTTAAAACTTTCTTGGCTTTCTCTTTTTCTATTTGATAAACTGGTTTTAATACTGTATTCTTTTTCTTTAAATCCTTTATTTCAATATAGCGACTGAATACATTGCCTTTCTTTCCATAATCAATGGCATTTTTAATCAAATCTTCTTCTTTAAAAATATCAAATCCAAGTTCTCCTAATAAAACTTCTGTTTTCTTATCTCCGGCTAATAGAAAAATTTTCTGTTTCTCATATAACTTTGCTTGCCGATCTACAGCATTCAGAGCCTGTTTCTCATTCATACCAGAAACATTTGTCCTCCCAATAAACACTCCTTCACATATTTTCTCTTTTGCTTGTTTATTGACTTGATGATATAACATAGCGTATATCACTCCATAAACAAACAAAAAACACACGAAAATCAAGCCACATATTTTGGCTATTTTCCGGTGTTTTTTCTCTTGTTCATTCCTTCTTTTGCTATCTTTGATTCCTTTACGCATAAACCAACCCTCTCCCTCGATTTTGGTTTTCTTTACATGATATATGGTAATACAGATGTTGCCAACATCGCAACAATAACTACCAATATGACAACAGATACAATTTTCTTAAACTTTTTATCATAGAAATTCATCTTTTATTACCCCTTCTCTTCTAAAGAATACTTTCATTTTATACTCTTTAGCACCTTTTTGCAAGAAACAATAGTCACAATTCTACAAATGAAAAATCGTTGCTTGGTAGTTTAACTTGCTACGGTTTTGATAATCAAATAGAATCATCGTATCTTTTTTTCTGCCATCTCCTAGTACATCATACGTAAATTTCTCTATATGCGTCATTTTTCTCAATTGCCGTTTATCATACTTTTCATACCCACATAGATATTGATGTTCTTTTGACTCTTTTTCATAAAATTCACTGAGCCATTCTTTATCTACTGTATTTTCCCCCGCAAATATAGGACGACTTTTTATATTTTCTCGAAGATATAGATCAAACACAAGTAATTGTCGATATAAATCTCTTTTTTCTTTCACATATTTTTCCACAAAGCCAAGCAAAATTTCATATCGTGTAATTCTTGAATGACTTACTGTATGAAACGCATGCTCCTCATAATATTCTCCCAACTTTTCAAAAAAAGTAAACGGGGTCAAAAATTCTTTAACTAAATGTTTCACGGTATAAGAAAACTGTCCACTATTATAATAACTTTCTACCATTTCCTCTATTCTTTTTAATTTCAAAACATCTTCATATGGCAACCATTTTGTGTAAAGAACTTCATATGGTGGAAGACTTTTATAAACTAATCCATACTCTTTTGTATGTTCTTCCATATAAGAACCTTTGAGCACCTTCAAAAATCCCAACTGCAATTGCTCTGGCGAAAGAGCATACACATCATTAAACGATTGTCCAAAACTTTCATAGTTTTCATATGGAAGCCCTGCAATCAAATCTAAATGTTGGTGAATATTCTTTCCAGAATTCACTTGTTGCACTGCGCAAGCCACTTTCTCAAACCGCATTGTTCTTTTTATTTCTTTAATTGTCTTTGGATTTGTCGATTGCACTCCAATTTCTAATTGAACTAGCCCCTCTCGCATTGTTCCAAGGAGTTCCAACTCTTCTTCATTTAACAAGTCTGCCGATATTTCAAAATGGAAATTTGTTATCCCATTATCATGTTCTGCTATATATTTCCAAATTGTTAATGCATGATCGTGCTTACAATTAAACGTTCTATCTACAAATTTAACTTGGGGAACTTCATGATCAAGGAAAAACTGCAATTCTTTCTTCACTAATTCCAAGTCACGAAACCGAAGACACTTATCAACTGATGACAAGCAATAACTACATGAAAATGGACATCCTCTACTTGTTTCATAATAGATAATTTTATTCTTAAATTCATCCATATCTTCATATACAAACGGAACTTTACTTAAATCCATGATTTCACGCCATGGATTTTCTATAATCTTTCCCCATTGATTTCTATAAGAAATTCCTTTTATATCTTGAAGGTAGCTTTCTTCTTTCTTGTCTATATAATAAGAAACAATATCCAAAAATGTTTCCTCTCCTTCACCTTTTATGACTCCGGTTACCTCAGGCAGTTCTTCTAATACTTTCGATGCATCATAGGAAACTTCTGGTCCTCCAAGCCAAATGGGTAAATCAGGTAAAATTTTATGTATTTCACGAATAAGCGTTTCCACATAAGATATATTCCAAATATAACAGGAAAAGCAAAGTACATCTGGCTTTTGTTTATAAAGATCCATCAAAATTTCGTCTAACTGCTGATTAATTGTATACTCTAAAAGTGAAATATTGTCTGCATATTTTTTTGCATATGCTTTTAAGCTATAAACCGCCAAATTAGAATGGATATATTTTGCATTGATTGCCGTCAGTATAATCTTCATCATTTCCTCCTACTATTAAAAAAGAGCCCTCACGGACTCTGTAACTCTCCTTTTTTCGTGCATTACACTTCGAACTCATTTCATGAACGTTACCTTTGTAGTTAACTCAGCCCAGGCACCCTTACGGCACCCAGAAGGTTCCACTTAGTGCTGCTCCGTTCCCGACCTGACACGGTTCATGGATTCCTGTCGCGTAAGACCCAAACATCAACGCCACTTTCAAAGGGCAGCCTCACAAAATAAAGCCCTCCGTGTAATATCACCCCCACTATAGCGGATTGTGGGTACAAGGTACCGCTAACACCCCGGCTGCACGAGACTATATTATACCCTGTTTCACCTACAAATGTCAATGCTTCTGCTTCGCTTTTCTCAGTTCTTTAAAAAAATTTTTCATCAAAAGACTGCATTCTGCTTCTAATACTCCTGTTTCCAATTCTACTTGATGATTAAACTCCTCCATTTGAAGCAGATTTAGTATCGAACCAGCACATCCTGCTTTTGCATTCATACAACCAACTACTACTTTTTTCATTCTAGATTGCACAATTGCTCCAGAACACATTTGACAAGGTTCTAAGGTTACATACATTGTACAATCTTCAAGTCTCCAATCTCCAATCTTTTTGCTTGCCTTTTTTATAGCAATCATTTCTGCATGAGCAAGCGGATTTTTATCTGTAGTCCTTCTATTATATCCCCTACTGATAATCTTATTTTCACACACAATTACACACCCAATTGGTACTTCATTCATCTCATATGCCTTTTTCGCTTGCTTAATTGCCTCTTTCATATATTTTTCATCTTGATTCATTCGTTTCTTTTAATCCTCCTACAAAAATACCCAAAATCTTCTCTCAGATTCTTTTCATCCTCGGTGAGTTCTATGTCTTTGTTTTCCATTATTCTAAATTCTGTAAATCCAAAGGCATTTGCCGCCTGTACTTCTCTAGCATGATTTACTCCCGGAACACCGATATATAATTCTCCTTCTTCTTCAATCCAAAGTAAATGATGATAATTGTAAAATCCATGAAGAAGGAAATTGTTGTTCGCTAATTTCCATTCTCTTCTAGGCAGTCTTGCTAAATCTCGCCGTTGAATTTTTTCATAAATATCTTTCTTCTTTTCTATCTCATCTTCTTCTATCTCCATCTCCTTCAATGGCTCTGTTAAAATCATATCTACATTTATTACTTCCCCATTCCAAGTCGCCATATATCTCTTATGTTCCTCATCTTCAAGAATAATTCCACAAACTTCCTTTTCTATCTCTTTCTTAGAAACTGTTAATATATATTGTATGAATGGTTTCTTCTTTTCTATTTCTCCTTGAAAAACACCTTCATAGGAATCCTCTTTTCTACAAACCAAATATACTTTTAGTTTTTTTATTGAAGAAAAGAAAATTCCTCTAGCTTGTATCTGTATTCTTTCCTCCTGGATTCCTTGTTCCACCTTTACAAATCCTATATTTTTGATTCTTTCACTTTGCTGATATTCGTATAAATACTGTGTAAATCGTTTCAATCACAATCCCTCTATCTTGTCTATTTATACATATATCTATTCTATAAGGTACTTTTATATGCTTGCTTTCCTATCTATGAAAAATAGAATGTACAAAAGCACATTCTACTTTATAATTGATTAATCTAAATAAATCGGCGGCTCGTAATCCTTCCCAAGTAATTTTTTCTTCCGCTCTTGAAAACCTAAAAATGCCCATTCCGTCATATCTGTCCATTTATGTTCTGATCTATCATACACTTGTACATAACCGATGCGCTTTGGATGCATACGAACACTATTATTTTCATATTCTCGCCTTGTGTAAGGATTTATCTCTCCCACAACACTCTGCTCTTCAGGTTTTTCCATTTGCTGTATAGAAGATTTTTGATATCTCGGCTTCTTAAATCCTTTAAATGTTCCTGACGACGATGAAAGTTTCTTATCTATATGCTTTTCAGGCAATTTTTCTTTAGCCTGATTTGATTTAACCTCTTCTAGATCGACTAAATCCTCAATAGTTACTTCTCTTTCAATCTGTTTTGCTTTCTTCGTTTTAACAACTGGTTTACTTTCTTCAAGAATACTTAACTGAAACGGGCAACCTAAAACCTCCGCAATCTGACGCATATCTTGTTCTTGAAAATTATCTCGATTTAAGCGTTGTGTTAAATTTTGTCTGGACATTTTCTTTCCAGTTTTCTCTTCCATCAACTCTGCCAAGTCTTTGATTGTCATTCCATTACGGTTCAAAACAATTTTTACTTGCTCACCAAATGTGAGATTTATCATTGGTTTTCCCTCCTCATAAATCATCTAAGATTCATTGTAAACATAATTATTTATTTCGTCAATCTTCAGCTCCTACTCTTCTCCCAAATATTCCTCCAATGTGATTCCACGCTCCATAATTTTTTTCGCATCTTCTTTCCCCACATAGCGATAATGCCATGGCTCATAAATAATTCCTGTCACATTTGTTTTATCTAAAGGATAACGAAGAATAAATCCATATTTATAACAATTTTTAGAAAGCCATTTTGCTTCAGGAGTATCTTTTTGTTTTTCGTCCAAATTTGGGTATTTTGCCGCAACAATATCCACAGCCAACCCTAAATTATGCTCACTCTTCCCCGGATACGCTGTTGATTTGATTGTTTCTTCTAAAGCATTCCAATAACTTTTACCCGAACGTACTTCATTTCCCATATATAAATTATATAATTCTTTCTGTTTTTCTACAGAGCGATACGCGGAACAAATTGCCAAATTCATTCCGTCCTTTTTTGCATCAGCCAACATTTTTCTTAAAGGTTCTGCAATACGAGAATCTACTTGATACTCTCCAACAATTGTTTCCAGTTTAGGAATATATCCTTCCTGTATTGGATTTGTATCGTTTACCAAAGTCAAATACCACGGCCTTTTTTTAGGTGACTTTATTTTCATTTCCCATAATTGTTCTTCTAATTTTTTCTCATTCTTTGCATATTTTATCGTCAACGCTTCTCTGTCTTTCTTCGCTCTTTCATCTGCAAAAGATTTTCCTGCAAAAAATCCGATCATAGCACCAATCAGTAAAATTATACTTATTCCGGCTGCAATCCACTCTTTCTTACTTACTCGAATATTTTTCAAAAATTCTTCTATTTTCTGCAACTTTCCTTTCATTATTTATCTCCAGTATCTACTCAAATCTATTTTCTCTAGGTTCTTTGCAAACCTATTACTTGTTGAACATATTGCCACTCGATAAGGCAACTGAATTTCATACTCTTTGAAATAAAACGTTTCACGAATTTCTTTTGGTTGATTCGATAATCTTGCTCCTTTTTCATCACATAAAATTTCAAATGTATCCAACCCCAACTTCATTCCATACCGAGTCGCTTTCATAAAACTTTCTTTTAATACCCAATAACGATAAAAAGCAACTTTTTTCTCCTCCTCAGTTTTTCTGCTTAAAATAAACTTCTCTTCTGACGCAAAAAAATAACGTTTTATCAATTTAGTATGTAATTCTTTTATTTGTTCTATATCACACCCAACCTTAACGCTCTTTTCTCCACTATCTTCTAGCGAACAAAGGACCATTTTCCCTGAATGAGAAAGATTAAAAGGTGTTTCCGTAGAAACACCACATTTTTTTCTTACACTTTCATATAATAACCACGCACCTACACTTAATGCTTTATCTTCCAAGGGCAAAATTTTATCTGCCTTTTTTTTTCGAAATATAGGTAATTGTTCATAACACTTCCAATAAACGGATGCTTCCAATAAAGGAGACACATCCGCAATCCACGTTTTTATCATTTCAACAAATACTTCCTTAATTTATTCCAAACAACAATTTGAAAATAATCATGTGCCTTATCATAAATAAACAATCCTAATTGTCCTGCTCCCCAAACGATAAAAAGAAATGAATTTGTCATGTCCTTTGCTATTAATAATTGAGGAAGAAAAATAAGGGTCGGAACATACATCAAGTTAAAAACAATATATTTTCCACACCACAACAACATTTTTTTATTTCCAAATTTATTCCACAAAATTTCTGCAAAACATAGATACAATCCCATACCTGCAAAAGTTACACAATACATTTTATTTGGTGCAACTAAAAATCCTACCAACATAGTTGCTACAAGAAAAGAAAATCCATATCGTATTCCCCATTCTCTAATGGCAATTCCAACACAAAAACTTGCCCCACATATAAAAAACAACGTACTTGTTTCAATGATTGAGCCAAGCACAATAAGTACTACTGAAAAAGCCACCAAAACTCCCAATGTCGCTATTTTTTTTGCTCTTACATGCATGTGCACAAATCGCCTCCCATACATTCACATAATGTGTCTGCACACCATAAATCACAACATAAATTCCCTGTTCCATAAGATTGACGTCCATATCCGTATCCTGTATTCTGATATCTTTGTCCTTGCCATTGCATCTGGTTCACCATATTCACATACTCTGGATTATTTGGTTCCATAGCCACAGCTTGCTGCGCATGCTGCATTGCTACAATGTTATTCCCCATTCCATAGTTTGCTGCTGCACTATAATAATACCACTGTGCATTTCGTACACCAATCCCATTCAATACATTTAACGCCTCTCTATAACGTCTTGCATTAATGTAATTAGCTGCAGCTTGCATCTGTACAGTTGCCTCCCCACTGTTGCTAGAGTAGGAATACTCAGATCTTTGCCCTGAAAATCCACCACGATAACCACCATTGACTCTCTCTTTCATAATTTGATCATATGCTTCCTGTACTTCTTTAAATTTTTCTTCCGCCAAATCAGATAACGGATTATTTGTATATGAATCTGGATGATACTTTCGACTCATTTCTCTATATGCCTTCTTCACTTCATCATCAGTGGCATTTGGAGAAACTCCTAATACCTCATATGGATTTGCTATCATTGTTCTATTCCTTTCTCATTCTCTTTGTTTTTCTTTTGTTTTTCATCATATTTATTCCAGACACCTACATAAAGAATATTTCTTAAAATATCACTATATTCAATACACGGTAGCCTCTCAAATGCACTACTACATTCTGCAAGCACAAGTGTTAACATTTGCCCACATTTTTCCTCATACTGTTCATCATTACTCAAAGCCAAAAGCGGATTATAACTTCCATTTTCTCTATCTTTCTCTAAATCATCATATGCATCCAAAATATAAATATATTTTCCTAAATAAAATCCTAGTTTTTTTAATGTATTCTTCCACATGTCTTTTTTATATAAAAGAAGTTCTCCCATTAATTCTCCAAAATATCCTGAAACAAGATCAATATTTTCTTCCTTCTTTTTTTCTGCTTTATTCAAACAGATAAGACACCTACGAATTTTTTCGCATTTGGCTGGATATTTTTCTCTTATTTTCATATATGTCTTGTGAAGCATTCTCATCCCTGTAAAGCCAACTTTACTTTTCTCATCTTTCCAATCATCTGCAAAATGAAAATATGTTAAAACAATATTCATATCAGCAGCATACTCTGTTATCTCATTAAATAACATATCATGTTTTTTTATCGGATGTACAATACAATGATTTCGTTGATGTGTCGGCTTTTCCTCATAGAGAGAAGTTAGCAAAAGTACAAGAAAAGTCATATCATATGTCAACGTCATCTGTCCTAAAAAACCATATTTTTCTTTCAAAACTCTACATAATCCACAATAATATGCTCTATATGTATAATAGTCTTTCATTTTCAATTCTGGTTTACAAACGGTTACATATCCAAACATTTCTTTCTCTCCTTTCCTTAAAAATAGCCTACACTAATTGTCATTATAGCATATCCCTTTCTCATGAGGGAGAAAGAAATTCTAAAAAATCTGTGAACAGTTCTTACAGAAAAATTTCTCTTTCTTTTAACTATTTGCAAAAAAGAAGCACCGCCCCCACAGCTCTATGGCTGCAAAAACAGTGCTTCCTGAATGCGCGATCAGGGGTTCGAACCCTGGACACCCTGATTAAGAGTCAGGTGCTCTGCCAACTGAGCTAATCGCGCATCTTGCATTATTAACTTATTTCATCTTTAACGCAAGAAATATTATATAACAAATTCATACTTTTTTCAAGAGATTTTTTGAGTTTTTTTACATTTTAATCTTTCCCATCGTGAATCCTCTCCCTTTTACCTCATTCACTTGGTTAATTACCATAAATGCCTTGCTATCTATTTCCAAAACCATTTCATTTAACTTTGGAAGTTCACGATTAGAAACGACTGTAAATATAGCAAAACCATCTTTACGTAAATATCCTGTTTCTGTTTTATAAAGAGTTGTTCCTCGATCTAACTTTGTATGAATCATTGTATTAATCTTTTCATATTCATCACTAATAATTTTTACTTGCATTTGATTTTTTCCCATCAAAAGCACTTTATCTACAAGAACAGTATAAATAATTACAAGAAGAATACCATACAAGCTCTTTTCTGTATTTCTGAAAAACATTTGTCCAATTAAAATAGAAAAATCAAATACATATAGCCCTACAGATACTGGAATTCCCATTTTCTTGTTAAAAATCAACGGTGGAATATCCATTCCTCCAGTGGAAGCCCCTGCTTTAATAACCATTCCAATCCCAACTCCTATGCAAATTCCAGAAAAAATTGTACATAACATTAAATCATCTGTTAAATGTTCTAACATTTTCACTTTCTGAAAAACACCTAGAATTATCGGAAAATAAAATGTACTGATAAGTGAAGTAAGTGCGAATGATTTTCCTAAAATCCAAATCGCCAAAATAAACATTATAATATTAAAAGCAGCTGCAAAAAATTCAATCGGAATATTAAAATAATGATTTGCAATCAATCCTAGTCCCGTCGTCCCTCCAGTAATAAGTCCTGTCGGAAGGACAAACGCTGCTATGCCCGCTGCATAAATTGTATTTCCCAAAATAACGAAAAAAAATCTTTTTAAATCAAAAATATCTCTAAGTTCTTTTTTTATCTCTGCTTTCATAGACTTCTCCTTTTAACACTTTATCAGACTAAATTTATCTAAAACGCAAGAAAAACAGGTACATAACCTGTTTTTCTATATTTTACAAAACCGAAAAAATTCTTTTTATCATTAACCTTTTATCGATTAAACCACTCATTCTTCCCACTTCTTCGCCATTCTTCCTAATCAAAAATGTGGGAACAATATCCACTCCATAATTTTTTTGTAAATCTTCGTCCTCGTTTTTCACTTCAACCTTTGTTACCTGTAAATCATCTTTGTATTCCACTGCAATTTCATCTATAATTGGCATCATCATATTACACTTTGCACACCAATTTCCAAAAACTACAATCAATTCCAATTTCATACTCCCACCCCCATTTTAGCATTTACAACGGGGATTTAATATCTGTATTACCTCATCAAACGAACGCTTTATACAAGTAAATTTTCTATTTAATTTCGGTCTGTCATATAATATACATTTTACTTTATTTTTTATTTTTATCTTGCTTTTCATCACACATCCCCCTTTTTATTAGGATATGCAATTTAACTTGTCCTATTTCCTTATTGCAATTAGTTTATGAATAGGATTCCCTTGTGATGAAAACTTCTGCTCATATTCTGTCATTATATTTCCTTGATTCATTTTTGCATCATTGTGGAGATCAAATGTGTACTCTTTTACCATCCATCCATCTGCTTCTTCTGCTTGCTCTAATGAAAATTCAAATAAAGCACGATTGTCTGTCTTAAATTCTATCATTCCAATCTTAGCTAACACTTTTTCATATCGATTCAAAAATTCTTTTGATGTAAGACGTCTTCTCGCATGTCTTGCTTTTGGCCATGGATCTGAAAAATTCAAATAAATCTTATCTATTTCCTCTTGAGCAAATACTTCTGCAATATCATTTGCATCCATACAAATAAAACGAATATTGTCTAAATTTGCAAATTCTTCTGATTCATATTTTTCTAAAGCTCTTAAAAGAACACTAGAATATCTCTCTACCCCAATATAATTTATATCAGGATTTTGTTTTGCCAACGCCAAAAGAAATTGTCCTTTTCCCATACCTATTTCAATATGTACCGGATTATTATTTCCAAATAATTCGCGCCATTTTCCTTTATATTCTCTCTCATTTTTAATTGCTACGGGATTGGCATCTATCGTTTCTCTTGCTCCCGGAATATTTCTTAATCTCATGATTTCTCCTCTTGCTTCTATTAAAATTCAAATATAGCAACACCATATGGCGAAAGTGGATATGCAAAAGAATACGGTTTACCATCACACTCTCCCTTGGTTGCTTTATATACAGTTGGACGCTTTTTCCCTGATCCGCCGTACTGCTTTTCATCACTATCAAGAACTAACTTATACTGTTTTCTTCGCATAACTCCAACACGATAGTCTTTCCACTCCATAGGAGTAAAGTTGCATACAAACAACAAATTTTTCTTATCATTTTTAGAATGTCTGATAAAACTATAAATGCTTCTATTACCATCATTCGCATTAATCCATTCAAAACCTTCTGGATGATTATCACATTCATACATCGCTTTATTCTTACGATACAATTGTAATAAATCGCGAGTAAAATTTCGAATCGCTTGATGATTCTCTTCAAGAAGTAGATACCAATCTAATTCTCTTTCCTCACTCCACTCCCGAAGTTGTCCAAAATCTTGTCCCATAAATAAAAGTTTTTTACCTGGATGCCCCATCATGAAAGCATATCCTACTTTCAAATTGGCAAACTTGTCAAATCCTAGCCCTGGCATTTTATTTAACATTGAACATTTTAAATGCACTACCTCATCATGTGATAATACCAAAATATATTTTTCGCTATACGCATACGTCATTGAAAATGTCATCAAATGATGATTTGGACGCCTAAAATATGGATCTAATTTCATATATTCTGTAAAATCATGCATCCATCCCATATTCCATTTTAGACTAAATCCCAATCCATCTTCTTCTGGATTACCAGTTACTTTCGGCCATGCTGTCGATTCCTCAGCAATCATAAGTGTTCCTGGATTTCTGCCAAGTACAACAGAATTTAAATGTTTAAAAAATTCAATAGCTTCTAAATTCTCATTTCCCCCATACTTATTTGCAATCCATTGCCCATGTTCTTTGCCGTAATCCAAATATAACATTGATGCAACTGCATCGACTCGAAGCCCATCCACATGAAAATGTTCTATCCAAAATAACGCATTTGCAATCAAGAAATTCTGCACTTCTGATTTTCCATAGTCAAAAATTTTAGTACCCCAATCAGGATGTTCTCCTTTTCTAGAGTCTGCATATTCAAAAGTAGGTGTTCCATCGAAATCTGCCAATCCATGCGCATCTTTAGGAAAATGGGCTGGTACCCAATCTAAAATGACACCGATTTTATTTTTATGAAAATAATTTATCATATATGCAAAATCTTCTGGTGTCCCATATCGAGATGTTGGTGCATAATAGCCTGTCACCTGATACCCCCACGAACCATCAAATGGATATTCTGCTATTCCCATTAACTCAATATGTGTATAACCCATTTCTTTCATATAAGTAACGGCTTCTTTTGCAAACTCACGATAGGTGAAAAATCCATTATCCTTTTCGTATCCGTTATGTCTTCTCCATGAGCCCATGTGTACTTCATAAATAGATACAGGATTTTCTTGATGATTCCATAACTTTCTCTTTTCAAGCCAATCTTTATCCGTCCATTTTAGATTTGTAATATCTGTAATGCGAGATGCTGTTCCCGGACGCACTTCTGCATAATTCGCAAAAGGATCAGCCTTATAAAGAAAATCTCCCGTATATGTTTCTATGCAAAACTTATAGAGCATTCCTTCTTTTACTTTAGGTATAAAACAAGTATAAATTCCCAATGGTTCTCCTCTTTCCATTGGATTCTTTTCTCTGTCCCAATCATTAAATTCTCCAACAACTGAAACTGCTTTTGCACGAGGTGCCCAAACCGAAAAATATACTCCTTCTTCTGCTCCTCGCTTTACCCTATGTGCTCCCATTTTTTTATAAATCTCGTAATGAGTTCCTTGTCCAAATAAATAGTGGTCTAACTCACCGATTTCGTATGAATATCTTGTTTTTTTATTTGTCATATATTCACCTTCCCGCATATTTTCCTTCTCTTCATTATACTTTAGTCCTAATTAAAAAGAAAGGGTTTTTATACCCTTTCTTTTTAAAACCACTATTTAAAATCCTGTTCTGTCAAGATTACTCTATCTGCATTATCTGTATGCTTACCAAATAAACGTTTAAAGAAATGCTTCAAATTTACGCGTTGTGCTTTTTCAATTGCATGATCGAGAATTTCTTTTACTTCTGTAACAGTTACAGCATGATCTTCTTTTTGCAGAATATCAATTCTACTATATAGCGCCAAAATACCCATTTCATCAATCTTATACCCATTTTCTTTTGCATAAGTTTGTCCAAATGTAACTAGTTCATCATTAATGAAAATTGGAAGTTCCAATTTAGAAGTGAATTTTCTTCTAAATCTAGTATTCTCTGAAAGAAGTTTTTCCAAAGGTTTTCTCTGTTCTTCTAACACAACAAGAAGTTCTCCCGTCTGTTCTTCCATTCTCTCATTCAACTCTTCAATCGTATCACGATTCATCTTTCCTGCTTTTTCAACAATTAATGCTCCACCTTTTAATTTTCCAAGAACTGTTGATAAATCTTTTCTATTCAAAGCATCTCCTGTCACAATAGCAACTTTTCCTTGTTTTAATCTTCGTGCTTTTTGAATCGCTTTCACCACATTAACTGCCAAAACAGTTTTTCCTGTTCCTTGACGTCCTACAACAAGAATATTTCCTGTGCGCGATGTTCCATATCTCGTATTACAATTTTTATCATTTTCAAGTACTTCTACAATCTGCTCACTCATTCCTCTTACTGGAACAAAATAAGAAAATAATTTCTTCTGTTCTTCTGTAAGTCCTGCCTTCAAACCAATTTCGCTTTGTGCTTCTAAATCGTATTTGCCCTGTACAATAAATCCTGTATCAAATGACACTCCTTCTGAGTCCTCATTTGTTTCTGCTTTCATTTCATTTTGTAATTGCTCAAGTTCTGCATCTTTTTCTGTTTCTTGTTCTTCTTCCTCTTGGAAAGAAATATCAAATTGTTTTTCGATAATATCATCATCATCTGCAAAATCTTCAACGAAATCATTAGCAACTTCTTCCTCAGGTTGTACCACTAATTCTTCTGCAGATTCTTCTACAACTTCCTTTTCAACCTCATCTGTAGATACTTCCACCACTTCTTCAACTGGTTCTACTATCTCTACAGATTCTTCTACAACTTCCTCTTCTAGTTCTTCTGATTCACTTGCTTCGTCTGTATTTTCCTCTTGTACAACAACTGATTCAGTTGGTTCCATTTCTTGTGCAACTTCATCTATCTCAACACTATCTGTTTCCTTCATTTCCCTTTCCAAATCATCTAACAACTGCTGGATATCATCTGGAATAATCGGTGTTGTGTTAAACATACTCTGTTCCACACGTTCTTTTCTTCTCGCCTCACGTTCAGCCTCTGCTTGTTGTTTTTTCTTTTCGATTTCTTTCTCTACATTTCTCTGTGTTTCTTCCCAATTTTGAAGAATACCCTCTAACTTTTCTTGTGCCGACATAGACTCTTCTTCGTTTTGTTTTGCAGTCACATGAACTGCTGCAGCTACTCCTTTTGCAACCGCTTCTTCTAATGTTGATCCTACTACTGTTTCTTTAATAATACTGTCTTCTTCCTGCTTTTCTTCTGCAGGCTCTTCTACTTTTTCTTCCTGTTTCTCTTCTACAGGTTCTTCTACTTTTTCTTCCTGCTTCTCTTCTACAGGTTCTTCCACTTTTTCTTCCTGTTTCTCTTCTACAGGTTCTTCTACTTTTTCTTCCTGTTTCTCTTCTACAGGTTCTTCTACTTTTTCTTCCTGTTTCTCTTCTACAGGTTCTTCTACTTTTTCTTCCTGTTTCTCTTCTACAGGTTCTTCTACTTTTTCTTCCTGCTTCTCTTCTACAGGTTCTTCTGCTTTTTCTTCCTGCTTTTCTTCTGCAGGTTCTTCTACTTTTTCTTCCGTCATTGATTCAATCACGTCTTTAGAAATCTCGATTTTGCGCGTTGCTTCCAAATTTTCTTTTGCTTTCTTAGCTTCTTCTTTTCTCTGCATAAATCGATCATATTTTTCTTGCTGCAACGGAGTAAGTGGTTTATGTTTTATTTTCAATTCCATTGCTTTCAGTACATACTTACCTTCACTAAACCACAAAATCAAATCATCACATTCTTCAAGACATTCTACTATCATTCCTGCTTCTTCATATAATTTAGCAAGTTCATATGCCCATTTTTCAACATACTCCATTTTCTTAAAATCAACAAGTGCTTCTATCTGTTCTTCAACTGGTGCATTTTCTGCTTTCAAAAGTTTATATTTCAAAATATATTGATTTGGATCTTTTGGTGCAATAGAAAGAAATTCTTTATAACAATCCATTGCTTCTTGTAAATCATTGATTTTAATCGCTAATGTTCCCAAACGATAGACAATCTTTCTACTACCCGGAGAACGATCGTACGCAATAAATAAAATATCTCTACTCTTTTGGTTCTCCCCATTATACTCATATATTTCACTTACGTTACTGAGCATGGACAAACTTTTCACTCTATGCCAGTCGATTGTGTCTGCAATTTCCATTGCCTTTTTATACTGTTTTTTTGCCATGTAGTCGAGCATTTGCTCTGTTTTTACACGATATTCATGCTTATCCAACGTTTTTCACCTCTATTAATTATTTTTTACTTTAGATTCTATAGTTCCATAATTAAAATTTTACTAGTATAGTTTAGCACAAGGGCCTGTCAATGTCAAAAAAATAGCCATTATTAATCTCAAGATAATAATGGCTATTTTCATATTCAATTATATTTTTTATATATAGTCGGAGGGATTTTTTGATTCTTGTTCCTAATTATCCTTATTTTATATATAATTCAAAATCAAATATCATTTCCAATATCTAGTGTTCATAAACTATAACTCTATCTGATGTTTCTTTACACATCATACAAACGATTTTGTTATGTGGTATCTTTTCAATATATCTGCAAATCTGAATCTTTTTTATTTATTCCGGTATTTTCTACTTCTCCGAATTTCTGATTTTACTTTCTTACCGGTCTATCTATGGTTAAGGCTTTCAACATAGGAACTTTCATCTGCCATACCACTGATATATTGAATTAAATTTTCTATCGTGTCCATTGGAGTAAGCCTCCTTCCTTTCTAAAAACTCTTTTGTTATTTGTTGATTGTATAATACCATTCCGCTCTTATTTTGTCAATACTTTTTTGCTTTTTATTTTTTATTTTTATATTATTATAATTTTATTTATTTATTTTAAAAATATTCAGACTTTTTACGTTTCTACTATTTGACAGAACAAACACTATTCTTTATAATAAAAAACGTCACTTTATCATAGTAATTCAGAAAAATTTGCGAGGTGTATTATGAACAAACAAATCGAACACGAACAAACATTTACAACTAAAACTCTTGTACGTATCGGATTAATGACCGCACTCTTATGTATTGTTTCTCCATTTGCTTTTCCGATTCCTTTTAGTCCAGTTCCAATTTCTTTTGCAACTTTTATTCTTTACCTTGGAACATATACACTAGGGAAAAAATACGGAACAATCAGTTGCCTAATCTATTTATTACTAGGCATTATCGGTCTTCCTGTTTTCTCTGGATTTTCAGGTGGAATTGGAAAACTCGCCGGACCAACAGGAGGTTATTTAATCGGCTATCTTTTATTAGCATTTATTGGAGGATGGTTTGTTGAAAATTATGATGGACATGTATTTCCATCTGCAATTGGATTAATTCTCGGAACTACACTCACATATACTTTTGGAACGATTTGGTTATCCCAACAATTGTCTCTTTCTTTTTCACAAGGATTAGCAATCGGTGTTTTACCATACCTCTTAGGTGATTCAATAAAAATAATTGCAGCCTTAATTATCGGACCTATTCTCAAAAATAGACTGCAACATATTAGATAACAAATAGACAGGCATTACAACCTTAATTAATTATAATGCCTGTCTATTTTTCTGTTGTATCCACTGGTTTGTTCTCCTTCCCTTTTAATAGTTTCTCTAAAGGAAACAGTCTATGGAATAAAAAAGGAATTTACTCTTCCTACTTGAAAATGTACTTCTTCGTCTTCTGGGTATTCTTTAAAATCTATCTCACCACTTTCCTTACAAATTTTCTATTTCCTTTTCAGTTAACTTCCTTTTCTTTGTTTGTATATTAACACCCAATCATTCATTTGTCAATATATTTCTTTGTTTATTTTTTATTTTCCATTTTTTATTTGTATTTATTATTTTTATTAGATTATTTTTGTACTGCCACCAAAAAATCGGTAAATATGGCGTTTCACCCTATTTACCGATTTTCTACATTTTAACCTTTATAGTAATTTATCAAACAACCCTTTAAAATAATTTCTCTCTCGTTGTCTGTTAGTTCTCCTAAAGTCAATTCTAATTCTTTCCATTCTTCTCCTACAACATACGCTTTGACAATGTTGTGTTTCTCTTCGATTGCCTTACAAATTTGTGGGAAGAAAATATAATCACCATTTCTAAAACTCAATTCCGTATCTTTTTCATCTGTTAAAAGAGGAAGCATTCCCCAATTGATAAGATTTGAACGGTACCTCTTTGTAGCATATTCATTTGCAATATTTGCCCAACCACCTAAAACTTTTTGGCAAGAGGCTGCTTGTTCACGCGCAGATCCATCTCCAGGCTTTACAGCAAAAATTGTACTTCCAATACCAATTGTCATCTTATCCAACTCAGGATTTTTTTCAAAAATTTTATCCATCACTGGTTTTAATTCTTCCAACTCTTCAAGCGGGCATCTTCCTTCTTCAATCGCTTTTTGGGCTTTTTGCACTTCTTTCGCTCGTCCAACATAAGCAGGATCTTTTCTTGAAAGGGCAAATTCAGCAAGTCCCAATGGATTTGAACGATACGAAGACGTTTCTCCCGATGGAATTAACTCATCTGTTGTAGTAACCGGATCATGAATTTCCGAAACAACTTTTATCACTAAATTCTCAGGTAATGCGGACATTTTTGGCCAATCTTTAATATTTGGTCCAAATTTAATTTTCACAGATGGATCAGCCTCTCCTTTGCTATCAAATACACGATTTGCATAAATAGAAGAATCAAAATGATATTTCGGTGTCTGATATTCTCTATCAACTACTTCGGTTGCTGGAGTTAAATATCCTTTGTTAAGTGCTGTTGCTGCAATAGAGCGAGCATCCATAAGTGCTACCGATGAAATTTGTCCACTTTGTAATTTAGATCCCTCACGGTTAGGGAAATTTCTTGTTGAATGTCTTATACTAAAAGCATTATTTGCCGGCGTATCTCCTGCACCAAAGCATGGACCACAAAATGCTGTTTTCATAATTGCTCCCGCTGCCAACAAATCTGCTGCCGCCCCATTTTTTACCAATTCCATATAAATTGGTGTACTTGCTGGATATACACTAAACGTAAATTCATCTGCACCAATATTGTGTCCCTTCATAATATGAGCAGCTTCACAAATATTTTCAAAACCACCACCTGCACACCCTGCAATAATTCCTTGCTCTACATACAATTTCCCATTCCGTATTTTATCTTGTAAAGAATATTCTACGGCACCATCCAAACTTACAAGCGCTTTTTGTTCTACATCATGTAAAATGTCTTTTAAGTTCGCATTTACTTCATCAATGGTATAAACATTACTTGGGTGAAACGGCATTGCAATCATTGGTTTTATTTTACTTAAATCCACATAAACCATACCATCGTAATAGGCAACCTCACCTGGATTCAATTCTTTAAATTCTTCCCCACGTCCATGTGTTTCATAAAATTCTCTGATTATATCATCCGTTTTCCAAATAGACGACAAACAAGTTGTTTCTGTTGTCATTACATCAATTCCGATTCGGAAATCTGCACTCAGCTGATCAACCCCCGGACCAACAAATTCCATAACTTTATTATTTACATATCCATTAGCAAATGTTGCCCCAATGATAGCTAACGCAACATCTTGAGGGCCAACTCCTGGTTGTACTTTACCATCTAAATAAATTCCAATAACTTCTGGCATCTTAATGTCATATGTTTTATTCAACAACTGCTTTACAAGTTCAGGTCCTCCTTCACCCATAGCCATTGTCCCTAATGCACCATAGCGTGTATGGCTATCTGAACCAAGAATCATTTTCCCACCACCAGAAAGCATTTCTCTTGCAAATTGATGGATAACCGCCTGATGAGGAGGAACGTATATCCCACCATATTTTTTTGCACAGGTCAGACCAAACATATGATCATCTTCATTAATTGTGCCACCTACCGCACAAAGGCTGTTATGACAATTCGTTAATACATATGGAACAGGAAATTTCTCAAGTCCGGATGCTCTTGCAGTCTGAATAATTCCTACAAATGTAATATCATGAGAAGTTAATTTATCAAATTTAATCTTCAAATATTCCATATTAGAAGAAGTATTATGTTGTTTCAAAATATTATATGCAATTGTATTTTTACGAGCTTCTTCTTTTCCTATCTGCGCCTCTTCTGAGATTTGATTCCCATTTAGCAGATACATACCTTGTGGATATAATTTTACCATTTCTTTTCCTCCTTTGTATTCGTTAATACTGTTCTTTGCAATGATTTCAAATGATTAGAAACCATAAGTGCAATTTTAAATGTCAATGCATCATCAAAAATGCGCACATCTAATCCTGTTTTTTTCTGTATTTTTTCTAAGCGATATACGAGTGTATTTCTGTGTAAAAATAATTGTCTTGCTGTCTCTGATATATTTAAATTATTTTCAAAAAATTTATGAACTGTTGTCAATGTTTCTTCATCAAACTCCATCTCTTTTCCCTCGAAAATCTCTGTAAGAAACATATCGCAAAGCGAAATCGGAAGTTGATGAATTAAACGTCCTATTCCTAATTGATTATATGCAAGTATATTCTTTTCTTCATAAAAAATTCTTCCCACATCCAATGCCATTCCAGCTTCTTTATATGATTTGGACACATCTTTTATCTCATCTACAATAGTTCCATACCCAATTCGAACATTTACCATTGCCTCTGTATTTAAAATATCTACAATATCTTTCGCAATTTTATTAAGTTCTAAATATCCTTCTCTTTCTTCTAACATTTTTACTAAAATAATATGTCCTTCATCCACTGCCGTAACAAAATCTTTTGTACTTGTTTCATAAAGACCTTTCATCACTTCTAAAATCAGGTTATCTTTTGGATTTTTGGGTTCTATTACAACAACTGCTCGTCGTGCCTCTATAGGAATATGCATTTTTTTCGCACGATTATAGACATCGATAAGAAGCAGATTATCTAATAAAAGATTTTGGATAAAATGATTACGATTCATCTTTTCCTGATATAACTGAAGATACCCTTCTAACTGCTTTACCCCTAAACGCCCCGCCATTTTCATCTCCTCTGACGTTGAATGCAAAGTAAGAATATATATTAATTCTTCCTCTAAATAAACACAAAAAAAACTAACGTTATTTTCTTCCCATTCTTCCTCCTGTGGCATCTTTTGTATAAAAACAGATAGTCCCTCTTCTACTTCTTTTGAATAAGCAAGACAATTTCCATACACATTCCACACCGAACATTCTGTTCCTGTTATGTTTTGAATATCACAAACCGTCTTTTTTAATATCTGTACCGGTAACACCCTGACACACCCTTTCTTCCGTTATGAAAAAGACGGAGTTATAAAAACTCCGTCTTTTATCTCTGTTGGAGAAATATCTTTTACAGTCTTTTTAATAATTCTTCTCGTTCTTTCTCAAAGCCCGGCTTTCCAAGTAAAGCAAACATATTTCTCTTATAACTCTCTACTCCCGGTTGATCAAATGGATTCACCCCTGAAATGTAACCGCTAACACCGCAAGCAAATTCAAAGAAGTAGAACAATTGACCTAAGTAGTATTCATTTTGTTCTGGAATATTTACCATAAGGTTTGGCACATTACCGTCTGTATGTGCTAAAATTGTTCCATTCATTGCACTCTTATTAATAAAATCTACTGTTTTTCCTGCAAGATAATTCAACCCATCTAAATCAACAGGTTCTTCTTTTAAAACAATTTCTTCTACAGATTTTTCTACATTTAACACAGTTTCAAACATAATGCGACTTCCATCTTGAATAAACTGTCCCATAGAATGTAAATCTGTTGTTAAATCTACAGATGCAGGGAAAATTCCTTTCTGGTCTTTCCCTTCACTTTCTCCATACAATTGTTTCCACCATTCAGATACATAATGAAGGCTTGGTTCATAATTAGCCAATACCTCAACAGCTTTCCCTTTACGATGTAAAATATTACGAACAGCTGCATATTTAAGAGCATCATTTTCTGCAAAATCACTTTCAAGTGCAAGTCTTCTTCCTTCTTGTGCACCTTCCATTAATTTTGTAATATCTGCACCACTTACTGCAATTGGAAGTAAACCAACTGCTGTAAGCACTGAAAAACGTCCTCCTACATCATCTGGTACAACAAAACTTTCATATCCTTCTTCTGTTGCAAGATTTTTGAGTGCTCCTTTTGCCTTGTCTGTTGTTGCGTAAATTCTCTTTCCTGCTTCTTCTTTTCCGTATTTTTTCTCTAATAATTCTTTAAATACACGGAATGCAATAGCAGGTTCTGTAGTTGTTCCAGACTTAGAAATCATGTTAATAGAAAAGTCACGATCACCGATAACATCAATTAAATGTTTTATATATGTACTGCTAATATTATTTCCAACATAATAAATCTCAGGTGTCTTTCTTACTTCTTTTGACACCATATTATAAAAACTATGTCTCAAAAATTCGATTGCTGCTCTTGCTCCTAGATATGAACCACCGATTCCAATTACAAGTAGCACTTCTGAATCGTTTTGAATCTTCTCTGCCGCCTTCTGAATGCGTTCAAATTCTTCTTTGTCATAATCTACTGGCAAATCAATCCAACCCAAAAAATCATTTCCAGCACCTTCTCTACTTACAAGAAGTTCTCTTGCATCTGAAACTAATTTTCCCATATATTCTACTTCATGTTCTTTTATAAAAGCACTTGCTTTTGAATAGTCAAATGTCACTTTATTGTTCATGATTCTCAATCCTCTCTCTGAAAAATACTATATAAGTGTATTTTATCAAATTAATTCTTGTTTATCAAGCCAAAAACTCCTCTAAAATTTCCCGAAGTATCACTTCCTGAGGAACTTTCTTTTCTTCTTTTTCTTCTTCCACTTCTTCTGCTAGAACCTTTTCTACTTCTTCCATTTTGATTTCTTCTTTTTCCTCTTCTACTTCTTCATTTTCGTCTATTTCTTCAGGAGTTTTCATCATCTCTTCCATTTTCTGCAACTGCAAAGCCTGTTGTTTTTGATAACGAGGAGCACATATGTTTTGTAAATAATCTACCATGTATACTTGAATTGTATCCATCTGATGATTTTCGTCCGTAGAAATGTATGCAAGGAATAATACAACCATTCCCACTCCTGCTAACATAGTGTATCGAAATATTATTTCTGTATCGCTTCCAAATCGATAGTTCAAAAAAGCACCCACACATCCAACAACTCCGCAAAACCATACGGACTGTTTCTCCAAATATCTCCATGTATGTAAATGTAATCCACATACACAGTATTCAAAAATATATTTTTCCACAAATGCATGTATGTTTTCCACTTTTTCGCTAACCATAATAGTATGTTCGAATTTTGCTTTTACAAGTTTCATTAGTTTATGTGTGCTTTTCCCCATTTCACTTGACGCCTTCACAAGTTTTCTTAAAGTGACTGCGGTTATGATCTTTCCTAGTATTCCAATAGCAATAATTACGCCCATTATCCAAAGTATGACATTTGTTTCCACAATTTTTTTTAACATATAAAAGCCCTCCTTCTTTTATCTAGCGCTATTATAGCGTAAATAAAAAAATTTGGGCGAAGTTTCGTTTTACAATTTTCTACATAAAATGTCGTTTCAACTTACCTATTGCAAAGTTCTTTTTAACTTAACTTTTTCATCAAACCACGTATAAGCCTTACAGAATGTACAATTGCCAATCTTTCAAACTCTGGATAATCCATCACTGCACTGTTGTCAGCTTTGTCCGAAATTGCTCGAATAATGACACACGAAATTTTATTTAAATATGCCGCATGAGCAATAGCCGCACCTTCCATCTCTGTACACATCGCCTGGAAGTTTGATACAATTCGTTCTTTCACTTCTGCAGAAGAAACAAATTGATCCCCACTTACAATTCTTCCTGTAAAAGTATGAATATCTGGATTTTCTTCTTCATTAACTTCTTTCGCTAACTCTACTAATTTTTTATCAGAAGGGAAGGAAAAAGTATCCATTCTTGGTATCTGACCAATAGGATCTCCAAAAATGCTTGCATCCATATCATGTTGTACAGCATCCGTTGAAATAACCATATCACCTATGTCAATTCTAGCATCTAAAGATCCTGCTATACCTGTATTGATTAATGTATCAACTTGAAATACGTCTATTAAAATCTGTGCACAAAGAGCCGCATTAACTTTCCCAATTCCACTTTTTACAATGACAACCTCTTGTCCACACAATTCTCCTTTGTAAAACACCATGCCCGCTTTTTCTATAATTTCATCCACTTTCATTTCTTCTTGTAAAAGAGAGACTTCCTCTTGCATTGCACCTATAATTCCAATCATAATCTATTCTCCTCTTAAGTAAATTCTTTTTCTTTTTAGTATAACAGAATTTTTATTTCTTACCTAGTTTTTTTTTAACACCTTTGTTATAATAGCAAAAGCAAAGGAGGTTATTACTATGGAATATAAACCACATGGCGTCTGTTCACAGAAAATTACATTTACAATTCAAGAGAATGCCGTTCATGCTGTTCAATTTACTGGGGGTTGCTCTGGAAATTTGCAGGGCATTGCGAAATTGATTGAAGGAATGGATGTAAATGAAGCTATTTCTCGCATTGAAGGAATCAAATGCGGTTTCAAATCTACATCTTGTCCGGATCAACTTGCACAAGCTTTAAAGGAAGCAACAGGACGTTAATCAAAAAAACTATTGGCAGTTTCTTTGTCGATAGTTTTTATTTATATATAGACAGAGTTGTTTTGTCTCAACTCCATAGAAATGATATAGTTTGTTTTGAAATATTAATTCTTCCATTAATATTTTACAGATTTGTTCTTCCAGAGGGACTACTGCAACCATTGCAGGATTCCGGTAGTTTAGTGTAAAGACATGAGATAGAAAACTACTTGAATCTTCGTTAACAGTTTCTCTTCCGCAACTGCTGCAATGGTTGCAGCAGTCCCCCTGAATTGAAAACTAGTCTACATAAATTGCATTCGTATTAGAATCTCCCACATCTGAATTTGCAGAATGGACACTTCGTACCCGATAATAATATCCTCTTGGAACTTTCAGAATCTTTGACGATGTAATAGAATGGGTATTTTTATCACTCGCACGCCAAGATGTATAACTTACCCACTTTCCCTTTACTTCACGTTCTATCATCACACTCACTTTAATATCAGCAACTGTCTTTTGGGCAATGGTTGTTCCCGTTACTTTAATTTTTCCTTTCCCAATTTTACCAAGACTCGAAATACCTTTTTGTAAATACTGTCCTCTAGGTTCTATAATCCCCTCACTTAAAGTATTCTCCTCTGCAACTGACATATTTGGGACAGTTGTAATTGCCTGCACTTCTTCCACTGTTCCACTTGTAACAGCAAAAGAAAATAATAACGCCATTGCTGTTATTACGATTTTCTTTTTCATTTCTTCTCCTCCTTGTGTTGTCCTACACTATATATACAATCCAAGAAGGAAAATCTGACGCCATTTTTTAAAAAAAGTGTAAATTTTTAATAATTTTTTCAAATTCCATCTGATTCATAATTGCTACAAGGAAATATTTACTTTTTTTATAAGTGAACTGTGCTGTATATTCTTTCTCTCCCGTATCTAAAACTTTATATTCTTTAATTACCACTCTTGTCTTAGGTAATGACATAATATACTCCCGTTGAAATTCATCTGAGATTTCTATACCTGTTGAACTTTCCACATAGCGTGATACAATTTGAAGACTCATCACTTTATTATCAACTGAATAACAGAGTATCGCTTCTTGTATCTCCTGATCCACTATTGCATTTAAAAATTGTGTATTCTGTGGTCTATACACCATTCGTATCGGTTCTTCACCTAATATCTGTTTTATTTTTTCCAAAGCTTGCTCCTCTGTAATTTCACCTACTACTTTAGCATCTCCAGACTCAATATATGTTTTCTCCTCTCCCCCAAAATTTTTTTCAAAAATATCTACAAAAAATCGTTTTCCACCTACACTTGTTATGCCAATTCCAACAACAAGAGCGAATGTAGCCGCCATACCTACTAATCGCTGTATTCTTTTTCTTCTTTGTTTTACACTTTCTCTTTTCTTCCGTATTTCTCTTCCAATACGCAGCGCTTCCTGATCCTCTTCGGGTAAAGATTTCCTTAACTGTTCTTCTTCATACTCCTTGATTTTCTTCATCAAGGAAATATGTGCTCTTTCAGGCATTTCTTCTTCTTGTAGTTCTGGCTGATTTTCTATAATTGCTCTTATGGCATCCGCTTCTTTTTGTAATTCTTCATCAGAATATTTTTCAATTGGATCTTCTTTTTTATTCATATATTACCTCATCTTCTATTGTCTATTTTTCATTTCCCTTGACCTTTTTTTGAAATCTGTTTAATATAAATCTTATATATTATATTTCGGAGGGAAATTTATGAAACGAATTATACTTACTGGGGGAGGTACTGCCGGACACGTTACCCCCAACATTGCTTTGCTACCACGTTTAAAAGAGTTAAATTATGATATTGATTATATTGGCTCTTACAACGGCATCGAGAAAGAGTTGATTGAACAATTAGATGTCAATTATCATGGTATATCGTCCGGAAAACTACGTCGTTATTTTAGTTTAAAAAACTTTTCAGATCCTTTTCGTATTTTAAAAGGATTACATGAAGCAAATAAATTAATGACATCTTTAAAACCAGATGTCGTCTTTTCTAAAGGAGGGTTTGTATCTGTTCCCGTTGTTTTAGCCGCAAAACGTCATCATATTCCAGTCATTATTCATGAATCAGATATGACTCCAGGACTAGCAAATAAACTTTCAATCCCTTCCGCAACAAAAGTATGTTGCAACTTTCCTGAAACATTAAAATATTTACCGGAAGAAAAAGCAATTCTTACCGGATCTCCTATTCGACAAGAACTTTTATTAGGGGATAGAAAAAACGCATTAGAATTTTGTGGTCTTACAGAGGATAAACCTATTATCTTAATTATCGGTGGAAGTTTAGGATCCGCTGTAGTAAACGATGCAATTCGTGCTATTTTACCTGAACTTTTACAAAACTTCCAAGTCATTCATCTTTGTGGAAAAAACAAAGTAGATTCATCCTTTAATCATTTAAAAGGCTATGTTCAATTTGAATATGTTCAAAATGAATTAAAAGATATTTTCGCCTTAACAGATATTGTTATCTCTCGTGCAGGTGCTAATGCTATTTGCGAACTTCTTGCCCTTCGCAAACCGAATTTATTAATTCCTCTATCTGCCAACGCAAGTCGTGGAGATCAAATTTTAAATGCACGTTCTTTTGAACGACAAGGTTTTAGTATTGTAATTGAAGAAGAAGATTTAAGTAACGAAAAACTTCTAGCTTCAATCCACAGTTTATATGATAACCGTGATTCTTACACCAATGCTATGAGCAAATCTTTACAACAAAATTCGATTGATACTATCATTAACTTAATCGAAGATGCTACTCTATAAAGATTGAAAAAAATAGAATGTGCGATGCACATTCTATTTTTAAGTCAATGCACTTCTTTCTTATTCAAAAATTTTCTCGTATTGTTCTCTATAATTGCGTTTGATCCATTGTCTTGCTCTATAAATAATCGCATAGATAACATCTTTACTTACGTCCAATTCATCTGCTATTTCTGTAGATGTTTTTCCTAAGCAATAAATACCACTGACTACTTCATACCATCTTTCATTTTCTTTATGCAATTCAAGAAAGATTTCCTTACTTAAAACACCAAAATCTTTCTTACGTTCTTGTTCTATCATGTCATATTCTACGCTATCAGTTAACAACTCTTCCACGTCTTGTAAATACTCTATACTCCGCATTTCTGCATTGCTTTTATGAATCCAATTTAATGACCTATTCTTTGTAACAGTAAGCAACCAATTTTCTGCTTTACCTTCATCTATTTCCTCAATTTTTACATATAACTCCATAAAAATTTCTTGCGTAATCTCTTCTGCAATTTCCCGTCTTTTGGTGTAATACAATGCTGTTCGAAATACCTTGTTTCTATTTCTTCCATATATACTGTCGAATTTTATATTGCCGGTAAATTCCATTTCTACACTTTCCATCTCATTCATTCTTTTATCTTTCCCTGTTTGTACTATGATTTATCGAAGTTTTGAGAGAATCTCCTCTTTTACTTCCTCACTCAATGTACCTGGCTTCCACTGAATTCCCACATCATCTCCCTCATATCGTGGAATTAAGTGTAAATGAAAATGATGTACCGTCTGTCCTGCTACTTCTCCATTATTCTGCACAAGATTATATCCATCACAATGCAATATTTCTTTCATTTTAGAAACAACTTCCTTTGCAACAGGCAATACCTTGGCTGCCAACTCGTCATCCAATTCAAAAAGATTTGCATAATGCTCCTTTGGCAAAATTAACGCATGTCCTTTAGAAGCAGGTGACAAATCCAAAATCACTCGAAAATCTTCATCTTCATATACAGTTGCAGATGGAATTTCACCATTAGCTATTTTACAAAATATACAATTATTCTCTTTCATTTTATTTCCTCTTTTCTTTTTCTATGATTTATTTGTCGAAATTTGTTCTATCTTTTTTATTGAATCCATCCTATTGCAATGTTAAACTTTTTGCAGGAGGATATAGATATGTTCACATTAGACGATGAAAAACAATTACACCAATTGATGAATGAAAATTCCGACAATTATGTACTACTTCAAAAATTATTGGATTTTCAACAACTTACCATAAGCAAAATTAGCCACGAAATAAGAAATCCTCTTACCCTTATTTCAAGCAACTTACAATTAATTCAAAAGCAACATCCTGAGGTCCTTCAATTCACTCATTGGAATCAAATGCTACAAGATCTTGCTTTTACCAAAACATTGTTAGAAGAATTGTCATCCTATAACAATGGTTCTCGTTTACATAAAACTATAATTCACTCTTCCGATTTTTTCAAAAAACTGATTTTATCTTTTGCAACAACATTAACTGATACTTCTATTGAACTAACAGCAAAAATCGAGCCAAACCTTCCATACATATTCGGCGATTCTATAAAACTACAAGAAGTATTTCTCAATTTATTGGCAAATGCCCATGATGCTGTAAATTCTACTGGGAAAATCTTCTTTTCCGCTCAACATAAAGATAATTCCATTCTTTTACTTATAAAAGACAATGGTTGTGGAATCTCCAAAAATCATCTTTCTGAGATTTTCACACCTTTTACCACATACAAAAAAAATGGTACAGGACTTGGACTTGCGATTGTCAAAACAGTTATAGAAGCCCATGGTGGAACAATTTCTGTCCAATCAATTCCACATCGTAGTACTTCTTTCACTCTTACTCTTCCTGTATAAAATAAATGCAAGCAAAATTCCTGCTACTAACCCTCCAATATGAGCCATATTATCCACACCGGTACTTGTAAAACCATGGTACAAACTACAAACAACCATAAATACCATTCCTCTTCCATTTAACGTTTTTAAATGTCCATGATTTTGGGCAATAATAATAAGCAATGCTCCTATAATTCCAAAAATTGCTCCTGAAGCACCTGCAGATACAACAAATTTCCCTGTCCTTAAATCCATCATTGCCGATAAAATATTCCCTGCCACACCACTCAAAAAATATAGCAAAAGATATTTAAAACTACCTAGTTCTTCTTCCAATATACTTCCAAGGAAAAATAGCATAATCATATTATTCATCAAATGTGGAAAACCAAAATGTAAAAATATGCTGGTTATTAATCGGTAGTATTCCTGATTACCAAACGCAAACGGAACAAACATCGCACCATGTTTTAGCATATAACTAGCATCCTCAGTCATTCCATAAAAGGATAGCCATATAAATACAAGAACATTTATTCCGATTATACCAATTGTTATGATTGGCTTTTTCTTCATTGGCATTCTATTCCTCCTTCTACCAATTAAAATCATCTATTTTCTATTTTAAATTTTATATATATTATAGCCTTTCTCACCTATTTACACAACTAGATTTTTCATCTGTACTTCCACACCACTTCATCATTTTATCCATTTTATGAATCATTTTCCCACTCTCCCCATTTTCCCACTCTATTTTTACCTATTTTTTCTTTCCACTGTCTCCACCTTTTTCCTAAAATATTCTCTTGTTTTTCTTCTTCTTCATCAAAATCAATCCAATCATCCTCACACTCTTCTTCTATTACTTGCTCTGTTCTAATTTCATTTTCACTTGTTGCCAATGCCTGTCCAATAATTTTCTCCAAACTATAATTTTCTTCCATAGTTGCCTTATGTAATTCATAAGCAAGTAAAATGGCCGATTGTTCCTTATGGTTGATTTTACTAACAAAATATTCTGTGAGACAATGAAACCGATAACAAAACTTTTCTTCTTCTATTGGTAAATAACAAAAGTAGTAGTTTCCCTCTTCATAGAAAATGTATTCTGGTTCTAGTAAAATACAATTTACATTTAAGAGATAATTTTCTATTTGACTAAGAAGTTTTAAAAATTGCTGTAAAAACTTTTCTAACTCCCGCTTTTCAATTGACATTTTTTCATAAATGGATTTCATGCAAACTTTTCCACTAATCTCATAATTATACTGACTATTTCCATCTATTCCTTGTCCACTAACCTGTAAAAGTCCTTCAATTTTATTCTCCTGCATCATTTTCATTTGATAATCTTCTTCATAAAATTCTGGCCTTTCTAAAATCAAATACATATGATTCCAATCTTGTTTGTATTTACTTTCCATAAATTTTCCTTTTCTTTCTTATATATTTTTCTGGTGTTTTAATTTCTTTTTCTTGATGGACTTTTAAAATGACTTTTCTTTTTTTTACAGTTGCATCTACTGATAAAATATTATTTTTACACTGCACTGTTACTTTTGGTTTAGAAAAAAAAATCATTTTCCCTCTCACACGGTCTCGAAAAAATTTACTCATTTTCTCTTCTATATTTTCTTCATTCCATTTCATCTTTTGACTTCCAACAATTGTCGTTTCATACCCAGCACCAAGAAGTATATTTTTATCATGGAAATAAAATAACATGTATACTCCTAATATAAAACTCAAAAAAATCACTGGCAAAATATATGCTGCTTCAACCATAAGACTTCCTTTCATCATTTTCATATATACATCACTCCTATATAGCATATGGTCAAAAAGGGAACAAATGGTATTGTTTTGTCTTTATATCCTCCTTTCCCTATAAAAAAGAATAAAGAAAAAATTCCAACTACCACAAACGCAAATGTAACTACCCAAATGGTAATAAAAAATCCTGCATAACTTCCAAGTAAGCAAATCAGCAAACTATCTCCGTATCCTAATGACTCATTTGTCACTTTACTAATAACAAGGCATATTCCACCAATTCCAATTCCTCCAATCACATCTAATAACATTCTATTCCTGCAAACCATATAAGAAAAAAGAACTCCGATTGCTCCCATCCCCAATAACCATATCGGTATTTTTTTTACACGCAAATCCCACAAAGAACAAACACAAAGGAATATTATCGCCCACATTTTGAACATGCCCCTTTCCCAAATGCCTCTGAAATAGGTATTGCATATACTTTTCTCTTTAATCCACTACATCCAATAGATTTATGATATCGATTTCCATGATTCGTTATATATACATTCAATCCTGCTTTTCTTCCACATTTTTCACAACTTTTGTATTTTTCACCATTTTTGTTTCGCAACTTTGTCACATCCTTTTTTTCAACCATATGTATGGACAAATCTAAATATGTACATTGACTACTTTTATGATAAACCATACCGGTTTCCGTAATATAAACAACATCTTCTTTATCTTGACTAAAAAATCCTTTCTCATATCCTGTCCAACCTTTTAAATTAAACTCTTCCTTGCAAGATAATGATAGTTTTCCAAACGTATAAATAGGTAATTTTACTTTATATTCTACACACATTTGAACAATTTTGCTTTTCCTTGAAATGCATGTCTTACTTAAATCTAACCCTCTTTTTCCTTCAACGATTATGCTTCGATCTAACCTTTGGCTTCCGATATGATTTACTATTTTTTCTTCCAATTCTTTACTAGAAACAAAAGCTTTCCCATAAGTTTCTGCTGCTACTTCTCTTCCAACTTCATCTAGAGCTGACCGTATGGTCAACTGGATAGATGCAATTTCTAAAAGATAACATAAACAACAAATTGCCAAAAAGAACAATGGAAGAACCAATACAGTTTCTACCGTAATACTTCCTTGAAAAGAGGTGAATAGGGATGCCCTCTCTATCTGTTTTGGGAAATATGATGTTATGGTTTGTGTCTTAGTAGAGTCTTCCTCCTTCCTTACGTTATTTATTTTTTCTTTTTTTAATATGTTTTGGGAATTTATAAATAGAAAGGACATCCTTATTCACCTCTTCTTTCTTTATTGATATCCATATAGAACTGGGAATCTATAGGTGATTTTTTCTCGAATTGTACAAATACTTTTTATTTCCAATTTACTTATACAAGAATCAACTCTAAAAAATTCTCCTCTTTTTTGTCGCATATTCATCTCAATAACATCGAGCCCTCTCATAGTAACCTCTTTTTCCTTTTGTAAAAAAAGTAACATACGCAAATATTCTCGATATGATAATCCACGCTCACTTTTTTTGACATTGATCTCTTCTTTTCCTAACTTTAATAGCGATGATAATTGCAATTTCCAATTTTCTTTATTTTTTAGTACTTCAACTTTCTCTCCTGATAACAAAGCACGAACCTCCATAATACTCTCTCCAAACGCCCATGCAAATAAGATTGCCTGTTTAATCACACCAATCAATGCTGGAAGTGCAATTACTCCTGCTAAAGTGGCTGCCATTGTCTCTGCTTCTGCCTTTTTCACACTATCACTTAAAAGGAACCCATAATTAACCGGGAAACGCATTCCAACAAGTTTTGTTACAACTATATCTAGATTCTCCTTGTCACTTTTTTTCCCTCCAATTACATATTCTAATTCGTAAGATAATTTCTTTTTTTCATCCGGATTATCTATTGCAGAAAATTTTTCCAATAAATATGATGTAAAATATAACTTAGCCATTGTGTCACTTTTTACTTTTTGGGTCTTAAAAGTTCCTCTACCCTTGCGCAATTTCCTATTGGAAGGTACTTCTTTTAATGAAATCATTTTTTCTGATATGTTCAATTCTTTTGGAACAACCAAAGAAAGTATTCCTTTTTCTTTGATTACTGAAAATAATTCCAATGGATTATCTTCAGTCGGAAGCTCTTGCTCAGCTTCCGCTAAAGATTGGTTTAAACTTCCAGTCACCTCTTTTCCTTCTTCTTCATATTTTCCTTTTTCTTTTTCTTGATCCACCCATTTCGTGGTTACTCCAGAAAATTCTTCCATATAATCTGCACCATTTTTCTGTCTCATATATTGAATTACCTGTTCCCGAAAAGCTCTCCCGAAATCGTCACTTAAAAATTGTATTTTTTCTATTTTATATGTTCCTTTTCCTGCACCATAAAATTTAAGTCTATCCACCAATTTTTTCTCTGTAAAAGAATTACTCTCATAAGTACCATCTAGCGCAAATATATCGTATTCTTTTAATAAATCTTTCTGATATTCTGCAAAAACAGACTCGATTGCTCTATTCACATCTGCTCTTCTTTTGTTTTTTGTTACTTGCACAGTTGCACTTTCAATAATTGTGGCTGTTAAAGATAAAAACAAAAGAAATAAAATACTTAAAAAAGCCGTAAGCTCACCTTTTTTCATCTTCCTTTCCTCTATATACCAGAACTCTCACTTGTAATTTTTTCAAAAATAGATTGAACAATTTCTGTTAACTGCGTTTTAAAGATAATAACAAGTCCAATTAGTACTACAAGAATCAATATCACTTCCACCACACCAATTCCTTTATCATTTTTTAACGTATTCCAAAATAATCTTATTCTATTCATATGTTTCCCTCCTAAATAGATATGGATAGAAATGCAGGTACAATCACAATAGCCAATACAACCACTAACATCATACTCATTGGCAATAACAATTTTGTTCCTGCTATTTCTCCGTATTGTTTCGCTCTTTGTTTTCTTGTTTCTAATGCTTCTTTTGCTTCTTTTTCCAACAATTCCGTCAGACCTTTTGAACCTTTTCGTACATTTTGAGATAAAATGGTACCCAACTTCATATAAGAAGAATTTCCACACCTCTTCCCAAAACGCTCATAGCATTCTGCTTCTGTTACTCCTCCTTTCATTTCTCGCATGGTGCAATACATTTCTTCATATGCAAAACGAACTTCTTGCTTCTTCCGTTTCTCATACTGAAATATCATTTTCTGCCACGCATTTTTTATTGTCATACCAGCCCCAATAAGCAATGCTAGCTGACTAACAATTTCTGGGTAATCAACTGTCATCTGCTCTTTTCTCTTTGTTTCTTCTTTCTTTTTTCCCTCCCTTTCTCTAGTATAAATTGCAACCGTACAAGTTCCTCCAAGTAATAATATGTAAAGAAATTTATACTCCATTTCTTTCTGCCATATAATTTTTTCCCCTCTCACTTTCTCTGGAAGAAGCATCTTATTGTCATTTTTACTTCTTCTATCTGAAGAATGTACTTTATTTTGAATTTCCATTAATACTTGTTCTTTTTTACTCAAAGTTTTTGGATAAACCATAACATTCATAATATATATACATTCTTCTTCTCCATAAGAAAGACAACCTCTTATTTCTACTTTTTCTCCTTTGGAAGAAAGATTTTTCTCCTGAATTTCACCTTGTGCATTTATAATTTTGTTCTTATCTGTTTCCCAAGCAATTTCAATTGGAGAATCCGGTATCTTTGTAATAAAATTCAAATTCGTTTCCACATGGTCTGCACTTTTATTCTTTGCCAAAACAATTTTTTCTAATTTATCCATTGTTTGTTTAAAAACTTTCCGAATTTCAGAAACAGTATATTCTTCTTCTCCAACTTCAATTTCTACTGGTTCCTTTTTCAGTATATTTTCTACGGTCACCCTATAGTGTTCTTGCTTCTCGCCTCTTCCTTGTCCATTTCTTTGTACACTACTTACATACAAACAATTCGTTTCTACAATCAAACAAATCACAGTACAAACAAGAGTTAAACCACCTGCCAAAAACATTTTCTTCTTTGTTTTTCTTTCCACACTACACCTCTATTTCCAATATTTTCCTACCCCATTGATACGCTATAAAATACACTAGCAAACAAACTGTCATTACAATTTTCCCAACTATACTTCCATAAAGAGTAGACAGAAATTCTGGAAAACTCACTTTCAAATAAACAATAATTCCCATCGGTATTGTCGCCATAATTTTAAATTCCATTTGTTTTGCTACAATAAGCGTATATATTTCTTGTTGTACTTCTATTTTCATGCAAATAGTTTCAATCGTTTGCTTTAGAACCGCAATCATATCTCCACCACTTCGTTTAATCGTAGAAAGTATCGTAACAAAATTTGTCACCTCAGCAACCTCTACCCTATCTGCAAAGGTTTTCCATGCCTGTTCTACTGGAATATTCATTTCCAACTGTCTAATAAGATACGAAAATTCCTTCGTAATAAATGCCTCTTTTCCATACAATGTAGTCATCTCTTTTTGTACCTCTCTCACTGCATTTTCAATGGAATACCCTACATTTAATACTGTTAATAATGATTGCAAGGCTTCTTTAAATTGTTTTTGGAAATTTTCTTTTCTCTTATCTGCATAATCTTTTTTCCATCTCCGATAGTAAAAGAATACAAGTGGAAATAAAACAATATAACTTATCCATGAATGATAAAATAAATATGTCAAACCCCCAACTCCACCAATTCCTTTAAACACCGCAAAAATCTTATCTCGTCTCCGTATATCCCGCTGCCAATAGTTTTCTTCTATTTTCCATTTCATTAATTTTCACCCATTCCCCCTCCACTCTTTCTCCTCTTTGTTCTGTTTCTTGAAATTGATACAACATATTTAATTGGACTCCTTCGCTATTGCAACCTATAATTTCTTCTATAGAAATTAATTTTCTACTCTTATCTCGAAATCGTCCAAGATGAATTAATATATCTACACCTGATGCAATTTGCCTTTGAATTGCCTGTAAAGGCAAATCCATTCCCATAAGTACCATAGTCTCTAATCTTGTTATCATATCTTTTGAACTATTCGCATGTCCGGTACTAAGAGAACCATCATGTCCTGTATTCATTGCTTGAAGCATATCAATTACTTCTGCACCTCTCACTTCACCTACCACAATTCTGTCTGGACGCATCCGCAGTGCTGTTTTAATCAAGTCACGAATACTAATTTCTCCTGTTCCTTCTACATTCGCCATTCTCGCCTCTAAACTCACGAGATTGGGAAGTTCTTTAATTTGCAATTCAGCATTGTCTTCAATTGTAATAACTCTTTCATCTTTGGGTATATATTGCGATAATGCATTTAGAAATGTGGTTTTACCCGTTCCTGTTCCACCACTAATAAAAATGTTATATTTTGATTTAATTAAGATTTGTAAAAATGAAATGATTTCTTGATTTACAGCTCCCCATTGACACAACTTCTCTAATGTAATACTTTCTTTCGGGAATTTACGAATGGTAACGATTGGACCATTTAATGCAATTGGATATAAAACTACGTTCACTCTTGATCCGTCAGAAAGTCTTGTGTCCACGATTGGAGTAGCTTCATTTACAATACGATTTGTTTCTGCAACGATTTGCTGAATAACATCTTCCAATTTTTTCTTTGAAAGAAATCGTTTATCACTAAGAATAATTTTTCCATTTCTTTCAATAAAAATATTTTGGTTTCCATTGATCATAATCTCTGTAATTGTTTCATCTTCAATTAAGTTTTGTAAAATATCTAGTTTTCGAAAAGCATTAAACAGTTCTTTTCCTATCTCCACTTTATTCTGTAAAGAAAGATATTGTTTTTCTCCATATTCGCCCAAAACTTGATAGATCACCTCTGTTAATTCTTCATCATCTATCTCCTCAGATAAATCAATTCTTTCCAATATCTTCCCATGAAACTGCTCTGCTTGAATCACATTGTCTTTCCTCCTTTTTTAATAAATCCCTCACATAGTTTTCTAAATCTTCGGTTATTTCCAACTGCACAATCTTGTTTAACACTTCTTTATATCCAAGAAGATCTGCATTTTTCTCAAATTGTGTCACTTTCGCCAATGACTCCTTCTGTCGAATAATAGGCATATAAATTTTCTGACACATCCCTAATAATCCCCACAGTCCTTGTATACATTCTCCAAAATCAATAATAATTTTCTTGTATAATCTTAACTGTAGCAATTGTTTAAATAATGTTTTCCACTCTTCATATGTAACGGCTTTCAAATCTTCACTTATTTTCATGGGAGCTATATATTCTAACTGTTCTATTTTCTCTGTAATCACATTTATTTTCGTACGAATCTTACTATTTTCTTGTCTTGTATAATAAAGTAAATCCGCAAGTGTCTGAGAAGATTTCATACAGAATCTTTCTTCCCAACCAGAATATTCTTCCATATTCAAATACAGCACTCTTTCCTTCTTCGCTAAGGCTTTCCCTAAAGCAATGGCAAAAGCAGTTTTCCCTACTCGATGAATAGGCGAATATATTCCTATGAGGGTACATTCTTTATATCTACTTTGCTTAAGAAGTTCTTTATCTTCCTCTCCCATATAAATATTTAGCAAATCTGACAGTATCTGATCGGCTGACTGGTATTTGTAAATTCCCTCCTCTTTCTCGATGTTATCTCTTGTCTGTGTCAAATAAATTATTCTTTTCGCTATATTTGGTCGTACCTTCCCATAGCATTTTTCTTCTAAAAGCAATATTTCGATCGGAAATACACTTTCTATTTCTTCAATCTGCTCTGGCAAGGAACAAACATATACTGGAAAATTGATTTTCTTTCCCAAAATAAATGATAGTTTCTCTGCATAAACGGCCTCACTGTCGCAAATTACAAAACAGCTTCTCTCCACAATCTCCTCCTTATTTCATATTCAATTTTTTTGTTGGATTTCTTGTCCGAATGGACTGACTATAATAGAATCTATGTGATTTATGAATTGTATTATAAAACTATTTTTCTCCCTTGTCCATAGTTAAAAATAACTTTGTAAAACTTTGTAAAAATCTTACAAAATTTGACACACCAATATGCCATAAAGTAAAGCCACTCCAGGTACTCCTAAAACACCTGACACAAGAGCAGATAACGGATTGATTCCCACTGCTATTTCTATTTGTTTGTAAGAGAGATATTGATTGATAAAAAAAATCAGACCAATACCCACTATTACCCGGATGATAAAATCAATAAAAAAAGTGGTGTGTTCTTTTTCCATCTTCCATTCCCCCCTCACCTTATATCTATACAAAACTTTAGTATTTTATTCCTCTTTTTATAAAGTGTAGATATTTTCTCATCCGTGTATGAAACCCCTTACTTGTGACTATACTAGAATTAGGAACAATAAGTTATTATGGGAAAGAGAGGATTATATGAAACTATTTCCAAAAAATCGAAAAGAAAAAATTGTTTATACTAAACAAACAAACTCTCCTATACAAGATGCCGTCTTACTGAAAGAAATTGAAAAAGTCAAATCTGACATGGATAACGCTTATGAAAATTTCCAAAATGTATTGGATCCAGACTTGATTGACTGCTATATTTTTGAAAGCAATGCCGCTTTAAAACGGTATCATTTTCTTTTAAAGCAAGCAAAAAAAATTGTTTAAAAAACAGAATGTGCAACCTGCACATTCTGTTCTACTTTATAATTCTATCTCTAATTTTCTTCCTGTACGATGATATTGATGATAACGAACTCCCGCACAATCCATCATTCTCTTTGATGCAATCACTGATGGAGTATCTGCATATTTATCACTGTCATAAACAATTTCTTTAATTCCTGCTTGAATAATCGCTTTTGCACATTCATTGCATGGAAAAAGAGAAACATACAGTTTTGCTCCTGCAAGACTTCCACCACTATAATTCAAAATGGCATTCAACTCACTATGTACCGTATACACATATTTTGTTTCCAATGGTTCTTCACCATCTCTATTCCATGGAAATTCATCATCTGAGCAGCCTTTTGGCAATCCATTGTAACCCATTGAAAGAATTTTATTATCCTGACTTACAATGCAACATCCCACTTGCGTGCTTGGATCTTTCGAACGCAATCCTGATAACATCGCAACTCCCATGAAATATTCATCCCAGGAAATATAATCTCTTCTTTTTTCGCTCATGTTTTCACCTTCTGTGTTATTTTGTACCGAATATACGATCTCCTGCATCACCTAATCCTGGTACAATATATCCATGCTCATTTAATTTTTTATCTAAAGCCCCAATATAAATATCTACATCTGGATGCGCTTTTTTCATACGTTCCACACCTTCAGGTGCTGCAATAATACATAAGAAACGAATATTTTTTACACCTTTATCTTTCAACATTTGAATTGCTGCTACACTTGAACCACCTGTTGCTAACATTGGATCAACGACAAATACATCTCTCTCTTCACAATCTGCAGGCAATTTACAATAATATTCCACTGGTTCTAATGTATCTGGGTCACGATACAAACCAATATGACCAACTTTTGCCGCTGGAATCATTGCTAACATTCCTTCTACCATACCAAGTCCTGCTCTTAAAATAGGCACAACTGCCAATTTTTTCCCTGCAAGTTCTTTTTCAACTGTTTCACAAATTGGAGTCTGAATTGTTACGTCTTGCAACTTCAAATCTCTTGTTGCTTCATAGCAGATTAACATTGCAATCTCGCTAATCATTTCTCTAAAGTCTTTTGAACCTAAATCTTCTCTTCTAATATAACTAATTTTATGACGGATCAACGGATGTTCCATTACATGTACTTTTGCCATAATTTTTCTCACTTTCTTATTTCTTTGCTTCTTCATTTAATTTTTCTGCAAGTTTCTTTATCATTTCTTTTAATATTTCAAAAGATTTCCCATATTCCACCAATGGCTGTCCATAGGCTGATGGAATTTCTTTATCAATCTCTACATATTCACTTAATGTATAAACATGTTTCACATATTCATAATCCGTGACTATTTTCCACTTCTGATTTTCCTCAAGAGTTAAAACAAGAGTATCTTCATCTAAATCATCTTCGCTAAAAGCAACCGTCTCATGACCTTCAAGAGTCATTTGATGGCTTTTCATAATTGCTTCCGCCTTTTGATTGGCTGGCTCTGGAAATAAAACAATCATTCCCCTTGATTCTATCTCGTATTCTTGAATCAAATCTTGGTTTCGCAATAATTCTGCAGCCATTGGACCTCTACTATTGTCGCTTTTGCTGACGAATACAACTCTTCTGAATTTTTGCTTAGACGCAATCTCATGAGCATCAATAATTTGATGCCCTGCTGCTTTCTCTAAGCGATTCATAATCGCACTACCAATTCCATCAACTGAGAAAGACTCACTGTAAATACAATCTACATTTTCGTCATCAAACTCTCTTAACACTTTATAGAGATTTTTGGCAATAGAACTTTGATTTTCTCTTGTTCCTATAGTTTTAATCAAACCTGTAGTATATCTAGATACTGTCTCAGTACTAGCAATAACACCTACTTTTTTCCCTTTCTTTGTCTTTTCATAAGCAAGTTGTTTAATTGCGTTCACTTCATCTTTCAACGTTCCCTGCACAATCTTCAACTGTGCTTTTGGAGCATAATGACGATACTTCATTCCTGGTGCTTTTGGAGCCTCATCTGTCTCCTCTCCAAGAAGTGTCTTATCTATCTGCACTTCCCCAATGACTTCTTCTACCATTTTCTTCGTAACTGCTCCTGGTCTTAAAATCATTGGTGGTTCTGTTGTCATATCTACAATTGTTGACTCTACACCGATATCCACACTTCCACCATCTAAAATCATATCGATTCGCCCACTCATGTCTTCCTCAACATGTTTCGCTGTTGTTGGGCTAGGGCGCCCTGAAGTATTCGCACTTGGTGCAGAAATATATCCGCCTCCTTCGAGAATTAACTCTCTAGCAATACTATCATCTGGCATACGAACAGCAACTGTATCTAATCCTCCTGTTGTTCCATATGGTACAAGATCTGATTTTTCAAAAATCATGGTAAGTGGTCCTGGCCAAAATGCTTCAGCTAAATCCATTGCCTTTTTAGAAATATTCTGCACAATTCTGTTCAAATCTCCAAAATCAGCAATGTGAATAATCAGCGGGTTATCCGAAGGTCTACCTTTCGCCTCATATGTTTTCTTTGCTGCTTCCTCATCAAGTGCATTCGCACCAAGCCCATATACTGTTTCCGTTGGAAACGCAACTAATCCCCCTTCTCTTATAATTCTACCTGCCTGCTCTATAACTTCTTTCTCTATTTGGTTTTTGTCTACTTTTCTTATTATTGTTTCCATAACGTTTATTATACCATTATTATAACGAAAAAAAAACCCACTAGTCTTATTCCTCTTGTTTTTGTAAAATATGTATAATACCATCACAGATAACTTGTGCTACTTTCTCCTGATAATCCTTTTTTGAAAGTTTTTTTGCCTCCTCCCAATTACTTAAAAATCCACATTCTACAATAATTGTAGGTACTTCTGTTTTCTTCAACATATAATATGTACTATTTCCTTTGCATACTCTTTTATTTTCTTTATCAAATAATCGAAACATTTCCTGCATGATTTCTGCAGCTTCCTTACCTTCTTTAGAATTAGCAAAGTAAAAAACCTGTGCTCCTTTGATGGCTTCCTGTGTATAACTATTTTGATGGATGCTAACCGCAAGTTCTGGCTTTGTTCTGTTAATCATCTTTACTCTTTCTTTCATATCCGTTATCTTTGTATCAGCAAGTCCCTGATCTTCTCTTCTTGTCATCTTAACCACAATTTTCTTCTTTTTTAATTTCTCTTCTACTTTTTTTGCAATGCTTAAATTAATATCTTTTTCCTTTTTCCCATTAATTCCTATTTTCCCCGGATCAGAAGACCCGTGCCCTGCATCTAAAACTACTGTTTTTTTTACGTTTTCTATACGGGTTCCCGATACATCAACCTTTGCTGTTTTCCACATAAAAACTACTGAGCAAATGAATATAAATAACATAAATAATTTTGTTTTTCGATACAAAAAAATCCCCTCTGTGACATTTATTCTTTCAAATATATGCCACAGGGGGAATGTCTAATTTACATATTTTAAAATTAAATCCCAAAGTCCAGGTGCTTCAAAACCTAATTTCCAAACCGCCGTTCCAGCTAATTTATTAGCTTTCATTGCTTTTAATTTTTCTTCTATTGATTTAGCATCTTCTATCCAAATTTTATAAGTTACGCCATCCTTTTCCCACTGTGCGTAATTCTGACCAGTCTTTCCATCCCATTTTGCCTGTACGCCATATTGTGCAAGGACTGCACTTGTTCTTTTCATAGAGACTGTTTCACTTGTTACTTTTGTAGAATACTTTCCTGCTTCTGTTCCTGCCTGTGCAGATAATTCTGCCTCCGTTTTTGGAACCTCACTCCAAAGTCTTGTATATAATGGCATTGCATTAATCACTTTATTTGCTGGAACTTCCTTCAATGTCTCTTTGATTCCATCTTTTACATATCCTATAGAAGCTACTGAACCACTTTCATAAGAACCTGAAAAATGTTCATCATATCCCATAATAACAACATAATCAGCCACAATTCCTTGTTCTTTTCGATGATAATGTTTGTTATATCCTTTTGGAACATAATTATCTACTGACAAGATAATACCATTCTTTCTACATTTTACAGATAATTCTCGGATAAACTGAATATAATGTTCTCCTGTCTTTTCTGCTATTGTTTCAAAATCCACATTAATTCCATCTAATCCAACCTGGAGTGCAGCAGAAATCAACTGATTTTCTAGATTTTCTCTGCTTGTTGTACGACTTAAAAGTTCGTGTGTTTCTTCTGCAGTTTTGATCCCTATATTATTTAGGGGGTCAAAATTCCTCACCAATCCCCATACTTCTATATTAGATTGATGCGCATAATTCACATATTCCGCACTTGCAATAGATGTTATATTTCCTTTTAGATCCTTTACACTAAACCATGTAGGTGCAAGTGTGGTAAGACCTTTTGTATTAGCAATCATTTCTAATACTTGCTTATTAGCAATACGTGAACTCACTTGGTGCCATGCTAAATTAATTGTATAGTCTTTCTTGATATTGGTAAAATTCTGTTCTTTAAAATCACGTTTGTACGTTTTTGTTTCCTCGTCCTTTAAATCACTGTTTTTCACATAACCAATAAAACCATCTTGGGTACGAACTTTTTTCCACTTACCTTCTGTCTCAATAATCCTAACAACATCATTTGATTTTGTCTCTGTTAAAATCGGACTTTTCACACCAGCACGCATACGAATTTCAGAATCGCTCTTTGTCGTAGATACTTTCGCATCACTCCAATCATTCTGAATCACAACACGCTTTGGAGATTTGAATGTTTTATATTCTATATCTGTATATTTTTTTACAAAATCAAGTGCTATATATGCTGTATTTCCTTCTGTTTTTAAAATAACATATTTTTCACTTTTCTTATCTTTTGAAACTGCATATTCACTACTTCCAACAGATACTGATACTATATCATTTGGCAAGGTATACAACAAAAGATTTTCATTTGAATCCCAATAAAATCTTCCATTTACATAATCTCTGACTGCAGAATATTCCAAATATACTTTTCCGTCAAACACTCTTCCTTTAGGCTCTAAAACTTCGTTATTCACGATTACTGCTAGTTGTTCTTCATTCGTAATACCATAATATTCTTTTCTATTCGCCTTTTGATCTGATGGACCGTATTTTTTCCACAATATAGTTCCACACAAAACAACTAATACTACTCCAATAACGATGCTACATTTTAGAATTAAAGAGCGCTGCCTTCTTTTGCGTAACTGACTTCTGCGTCTAGCTTGTTCTCTTCTGTCTCTTTCGTTCATGACGCACCTCCTATTCCAGTACATTATAGCAATTATTCTGGCATTCGTCATTAACAATTTCGACATTTTTCATCACATTAAAAGGTTTTGTCTTTACGAGGGGTATTGTAATTTCACTCTACACTTTTAATCTCATGAAAACAAAGTTCTTCCACATTGCCATCTTCATCCCATATGTAATCTCGCATATAGCCACTGTCTTCTTTTACCATATGTGCCTCTGCTATCTGCATAGGACTTGCACTTTCTCCATCAATAGACATAGGTACCCCATGCCGTTCATACTCTGATAATTCTGTGAACAGTTCGCGATATGCCTTGCTTTCTACCCGCATTTCTTTACCTTTCTCCATTTGTAACTATGGCCCTTAGATACGCCATAAGGATATGTGATATATTAAACCTATCTTTAGGGCTGACAAGAAGACAGTATTTTATCATTTACAGTTTCTTTTTTTCTTTTTGTTATGTATTGTCTTTTGCTGAAATTTTGTCTGAAACGACAGATTCTCTTTCTGATATTGTTTACAACAAATTACAGATAACTTTTTGATATGATTTTTAGACTATAAAATTAAAACTTCTTATTATTGCGAACATATATCCCTCCTTTTTCTATATAAACATAGTTACACGGAAAGACTATCTTCTTGTAATTGTTATTATAAATAGTAATATTTTCCTTTTCAAGTATTTTTTCTAAATTTCTTTACATCTTTTTTATTTTTGTTTATACTAATAATTGAGTAAGTATTTTTATTTACAGATAGGAAGTGATTATATGAAAATCGAAAAACTAAATGATAACCAAATTCGTTGTACTCTAACACGTGATGATTTAGCCGAACGCGAACTCAAACTAAGCGAGTTGGCTTACGGAACAGAAAAAGCAAAATCACTTTTCCAAGATATGATGCAACAAGCAGCTTTTGAATTCGGATTTGAAGCAGATGATACCCCACTTATGATCGAGGCAATTCCAGCTTCTTCTGATACAATTGTGCTGATCATTACGAAAGTGGATGACCCGGAAGAACTTGATACTCGCTTTTCTAAATTTGCTCCTTCAACATCTAATGGAACAAATGGTAAAATGCGAAATGTTTTAGATAAATTAGAAGGTGCAGAAGAATTTCTTGATTTGCTTGGAAAAGTAAAGAAAGCCGTTTCCGAAAAACCAGAAGCGAAAGAAGTAGATTCTCCTATACCTAATCAAACTCCAAAGAAAGATGTACGCTTATTTACTTTTGCCACACTGGACAATGTAATAGAGGCTTCTCACATACTTATCAATATATATATGGGGAAAAACACTTTATATAAAGATCCCAAAGATGGCCTTTATATTTTAGTTCTTTCACAATCTGAACATTCAGCAATTGATTACAATAGAATTTGTAATATGCTCTCAGAATATGGTTCTTTTGAAAAAACTGGCAATGCAACTTTAGCATATCTTGAAGAACATTGTGATGTAATAATCGAAGAAAATGCTATTCAACAATTAGCTCTTATTTAACCTTATACAAAAAACCTGTCCACATCTTGTGTGACAGGTTTTTTATCTATGCAACTGCATATTCTTTTATATTAGTTTGCTGCTAAAAATGCATTAATTTTCTCAACTAACAAATCTGCATCTAACCCATGTACCATTGCTGCTTCTCCTAATGTTTCAGCTTGTGCAGATGGACAACCAAGGCAGTGCATTCCAATTTCCATAAGGATTGGTGCTACCTGAGGATTTGTTGCTAATAATTCACCGATTGTTGTATCTTTTGAAATCATTGTACTTCCTCCTTCTTTTTACATATCACTCATTATAATACCTTTTTTTTGAATTAGCAATACTGAGTATTTATTCTCTTTTAATTGTCTTAAATTGTGTATGCATCTTTTTATGCTTTTTGACTATTCCATTGTCAAGTTTATTCCGTTGATTTTTTAACAAAATGTAAAATTTATTATTTCTACACAAAACACCTGTTCTTTTTTTTACACAAAATAATCCACATAATCCCCCTCGTTTTATGTGGATAATGTGGATAACTTTGTGTAAAACTCTATTTTCGACAATTTTCCAACATATTTTCGCCATTTCTCGCGTGGATAACTTAAGGATAACATTGGGATAGTTTTTAACAACTTTTCAGCCATAGAATTTACTTTTCGACAAAACCTCTCTAAATTGTGCATATTGTATAAGAATATTCTCTCCTGTTTTTTCTTTAAATTTTTACAGTTCATCTATTCCAATTAGAAGTATTCATTTTCAGATAACAAACCATTCATTTATATAAGAAAAAAATTAATTTCATACATATTTTTTTACTTTATCCATAAAATATAAATATTCTTTTAAATATATATTGACTTTTCCTCTATTTTTTTTTATTATATTTATAGTAACTATTATCGTTATCATTACTGTTTTGAAAGGAGGATTTATGTCAGTATTAAAATATAGTAGACAACGCGAGTGTATTAAAGAATATTTGATAAATACGAAAGAACATCCAACAGCAGATATGGTATATCTTCATGTAAAAAAAGAATTTCCTAATATAAGTCTAGGAACTGTATATAGAAACTTGAACCTCTTAGCAGATCTTGGAGAAGCAGTCAAGATTTCCACTTTAAATGGCGGAGACCGTTTTGATGGAACAACTACTCCACATTATCATTTCTTTTGTACAGATTGTGGTTCCGTTTTAGATTTAGACATGGAAAACATTGATGCCATCAATCAACTAGCTGGAAAAAATTTCAATGGTGAAATCACTAGTCATAATATTACTTTTTATGGAAGATGCAGTGATTGCATAAAAAATTCAAAAACTTTAAAAATGTAATTGACAATTCAAAACTAATATGATAAATTAATATCAGTAACAATTACTAATATTGATAACAATAAAAAATAAATAAAAAAAGAAAAGGAGATTTTAAAGATGAAAAAATTTGTATGTACAGTATGTGGTTATGTTTATGAAGGAGAAGCTGCACCAGCAGAATGTCCACAGTGTCATGTAGGAGCTGACAAGTTCAAAGAAGTAACAGGTGAAAGAGAATGGGCTGCAGAACACGTTGTAGGTGTTGCACAGGGTGTTAGCGAAGATATTCTTGCAGATTTAAGAGCAAACTTCGAAGGAGAATGTTCAGAAGTTGGTATGTATCTTGCAATGTCTAGAGTTGCTCACAGAGAAGGATATCCAGAAATCGGATTATACTGGGAAAAAGCTGCTTGGGAAGAAGCTGAACATGCTGCAAAATTTGCTGAATTATTAGGTGAAGTTGTAACAGATAGCACAAAGAAAAACCTTGAAATGAGAGTTGAAGCAGAAAATGGAGCAACAGCAGGTAAATTTGACCTTGCTAAACGTGCTAAAGCTGCTAACTTAGATGCTATCCATGATACAGTTCATGAAATGGCTAGAGACGAAGCTCGTCACGGAAAAGCATTTGAAGGACTTCTTAACAGATACTTTGGCTAAGATATAAGATATAACTTATCCTCCGAATAATAAATATCAAATATACACTAATAAGTGCTCATCTTTGATGGGCACTTATTTTACTAAAAAAATACCTCTTAAGTTATCCACTTAAGAGGTATCCTTTTTACGCTTTTCTAATGAATCCACTACGGATCAGAATTGGTCTAAGAGCATTATACAAAAATGCTACTAGAATAATAGAAACAATTGCATTTACAAATGTTGTTGCTGCACTTAATTTTGCTAGTACTTCCGCCATTTTCTGTGGTTGCCCCATAATAATCATTTTATAAAAATAGGAAGCTATTGGATCTGCAATAACATTAAATCCTAATCCTGCTGCTGCCGCCAACGTACTCCATTTAAAAATATACTTTTTATCCGTACTCTCATTAATCTTTGCTATACGATGTGCCACAAATCCAGTAATAAGTCCAAGGCATAATTTTAAAACAAATGTTTTAGGAGCTACTGTAATATAAATAGGATCCATAATATCAGCAATTCCCATTCCAATCGCTCCTGCCAATCCGCCATACACACCACCAATAATTAATGCTGCAAGAACACAAACCGCATTTGCTAAATGTAAAGATGAAGCATCCCCACCTGGTGTCGGAATCTTAATCTGCAAAAATGTAAATACAACAAAGCATAATGCAGCCATAATTGCCGTTTGCGATATTTTTAATAGTGTACTTTTTTTCTTATTCATGTCTATTCACTCCTTTATTAGAATGAATATATCTTAACACATATCTGGTTGTGCCAAAAGTACCAGTTATTGTGTTTTTTACCATGCCAGTTATTTCTGATTTGCTGGTTCAATTGCGATTGTCTTTCCTTTAATTTTTACGTTTTTCATTGCCAATAACACATCCTTTGCATATTCTCTAGGGACTTCTACAAAGGTGTATTTATCAAACATATCAATGGTTCCAATCAATTTCCCCGGCATTCCTGTTTCACCAGCCAAAGCACCTAAAATGTCACCCGGTTTTGCTTTCTGCTTTTTACCGATATTGATAAATAATCTGACCATTCCTGGATCTTCTGCTCCAGTATCACCAAATTCCATTTCTTCCTGCTCTTCTTCTGATTTCATTCCTGCACACATCTTCAAGAATGCAGCAGCCATATCCATAGCTGTATAATCGGAATTATTTACTCTTTCTTCAATGGCATTTATCATTAATGTCAAATCTTCTTCTGCAATAATTTTATCAATATCATCTAAAATATTTTCCATTTTGGTTGTCGCAACATCATTTAAAGATGGTACTTTTTGTGCATAAATTTTGGTTTTACAGTAACGCTGTATTTCTTTTAATTTGTAAACTTCTTTCCCTGACACAAAAGAAAATGAACGTCCCACTCTACCAGCTCTACCAGTTCTACCAATACGATGTACATAATATTCATCATCTTGCGGTAAATCATAGTTAAATACAGCTTCCACTTCATCTACGTCGATTCCTCTAGCCGCAACATCCGTAGCTACAAGAATATCTGTCTTTCCACTACGGAAACCTTGCATAACTCGATCACGCTGTGCTTGTTTTAAATCTCCATGAAGCCCAGCCGCAAAATATCCACGTCCCAAAAGAGCATTTACAAGTAAATCCACCTGCTTTTTTGTATTACAAAATACAACCGAAAGTTTTGGCATATAGATATCTAAAAGACGTGCTAACACTTCTTCTTTATTTTTTGGTCTTACTTCATAATAAAACTGTTCAATATTTGGAACCGTTAATTCTTTTTTTGTAACTTTGATTACTTCTGCTTTTTTCTGGAATTTTTTTGTAATTTCCATAATTGCTTTCGGCATAGTTGCTGAGAAAAGGACTGTCTGACGTTCTTTTGGAACTCCTTCTAAAATCGTTTCGATGTCTTCACGAAATCCCATATTTAACATTTCATCTGCTTCATCAAGAACAACTGTGTGCACCTGTTCCATTTTAATTGTTTTTCTACGCATATGGTCCATAACACGTCCTGGTGTCCCTATAATAATTTGTGTTCCACTTTTCAATGAACGAATCTGCTTAACAATTTCTTGTCCCCCATAAATTGGCAACACTTTTATTCCATGCATGTATTTTGCTAAATTTCTAATTTCTTCAGCTACTTGAATTGCTAATTCTCTTGTTGGACAAAGTACAATCCCCTGCAATTTTTTGTTCTTCGGATCTATTTTTTGCAAAAGAGGGATTCCAAATGCCGCTGTTTTTCCTGTTCCCGTTTGCGCTTGTCCTATAATATCTTTTCCTTCTAAAATAACAGGAATTGCTTTTTCTTGAATCGGAGAAGCCTCTTCAAATCCCATGTATTTTACTGCCTTTTGAATTTCCGGACAAATTCCTAACTGCTCAAATTTAATATTTCCCATCTATTATTCCCTTCTAAAACTATTAACTGTCGGTTCCTATACTTTTGCGAAAAAAATACCCTTCACTTATTATAAGTAAAGGGTACTCACAAAGCACTGTCGATTATCATAACAGAATCATTTTTATTTGTCAAATTTTTATAAATTCTTCATTCTCCTCTTGATATCTAAATATATATGGTGTAGTATCTATTTATAGTTAATGTAGTATTTAATACTACATATATTTTTTACTAGGAGGAAATGCATATGTTAACCAAAAATAAAACCTTAAAAGACCCCGCAAGCGCTATTACCCATTTTATTGGTATGATTGCTGCTATTTTTGTAGCCACACCTCTTTTATTGAAAGCATGGCATAAGCCTGATAAAATATATTTTATTTCTTTTGTAATATATATTATAAGCGTTATTCTTCTTTACGCTGCAAGTACACTTTATCATTCTTTAGATATCTCAGAGAAAATAAATAAGCGACTTAAAAAATTTGATCACATGATGATCTCTATTTTAATCGCAGGAAGTTACACCCCTGTATGTTTAATTGTATTGAATGGAAAGATTGGATATACACTTCTTTTCATTATATGGGGAATTGCTATTTTAAGTATCTTAATTAAAGCTTTTTGGGTATACTGTCCAAAATGGTTTTCTTCCATTTTATATATTACTATGGGTTGGACTTGTGTACTTGCCTTTCCTCAAATCTATCAAAAATTATCTACACCCGCTTTTGTTTGGCTTTTAGTTGGTGGAATTATCTATACAGTTGGCGGAATTATTTATGGATTAAAATTACCAATTTTTAATGCCAAACATCAATCCTTCGGAAGTCATGAAATTTTCCACTTATTTGTTATGGGTGGAACTGCTTGCCACTTTGTTGTTATGTATGTATACTTGCTTGGATAACCACAATATAATAGACGAGAGAATGTTATCCTTTTCTCCCGTCTATTAATTTTTCTTTTTCTTTTCTCTTCATCTGCTTGATAGCATATTCTCTTTTCATTGCTTCTTCCTTTGTCGAAAATGTTTCGTAATATACTAGCGTAACTGGCGTTCTTGTTTTTGTATATTTTGCCCCTTTTCCTGTATTATGATTTTTTATTCTTTTTTCTAAATCATTTGTCCAGCCTGTATATAAAGTACCATCGCTACAACGAACAATATATGTATAATTCTTCATTTCTATTTTTAATCCTTTTTCTTTCTATTATACCTTTTCTTTTCTTTATAGCAAGTAAAAAACAGGGCTTGTACTTTCCTATCAAGCCCCGTCTCTTTTACTCTCTCAAAAAATCATTTGGATTGATTGGTTGTCCATCTTTTCTCATTTCAAAGTATAAATTACATCCTTCCACACTGTAATACTTTGTAGGTTCACTTACATATCCCAAAATTGTTTTCGCTTCCACTGTATCTCCAACATTAACCGGAACTTCTTTTAATTGTCCATATATTGTTTCATAACCATTTCCCATATCAACAGTGACTGTTGTTCCCGTCTGACTTGTCACATTTATTGACTTCACTCTGCCTCGAGTAACCGCCATAACTTGGGCTCCCTTAGCTCCTTTTATAATCATTGCCGGATTGTATCTATACTGATCTAATGTAGGAAAATAAATAGTTTTGTCCATACTATAATTTAGAATAATCTCTCCATTTTCTATTGGCCATAAAATCAAATCTTTTTCACCAAAAGAAAACTGTGGCTTATTTGTCTGTTCTACTACTGTTTCTTTTGGTTCTGTTATCTGTGGCTGTTCTTGTAAAATAGGTTGTTCTTCCTTAGGTGTATTTAAGACTAAATCCTGTCCACCACCTGTGCTTTTAATTTTCTCTTCTTGTTTTTTTTCTACTTTTGCCAATTCTTTTTTTACTCCGGCTTTATACTGCTTTACAGTATATCCCCCCACCATACCGACTACTGACACAAAACAAATCACCGCACCAATTGCCAATCCATTTCCTCTTTTGGAAGGTCTTAAACTCTTTTTCATTTTCATCACCTCTGACTTTATTTTTGCCAGAAATTGTTCTTCTTATTCTATGTTTAGTAAAATTTCAGCGACCTCTCTAATTTCCGTTCCTTCAAAAAAGTACTGCAAAATTTCCTCATAAGTTTTTCCTTCTTTTGCCATTTCATTTGCAGTATATTGACTCAAACCAAGTCCATGTCCAACTCCTTTTATTATAATTTTAAGTACATCTTTTTTCTTTTGAAAAGAAAAACAACTAGAAGGCAGTTTTAAGGCTTTTCTAAATTCTTCACCTGCATAAACATGATTTCCTACTCTTACTTTTATTACATAACCTGCTGAATCTGTTTTCATTATTTCAAAATCGCTTTTTCTAAATGGTTTATCTACTTGTTTCTTATCTACCGCTGTAAGAAATGGCCGACAATATTCTTTGACTTCTTCATAAGTTAATTCAAGTGTTTGAAATTGTAACTTATTTTCAATATCTTTAGGACATTCTTTCATTCTTAAATAAGGGTATTTTTCTTCTCCAAGAACCTCATTTCCATTTCTAGTTTTTCCATTACTTAATTTGTGAAACGACGCAGTTGCTAGTTTTTCTTTGTAAAGAATGGCTTTTCCTTCCGTTTCAACAACTGCTTTTTTTAGTTTTTTATATATTTCTTTCCCTTTTTCTTTTCCCCATAGCTTTTGCATCTCTCCTTCCGTCATATACTCTTCCGAAAAAACATTATCCTTTTCCTCTTCCATTTCCCGATATAAATTCGTTCTCGTAATAATTGTCTGTACTTTCAACATTTCCATATGATACTCTGGTTGAATTTCTTTTGCTACAACTCCAGCCAAATAATCTTCCCATAATATTTTCTTTTTCCTCTCACCCACTTGCACTTTTACATAAAAAGGAGAGTTATCCCCTTTTCCATGAATACATTTCCCATTTATCAACACGGTGACAATATACGGCAACAATAATAAAATAAAAAGAAAAATACAGATTGTCCTACATTTCTTTTTCATACTCCCTCCTTTTCTTTTTATAAGATTTCTCATTGATACTTTCTGCAACAAAAAACACTGTGGTCTATCCTAAGATATTCCACAGTGTTCAAAACTATTCTTGTTCTTCTAATATCACCTGATTTTGTTGCATATGATTTTCCATCATTTGTTCCGCTTTTCTTCCGAAAACAAACATACATATTGACTCATATAAAGGAAGAATCATACCAAATACGGCGTGTAATGTTGCCATATTTACCGTTGTATATCTCTCATAAATTTGTCGATTCACTAAAATTTGCAATCCACCTTTTATGGCAACGTAAACCAAAGAAACAACGAATATAACTATAATAGCTATTATAAAAGTCGTAATAATCCCCGATACATTTGAAACACTCAAATCCATTTCTTCATATTTTATCGAAGACAATATCGTTATAACAACCGAGAGCATCAAACCAACATACATCACCGCAAATACTATTCCATAAATAAATGGTAGTAATATAAGCCATATTCCTGGTGATTTGATTTTTCTTTTTTTCAAATGAATTTCTCCACTTATTTCCCCTTGAAAATATGTTCTTGCAAAAGGAATAAACGCAAGCCATGCATTTGTCCTACCTTGTACTTTTCCAATTTTGTACATCCCAATACCGCGAAAAACAAAACTTGCTATGCCCCCTAACAAACAAGTTCCAAGTATAGCAAAATATACCCCAAAAACTGTTACCGCAGCTGTATTTATTTCATTATAGTACATTTAGTTTCCCCCTATATGTCAATCGTAACCTTATCCAACTTCCAGATTTGATCCACATATTCTTGAATAGTTCTATCTGATGTAAATTTACCACAAGAAGCTGTATTTAGTAAAGCCATCTTTGCCCAACGATCCACATCTCTATATGCTTTTTCAATTTCTTCTTGTGCTGCTATATAACTTCTAAAATCTTTTAAGATAAAATATGTGTCTGCACGATCACTATTTTTTGTATTTAGTAATGAATTATATAAATCTCGGTACATTTCATGCTCCCCGTTAGCATATGTTCCGTCTACTAACTGATCTACAACACGTTTTATTTCCCAGTCATTATTGTAAATATCCATAGGATCATATCCACCATAATTTTCATATTGGATAACCTCATCAGAACTCAATCCAAAGATAACCGCATTCTCAGATCCAACTTCTTCTACAATTTCTACATTTGCACCATCCATTGTTCCAAGTGTAACTGCACCATTCAACATAAATTTCATATTTCCTGTACCAGATGCTTCTTTAGATGCTGTAGAAATTTGTTCACTAACATCTGCTCCTGCAAAAATAAGTTCCGCATTAGAGACACGATAATCTTCAATAAACACAACTTTAATTTTGTCATTAATACTTCTGTCGTTGTTAATCACATCGGCAACTGAATTAATCAATTTAATTGTTTGTTTAGCACGTTTATATCCTGCTGCTGCCTTCGCACCAAAAATAAAAGTTCTTGGATAAAAAGAAAGTTCCGGATGTTCTTTAATCTTATTATATAAATACATAATATGCAAAATATTTAACAGTTGACGTTTATATTCATGAAGTCTTTTTACCTGTACATCAAAAATAGAACGAGGATCTACTTCAATTCCATTATGCTCTAAAATGTATTTTGCAAGACGTTCCTTATTCTTGAATTTAATATCCATAAATTCTTCTCTTTCTTTCACGTTATCCGCAAGTGGTTTTAATTTCGCCATCTGTGAAAGATCAGTAATCCAGCCATCTCCAATATGTTTTGTTACCCAATCTGCTAACAATGGATTTGCATGAAGAAGAAATCTTCTCTGTGTAATTCCATTTGTTTTATTATTGAATTTATTTGGCATCATCTCATAAAAGTCTTTTAATTCCTCATGCTTTAAAATTTCGGTGTGCAATCTTGCAACACCATTTACAGAATATCCTGCAACAATTGCAAGATGAGCCATTTTCACTTGACCATCATATAAGATAGCCATTTTACGAACCTTTTCCTCGTTTCCTGGATATGTGGCACGAATCTGTGCTACAAAACGACGGTTGATTTCTTCCACAATTTGATATACTCTTGGAAGCAATCTTGAGAACAAATCAATCGGCCATTTTTCCAATGCTTCAGCCATAATTGTATGATTCGTATACGCACAAGTTTTGGTTGTCACTTCCCATGCTTCATCCCATTCTAATCCTTGTTCGTCCATAAGCAATCGCATTAATTCTGCTACTGCTACCGTAGGATGCGTATCATTCATTTGAATCGTTACTTTTTCATGGAACTTTCGAATATCATCATGTTCTCTCAAATACTTTTCAATTGCTTCCTGCAAACTTGCAGAAATGAAAAAATATTGCTGTTTTAAACGAAGTTCTTTCCCTGCATAGTGATTATCGTTCGGGTACAACACTTCAACTATCGTTTTCGCAAGATTTTCTTGCTCTACAGCCTTCTGATATTCTCCTCTATCAAAGGAATCTAAATGGAAATCTGTAATTGCTTTTGCATCCCATATACGAAGTGTATTGACAATACCATTATTATATCCAACTATTGGCATATCATATGGAATAGCAAGAACAGATTCATAGTCTTCTTGAATAAATTCACTTCTTTTTGTTTTTTCATTGTAGTTAATTCGAATATGTCCTCCAAAACGAACTACCTTTGCGTACTCTTCCCTTCTAATTTCAAAAGGATTTCCTTCTTTTAACCAATCATCTGGTGTTTCCACTTGAAAACCATTTTCAATTTTCTGTTTGAACATTCCATAATGATAACGGATACCGCAGCCATAAGCTGCGTATCCTAAACTTGCAAGAGAATCAAGGAAGCAAGCTGCAAGACGTCCTAACCCACCATTTCCAAGCGCCGCATCAGGTTCTTGATCTTCAATAACATTTAAGTCAAGTCCCATCTCTTCTAACGCCTCTGCTACCTCCTTATAAGCAGTTAAATTAATAATATTATTCCCAAGTGCCCTTCCCATCAGGAATTCCATAGACATATAATACACTGTCTTTGGGTCATCTTTTTTGTACTGCTCTTGTGTTAAAAGCCATTTGTCAATAATCTCATCTTTCACTGCATAAGACACGGCTTGAAATAACTGTTGCTGACTTGCTTCATCTATCGTTCTTCGATAAAGTCGTTTCACATTATTTTTGACAGTCTTTTTGAATTCTTCTTTATTAAACTTCTCTTGCCGCATAATAATCCTCCTATTTTTCAACACCCATAATCACTTTTTCCCCGTTGATGTTCCATTCTTTTGTATAGCCTACCGGAGTTTTATTTTCTACTGATAATGCCAATACTTCATCACCAATCTGATTTCCATACTGAGCAAAAATGTTTTTCGCTTTTTCGCTTCCTTCATAAGTCACATGAATTTTGTCAGTCACTTCAAAGTCTGCTTCTTTTCTCATTGTTTGAATTTTACTAATAATTTCTCTAACAAAACCTTCGTTTAATAATTCTTCTGTTAAATTTGTATCTAATACAACTGTAATTCCATTGTCACTTTCTGATACATACCCTTCTGTCTGAGCTGTTTCAATTAAAAGATCTTCTTTAAACAAAGTAACTTCCTGTCCATTGATTTCAAATTTCAATGCATCCTTTTCATTTAACTCATCCATAGCCTTATTTCCATCTAATTCAGAAAGTGCTGTGCGGATTCCTCCTAATAGTTTACCATATTTTGGTCCAACTGTCTTCAATTGTGGTTTAAATGTATATGAAGTAAATTCTCTTACATCGTCTGTAAATTTCACTTCTTTTACATTTAACTCTTCAGCAACAATTTCTTTATAGAATGACGACAATTCTTCCTCTGCTTTTACAAACATTGTTCCGATTGGTTGACGGTTTTTAATGTTTGCACTGTTACGACACGCACGTCCCATAACAACAATTTCTAACACTTCTTCCATATTTTTCTCTAATTCTGAATCAATCCATGCTTCGTTTGCTACAGGATAGTCACAAAGGTGAATACTTTCAGGAACGTTCTTATCAATACTTCTTACAAGATTTTGATAAATATCTTCTGTCATGAATGGAATCATAGGCGCTGCCACTTTTGCAACAGTTACAAGTGCTGTATAAAGTGTCATGTAAGCATTAATTTTATCCTGTTCCATTCCTTTTGCCCAGAAACGTTCACGGCTTCTTCTTACATACCAATTACTCATATCATCTACAAATTCTTGCAATGCTCTTGCACTTTCAGGAATACGATAGTTTTCTAAGTTATTATCTACTGTTTTAATTAATGTATTCAATTTAGATAACAACCATTTATCCATAACATTTAATTTGTCATATTCTAATGTATATTTTGTTGCATCAAATTCATCAATATTTGCATACAGTACAAAAAATGCATATGTGTTCCATAATGTACCCATAAACTTTCTTTGTCCTTCTGTCACAATCTTGCCATGGAAGCGGTTTGGTAACCAAGGAGCACTGTTAATATAAAAATACCAACGAATTGCATCTGCTCCATATTGTTCTAATGCATCAAATGGATCAACTGCATTTCCTTTAGATTTACTCATCTTCTGTCCTTTTTCATCTTGGACATGTCCCAAAACAATAACATTTTTGTATGGTGCTTCATTAAACACAAGTGTTGAAATGGCAAGTAATGAATAGAACCAACCTCTTGTTTGGTCAACAGCCTCTGAAATAAAGTTTGCAGGGAACTGCTGTTTAAATAATTCTTGATTTTCAAATGGATAGTGATGTTGCGCAAATGGCATTGCTCCACTATCAAACCAGCAGTCAATTACTTCTGGTACTCTGTGCATTTCTTTTCCACAATGTGGGCATTTGATTGTAACTGCATCAATAAATGGACGATGTAACTCAATGTCATCCGGACAATTGTCAGACATTTCCTTTAATTCTGCAATACTTCCAATAGAATGCATATGTCCACATTCACATTCCCATACATTTAATGGAGTTCCCCAATAACGATTTCGACTAATTCCCCAATCTTGAACATTTTCAAGCCAATCGCCAAAACGTCCTTTACCAATACTTTCTGGAATCCAATTGATTGTATTGTTATTTCTAATCAAGTCATCTTTTACTGCTGTCATCTTTATAAACCATGATTCACGAGCATAATAAATTAATGGTGTATCACAACGCCAACAATGTGGATAACTATGTTCAAAGTTTGGTGCAGCAAATAAAAGCCCTCTTTTTTCCAAATCTTCTAATACAAATGGATCTGCTTTTTTGCAGAATACTCCTGGCCATGCTGTTTCTTCTGTCATTTTTCCCTTTTCATCAACTAATTGAAGGAATGGTAAGTCATATCTACGTCCTACCTGTGCATCATCTTCACCAAAAGCAGGAGCAATATGAACAACCCCAGTACCATCTGTAAGTGTAACATATGAGTCACAAGTTATATAATATGCTTTCTTATTCAAATCTACGAATGAGAATAATGGTTCATACTCTTTTCCTTCTAATTCTTTTCCGACATAACGTTCTACTACTTCAACGTCACCTTCTAATACACTTTCTACCAATGCTTCTGCCATGTAATATGTGTATCCATCATTTTTCACTTTCACATAAGTTTCTTCTGGATTTACACAAAGCGCAACATTTGAAGGAAGTGTCCATGGTGTTGTTGTCCATGCCAAAATATAAGCATCTTCACCTTTTACTTTAAATCTTACGATTGCTGATTTTTCTTTGACATCTTTATATCCTTGTGCAACTTCATGACTAGAAAGTGGTGTTCCACAACGAGGACAATATGGAACAATTTTATAACCTTTATATAAAAGTCCTTTATCCCAAATTTGTTTTAATGCCCACCATTCAGATTCAATAAAATTATTATCATATGTAACATATGGATGTTCCATATCTGCCCAAAAACCAACTGTAGCGGAAAAATCTTCCCACATACCTTTGTATTTCCAAACACTTTCCTTACAATGTGAAATAAATGGCTCTAATCCATATTCTTCAATCTGTTCTTTTCCATCTAAACCTAAAAGCTTTTCTACTTCAAGTTCTACTGGTAGACCATGTGTATCCCATCCAGCTTTTCTTGGCACCATATATCCTTTCATTGTACGGTATCTTGGAATCATATCTTTAATAACACGAGTTAATACATGCCCAATATGAGGTTTTCCATTTGCTGTCGGTGGTCCATCATAAAATGTGTATGTTTCTCCCTCTTTACGATTTTCCATACTCTTTTTAAAAATATCATTCTCTTCCCAAAATTTTTCAATTTTCTTTTCTCTGTCCACAAATTTTAAATCTGTTGATACTTTCTGATACATAATTTCCTCCTCTTATGATTGATTTATGCCCTTTGTAAATCCTGCTAAAAAAAGAAAACTCCCGTCCGTAATAGGACGAGAGTTACTAAACCGTCGTTTAACCACCTGTTACACCATACTTACATATGTGTTCTTTTTAACGGTAGAAAACCGGCAGAACTTATACACCGCATATTGCGACTTTCAGCATCTGCAACTCTGAAGTGATTTTCAAACAATCCCTACTCGCATCGGATTTCCACCAACACCGACTCTCTTAAGCTTTTGAAAAAGTTCTACTCTCTTCGTCATTGTTTTTTTCATATCATCTCTATTATAGTAAGGAAACCCTCAAACTGTCAAGGACTTAATATTATCAGACTATACTGACTATATATGGTATTTTCTTCTTTTATATGATATAATATGCAAAACAACTTTTTTTACTGTATATTTATAGGAGGGGGCAATTGTATGAACAAAAAGATAATTACTATTGGACGTCAATTTGGTAGCAATGGACGCCTTATTGGTCGGGAACTTGCTAACCGTCTTGGACTTAACTGCTATGATAAAGGTCTAATCAAACTTGCAGCAGAACATACGGATATTCCTTATGAACAGTTAAAACTTGTTGATGAAAAAAAAGAAAAACCATGGCAATATCAAGTAGATGTAGATGATCAGTTAGATAAACAATATCGCTATGGCCACATCGATGAAGTATTATTTAATCTTCAATCACAAGTTATTAAGGACTTAGCATCTAAAGAAAACTGCATTTTTGTAGGAAGATGTGCTGACTATGTATTGAAAAATGAAAAACACTGTAAAAATATTTATCTTTTTGCCCCAATGGATTTTCGTATCAAAACTGTTATGGAACGATATAATCTTTCAGAAAAAAAGGCACACTCTCTAATAAAGAAAGTGGATAAAGATCGTAGCTACTACTATAACTTCTACACAGACAAAGATTGGCATGACACAAAAAATTATCATCTTTCCATTGATACAAGCGTATTTACCATCGAAGAAATCGTTGATTTGTTAGAGTTTATTTATAATCAATTATAACTACAAAAGGAACTTCCATTGCGAAGTTCCTTTTTCTTGTTCCTATCTTTTTCTTCTTTTTTTCTTTCTGCTAGTATTTTTTAAAATGAACAGAATTACAAAACCAATAATTAAAATAATAATTACTGCCATAATGATTTTCATCAAAAATGGATTTCCTGTTTCCTTTTTTACTTCTTTTTTTGTTTCTTTTTTTCCATCTACTATCTTTGCCTTTGTTTCTCCAACAACTTTCCCTGCATAGCAATAATTTACCTTGTTTTTCTTATATGTTTTCGTTAACATATCAAAATCCATATTTTTTGGTAAAGTTACACATGCATCTTTTTCTATGTTTTTTATCTTCTTTGATGTTTCATTTTCAGAAATATTTACTTCTTTAAAATTATTAAAAGCATAATCACAGATTTTCTTTGTATCTTGGAATGTATCCTTACGTGATCGCATAATGACTGCTACAATTTCCATATCCCCTTGCTCCATCACTGTAACAAGTGTGTTATAAGCTTTCTCTGTATAACCAGTTTTTCCACCAATACAACGATCGTCATGATATTTCCCATTTAAAAGCATTTTATGTTTCTGCTGGAAAATTCTAGGTTGACTTTCCATATTTGTCGGTTGAATGGTATATTGTAATGTCTGTACAATATCCAATAATTCTTGATGACTAAACGCTGCTCTTGCAATTAATGCCATATCTCTTGCAGAAGTATAATGTTGCTCATCAAACATTCCATTTGTATTGATAAAATGCGTATGTGTACACCCTAGTTTCTTTGCTTTATCATTCATCATTTTGATAAAGTTTTCATGGGTTCCTCCTACTGTTTCACCAATGGCGTAAGCCACCTCATTTGCTGAAGCTAACATCAGCGCATGAAGCGCATCTTTCATAGAAATTTCTTCTCCTGCCTTCATGGCAATATGTGCATATCCAGGTTGTAATGACTGAATACTTTCTTCTGAAAATTTTACCATATCTGTTGGTTTAGAATTTTCAATTGCAACTAAAGCCGTTAAAATTTTTGTAATACTAGCTGGATATCTTTGTTCATCAATTCCCTTTTCATATAAAATGGCACCTGTTTTCATATCCATAACAATAGCAGAATCTCCGTAAACTTGTGGCCCTTGTGGCCAATCTTTAATAGTATTACTTTCTATCGTTTTATTGTAAGATGCATTTATATCTGCCTCTCTTTGTTGCTCTGGAGATAATTGTTCTGTTGCTTGAGCATACACTCCTGATTGCAAAAACAGAATTGCACTTATGAATAGTCCAATCCCTTTTTTTATTCTAATTTTCATTTATTTTCCTCCATGATTACTACACATATGGTACTAGTATATATGAAACCTACAAAAAACACAATATTTTCTTACTTCACTTCATTCTCATAAAACACTACTCCTCTTACATAATTCTATTGACATTTCCCCTTAAAAATACTACTATCAAACAATCAATACTCCACAGAAAGAAGGGAATATAATGACTGGACAAATTTATCACGTCGGGCTTACCGTATCCGATTTGGACAAATCTATCGCATTTTACCGAGACATTTTAGGTCTTCAATTTATAGGTGAGATTCTTATGGAAGGAAAAGAAACCGATATTCTATTCCAAAGGGAAAATTGCAAGGCAAGAGTTGCCTACTTAAATGGATCAGATGAACTTCATATGCCACCTGTAGAACTGATTCAATTTTTAGATACAGAAATTCAGAATACAAAAGCAGATCTTTTTAGCACTTCCATTTCTGAATTATGTTTTTACACAAAGGATATTGATAAAATATATGATCATTTTCTAGAACATCATGTAGAATGTTTATCTGCCCCTCAGGATTTTGATTTTACAACAAGTGGATTTGGAAAAAGCAAAGCGTTTTATTTCAAAGATCCTGATGGAATAATATTAGAAATGATGCAACCTTTATAATCAGATGCTAAAAGGCTATATATGTCCATTTTTTATATAGCCTTAACATTTCTATCCAAAATATAAATTCTCATAAAGTTTTCTTATTTCATTTTCATTAAAAATAATTGGATTATTACTCAAGCGTTCAATCGAAACTGTTGCAACCAACTTATCTATATCCTTCTCTTGTACATTTATTTGAGGAACTTGTAACGTTTTAATAATATTTTGAATTTTCCTAATACTCTCAAGAATATTTGTGCATCCCATAACTTCTGACAATGCAACTAAAATATCTTGCAGTTTTTTATTTGAACTAGATTTCTCATATAACATTTCCCAACAAGGTATTAAACTCATTGCAACTGCATATCCATGACTTATACCATATAATGTAGTCAATTTATAACTCATTGCATGAGGTGCTGTTGTCCTTGAAATATTTATCGCTTTTCCACTATAATTAGCCGCCAATAAAATTCTTTCTGCAGAGATCGAATTGTTTTGTAAATACTCTTTATAATTTTCTAAAATCAATATGATACATTTTTTTGCATATTGTTTGCTTTCTTCTGTTGCTCCTCTTGCCCAAAAGGATTCTATTCCTTGACATAATGCATCTAGTAGCGTAGCTTTTTTTTGATAGTCAGATAAGGTTTTTAGCATTGTATAATCTAAAACAGCTACATCTGGAAGTATCGAACCATGCTCTATGCTACACTTCTCTCCATGATAATACATCACTGCTAGCTGAGTTGATTCACTTCCCGTTCCTGCTGTAGTCGGCACTGCAATATGCTTAATAGGATTGTATCTATATTTTTTTTGTAAAAAATCATTCTCATTGTTTAATGTAGAAAATAATTTTATACACTTTGCAACATCTATGGAACTTCCTCCACCGAGAGAAATCATCTTTTGATATCTCTTTTCTTTAAATAATTTAACTCCTCGTTTTATTTCTTCATATTTTGGATTAGCAGAAAAATCATTAAAAAATGTGAGCTGTTTTCCCTTTAATTTACTCTCTATTTCCTCTCTCATTCTTTTACTACTTACAACAAACACCTCGTCTGAAGGCTGGATATTTTCTTTTAAATATTGTGTGTAAGAATCCCTTATTATTTCTTGTTCTCTATAATCAAAAAATTGAATTTCACCTGAAACTTTATCGTAATCTTCTTTATTATCTATTTCTTCAATATAATCATTCTTATAAGAAAATCCACTAATTTCCATTGTATCTAGAATAGTATTTAGTGCAGTTTCTGCGTATGTTTTTACCCGTCCGCTCTCGACAACCCTAGAAACTTCTTCTTTCCATTTTTCTACATTGCGTTTACTTAATTTATATAATGGTTGAAAAGCATAGCAATCTTGATCAAAGATTGCTACAGATACTTCTTGTAATTTATTGTTTAAAAATCTTCCTTTAAAATCTTTTTCTGGCAAAGATTTTTCTTCATTAAATAGACAGAGTGATTTTCTGTTATCACTTAAAATCTTTTTTATTAATCCTTTATTAAACACAAGATCTCCATGCAGTAATAAAACAGAATCATCTATAAATTTTTCTGCTTTTTTCATAGAAACTATGTAGTTCGTATTTTTATACTCTTCGTTCTCTACAAAAGTAATGTTTAATTGACTATACTCCTTTGCAACGTCCCATAATTGTTCTTTATATGGTCCTGTAGTAACTACAAAATTTTCTATCCCACATTCGCTTAGTATTCTAATTTGCCTTTCAAAAATAGTTTCTCCATTATATAGTTTTAACATACATTTCGGTTTTTCTTTCGTAAGTTCACCAAGTCTACTTCCCAAACCGGAATTGAAAATAACTGCTTTCATTTTTAATTGCCCCTTAACTTTTCCTGAAATATTTCCTTATTTTCTTTTGGTGTCAATGTTGGCCTACCTAACTCTTTTCTTGATGTCTCGTTTGTATTAATAATCAATGCCACTTTTGCATTTTTTCTCATTATTTTTATTCCTAGCATTATTTCATCTATACTATTCGCTTCTAACACCTCATCAAACCCAAACCCTCTAAATATATTTTTTAAATCAAGCTTATATGAGATCGTTGGCTGTTTACCTACAGATTCATGACATCCATTATTGATCAGTATATATTTGAAATTTTCTTTTGCCGTTTGTACTGCCACTGCCAATCCACCTAAATGCATAATCAAAGAACCATCCCCATCAATGCAATATATATTTTTCTCTGTAAATAAACTCATTCCAAATGCTAAAGACGATGTGTGCCCCATAGAACCAACCGTTAAAAAATCATTTTCATGAGACATATTGTGTTTTTCTCTCAATTCAAAAATTTCTCTGGACGTTTTTCCTGTGGTTGAAACAATATATTCATCCTCTTTTAACTTTGTTATAATCATCTCCAATGCTTCTTCTCTGCTAATTTTATTCTTGTTCTGATTTACCATTTCCTTCGGGTATTTTGCAAATGTATCCTTTTTCACGATAATAGCAATTGATTTATGAGTTAACTCCACATAATTTCTGCAAAATTCTATTTGCTCTTCAAATTGTTCTTCTAAAATTACATATTTCATTCCTAATGCATCTAAAAGAGGTAATGTCAACTCCCCTTGTTTCTTATGTTGTGGCTCATCTTTTACATTAGGTTCACCTCTATAACCAATAATAAATAACATCGGTATTTCATATACTTGTTCATCCGCCAAGGAAAGTAATGGATTGATTGCATTTCCCAAACCTGAATTCTGCATATATACTACACCATAATTTTTAGTAGCTATATGATAGCCACTAGCAATTGCTACTGCATTTCCTTCATTTGCTGCAATAATATTTTTTTCTGGCAAAGATAAATCTTTGATACAAAGACATAATTCTTTTAATAATGAATCTGGAACTCCTGTAAAAAAATCAAACTTATGCTGTATTAAACAATTATAAAACTTTTTTGTATCAATCATTGCTATCTCCTATTAATCCCAATATTTCTTTCATTGATATACAATCTTCTTTACTTGCAACATCACAACTTTCATCTTTCAAAATTCTTTTTGCAGTTTTTATCATAGCTGCATATGAACTTCTTAATAGATGATTTGCATATATAATAATATTTGCTCCATACGCATTTAACTCACTTTCACAAAAGTGGGAATATGTTGTAGGTACTACTATTGTAATAATATTCGGATGTCTTTTTTTGAATACGTTTAAAAAATCGATTATTTCTTTCCCATCTTTTTTATAACTATGAATCATTATTCCATCTGCACCTGCATTTACATACGTTTCTGCTCTATCCAATGCATCTTTTATATCTTTATCTGCTATAAAACTTTCTATTCTAGCAAATATCATGAAATCCTCTGTTAATAATGCCTCTTTCCCTTTTCGTATTTTTTCTGCAAAAATTTCTTTGTCTTCTAATAACTGCTCCACTTTATTACCTAAAATGGAATTTTGTTTTAATCCCTTTTTATCTTCAATAATAATTGCAGAAACACCGATTCTCTCTAGCAATTTTATGTGTTCTACAAAATGTTCTAACTTTCCACCTGTATCTCCGTCTAATATCATTGGTTTTGTTGTCACTTCCATGATCTCATTCACTGTACATATTCTACTTGTAAAATCAACGACTTCATTATCTAATTTCCCTTTCAGTGTGGAATCACAAAGCGAACTAATCCACATGGCATCATATTCTTTTCCATCTACTTTCGTATTTTCTACAATCAAGCCAGTTAACCCGTTAGAAGCTTCCATTACTCTTATATTTTTCTTTTCATGTAATATTTTTTTTAATTTACTCCTTCTTATTTCAGGCAGATTATTCATAATGCTCCTTCCTCTTAAATAATAGTCTATATATAAGTATACTATTTAATTTTAAAAACCATTTTATGTTTTCTAAAATACCGACTTTTCTCATATATTCCTTATCATCTTTCTCTTTTGTTAAATCATACTCTTTATAAAAATAATTTACTAACAACGCATCCATTTCTTTAATATTATATCGATAACTTTCCTTTTTCATTTGTACTACATTGCTTAATTCTATGATTTTCCCTACAAAAGACATACAATTATGAGCCTTATATATCTTTATTCCGTGTAAAAAAGGCATTGTCAGCATAGAATACAAATTGAAAACATATTCTTCATCCTTTTCAATCCTATTTATATAATTCGTAATTCTATCCTTTTCTTCTTTAGAAACAGGTATTTTAAACACTTTCATCTTAACTGTTTTATTTTTTCCAAAAACATAATGTTCTCTCTTTTCATACATAAATCCAGCACAAAAAGGAGAGAAATGTTGTTTCCTTGAAAAAGTTGCAAAATTTTTTAATTCTTTATCTAAAGAAACTGCAATATGTGTATATTCATATGCATCCAACCATCTACTACATTTTCCTAAACCTGTCAACGCTTTTATTAACACGATATATATCTCTTCATCTTTGCTCATCCTTTTATTATTCCTTCTTTGTTTCTACTCTTAATCTCTTAAATAATTGTATTTGTAATCGTATCATTTCATAATACATTGGACTTCCACCAACAATACAGAATATATCAGCAAATTTAAAACGAAATCCAATAAAAGTAAATACTGGGTTCTTTCCCACGAATATGCTTCCTATACATATAATTATAAAAAATAAATGTGTTTCAATTGGACCCAGCCTTGGAAATAAAAATTCTTTTAAGTATAAAATATAATTCATAGCAGTAAATATAATTAACGCATACACCGGTGTTAAAAACAACGCAATTTCAAAACTAATAAAACCTGCAAATGCCAATGCTATAATCAAATATGTTATATGTAATATATCTGTCAGTAAATCGAAATAACTACCTGCCTTTGATGACATATTCCTAGTTCTAGCAACATATCCATCCAAATCATCACAAATTAAATGACAAATAATTCCTAAAATCGTTCCTACCAAAAATAACGGATTTAATTTAGACAAAAATGCACATAAAATTCCGACTAATCCTCCAATTGCTCCTATTAAAGTAATCTGATTCGGTGTCATATTTTTAGGTATCCGTGTCCCCAATGTCTTATATAAGAATTGTTGAAATCCTGTTTCTAATTTACTTGGAATAATTTTTTTTATCTTTTCTTCTTCTTTTGTTTTATTCATCATCATTGTCCCTTTTCGCCTTAAATATATTACCTACAAAAGATTTAATATAATCTCCATAATTTATAAAATCATATACTCCTTCTTTTTTTGCTTTAATGAATAACTTAATTAATAATTTATAATAACAAAAATAATATTTCTTTACACTCAATTTACTTGGAGATGCTACTAAATGTAAATAATCCCAATGGGAAGGATTATCTGTAATTAATCTATCTTTATATCTGTCATATGTTTCTGTACACATTTCTGGAGTAAATATTGAAATGGCAACATGTTTTAACTGATGTTGTTTGATCCATTTATATAAATTACGAAAATCTACTGCTGAATAAGTCAAATCTACTATAAACATTCCCATAATGTTTATTCCTAAATGATTGCAAATTTCAATACTTTTACTATTGTTATATACACTTGATTTTTTGTTATACTTTTTTAATTGCCCATCATGAATCGCTTCTAATCCCACTAAAACATAGTACAAACCTATATCTTTTAACTCTTTCATAAAAGCCTCATTTTCTACAATAAAATCCGCTCTTCCATAACAAATATATTTCTTTTTAATGTTTTTCTCTTTTATTAATTTCACAAATTGTTTCAATCTATCTATATTAAACAGAAAATCATCGTCTACAATATATATATGATTTGATTGAATATGCTCTATTTCATAGACAACATCTTTTATTTCTCTACACACATATGTACTTGAATTCATTTTATTTCTATGACAAAAACTACAACGATACGGACAACTATATGCTGTTCTTACCCACGCAGAATGTTCTAGCTCTAAATATCTGTAATTTTGGGGATGCTCATAAAAATACGATCTGTCTGGTAATGGCAATTTATTTATATCAAATGCCCTGCTTATATTCTTTTTCCATACATTATTTTCTTTGTAACAAATTCCCTCTATTTGTTGTAATTCGATTTTTTTACTATTATACGCATAATCAATGATATCTAATATCTTGTAAATATCAAATGTAGTTAATATATAATCAACATACGGTTTATACATTCTTTCATAACATAATTGCGCATGCAACCCACCAATAATTGTTATTGTATTTACGCTATACTCTTTTGCTTGTTTACAATATTCCAACATAAAATTCTCTTGTCTTGTTCTTCCACAAACATATACAATATTGGGTTTATATTTATTTATCGCAGTTGCAACAGATTGTTGTTCCACTTGTCCATCATATAAATATACTGTATACCCTTTTTCTTTTAAAATTGTTGAAATATACTCTAACTCTAAACATTCATTTTCGATAACTCCAACAAAATTATACTTGGTCCTTGATATTTCCGGATGAATGAGAAGAACAATCAAACTTTCTTTTTGCATCTTTTCTTTTTTCCTCCTCTTCTAATATAGAATAGGCTATTTTCCCAACTAATGTTTTGGGAAGTTCTTTTCTAAATTCATATGCATAAGGCCACGAATATTTTGCTAAATTTTTTTCACACTGCTCTTTAATTTCATTTAATATCTCCTCGGAAGGTTGATACTCATTTCTTAATACAACAAAAGCCTTTGCAACTTGTCCTTTATATGGATGATCTATGCCAATTACACAAGATATTAATACTTTTTCATTCGCTTCAATACAATTTTCAATATATTGTGGATACAAACAATATCCCGAACTTACAATTGTCCTTTTCAGCCTTTGCTTGAAATAGACAAATCCATCCATATCCATATATCCTAAATCGCCAGAATACATCCATGTCAAACCATCTTCATGCTTTCTTAATATCAAATTCGTTTCTTTTTGATCATTCAAATATCCCTTCATTACAGATGGACCACTTATTAAAATTTCTCCCTCTTCTCCATACGGTATTTCTTGATCTGTATTCGGTTTAACAATTTTATAATATGTATCTGGATATGGGATTCCAATACTCCCTTCTCTATAATACTCCATAGGTGTAAGGCAACTTCCAGTTACACATTCCGTAAGCCCATATCCTTCTCGAATTTGTATTTTTGCCCCATGTTCTTTCAAAAAACAATCTACTTTCTTTTTTAAACTGACAGACAAAGAATCCCCACCTGAAATAACACACTTCAAAAAGGATAAATCATATCCCTCTAAATTTTTATTTTTCAATAATGCTTCATATAAAGTTGGAACGCCTGCTATTACATTCGGCCTATATTTTTTCAATAATTTATCAAACGTTTGTGCATTAAAGTGTGGCAATAAAATACTTGTCCCTCCAAAACATTGCACTGTATGAATACAAATCCCCAAACCAAATCCATGAAAAATAGGCATTATTGATAAAACTTTATCTTTCTCCTTTAAACATTGACAAGCCTCAATACTTTGCATCGCCAAAGCATTAAAATTCAAATTAGTTAATTCTATTCCTTTCGGATAGCCTGTTGTTCCTCCGCTATATAAAATCGCAGCAACAACATTTCCTTTGTGGTCATAGTTGATTTCATCAGAATATTCGTTTCCTAATTTTATAAAATTTTTCCACGTTAAAATAATATTACTTTTCTCTAATTTTATTTTTCTTCCCTTAGTCAGTTGATAACCAATTTTCATATATATAGGCATGGATTCTTTTGGAGAAACAACAATACATTTTTTCAAATCAGTTTCTTTTACAATATGGTTTATTTTGTTAAACGAAACATCTATAGCAATAAGATATTCACTTTTTGAAATATTCAAAAAATGTTTGATTTCATTTTCCGCTGATAAAGGATGGATCATATTAGACACTGCACCAATCTTGTTTAATGCATAAAAACTGATTATTGCCTCTGGCGTATTAGGCATACAAATACTTACCTTATCTTGATATTTTACTCCCAAATACTTAAATGCTCTTGCACATTGATCAATTTCCTTCATAAAATTTTTATATGTTTTTTTTGTTCCGTAATAATTGTAGCTTGTATCTTCAGGATATTTCTTCATTACATTTTTCAACATTTTATATAACGAAATATCTGGATATTCTAAATGAGGTTTTATTCCATGATAAGCGCTATACCATGGCGTTTTTACTTTATTTTCTGCCATATGACTCTCTACTTTCTTGCTTCTAATAATAATTGTTTGACGCTTTTGTATAGCAGATTATTTGCTTCTTCAATAGTCATTTGGGAAAAATCTAATGGTTCACCAAACACTATTTTCAAATTTTTACTCCTAAATTTATAATCTCCTGTAATAGAATACGGAATCACTTTACAGTCTGTTCTTTTTGCCATAACAACTGCACCAACCTTAAATGGTAGTAAAATTTCTTTTGTATAATTTCTTTTCGCTTCCGGAGATACATTGATTAAACTTCCGTCATTAAGATATTCTATTGCAGTCAACAAGGATTCCTTATTATGCTTTGCATACAAATCAACTGGTATCGTTCCTATTGCATAAAAAAACCATCCAAGCCTTCCATCATGTAAATCCTTTTTAGCTAATGTATGCACTACTCTTTTTGTACAAACATCTACTAAAATTGGGTCTAATGCATGTTTATGATTTCCTGCTATAACTGCTGCCCCTTCTTTTGGTATATAGTCTTTATTTAGAATTTGTGGATTGTAATATAACTTGAAAAGCATCGTAAATATTGGTCTTAAAATTCTATATAAATGCGTCTTTTTTTTCATAATTTCTCCAGTTTTGTTTGATAATACCTTCTTTTTTATCAAAATATATGTTTTGTATAATTATTTTTATTATATCATATCCTTTTATACTTTGATATAAACTCCTCTAAAAAAACAAAAATAAGGAGTATAGAGAAATTTAATCTTTCTCCAAACTCCTTAGCATTTTATATGTCAACAATTTTCTTTTTAATTTTTATCTTCAATGATCGGATAACGGTCTGCTTTATTTTGCAATACACACCTAACAGTCACACGCGCCTTTCCTCCATAGGTACATGTAAAAAGTGTTAAATCATATTTGTTATTAGCCATTTCTTCTACCTCTGTAGCTTCCATCGTAAAAACTTCTTCCACCAAATATACATACTCTTGTCCCGTTGCATCTGTTAAGTTAACTACATCTCCTATTGACAAATTACTGATTTTGCCAAAATGTCTTCTATAATTATGAGCTAAAATAACAAGTCCTCCGTCTTGAATACTCCCAGTATAAATGCATGGACTTTTCTTTAATTGAGGATAACTCCACTTCGACTGTACCGGCAATTCCAAACCAAGTTTCGGAATAGTTAATATTCCAAAATACGTTTCTCCATTCCATTCTAACTTGTGAGTATTACCATACTGCTTTTGATTCATTTGTTCTTTCACTAGTTTTAAAGCCTCATCGCTTACTTTGCCTGCGATATATTCCATTCTATAATTATATCCAAATAACAGTAATCCTCCCGTAAGCAATAAAACTCCAAAGAACATCAGTATTTTCCCTATTAATTTATTTTTCTTCATCTTCAATTCCACTGCGATATAACCGATATCCAATACCAACCAACACCAATCCTGCTAACACAAGTAGTGGTATAGGCCATTGCACCATACCTGTCTGCGGTAGTTTTTTATCAGGAACTGTAGACGGTTTCGTATCTGTCTTCCAATCAAATTTTGGAACTACAGTCGCTGTATTCTCCCAACGATCACTTTGATGATGATAAGTTGGCAAATACACTATAACTGGAAGCATATGCAACTTTGCTGGATCTCTATCTTCCCATTTTACTAATACATAAACACCTGCTTCTAAATTATCAAAATGAATTTTTCCATCTTTTCCAGTTCTTTTCTCCTGTAAAGGAGCTAACTTTTGGGTTTCATTTTGTGCCTTTTCTGGATTTTGCAAACGTGCACATAGCTGTTTTAATAAAATTGGAGCTTTATCTTCTGTATAATTATCAAATACTAAGTCCTTATAAAGTTCTATTGGTTCCATATGCAGATTTCCCATTTCATCCTCCTCTGCCGTTGCTACATGATAAAGAGAAATTTGGGTATCATATACCTTTTTTGAATTTGGAATATGTAAATCTACATCAATGGCAAACTTTTTGGAATCTATATCCATAGCAAATGTTGATACATTCACTGTAAAAAATAATAGAAAAAATAATAATAAACTTCTATTTCTTTTTTTACTTGCCATATCCCTCATCCTTTCTTTTTTTTGTATTCTTTCGATCACGCCAAAATAATGTAGCCACTAATAATAATACCAAAGGAATAGCTAACACAGGGGCAATTAGCATAAAATCTACTTGCGTAGCATCTGCCACAACACGAGTTGCTCCAGCAACTTGGCTATTATTTTCTATTCGATGCCCACGGACTAACATTCGATGCGTATTAATTCCATAAGGAGTGCATGTCATTAGTGTGACATAATCTTGCTCTGGTTCAATTTCAAGTTTTGTAAGATCTTTCGGTTCAACTATATGGATTTGATCCACTTGATAAGTTAAGGTTTCATTTAAAACATGCAGAACAAATACATCCCCTTCCTTAACTTTATCAAGATGTGTAAACAACTTTGAAGATGGCAATCCACGATGTCCTGTAATAACCGCATGTGTTCCTCTCCCACCAATAGGCAAAGAAGATCCTGGCATAGTACCTGCACCAACACTTAATACAGAAGAACTGTCCCCTAAATAAAGAGGCAAGGTAACATCAATAGAATCTATTTCGATATAACCAATAGCACCTCCTGTAGATCCCATTAAATGTAGGTACTTCTCCAACTCTTCCCCTTGCATTGCAAAACGAGCTTGATTCGATAAAATTTGTTCATTATATTTTCGTGCTTCTTCCATAATCTCATCGTAGGACGATGTATCCATTTTTTTCATTCGTTCTTCATAAGAAGCAATCGCTTTTGTTTGATGTTTTGAATTAATATAGTTACTTACTGTCGGATAAAGCAGTACAGAGAACCCTGTTAAAAAAAGAATTACAATGAAAATAGTTGACAAATGTTTTTTCATAGTTATCTCCTTACTATTGATTGAAACGGAGGTAGATACCTCCGTTTCAATGAGTATGTATATATGTTAATTAATGTTCTTTACGCTTCTTTATCATTAATACAATAACTGCTGCTAAAATTAGAACAGAACCAACTGCATAAAAGATTGTAGTACCAATTCCACCTGTAGAAGGTAATTCTGTACCTGTTTTGTTGATAATTTTTAGAATAAATTCATTTCCAACTTTATTTATTTGCCCATCATTCATCGTAATAGTTGGATCAATTCGATTTCCAAGATTATCAAACGCTGAAGTTCCCTCTGCATTTCGGTTTTCAGTAATCACAATTTTAACTGGTTTTATTAATTTATTATAACCATCTGGAGCTGAGATTTCCTTTAAATAATATGTTCCAGCCGCTAAACCTTCAATTGTCACTTGACCTGCAACAATATCTGCTACTCCATTTTCATTCTTTTCAGCCAAACGATATTTATTTTCCGTTTTGATGAATTTCATACGATTTTGTTCTGTACAAGCTGCATCTGTATATAATCCAAAAACTGCTCCGTCTAAAACTTTATCATCTTCATCTGTCTTTTTTACTACAAATTCATAGTTTGCAACTTTTACTTCATATTCAGGTGTTTTTTCTGTTTTATTAGGTCCATTATTATATTCCATGCTTACCTTATTGTCCATGCTAACCGTCTTCTTTGCAACAGCTGCATACTTTAACACAAGTTTAGTTCCTGATGTATACTTTTTCAAAGTTTCTGCAGGAATAGTTACTTTTAAAGTATTAGCTCCTGCCTTTGGAGAATTTTTATCATATTTAACAGTATAACTTTCAGAAATATTTTGATTGTTTAATGAAATTTTAACATTCTTCACCTGTTCATCTGTCATATCTAATCCAGTCATAATATCTGTGATAATGTAATCTCCCCAAATATAACCACCTATAGTAAATGGGATTTCATAGTTTACTATCTCACCATATGCTGCATTTGTCTTATCTGCTGATTTGTTGATTGTTGGTTTCGTATTTTTTTCAAACATCTCTGTATTAGGATTTGTCGTATCTAATGCATATAATCCTCCAGCGTTCGTTGTTGTCATATAATAACCAAGTGGTAAATTTGCAAAAGTTACTTTTTTCTCATTTGCTTGAGTTGTATATTCCTTCACTGCTGGAATAGTATTTGTTTCTGCATAACTTTTAGCTTTTGATGCTAAATTTTGCATACCTTGCTCAGTATTGTCTTTCAACGTAACATTTCCATTAGTTTCATCAATATTTACCAATGCTTTCCCTTCAGCATCTTCAGTAAAAAATTTTACCCAAGCTTCATTTACTGTATAACCATAATGTCCTTTTCCATCATAGCTTAAATCAAACAAACGATAAGCCTTATATGTTTTTCCCGGCTCTGCATTGTTAATTGTAATTGTTCCACTTTTGTTTGTATCTTGTCCTGCTGCAAATGCTGGCGTAACAAGAACTAATGTCAATATAAGTGCAAGTGCTGCGCTTAATATTCTTTTCATTTTTTTCATAAATAATCTCCTTTTTTCTTTTGTTAATTTTCATTTATTATTTAAGAAGTACTATTGTGTTTAGGACTTCTTAATTTCTTTTTCGACGATGCGATAAGAAAAATAATCCTATTGCACCTAACATCATTCCAAATCCAGATAGGAAATATGGAATAATTCCATGTCCTCCAGTTTCAGGAAGTTCCACTCCTGTCATATTGACACCTTTAACCTCATAAGCTACCCCTGTAGTAAAGCCAAGGTCAACTGTTATACGGTTACCCGGAACTCCATTCATAGATGCTGCATATCCATCATAATCCAATTCTTGCACAACCGCTTGAACACTTGTTGGCAATTCACTTATTGTAATTATTTCTCCATGCTTCAACTTTACATTCGTAATAAGGTTTGTATCTTTTGGTTCAAATTTTAATGTAAAATATGTTGTCTCACCATTTTCTAACATTTTCTTTGCTGGAACTTGGTCGAGTAAAACGCCTTTTAATTTCGGTAAAGTTATTTGGAAAGTAAACTCTCGTTCTCTCTCTTCTGGCAAAGGATTTCCATCTGATTGATCTGTACGCTTCACCTTTTTGGAAATAGAAAGTATGCTTTTATCTTTCAAATTACTTTCATTTACACAAGTTACTTTGACTACATGGTCTGAGCCAATCGCACTTGTAACTATATGTGCAACTCCAATAGCTGGTTCTTTTCCTTCTTCACGGAAACTAACATTATACTGTCCTGTTTGATCAGCTCCAAATACTTCTTGAACACGTAAGGCTTTTCCTATCGGCAATCCTTCAATTACAACAATCTCACCTGAGTATAGAGAAAGATTTCCTTCGTATTGCCCATCATTTCCTTTTTTTAATATAACTGTATCTTTTCTGCCTTGTGTACGTGCTTCTACTGGAGTTCCATAGTAAGTTGCCTTACATGTAAGTTCTGCCTGTTCACTTGTATAATCTTGAACTCGCAAATTAAAATTAAATTTCGTATTCGGTGGAACAACACCTTTTGTTTCTTTTGCTAATACAAATGACCCTTTTGGCATTAAAACAGGATCACCTGTATTATGAATCGTTACATAATGTTGACTTCCTGCTCGAATTGCAGTTTTATTTCTAATTCCTTTTTTAGATTGTTCCTCGAATTCTTCAAAATTTTCTTGGTTTTCATCTTTATTGCTAGAATTTCCTTCATAAGTTGTTGTATAAACCGCCGCTTCTTCTAAAGTCAAAGTTTCAGAAACTCTATATTTTGTTCCAGGCAATACATGCAAATGAATACTCTGACCATCCTCAATTGAAATCAGTCCATTGTCCGATTTCTTTAACTGACGCTTCTCTTCTTGAGGAAGTGTCTCTCCTGGCTTTAAAATTCTATCATTTAGAATCCAATAATCTGTATCTTCCGGTAAAGGAAGCCATACTTTCTCTTTTGTATCCCAAAGTTCTATTCGAATTGCAAATGGTACTCCCTTGATTGGAGTGGTATTATCACTTTGCTTTGCATACTTTGTAATATTCAAACCTGCTAAACCACCCATATCATTTTCAAAGTCCACCCAGTTAAACTCATTTTTTATACCAGTATTCATCTTTGCTTGGTGTGCTATTTCACTAGTACCATCTATTTTCACTGATTCAATGTTTGTTTTTGTTGTTTCTGTATGTAAATTAACTTGCATTGTATCATCATTATAGTCATACAACGGTGGAACAAGTTTATTTATGACTTTACCAGTTTCATCCTTCACTTCCATATACGTTCCTGGATCTTCTTCCTTCCCCATCCATACTTTTGGAGCAGGAGCTACATTTGGCAAAATCTCACTGACATAAATATTCATTTTCTTCTGATCAGTTACACCAGTATGTTTTAAATCAATTGCTCCAGCAAGATCGGCACGTTCCCCTGCGCGTAGCCAAAACCGACCTTGATCATCTGTTTTTCCAACTCCAACAGTATGTCCACCTGTAATCGGGTGCGCTCCTGGTTTCCACTCAATTTTTCGGTAAGTAGCTTGAGCTAATGGCTGTCTTTTCCCTTCAAATTCCGTTTCTGCTTGAAATTGATACCACATATGCTCTGTTACTACATCTTTCATCGATTCTTCTGGAAATCTCTTTCCAACAATCAAACCATGCTGTACAGGAACTAAGTTAAATCGAATCTCACAGTTAGAAGCACCTTCTCCTCTCTCCAAATAAAAGAATTTAAACTTATGATGTGAAAATTTACCAAAACCAGCCGCTTCACGTGCTGTCTTTAATTCATCCTCTGTCATCTTATTTGGATCGCCTTTAATATTATATAAATTTTTCTGGTATCTATCACTATGTGGTGTATGAGGCGAGTTTGTAATAACTTCCCCTGTTCTAAAATTAATCTTTCCACCATATCGATCGTGGATTCCTCCCAAATCAAGAACCAATTTATCATCAATGAAAAGCCATACATCATCATCTCCGTTAAATTCAAAAATCATATCACGAAGACCTGTATGTCCCCCGTCCGCATCGGGAACCTTTCCTCCTGGTGGTATAGTAAACTCTGCTTCCATTGTCATTCCAAAATGATACTCTTTGTCCGCCTGTACATTTTCTGGTTTTGGCTTGTTTGCTTTTTCATAGGTATCAAATGGTAAGAATTTTGCATTATCTCCTGTTCCACTTACAGTTGGTAACGCAGGTTGTTTATAAACTATAAAATCTTTTCCTTTTGCATACGGTTCAGCTGAGTTTGCATTCTCGGGAACAATCGTAGCAAAATTGGTCATAGAATCATAATGATAGTATCCATCCTTATCCTGCCAAAACAGATTATCCAAATCCTCATAGACATTTTTTACCTGCCCAGTTTTTAACTGCGCCTTACACATCTCTATATCAAAAAGATAATCTAAAGACTCTCCCTGTATATCGGGATATTTATTAACCAATGTATTTCCTACAATTCCTTGATAAACACCACCATCTTTTCCAGTCCAATTATTATATTCCTCCGGAGAGCTTCCCTGAGGTTTGAACTGTAACTTCTTCCCTTTGTTAATACTTGTATTTTCATTTCTTGTGTTATAATTAAACAGATTAATCTTTAATCCTTTATCTCTTAGTGGAACAGTATTGGCTCTTTCTAACTTGCCTGTCTGTATCTTTCGATACAACAGTTTCAAAGGCTCCTGTTCTGAAATCAAAATTTTCTTTCCTTCTAAAGTCACCCCATATGGTTTTCTATTATCACGAATAACTTTAACTACCTGATTATCATATTTAGGTTCTCCAACATATGCGTTCCCGATGAAAAAATACGTATTACTTTTTGGCATCACATCTGTGTTACTAATTTCCAATTCTGTTCCTATATATTTCATTACATCTGGATTTCTTCTATTTGGTGAATCTGTCGCACTAAGTGGAATTTCTTTTTCTCCAAAGATTCCTGCATCATCCATGTATTTCACATGAATATCCGTTTCTTTTCGATAGACTACTCGAATAAAATCTGATGGGTTTTCCTGACCATTCATAATAAAGTTTGGTTGTGGATCAAACTTTATTTTCGTGTTGCGATCTTTATCGTTTGGGAAATAATACCAATTATTATTTTCTCTCCTTATACCATAAATTCGTTTGTCAAATTTACCATTTCGCATTAAATATGCTTTTCCATCATATTTATAACCATCAATCTTGTCATGCTCATCACTCATAAACAATTTGTTAAAACTTGCATTTGGTTTATAAGCATCCCCCCATTGGATATCATTTGGCTTATCTTTCTCATGCACCTCATGCCCAAATTCATCTACGCATTGAATTCTAATTTTCAAATCCTTCCATCCTAACGATGTAATCGTATAAACAGAAAAACTATCTGTAAGAAAAGTGGCCATATATGTCTGTGTATTATCGCTTCGTTTTAACACACCTTTTTCATCATCCATTACAGATTCTAAAACCACGTCCACATTCTCCAATATAGAATCTTCTTTGCTTGTTGGAAATTCCTTATGATGCTGAATCTGAATACTTTCTGGATTTACCTTCTCTGGTAATAAGTTATTAAAATCAATAGAAACGTAAATCGGTGCATTCGGTTCAACTTCAGCACCTGTTTCATCCACCAAAGAAATATCTAATGCATTTAAATATTCATAACTTATCTTTGCATCTTTAACTCGTTTCTCTGCTTGTCCAAATTCTTCACTATCCCTATTTAACACCTTTGCCTGTAATTCTACCTGTTTGGGAATGGTGTTCGGCTGTGCAAATAAATATACCGCTCCTCCTTCAGAAAGTTGTACTGTTCGTACATCGGTATACTCTGCCGGTACATCTTTTCGCAGTTGTTCCACCATCACTTTTTGTGCTGAAGACATTTGCAATTCCTTCTGCTGTAGATTTTCAGATGTTTTCACATCATAACATTCTGCAATATGCGTATGTTCTTGTTTGGAACAAACTAATGTCCTTTTCCAACATTCTTCCGTATGAACATGATTTTCTCCTTCTTCTTTATCACAAATCAACTGTTTCTCATAACAATCGTCTGTATGGGTATGCTCTTTTAATCCACAGACAACTTGACCACTCATTGTACTTGCAGGCTTTGTTAAAATACCTAAAACACATACCGTAATTCCCAAAGCTAACACTACAAACCAAGAATACAGTTTTCTTTTATAGTTTCGTTGCGCTTTAAACTTAGCAATCTTATGTTTTATCGTATTTGCCATACGTTCTACCTCTCCTTTACCATATACTATGTATTATCGAACTTGTCCTAAACTAGCCCAAGGCCAAACTTTAAGGACAACTCGTCCTAAAACTTTTTCTTCTTCAATAGTCCCTACTGCAGTTGTTCGACTATCTAGTGAGATTGCTCGGTCATCTCCCATAACAAAAATCTGCCCATCTCCAACTTGATATGGAAGTTGTATATCACACTCTCCCTTACTTTTTTCTTGAATATACGGTTCATCTAATACCTTTCCGTTAACAAGAACAGTACCGTCTTCCTTTATATCAACATACTGTCCCGCCGTAGCAATTACTCTTTTAATTAAAATCTTATTATCATAATAAAATGCAATTACATCTCCCGATTGGAACTGTTTTGTACGAATTGCTACCACCAGCTCGTCTTTATGCAAAGTGGGACTCATACTATTTCCAGTAATCTTGAGTACAGGCATCCAAAGTGTTGCAATCAACACAACAATTGCTGCCACAACAACCAATGAATATAAAGTCCATCTGATTCCACGTGAAACACGGCTTTTTCGCTTGAGGCGTTCAATTTCTTGATCCATTTCTTCAATAGTTGGATAAATCAATTTTTCCTGCATTCATTTTTCCCCCACATATTTTCTTCCGAAACTTTCATCTTCTCCATGCGTTCATCCGAATTTTCATTTTGCTGTAAGCGTTCCTCAACTACTGTTTTAATGCTATCAACATATTGATCGGCTGCTCTTTGTGCTGTTTCAAATACTTCATTTATAGCTAACGCTGCTTGTGCGATATTACCAAATTCATTTAATTTAAGTGTTCGTTGCTGAATAACCTTATCTTTTTCTTCTAACTGTTGTTTTAAAAATTGAATTTGTCTCTCTTGCTCTGCTAGCAATTCGACCAACTCAAGTTTCGACATCTTCTTTAAAGTTTTTTTTGTATTCATAACTGCTATACCGAATCCTTTTTATATCAAATATTATTCACATTCTAATTCATCACCTTTGGGGTAAACAATAGAGTATAAAACTACGTAATTATTTTTGACCCAACATTATGAAATAATATATAACTTTTCTTAATATACATCTATTCAATTTCTTAACAATTCTTATGATTATTTTTTAACAAAATAAACTGCCATTCAATACGAATGACAGTCTATTCTACTTATGTACACTCTATTTAATTTGTATCTATTACATAGTTGTATTTTGGCAAAATTAATCTTATAACAAAAAACTCATTTGTATTTTCTACTTCACTTCTACCGCCCATTGCCTCCATAATCTGTGTAATGATTGCCAATCCTATTTCATGGCTTTCTGGTTTTATTTGATTTGACGATGCTTTTTTACGATTTTGAACATATACTATAATTTCTTTATCCTGTTCTTCTATCTTAATCTCAATGGGGGTTTTCTTATCTGCATATTTTTGGATATTTGAATACACATTATCTGCTACTCTCCTAATTGCAACAATATCTACTCTCAACTGATATACACCAGAAATCGTCTTTGGTACATGAACTACAAACCCTTCTTCTTCCAAATAATAACTTCCTTCAAATAATAATTGACTTAACATAGAAGGTCCATCATACATTTCTCGTTGATAATCTATATTCTCATCACCACAAGTAACTGAATTCAATAGCCGATCTGTTAAACACTTAAGTTGATTAGCTTTACTCGTTATCATTACAAGACAATTTTCTCTTTCTTCTTCCGATTTTGCAAGTTTATAATTCAAAATATCTAAGCAAGTAATTATTTTTGTCAACGGTGTTCTAATATCATGTGAAAGAGACGCAATTAATTTTGTCTGCTGCTGCCTTTGATTCATTTCATCATTAATAGATTTCACTAACATTATACGCATAGTTTCTACTTTTTCGCCTAATAATGATAATTCATCTCTTCCTTCAACAATAATACCTAAATCTCTTTTCTTTAAATCGGTACTATTAATTTGATTATATAATATTTTCATTCGACGAATCAATTTATAAACAAACCTTAAAACTATAAATTCCGAAAAAATAAATGCAATAATAACCCCCACACAATTCCAATATTTCCAATATTTATCAGAAGGAACATATTTTTTAGGGTAAAACATACCATCTGAACAAACGATTTGTGCATTAGTAGATCTACCATTTAATTCTTTTAAATAATCAATATACGAATAAAACTTCACACTTCCATTTCTTGACTCACTTAAGTTGTATTCTCGCACTTCTTCCACGGTCATATTCTTTTCTTCAACAAGATCGTTAAGTTCTTGGATAAAACTTTCACATTGATTTTCCCAAAATGGAGTAAATAACTCACTATTAAATACCCACTTCGACAGTATATCTGAAATCATAAATGAAACTACAAAAAACACCATCCATGAAAGAATAGAGGCTACTACATACTGTAGTAAAAGATGTCCGGATAATTTTTCTTTCACTATCTTAAACAATTCGATACCCCTTCCCCCACTCTGTTAAAAGAATTTCTGGATGTTTTGGATCCTCTTCAATTTTTTCTCGAATTTTACGAATAAACACCATAACAGAATTTCTAGCATCAATCATATATGGTTCTTTCCAAACTTGTTCATAAATACTCTCAATAGAAAATAATCTACCTGGATATGCCATCATTAATTTTAAAATTTGATATTCTGTATCGGTAAGATTCAATTTCTCATCATATTTATAAACACTATTTTGCCTTTTATCAAGTTTGATCCCGCTACATTCCAGATATTCTGCCTTTTTAACAGGAATATTTCTTCCTTGATAAACTGCGTAGCGACGAATAAGTCCTTTTACTCGAGCCAACAATTCCGTGTATGAGAATGGCTTACATAAATAATCATCTCCACCTGCTGAATACCCCATAACCAAATCGGAACCTTGACTTTTGGCAGATAAAAATAAAATCGGAACATTATAATTTTTTCTAATTTTCTGGCATATTTCATATCCAGAAATTCCTGGCAACATAACATCCAATATTACAAGAGAAAACTCCGGTGTTAATATCTTTAACACCTCATCTCCAGAACTTGCTTCTTCTACCTCAAAATTTTCACTAGTCAATAAAATTCGAATTACTGATCGAATTTCTGGATCATCATCCACAATTAAAACCTTATCATTATGATACACCTCATCGCTTCCTCTCTCACTCATCATACATTCAAATTTTTAATTAATACGTTTCTATTATTTCTTGCAAACTTATACTAAACCAATGTTGCTCTAAATGTTTTTGCAAATCAAAATAAAATTTTCTTACAGGACAATATATTTGTGCATTTCTACTACATTCTCCTTCTTGATCCATACAACGATTAATTTTCATTGTTTTCTCCATACTCAAGCAAACTTGTCCTACTGTAATTTCAGAAATCGGAACCTCAAGTCGATATCCACCTGTTGGCCCAGGGATTGACTTTATAAAACCCGATTTTTTTAATTTACTTACCACCTTAATAAGATATCGATGCGAAATCCCCATCATATCTGAAATCTCATCTGCCGTAGCCATCCCCCTTTTTTGATGTAATGCTAAAAGCACACGTATCCCATAATCTGTTGTAACATTTAATTGCAAGTTTTTACCTTCCTTTTAATAATATTCTTTTCTGTTCCACTACACTATTTTTTTGATCTTATCCACAAAATTGATTTTTCATCTTTGATTTATCCACAAAATCTTAGTAATTAACAAAAAAGATAAAATCAAATAAATTTCAGTTTATATCATATCGTATAATAAGTATGTTGTCTATGATATTTTCATTCCCTTTCCATTCCTTATAAAAAGAAAAAAACAGAAGCTATATTCACTTCTGTTTTTTCTTTTATTCTTCTGGCAAAAGATTTTTCATGCTTTTTAAACTGATAGCTAAAGTAGAAACATTATGCAATAACGCAGAAGTCGTCGGTTGAAGTATCCCTGTTACTCCTAATGCAATCAATCCTGCATTAATACCCACAATTCCTTTATAATTTTTTTGAATTCGTTTCATCATAGCATTTGATAACCGTTTTAGTATGACAATCTCACGCAAATCTTCTGCTGCAATAGTTATATCAGCAATTTCTCGAGCTATCTCTGCTCCATCACTAATTGCAATTCCTACATCTGCTGCCGAAAGTGCTGGAGAATCATTAACTCCGTCACCGATCATGATAACTTTTCTTCCCAGTGCTTTTTCTTTCTCAATAAACCCTGCCTTATCTTCTGGAAGTACTTCAGAATAATATTCATCTACCCCCACTCGTTTAGCAATAGAGGCTGCTGTACGTTCACTATCGCCTGTCATCATAACAATTTTAGAAAGACCTTCTTCTTTCAAAAGTCTTATCATCTCACTTGCTTCCTCTCTAAGAGGATCTTCAATACAAATTACAGCCACTAACTCTCCTGATATTGCTAGGAATAAATGAGAATATTCTTCAGGTAACGAATCAAATCTTTCCTGATATTCCGGACGAATACAACACTTTTCATCTTCAAATACAAAGTGACTACTTCCTATTACTGTCTTCTTTCCATCTATATAAGAAGAAATACCATGAGCTACAATGTATTCTACTTTCGAATGCATTTCTTCATGATATAAATTTCTTTTTTTAGCTGCATCTACCACAGCTTTCGCCATAGAATGAGGAAAATGTTCTTCTAAACAAGCAGCGATACGAAGAGATTCTTCCTCTGGATAATCTCCAAACACAACAACCTCTTTCACTGTTGGTTTTGCCTTTGTTAGTGTACCTGTCTTATCAAATACAATTGTATCTGCTTCTGATACAGCTTCTAAATATTTCCCGCCTTTTACGATAATGCCATTTTGTCCCGCTTCTCGTATTGTAGAAAGAACAGAAATTGGCATAGCTAATTTCAATGCACAAGAAAAATCTACCATAAGAACTGAAAGCGTTTTTGTTACATTGCGAGTAAGCAACCCTACAAGCCCAGTTCCTAGCAATGTGTATGGTACTAAACGGTCTGCTAAATGTTCTGCCTTACTTTCGAGATTTGATTTCAGTTTTTCCGAATCTTCAATCATCGTTACAATTTTTTCGAATCGAGTAGCACCAGAAACCGCTCTAACTATAATTTCTAGTTCTCCCTCTTCTAAGACTGTTCCAGCATATACGGACTGTCCTGAAATTCTTCGTACCGGAAGAGCTTCCCCCGTCAAAGAAGCTTGATTAACCATACCTTCTCCTCTGGCCACCTCTCCATCAAAAGGAATCACGTTTCCCATATGTACAACTACTTTATCTCCTGGCAAAATATCTGAAACTGGAACAAGAATTTCCTGTTCTTCTTGTTTCAACCATACTTTCTCTACATTTAAAGACATGCTCCGTGCTAAATCGCCTACAGATTTCTTATGTGTCCATTCTTCTAATAATTCTCCAATTCCTAGTAAGAACATAACAGAACCAGCAGTGTTAAAATCTCCTCGTATTACAGAAACACCTATTGCTGTAGCATCTAAAACCGGAACCTCTATTTTCCCTTTTGCTAAACATTGAATTCCTTTTCCAATATACTGAATTGCTTTAAAAGTAAGCCACACTTTTTTTATCGGGTTTGGAAGAATCAACTTTCTTCCATAGTGGAATATTGTTTTTGCAATTAACTTTTCTTTGTACTCAGAATTTAAAGCACGTCCAGAACTAGACAAAACATTTTCCGGTACATCTTCTTTCTCAAAACTGAATTTTCTTAATTTATCAATAAGTTCTTCCCTGTCGCCTGTATAATAGATCACAGCATCTGCGGTGCGTTCATATACTTTGACCTTTGTAACATTTTTCTTTTCTTCAAGTGCCCAGCAAAGAACATCCGCCTCCGCACATGTCATTCCATTTCTGGCGACATGAATACGGAGACGGCCCTGTACTTCATGTTTAATAAAAAACTTCATTGTTTACCTATATATTTTCTTCCTGCTCAAATGCACCATCTTCTTGAACAGCATCCTCTTGTACCTTCATTTCTTCTTCCTGTGCACGTTTTTCATTAATCCACTGTGCTTCTGCAAGAATATCTTCTGCATTTTCTTGTACAAGTGTTGCAGTCTTCATTGCACAATCCTTTGCACGCAAAACTGCTGCTGTACAATTTGTATATACTTTTTTAGCATCTTTACTTGCTAAAATCTTCACACCTGCAGTTCCAAATAACACTCCACCTACAAAACAACCAATTCTTTTCCATGTTGAATCACTAAACATAATATCTACCTCCTAATTATTTGTGTTTATAACCTGTATAAAATACCATTAAAAAGCAAAAGACAGAAGCCCATGCCCAAAACTTATGTTTTTTCACGATTATATCACTTCCTTCTATCTATAAGACTCTTTTTAGCATAACACGATAATTTTAAGATAGTCAATTCTAACAACTCTTACTGATAAATTTTATCATATTATTCTACTATTTATAAACAATTTCTCTGCTAATAACCTCAATTTTTTCTAGTTCCTTAACCAAACGATACACCGTTGCCATTCCAATACTTTCGTCCATCTTTGTTACTTTGATATAAATTTCCTTACAACTAGAACATTTATTTTCTAATATAACATCTAAAATCATTTCTCGTTGCTTTGTAATTCTACAACCATTTTTTTTCAGTTTGATAATAATATTTTCTTTTTCACTGTTCATTCTCATTTTCTCCTAAATGACATATTCCTTACTAAGCACGTTCAAAAATATTTAATTGTAAATACTTTCAACCGAAAAACCTTTCTTTTCCACTGCGCTAATCAAAATATCTTCACTTACTTCACGATCAAGAGATATTTCTGCGCACCCTTTATTTATATCTACTTTGGCAGATACTCCATCAATTTGGTTTAAACTATCTGTTACACTTTGTACGCAATGGGCACAGTTCATTCCTGAAATAACAATTGTTTTTTTTGCAATCACCGGACCCGAAAGTTTCTTCCTTTTCTTTTTCGGCACACTGGAACAACTTCCTCCAGCTGGACATCCAACACATTTTACTCCATTTTTTTTTGCCTTATATAAATATGTAGCTGCCCATCCAACTACTATAACCAAAATAAGAATTGCTATGATATTTTCCATAGGTCACATCACATCCTCTCTAATTAAAAATAGTGGACAAAGTATACTCCTCTGTCCACCGTAAGTTTCTATTTTATACTTTATTATTTTGCAGAATGTAAGTTATATTCTGCTGCAAATTCTTTATCCGATTTACGAATTCTCCAAAGAATAATTAATGCAAATACGATAACTGCAATAAGTCCTGGAACAAATCCAACTCCAAGTGATCCTGTAGTAATCAATGTACCAATCTGATATACACCGAAAGCTATTGTATAACCTGTTGCAAGTTGTAGACAAATTCCTGCAAGTAACCATTTTCCACTCTTCATTTCTGAGTTCATCGCTCCAAGAGCTGCGAAACAAGGTGGTGTATAAAGGTTAAACATTAAATAAGCTAAAGCTGCAACTTTTGTAAGTCCCATAATTGTAGCAACTTCACTTCCGCTTCCGACTAATGCCAATTCATCTGGATCAATTAAGTTTGTAACACCGTAAACAACTGCTAATGTTCCAACTACATTTTCTTTTGCAATAAATCCTGTTACTGCTGCTGCAGCAAGTTGCCAAACACCAAATCCAAGTGGAATAAATAACAGTGCAAATGGATGCGCAATAGATGCTAAAATAGATGTTCCTTCTGCTCCTTCCTGTACAAGTTGGAAATGCCAGTTAAAGCTCTGCATAATCTGAACAACTGTATTGCACACTAAAATAATTGTTCCTGCTTTTACAATATATGCTTTTCCTCTTTCTAACATAGAGCCACATGCTCTTTTTAAACTTGGAAATTTATATTCTGGAAGTTCAATAATAAAGAAAGATTTTCTATATTTTTGCCCTGTAATTCTTTTAACAAGTAAAGCACCAAGTAAAACTAATAAAATACCAACTAAATACATCGTTGCGGAAACCCACCAAGCATCTGCAAAAAATGCTCCAGCAAATAACGCAATTACTGGGATTTTAGCCCCACACGGCATAAATGGTGTAAGCATTGCTGTTGTACGTCGTTCTCTTTCATTACGAATTGTACGACAAGCCATAACACCTGGAATTGCACATCCTGTACCAATAACCATTGGGATTACAGATTTTCCTGAAAGACCTACCCTTTTAAAGATTGGATCCAATACTACTGTAGCTCTTGCCATATAACCACAATCTTCCAATAACGCAATTAAGAAATACATTACCATAACAAGTGGAAGGAATCCAACAACCGCACCAACACCACCGATGATACCATCTACAAGAAGTGCTTTTAAAAGTGGGTTTGCATTTTCCATTAATCCACCAGCCCAGCCTTGGAAAGTTTCAATCCAACCAACTAACCAATCTGCAATCCATGTACCGAGTGTTGTCTGCGATATGTAAAATACAAGGAAAATAACGGCTGCAAAAATTGGAATACCAATAATTTTATGTGTAATAATACTATCAATTTTATCCTGTACATTTTTATCTTTTGTAAAGACTTTTCTCTTTTCTACTTGTTCCACAATGCCGTTAACAAATTCAAAACGCTTTCTATCAGCTGCTTCTACTGATGCCTTATCTTTTAAATCAATATCTTCCTGCACATAAGGTGCTTTCTGACCTTTTCCTTTTAACTCAGCTGCAGCACGAACAGCTTCTTTAAGTCCTTCATGTCCAGAAGAAGTAGAAACCGTTTTGATAACCGGACACCCTAACTTTTCAGATAAAAGTTTCTCGTTAATTTCTGTTTGTTTCTTATTAACAATATCACTCTTATTCAAAGCAACAACCACCGGTATTCCCAGCTCTAAAAGTTGTGTGGTAAAGAATAAACTTCTACTTAAGTTAGTAGCATCTACAATATTAATAATTGCATCTGGATTTTCATTCTTAACATAAGCACTTGTAATACTTTCTTCTGATGTAAACGGAGACATCGAATAAGCACCTGGTAAATCTACTGCGATTATTTCTTCTGTTCCGCCATAATACCCTTTCTTAATTGGACTTTCTTTTCTTTCGACTGTAACTCCTGCCCAGTTTCCGACACGTTCATTTCTGCCGGTCAACGCATTGTACATAGTCGTCTTTCCGCTATTGGGATTTCCTGCAAAAGCGACTCTCATAATTTTCCTCCTTTTTAATACCTAATATCACACCAATCTAATTTCAGTCAGTAAAAACTAACCATCGTGTAAAAAAAATAGTGATTCCACTATTTTTATATTGAAATAGCTTTAGCTAAATCAGTATCAATATTATATCGACCATCTTTTATTGAAACCACACAACCACCTTTTAAATGTGAAACAACAGTAATTGGTTCCCCACTGTAGCAACCAAGTGAAAATAAAAAAGCAGTTAACTCTTCATCATCTGTTAAAATATTCTTAACGATATATTCTTCTCCCTCTTTTGCTTCCAATAAAGTCATCTCTTATCACTCCTTGCCATACTCATTGTAAATTTATCTACTCTATATCTATTCGATATTTTTTCTCATTTACTTAGTAAGTATATTCTAATTTCAATAAGTTGTCAACAACTTTAATTGTTTTTTATATATACATACGTTTGATTTTATTTAGAGTCTTAGAAGCTTGATTTTGGACGATTTTTCGAGTGATAACTATCATGAAAAAATCCTTATTTTGATTAGCAATTAGCTGGGCGTTAGCAGGAACAAGCATTTTGTTCGCAGTTACCTTGTTAATTTGGTGTTATCTAGTTTGTTGATATTTATAATGAAAACCTTTTTATAGCATTATTTTCTTCCATTTTCTAATCTTTGTGCGGAATGTTCCAAAAGGAGCTACAGTATTGACGTGTATAAATTTATAAACTTCCCAAACGGCTGATTTAGTGGCACCATCTGCCCATTTTCTTCTATGAGGAGTGAAAAGGTCTTCATCTGACATAGAATCAATCATTTCGTAAATCTTTTCTATATTGGTGTCTAATATTACTCTTAGCTCTTGAATTGACTTCATAGCATAAGTATCAGTAAACCATTGATATAAATCACCTAATTGATTCCACTTAAACTGATCAGAAGGTGTTTTTACTTCTAAACCATTTCTTTCATCTTGTTCCCATTTTAAGACAAGAGTTGTCCAACCAACTTGATAAGCTAAGTTTTCAGCTGGAGTACGATCAACATCTTCTGCACGTTGATTTTTCATATCTTCAGGAATGACATCAAACTCTGCAATGTATTTAGTATAGGTTTTTTTGATTTCATCTTTTAATTCTTGTTTACTAGTATATGCTCGCATAAATTACCTCTCTTCAATATTTATATTAATATTTCATATTTTCCTAATCAATTATTTTTGCATAGTATAACATTTACTCATTTCGAATTCAATAAAGCCGATCTTTGGTATTATTTTTTTACAACTACTTAGTAAATTTAAACACTCTCTACTAATTTAAATCTTGGTTTAGATTATAATCAGCACTTAATAAAAAATGCAACCCCTATAACAAGAGATTGCATTCAAGTTTAAATTAGGTTGCTCCTACATTTTATTTACAGTTATAGAGTCAATTTAAAGTTATCTAGTTTGTTTAGTTTTTATCTCAGTAATTACAAATTTATTATTTTCATCTGTTAGGATTATCGGAATAGTCCTAACACTCCGATAAAAACAGTACTTCGCTATTCACTAAAATTTGCCTTCAAGGTAATCGGCCAAACATCTAATACGAAATGTTGTTCTGTAATATGGGTGTTTGGATAGGATGTTGCTTTTCTGAATTCGACATTTCCAATTTTATGATAGAAAGTATCTGAGCAAGACCCAAAGGCGATGTATTGACAACAACAATAGGTCAAATACCCATTTTGCGGTTCAAGGGGAGATGTTTCGAAAGGCTTTTCAATATCAATTCCTAATCTCAGAAGATATGCAGCTACCTCCGGATATGCAGATTTCACTTGACTGTAGTAATTTTTGCAATAGACACAGTCACACAAGGCTTTCTCCGGTAAGTGAGAATAGTACGCTATATTTTGATGCACATTTACATTCATTTGAAGTTACTTCCTTTCCTGAAATATATTGGGCTTATTGGGACATATCTGCCTGTTAGAGAAATTGGAATTAGTATGACACGTGTTGGTCTCTTTCCTTTTGAAAAAGTGATTTTTAGCAATCACATGTTACTCTGGCAAAGCCTTCACGCCAAAGTAATTCTCCAACCTTATATCTGTCAAGTGACCATTCCATTCGTTGTTGACTTGATTTCATTTCTTTAAGGTTCATAACTGCCTTTTTTTTACTCGAATAGCACTTACCTTCGATAATATCAATCTCATCACCATTTTTATTTACATTCCATCCAGAGGCAATCCATATATTCTTTTGACCTGCGCTATCAAAATCTTGATTCAATTCTTTTTCTTTTATGCGATAATCACATGAATATTCACAGAAACCCGGAACGCTCGTTAAATAAAATTTCGCAATATCTTTTGCCTCTTGTTCTGACTCAAAAACTCCAATAAAAAAGGCTTCTTCATAATTGTCATAACACAATTCCAAATCAACAAACACCAATGAATACAGCATCTGATTTCACCTCTTTTCATATTTGAAAAAAATTTTTAATAGGGCTGACTGTTCGGATTATTGGAATAGGTTTAACGCTCAATCATAGGTTGCGTCATGGACTCAAACTATTTTACGATTTCTTTTCTTAAAGAGAGTCTACATACTGTTTAGCCTCTATTAATTCCATAGCAGTAATTTCTCTTACTTTTTTCACAGCTTCTATAACCTTACCACTGTTTTTAAGATGAAGAATATACTCTTTATCTTCTTCAGATATATAATATGTAGCTAACTGATCATTTCTTGTCTGTTTGCACAAAGAGTCAATCTGCTTTTGTTGTGATTTTACCTGTTTTTTTAATTTGTCAATTTCAATAAAAAGCAAAATCCCTACGATGATTACCAATAAATATTGCATAAATGAAACCTCCTCTATTACGATTAAAATATGATTTACTTTGATGATTTTTTATATAGTATCATATTTTACATACCAGAAATTTTAAGTTTTTCTGAATTTTCGCTTCTTTTAAGTGTTATATGTATTTTGATTTGTCGAATAAAACAATAATTTTAATTATCCTACTACATCCTTATAGTTAAATCAATAAATGCTATATATACCGTTATTAAACAGGTATATAGCATTTATCAATATCACTTGATTCTTAGTCCAAAACAATAGCTTTATTCTTCCCTTTTTTATTTTTAGGGAATTCCCTAATACGAATCACAAAGTCCAAATTAAAGATTTGGTGTTCTGTTTTGGTTTCTACTAATTTGTTATCTAGAAATTCTACCTATAATATCGTTTTGCTTTTTAAAGTTCTTTTTTCTTATTAAGAATTAACTTCAACAAAACAACCGCAAATATTATATCTGTGATTAACATAATAAATATGATCCATGCATTATGTTGTACAAATGCTGAAGAAGATAACATTATAAAATCCCACACAAAGTGAAAAATAATAAATGGAATAATATTTGCTGTTAGTATCATTAAACATCCTATCGCAACGCCATGAACAAATGTATTTAATAGTTGTAATATGACAGAAGTAATGGTAAAACCTGCAAAAATATTTACGAAATGTAATAGAGAGAAGAGTATTGCACTACAAATTATGGCTTTAAATTTTGAATTATTTTCAAAAAACCCTTGAAGTACAATGCCTCTATACACAATCTCCTCAGAAATAGCAATAAATATGGTTGTGATTAATGTTGTGATAAATGAATCAAAGTTTTGTAAATATCCTTTTTGTACAATGAACAACACTAAAATCACAGTTAAGAATAAGCTATATACAAGAAGCCATGGCGTTACAGCCATCTTTTTAAAAGCTTTCCCTTTGTAAAATTTAAGATATAAAAAAATTGCATAACAAGTCATTATGGCTTCGAAGTAAATTAAAACGTTTTTAAGTCCTGGATCTGTATATTTATATCCGAAAATGTGATATGCAACCACCATTGCAATTGCCATTATTGTTGTGTATCCAGTTGCTACGAATATTTCCTTTTTATTCTTCATTATCAGGAATTGCAGAGATATTATGAACGCTTAAAATCATATGCCCGACATATCGAAATCTGTGGAGAAGAAAGAAACAACTACTCAAAAACGGATCATGATGCTACATTTATGCGATTAAAAAAAGATTACATGGGAAATGATC
>JARICA010000020.1 GCA_029264305.1 Faecalimonas sp. | reverse complement strand
CAAATCATACATGACATTATTACATACATATGTTCCAGCTGTATAGGAAACACTTGCCGGAATCCCATGATCATTGATATTTTTTACCATCGCCTTTACAGGTACCGTTGCAAAATATGCCGCATCTCCATCTTCTTGGGATTTCTCATCCATAGGTTGATTCCCTGCATTGTCAGGAATCGGAGCTTCACATAAATTGATAGCGATTCTTTCTACCTGTATATTAGATCTTCTACCTGCTTGTCCGATACAAAGCACAGCATCTGGATGATATTCTTCTATAGCCTTCTCAACTGTTTTTCCCGCTTCCCAAAATACAGTCGGAATTTCTAACTTGATAATTTCTGCACCTTTAATCTTATCTGGAATTAATTTTACTGATTCATAAGCCGGATTAACGGCTTCTCCACCAAATGGGTCAAATCCTGTAATTAAAACTTTCATTTTCTGCCTCCTTAATACACTTCTGGTTCTGGTGTAATAATTTTCCCTTCCATCATAATCTGTCGATTATCAGCATAAATATTCGGTTCCATACAAACCAAATCATAATGTCCACTAGCTTCATGCACCCCACCTAAAGCAAGATTTCTTCCAAATCCAATATGAAATGTTCCATATGCTGATTCGTCTTCAATATAACATTTCCCTCGACATTTTGATTGAGAATTTAATCCAATTCCCAGTTCACTTGCAACTAATATCCCTTCATCTTCATAACTTCTCAAATATTCCTGGAGCTGACATCCTGTAATCGTATCTTGTATCTTTTTAATTTTCCCTTGTGAAATTTCTATTTTCGTTGGATAATCGGCTTTTCCAATATATCCAAGTGAACCATCTACCACCATGATTCCTTCACTTTTTGTTTCTTCAATAGGAACATACACTTCAATACTGGCAGATGAATATCCTTTCCCATCTTTCAATACTCCATTAAAAAATCCGGCTTTTCTATTTCTTTTATAGACTTTTAAATCAGTTCCATTCTTAGAGGTAATGTGAATAACACTTGCTGAATTCAAGTATTTCATAATGACCATTGCAAGCATTTTACTTTTCTTCGTATCCATAGTCATAAAATCATAACTTAACATCGGCTTCCCATCATTCGTACAAAGCGGAAGCGATAAAAATTTTCCACCGTGTTTAATCGCTTTCTTTGCTGCACGAGTCGTAACTAAGGAATAGTTCGTAGCACCTATAATCACGTGATAGCCAGTAAAAATATCTTCATGTTGATCAAAAAATACTCCTACTTTCATTCCTGTTTTCTCTACAATCATTAAATCTACCGAAGCACTTCTCTTCAATGCAAATTTTTTCAGTGCCTGAGCCTCTTCTATCGTTTCTTCACTTGTAACAATCAAAAGTTTTTGCCATGGTTTTAATTTCACCCATTTTTTAATTACAATTTCGGCTCCACGATCTATTCCTTTCATTTTTTTACCTCAGTTCTTTTTATTTAAACATAATCATATATGCAATTTGGAACACAAGCATAAGTACTGCAACTACAACTTGATTTCGTATTACAGTAAATCTATTTTTCATATCCAATAATGCAACTGGTACAATATTAAAGTTAGCAGCCATAGGTGTAAGCAATGTACCACAATAACCACATGTAAGAGCAAGCATACCAATCAATACTGGATCAGCACCATATGCAAATACAAACGGAGCTCCTATACCTACTGTCATAACAGTAATCGCCGCAAAAGCATTCCCCATAATCATAGTAAACAACATCATTCCTACTGCATATACAATAATACCAACATTTACATTTCCTTTTGGAATCACATTTCCCACAATTTTTGCAATTACATCACCTACACCTGCCGCTGTAAAAATTGCTCCCAAACTTGCAAGAAGCATTGGCAACATACTTAATGGACCTACAGTAGAAAGCATACGTTCTGAGTCATTCAACAATACTTTTGGTGTGTTTGATTTTAAGAATACAATTAATAATACCGCTGAAACAAGTACACCTACTCCTACACCAACCAAAGCTCCAAGATCTGTAAATAACGCAAATCCTAACGCACAAATTCCAATTGCAAGTGCAGGAAGAAAAATTTTCATACCTACTTTATTATAATTTGCTTTTGATTCCTCTTCTGTTGGTTTGTCATGTTTCCCAATTTTAACTTTCTGTAAAATAGCCGGAATACACATAACAATAATTAAAACACCATTCATCTTGGCAGGGATCCATCTACCAAAGGCAAGCACAACTCCTAATACAATCCAAAATACACCTGTACCTGTTCTAGAAGGATTCTCTTTATCCAATGCATTTTTCACACCCGTATAAATTGCAATCAATCCAATTAAAATATAAACAATCTCTAATAACTTTGTTCCCAATAACTCTTCTGAACTCATAAAAAACGACATAAAAGAACCTCCTTCCTATTTCTCTTTTTTATAGTATTTTTTCATTAATTTCTTATCTCTCAACAAATAATAAACAACAGTAACTACAAGTGCAAAAATCGCTACTGGAATTTCTACTTTTGCTAAATCCACAAGATCTACCTTATATCCAAGTCCATCAAGTGTACTTTGCACAAGAAGCGCTCCACTTCCCCCAATAAATAGCACTTGGAAGAAGAACCATGTAATATTTTCCATACCAGAAGCCATTCCTTTTATCTGCTCTTCATGTTCTTCATTCGCTTTCCCTACTGTGTTCTCAATTGCTGCATCTGCCATTGGCATAATCACTGGTCTTACAAAACCTGCAACACCACCAAACCCAACATTAAATGCTGCAAAAATCGCTCTCATAATACCATATGCAACAACAACTGCACCTGCTGTAGCTCCTTTGATTTTTCCAATCAATGCCGCTGCAGCTTCTTTTAAACCACTTCTTTCCAATGTTCCCGTTACAAGCATAACAATAATAAAAATCGCCATACTTCTGTTTGCGACAAAACTTGATCCCAATGTTTCTAGGAGACCATCTACACCCAGTCCTCCTACTAACGCTGTTACAACTGCTGCTACTAAAATAGTCAAAATATTATCTAATTTTAGCGCAAATCCTGCTATAACAATTACAATCCCAATCAAAGTAATGTACTCCATACCTTTCTCCTCCTTTGTCTTCTTTTTTCTTTTTATTTATTTTCAAAGCTGTCAACAATCAACGGTCGTTGTCTGATGCAGCTAATTGAAACAAAATCATCTGTTTTTTCTTCTCTTGTTTCAAAAATACTCTTTCCTTCTATAAACATATCAATGGTTGCTAAATCGTGAATAACATGAGCTTTCGCACATAAATGCAAATAATCATCCTGTGCAGTCTCATCAGCCACCTCGCTTGTATATGCCACAGTTGTAATCCACGGGAAACGAATAGATGGATATCTATGTTCCGGTTGATATTCGAATGGAATCCAATAATTAATCATATCTTTATAATAATTTGCAGGGAATAATTTTGGCATCCAACCATGCGCAAATTTTTCAAATTGTTGCATCCACTCTTTATTCCATTTATAAATATCTTGTTGTGCCCCAATTGCATCTGCAATAACATCTTCCATTCTCTTATTTACCAAATAATTACTCTTATATTCCTCATTGGTTACATACCAAAAGTATCCATATAACAGCGATCTTGGAAGCCAAAATCCTTTAAAGGATGGCGATGTATATCCAGAAAATTGTTGTTCCCATTCATGACTTGGCACACCATGGTTATCTACGATAATATCCGGGAGAGCCCTATACCATAATCTAGTCAAGCCCATTGCTTCCGTATGAATTGTATCTTCTTTAAAATGTTCGTGATAAAATTCTTTTCCAATTGCATTAAATCTCGCAACATGGAATTTCCAATATGGATTATCTTTTTGTAATTCATAATGAATTGCTGTTCCATCCACATTTTCCATCGGTACAATGATTAAATTCAATTTTTCAGATAAATCTTCATACTTAGGATTCGTAAGAAGTTCTTTTAATAACATAAAAGCTGAATTTGTACTAGAAACTTCATTCGCATGATGTCTAGAATTAATAATCTCTGATGGCAATAAATTAATTCTTTTTGTCCTCGATAGATATCCTTTATATTTTGGCAACAGTTCAACCGCATAAATATCTCGCCCTGCATAGGATGTTGCCGTCTTATAAACTGAAATTCCCGGTACTCTTTTTAACTGTTCTATAATTTCTAAATATTGTTCATATCCAATCAATGTATGTTCCAACAAATCAATTTCACGAATATCCAAATCTTTCATTTGTTCTTCATTTTTTTGTACATACATATCAAAAACATGTCCATTCACATACAGTTTTACTATATCAACTCCTATATATCCTTTGCAAGAAGCTAGAACCTCTTTATTAAATAGATCGGCATATGATTTGGCTACTTTAGTATTCCCACCATCAATATGAATATGCGCAATCACTTGATCCGACTCATATGTTAAAGCATTCATATAAACACTTAAGTCTTCTCTTGTTGCAAAGGAAGTAATCTCCTTCTGTGTCGAAACTAATGCTGGTTTTTCTGCCATTATATCATATAATGTTACTTTAAAATATGGTTTTCCTTCACCTTTTCTTAAAATCGGAAGAATAAGTCCAGGAGCATCTAACAATTCACCTGAATGTCTGACCCCATAATTTTTAAAGAAATCTGTGCCCACAAAATACATATCTTCATGTAATGCATCTAAAGTAGAAATCAAATCTTCTCTACAAGGTAATTTATAATCTGGCTCACTTGCAATCACTTCCAAAGAAAGTCTTGAAAAAAACGGTTGTGTTGCTAAAGAAATATTATTCCCTAGTTTCTCCTCCATAAACTCTTGCACATCTTTTAAGACTTCTTTTTGATAAATATCCCAAATACATTCCACATCTGTTCGTATGCGTTCATTTAAAACTTCTTCCCCATTAATGAATACCTTCACATATCCAGTTGCTGGGTGTACTTTACCCATTTCTGGATAAGCATCCAAATAAGGTCTTTCTGTATTCGCCGCAAGATAATTTTCTTCCAAAATTATATTTCCATTTTCATCTTCTGCTTCCAACCAATATGTACAATCTTTTTCCCCTTCATATACAGAAAAAAGAACATTCTCTTTATTAAGTCCTAATTTTTCCTCAATAATATCCACAATTGGATACAACTCTTGTAAATAACGAATCGGTAAATCATACCACTTATTCGGATTACTAGAATCCACATTTGTGTAAGAAGGGGTTGCTCCATTTTCATCTAACCAATCTGTCTGCCCTTCTGGCAAAAATGGTCTAAATGCTATACGAAGTTTTTCTACTCTTTCCTTTTGCAGTTTTGGAATAATAATTTCATCAATCCAAGAAAATCCTTGCTTATAAGCACAAATAATTTCTGCATATGAAAGGTTTGCTCCATTTTTCTCTATTTGTTCTTTAATTTCTTTTTCTAATATAGTTCTAACATCTGCTTCTTCACTCAATGCAGCATAAACTTCTACTTGATCTCCCGACTGTATCAGAGGATATACTTTTGTTTCTAAAACATTCTTACAAACATCTACTTCCCAAGGAATATCATATTCTTTTTCATATACTTTTTTCATTCCTTTATAGTTTTCAAAAGTAACACTTGGAAATTCTTTTTCTACTTCTTTTTTCATCGGAAGAATCTCTGGTGATACATAAGCTGTTATAGACTCTCCTAGTTCTTCTTGAAACGCTTTCAAATAGCTCAATTGACCATCTAAGTTTTTCATCGCAAAACTATCTGTCAACTCCATCAATCGATCGGTCCATCTTTCCCCATTCGGAAGTAATGGGAATTTTTCACAAATCCAAGCTGAAAATCTCTCCAACTCTTCTCCTCTTCCAGATATGTATACTGCTGTTCTTTTCTCCTGCTTATCAAAACGAACTTCACACTTTTCACTTTCTTCAATTATAAATGCATTTCCTTCATAAGTTTCATCTGCAACAATAGGTCCTTCATAACCTGTTGTCTCCATTCCTAAACGAAAAGCCATATTGCAAGCAGCAATGATCATTGATTCATCTGCATTCTCCGGAAGAATAATCTTCATATCTAAACTATCTGGAAGCATATCCAAATTATGATCTTTTAAAAATTTTCCTTTTTCAAATATAGCCTCTAATCCTTTTTCTTTTCTCCAATCTAAATCTGGAATCTTTTTTGCACTTTTTGTCGCTGACACATATTCTTTCGGTGCATTTGTCTTCATAATTCCTAATTCATATTGTAAAAAACTTGCAGGTACTTCCTCACCTTCTGTTCTAGAAACAACCGGAAATTCAGCTGATACTGATTGAAACCCTTTTAAAAGAGCAAACTCAATCAACCGATTTCTCTCTTGTTTTCCCATTTTTTTAGGAAGATGAATTTTCTTTTGTTTCTCCACGTAAACGCTCCTTTCTCTCTTTCACTTTTCTTTTTTTGTACTTTATTCCGTACTTCATTCTACTAACTTTGTTATTATTTTAGCAATGTCTCTCTAACATGTCAAGACTTGTACTTCTTCCAATTTTTGTGATATAATTGAAAAGCATAAAACGATAAAGGATTGCATATTTTATGAGAAAAAAAGCAGAAAATACTACAATAAAAGAACGACTAATAAATGCAGCTTGGGAATTATTTTTAGAAAAGGGATATGATGCAACAACTGTCAACGAGATTATCGAACGTTCCCAAACTTCGCGTGGATCTTTTTATCATCATTTTAGAGGAAAAGAAGATCTTATATTCAGTCTTGCATATTTTTTTGATAACGATTATGACAAATGGTTAGAATCTCTATCTCCAGACTTAAGTGCAGTTGATAAATTAATTGCATTTGATGAATTTATTTTAGATAATCTAGAACATTCTCCATATATTTCTTTTTTCCAAACATTATATGGTCTTCAAGTTATGACACAAGGTACTAGATATATTTTAAATCCAAAACGTCGCTATTATCAGATTCTTAATCAACTTGTAAAAGAAGGTTTCGATTCAGAAGAAATTATTTCATCCGAATCTTATACGGAAATCAGTGAGAAAATCGCGTCCTTAGAACGTGGTCTTACTTATGATTGGTGTTTACAACAACAACGATATTCTTTACTTCATTACGGACATGGTATTGTCTGTACATACTTAGAATCTTTGAGAGCACACTAGTTGTACTCTCTTCTTTTAACCTTATCCACGAAATACTATAGGAGATACTGTGCTGATAATGTACAGTATCTCCTATAGTTTATTTAACAGATTTTATTTTATTTTTCTTTTTCTAATAACAACTGCTCCTATAGCAACAACTGCTATTCCCATAAATGTAAGAGGAATTGCCACATTTGCACTATCACCCGTTTTCACTGGTTTATCATTTGGTTTATGATCCGGTTTATTATTAGGTTTCGTATCTGGCTTCGTATCTGGTTTATTGTCTGGTTTCGTATCTGGTGTTGGTTTTTGGACTTTCTCGTAAATTGCATATACTGTCATATCCTCATTTACAACTGTTTTTTCGGTTACCTTTTCACCTTTTCCATTTTCTTCTGTATTCCAGCCTTTAAATGTATATCCTTCTTTTTCTGGCGCTGTTGGAAGTTTATTTCCAATTGCTTCCCCTTTCACTACGGATACTTCTTTTACCTGTTTTCCTTCTGCTGTAAATACTACTGTCTTTTCTTCTGGTTGTGGTTCTGGTACTTCATTTTTCTCGTAAATTGCATATACTGTCATATCTGCATTTACAACTGTTTTTTCTGTTACCTTTTCACCTTTTCCATTTTCTTCTGTATTCCAGCCTTTGAATGTATATCCTTCTTTTTCTGGCGCTGTTGGAAGTTTATTTCCAATTGCTTCACCTTTCACTACGGATACTTCTTTTACTGGCTTTCCTTCTGCTGTAAATGTTACTGTAACTGAATCTACCACACCTTCTGCTTTTGTTATGAAGTATGTTTTTCCTTTTTCTGTTTCAAATGTAATTCTTCCAGTTTTTCCTTCAATCTCTTTTGTTGGAACTTTCTTTCCTGCACCATCCTGTACAAATACTTTTTCCCATCCATTTACCTGTACTGTACAAGTTCCTCCATTTCTAGATTCAATCATTGCTTCTGTTAATACGCCTTTGTTCCAGTTTTCACTCACAACAAAGTTTCCTCTTGCAACTAAACCACTAACTGAACCTGATTGCCACTGATTTTTAGGCATTGCTGGAAGTAAATTGATATATCCAGCATTTGACTGTAATAACATTTCAGCAACACCACTTGTATATCCAAAGTTTCCATCAATCTGGAATGGTGGATGTGCATCCCAAAGGTTTGAATAGATACCATTTTTGATAAATGAATCAATAATCTTGTATGCATGGTCTCCATCACCTGTTCTTGCCCATGTATTTAATCTCTGTGCAATTCCCCAACCTGTAGCATTATCTCCACGGTCATTTAAAGAAACTTTAGCTGCATTCATCGTTTTTTCGTCATCAACTGTAATTAAATCTCCAGGATATACAGCTAATAAATGAGACATATGTCGATGTCTTTGCTGATACTGTGGAATTTTTCCTTTCACATTGTTACCAAATGTTGTTTCATCATACCATTCTTTAATCTGTCCGCTCTGTCCGATTTCAATTGGTTTTAATCCATCACGGTATTCTTTCCATTGTGCAATCTGCTCTTTAGAAACTGTTCCTGCTTTATTTGTGTTTAAAATCTCTGCTGCTTCAATACAATCATTAAACAACTGCCATACAAGTACATTCTCATACACATTTCCTGCTGTATATGGTCCATGTTCTGGTGAATATGCTGGAATTGTTACATAACGCTCTTTTCCATCTGCTGTTCTAACCTTTTTTAATACAGACATGTAAAATTTTGCCTGCTCTTCCATCATTGGGAAAATCTCTTTTTCTAACTTTTTAGTATTTCCTGAATACTCATATGCCTCGTATACATTCTGAAGCATCCATGGAACTGCTGCCGGAGACCATCCCCAAGAAAAGTCCCATCCTGGACAAGTCCAACCGAATGGTGTGTTTTGTGTATGTGCAGTAAATCCATTTTTCTTTCCATTTGAATTATCAATACCGAAATATGTAGATGCTGTAACACGTCCTGGTTCACGAAGGCCATCTATATATTTAATCATCGGCTCGGCACATTCTGCCATATTTGTTACATATGTTGGCCAATAATTCATTTGAAGATTGACATTCATGTGATAGTCGCTTCCCCATGCAACAGGTGAATTTGCTTGTCCAGCACAATCTAACCATACTCCCTGTAAGTTAGCCGGAAGTTTATCCCCTTCTCGTGTAGATGAAATCTGAAGATATCGTCCATACTGGAATAAAATAGCTTCTAGATATGCCTTCTCTTCTGCAGTTGCTTTACTGCTCTTATATGATGCAATCAAGTCATCCATCGTCTTCTTATATGCACCTTGACCTAAATTTAATTTTACACGATCATAAATCTTCTTATAATCTGCTACAGCACCATCTTTTACGGCATTGTATCCTTTGTTCACTGCTTTGTCTAATACTGTTTTTACTTGCGTATTTAGTTCTTCTGCAGTGGCACCTGTTCTGTATTTTGGATATGTCATCTTATAATCTGTATCTGCAGTTACATAAATATACACTTCTGTAGCACCAGATACAAGAAGTTTTCCTTCTTCATTCGCTACTGGTTCAACTTTACCATCTTTTACAACAACTTTTAATCTTCCGTTAAACAACAGACCATTGTCTTTCATATGCCCAGACACAACAATTGTGCCATCTTTAGTTGCCTCATATTTCACTTCTTTTCCAAGTGCTGCATTTGCAGGCTGATCTACTGGAAAACTTACTTCAAATTCCAAAGGTTTCATTTCTTTTTGGGAATTTTTAAGTGCTTCTGCAGTCAACTTCATTGCAATAACATTATCTGGATAACTTGCAAAGTATTCTCTATTGTAATGTGTATAATCTCTGTCAAAAGATACTGTTGCAAGAGCTGAATCAATATCAAGTGCTCTTTCATAGTTTGTCACTTCTGTATGCTGTGGTTTTTCTTCATCCATTGTTGTCACAATACCATCTAAAGAAACTTTATTATTTTTTATTCCTTTGATTGTTAATGTATGTTCTCTCTTTTCAAGCCCATTCACTTTCAACAAACTCTGTCTTGCAAATGCATTCGAATGTGTGTCCACTTCTTTCCATGCACCATTATCTACTTGATACTGGAATTTTCCAAGCTGATCACTTTTTGCTCCAAACAATTCAAAACCTGTTCCTGTAAATTTACAAGTTAATGTTGCTCCTTCTGCTTTCGATGGGTCAACATATACTTCGTCTTTACCGAACCATTGATTTCCATCGGATTCATTCGTTCTATCCCAACGTGCCCAACCACCTGTAAATTTTACTTTGTCTGTTTGGTTTTGTGGATTCCAATCAATTGTTTCTCCTACTAACACTTTGAAATAGTCAAATGATGTCTTTGCTTTTCCATTTTTTGCCTTAGACTCAAAAACTAATTTATGTTTTCCATGTTCTAAGCCTGAGATTTCAAACAGTACCACTCCTTCTTTCTTTGTATCTGAGTACATACTACCTGAAACTGTTTTTTTGTTATCTACTGTTGCAGTAAAATCTCCCATTTCGTTATACTGCACACCAATCATCTGGATGCCTGTTCCTTCAAACTCTACTTCCAATTTTGCTGGATTGTTTGCAAAGTGTTCTGAACCAGCTTCCCATGTAGGCTGTGGCCAGTCTCCCCATCCTGGTCCATATTTAATCTTATCGCTTTTATCACTGATAATATTTGCTTCTTGCTTATCACCTTCTCTGTCGAAATCAAGATAGATATCTCCCCATCCTTGATAAGCTCCATATTCTCGAGTATTTTGGCCAACTAATTTTCCACACATATCTGCTGCGTTGCTTTTTCCATCCAAAAATGCCTGCTGAACAGATTCCAAATATTTTGCCATGGATTGATCACCAACTTTGTTGATGTTCCCTCCTGTGTGTGGTTTATCTGCTGTAGGTCCTCCATTCCACAAAGTCTTATGGTTAAATGTTAAATGTTCTTTCTCCACTTCTCCATATACATTTGCTCCCATATAAGAGTTCCCAATTGGAAGTGATAATTGTTGCCACCAATCTGTAGAACTACCACCACTTGTAAAATTTCCAGATTGACCTGTTAGTTTTCCTTTTGACAAGGGTTCGTCAAATCGAATCTGCATTGGTGCTTGTTCTGTCTTTATAGACGCCGCCTTTACAGAAGTTGCTCCTGGAAAAGGGACTGCTGTTGCTGCTAATACAACAGCCAACGCACCACTCAATATACTTTTTGCATATTTGTTTCTCTTTTTCATTTTCCTTTCTTTTCCTCCTTTTGCTTATTTTTTAGCAAAAATATACATCTTACTTAAATAACATTATATATAATCTATCATATTTGCCCATTTTTTTCCATAGTTTCCAATGATTATTATTGAATTTTTACCTATTTTCCCCATTTTCTACATAACAATTCCCATACTATCTCATCTATATGCATGGCAAACAAAAAAGCCCGTACTTACCTTGTTCGGCATCATACGGACTTTTGTAAATTATTTAATTTCTATAGATATCCTCTCGGTTTATGAACAATATTTATGTACGATTTCTTGCATTTGATCAAATTGTTGTTCCATTTCATCAACCAATCTGAACTGTGTACGTGCACGTACTAAATTATGTTCTGGATATGTTGTCTTAAAGTATGTATCTCCTTGCAGATAATCTGTTAAGAAACGCATTCCACACTCTAATGTCATTAATCTTGCTCCCCATGGAAGACTTTCTATTTCTTCTGGTGTTAAAACATCTTTTGTCGCTTCTAGATATCCGCGTACATATGTCTCATATAACGAAAGATCAAAATGCATTAAATCTAAATCTTTCTCATCTTCTGCTGCTGTTGCGGCTCCAAAGCGAATAGAATCACCAAAATCATTTGCTGCAAGTCCTGGCATAATTGTATCTAAGTCGATAATACATAAACCTTTTCCAGTTTCAGCATCAAATAAAATATTATTTAACTTTGTATCATTATGTGTTACACGCAATGGAAGAACGCCTTCTTCTTGTTGTGTAACTAATACTCCACAATCTTCTTTTCTCTTTAATACAAATTCAATTTCCTTACGACATGAAATTGCTCTGTTTTTTATATCACGTTTCAATGCAAATTCAAAAGTTTCAAAACGTTTTACTGTATTATGAAAATCCGGAATTGTCTCATTCAAATCCGATGCCGGATAATCTCCTAATTGCTTTAAGAAATGTCCAAAACTATTTCCTGACTGATAGAATTGTTCTGGATCTTCAACTAATTGATAACAGACAGAATTTGGAATATAGTGGTAACTTCTCCAAGGTTGTCCTTCACTATCTTCGAAATAAGTCGAACCATCTTTTGTCTTGATGGCAGATAATGTTTCTCTATCTGGATCGCCACCTTCTTCACGAATAACATTTCTCAAATATTCTGTTACATGGAAAATATTATCCATTACCCCTGCTGGATCTTTGAATACATTACTATTTACTCGTTGTAAAATATAGCAAAATTCATCTCCTGCTTCACCTGGCATATATACCGCATATGTTTCATTAATATGACCTTCTCCAAATGGTTTTACATAACTGCATTGAGGACCAAATCCAAAAGCATATAAAGCATCTTCTAAGTTAAGATTACCTACTCCGTCTATTTTTCTTCTTGTAGAAAATACGACTTCTCCTGCTTCTACTTTTCTCTTTGGTTCAATTGTACAATTCGCCTTTACTACACTACCTAAACCGATATGTGCACCACTTGCCACATGGGAATCATGATCTACTACTGCACCACTATTTACTAAAACACCATCTTCAATAACAACATGGGTATTGACCACTGCTCTTTGCATAATAAAACTACCATGTCCAATCTTCGCACTTGGGCTAACAACTGCTGATGGATGGATAATTGCTGGTACATTATAACCTGCTTCCAACAATTTTTCTGTCCAATATAGACGCATCTGATTATTTCCAAGTCCTGCTACAGCTGTGTCATATTCTTCAAGAAAAGCTTGGTAATCGCAACACTTTCCTACTACATCTGCACCTTTTACTGCATCGTCTAAAAAAACAACTTCTTCATATCCTAATTGTATAGCAGTCTCTTGAATCATCTGTCCAAAACCGCCAGCTCCTAAAATTAATAGTTTTTTCATTCGTTTACTCGATGAACTTATTAAAAGTCACCTGCCTCCTTCCATAAAACATCTTATCTGTATAAACCATACAATATTGTTTCTCTTATTTCTCTATTATTGTTTCTATTTTCTTACTAATTATAAATCTTTTTCCCCTAGTCGTCAATTTTTTATCACATGAGAAATAGACATATTTCTACTTATATTTACATATACTTTATATAGACTAAACATAAAAGGAGAATATACATGTTAAAACTTATTATTGGATTTATCTTTTGCTGCCTTCTAATCGCATTGTTAATTGTATTATATTGTCATCTTGTTAAACTTTCAGAGAAAAATAGGGAATAGTATAAACTTATATATAAAGGACTCTATAATTAATTTTGGAGTGGATGATTTTAAATCACACATCTCAACATTTTTTTGTTTACAATGAAAATAAAAAACCTCCCAATGCCAGTCGTCAAACCAACCACTAGGAGGTGCATAACAAATGCATAGTCATTATATCAACAAACTGTTAAATATTGAAGATGTAATTATCAAAAAAATTTAACACGCAAATACTTTTGTAAAGATGTATCTTGAAGCCACCCCTCTTGAGCAGGTTTGTCCTTGTTGTGCTTCTTCTACAAAACGTATTCATAATTACCGTTATCAAACTATTAAGTTACCTTTTCAGTTGAAACATTGTTATCTTGTTCTTCATAAAATGTGATATGTATGTAAGTGTGGAAAACGTTTTTATGAAAGTTACTCTTTTCTACCTCGATACTTTCAGAGAACGGCAAGATTAACTGCTTTTATTGAAACTCTTCCTGACAAGCAATACACTATGCTATACTTTATTTGAATCACTCCATTATGTATTATAATTCTTGTAAAAATTATTAATAAAATTAATTATATCTATGTTATATTTCTATATATATTTTTTTAACTTTCTTTTTTATCTGTTTCTACAATTTGGTTTTTCTATATTTATTCCTGGCACAATTGATTAAAAACATAGAAATTTTTCTATTTTACTTAGTATTTATATTTAAAAATTCTACTTCTACTTTACCCCCTGTTTATAGGGTCTTTTATACATATTTGAAATTAATAATGGAACGGATATATAAAATATAGTATATAATATATCTGAATACGATAACGCAAAAATACTTAAACTTTCAACAGTTGCATGAAATATAAATGCTATTAACGATGCTCTATATACATGTACTAATTTATGATTTTTACATTTTTTACATTTTTGATATGTATATGTAAATATACATATCAAAAATATTATTTCTAAAATTCCTCCATCAACTAGTATATCAAAGTACATGCTATGAAACTGTGTAAGTCCCATTCCTCTCTCCATCGCAATGTCTGCTCCAGTATAAAAACCCACACCTAAGAAACAACTATCTTTAAAAATATCCCACGCATATTTCCATAAAGTAAAACGTCCACTATCTGCGCTACTATCCATTCGAATATAATTTTTTGAAATATATGTAATAACATCTGTTCCCAAAAGAATTACTAATCCTATAAAAAGTATCAAAGAAGCTATGACAAATTTCTTTTTTGTGTTTTGTGCTTGTAATAATATCATACATATTATAATTACTATAGAAAAAAAAGCTGCTCTGCTAAAAGTTGTTAGAATCCCCATAACTTGAATAGCATATACTATAAATTGATATTTCTTTTTATACAATTGACATAAATAAGTATTAGCAATAAATGCAACAATTAAAAAAGCAGAGTATTGATTTCTATTTGCAAAAAAACTACGGATTTTTAATGTGTTTGAATTCGCAATATTTCTTATTGTTAATATTTCTCTAAACTCAAATACAAAAGAATATAGACAAGCAAAAATAGATATTATAACAACAACATTCATTAATTTAATAAATGAATGTTCATCTATTTTAATGTGATCCATTAACACAAAAAATAAAATAAGATTTGTTATTTTAATTATAACATTAATAAGATCAAAATAATTCAACTTTATATTGAGTATCAAATCTACAATTATAGGAATTATTAAAATAACAAAGTATAATACCACTATGTACATACCAAATTTATTTGTAATAATTTTATTATTTAAAGCGTACATTATCGCAAAAATGGTTATTATGTAACCTAATGCATACAACGGTACTAATGCAGCTGATGTGTTTAATATTCGAGTGGCAATAATCATTGGTGCAAGCATTGAACACAACGATATTATAAGTGCTTTCCCTATCCTATTATTTTCAATCATAATATCTTTTCCCTGTGTAGTTATTGTTATATAAACTATAACATATTCCTTTCTTTCTATTTAGATACTTTTACTAATAATAAAAAAAAGCTTATTGATAAGATGATATTGGCTATTGCTGTTGATATTGCAAAACCAATTATTCCATATATTTCACTTAGTAGCATACCTAATATTACCAATATTGCAATATATATTATATATGAATATATTAATTTTTTACTCTCTACATATTTTAATAATACCCCTTTTGTAATAGACGCCATACTGCTAAATGCTACCCCAATACATATAGGTATAATCAACTTTGTTGCTTGTAATAGATATTGAGGGTATAATATTCTTAATGTCAGATGTGTAACCGGTATACTTATCATAAATACCGTAACAATTACAGGAATACTTATTTTTATCATTATCTTTGTAATTCTATTTCTAAATTCCACATCATTTCCTTTTAACCATGATAAGATAACTCCATGCAAAGGATTTGTAATTAGACTTATTACTTTAGACATAGAACATGTCGCAAAATATACAGTAACAGCATTTGCTCCCAATATCGGATAAATAATAATTCTATCAAAATATGAAGTTAAATTAACAAGCAATGATATAAAACTAAAATCTCTAAATTTTATCCATATTTTCTTATTGTCGGCTGTTTTCTTTATATTTCGAAATTCGAAATCAGCTTCTTTTATATCATAAAAAACGCAAAAAAATTCTGCGCAAAAAAATGGCATGAAACTAATTCGTGTTTCATATGTTATAAATAATCCAACACATATACCTGCCAAATATATTATATTTTGAATAACAATTTTATAAAACACATGATTTAATCTAAAATACACAGTTGAATATAATCGAAAATTACCTAATAGAATGCATATCGTAAGAAACAAAATTTCAACTGTGTCAAAATCAAATATTCTCAACCCAACACATGATACTACCAGAAGACCTGGTAATAACTGTAACAATATTCTATTATAATCCGAACTTTTATCTCCATCTTCCCTTCTAACTTGACGAACTATTCCTAATTCACTACCAAAAACATTAGTTAATATTGCATAAACTGATAAGTATATTGTCATTTTAGAAAATTGATTCCTACTTAAAATTCTCGACATAATAGGCATAAGCAAAATTTGCTGTGTTAGTATATATATTCCAAATCCAAGAGTATTATATAACAAATCGCCAACTATATTTTTATATCTATTTTTCATATTTTCTCAACCTAATTCTTCTCATTTTTATCATGGTTATATTTCATTAATTATAAAATTATAAATTTCTTGATAACTATTTTTTCGATCAAACTTTTCTTCAGCACATTTTCTCGCATTTTTCCCATACCTATTTCTTAATACTTCATCATCAAGAAGTTCACATATTTTATCTTTTATTTCATCAATACTACTATTAGAAATATTGTATCCCATGTTATATTTTTCTACCAAATTTCTATATTCTAAAGATTCTTGTGTACTAATAACTGGTAAGCCAGCCATGGCATAATCACCATGCTTATTGATAATGCTTTGTGCTGCACCATGTGTTATTGGATTAACAGCAATATCACATCTGGATAATAACCATACCATATCTGGATAAACGACATTTCCAGTAAAATATACTGGTAATCCTTTAGCCTGTTTCTCAAACTCTTGTTTCCTAGGTCCATCTCCCATAATAATGAATTCTAACTTAGATAACTCTTTTTCTTTCATTTGTTTTAGAGCAGAAAGAATTATTGAAATATCATAACTTGCACCAAGAGTACCTACATATACTAACCGCACCTTGTCACTATAATTCTTATCACTCATCCTATTAATTATATCTTTAAAAATTTTATTCTTACTTGCAGTATCATCTAGCAAGTCAACTGTTCTATTGGCATAAAAATCAAAATCCTTTAATTGAGTTCCTAAAAATACTGGTATTCCCTTTTTACATTTTTTATTAACTAACATCGCTCTGTCCACATATGTCTGTGATACTGCAATAACCCCATCTGCCTGTTTATATATATTATTAGCCTCAGTATTCATAGGCAAAAAAATCAGATTGCTTAAAACAGGTATATTAAATACCATTTTAAACGCTTCTGGCCATAAATCTTGAATATCTATAATAAAATGTACATCACTATTTTTGCAATAATTTTTCGCCACTTTGGCAACATCCAATGACGGTATTGCACAATATATAACATCAGGTTTTTTTCTAGTGCTAAGATATTTTTTAAGGTTCTTCGCTAGCACTGCATGGCTATAAAATCTTTTCAAACATACATTTTTAGGATATCCTGGTTCTTTTAATGTTGTTATTTTGAATTTTTCTGGCTGTTGAACGCTTTTAACGTGTTTTTTAGCCCCATGCATATAATTAGATGTTATTATCTCAACTTCGTTATCACCATTCTCACTAAGCATATTTGCCAAGTATATAAATCTACTATTGTTCCCCTCCAATTTTTCTATGTTACGTAAATACTGAGATACTATAACTATATCCATTATTACTCCCCCTATTCAAGCTTAATCTTGACATCATCAAAAAGTTTTTCATCATCTAAAATAATTGGCTTAACATCAACATCTCTTAAAAATACATATGGTTTCTCGTAATGATAATATGGTGCTCTCTCCACTCTATCACAATTTCCATCCTCAAGAATTTTAATTGTATCCTCTACAAGATCAAACCCTACATGTGACATTACCCCTGCATATGCCATGTGGCGAATATTAACTTCTGTCACTTTCATATTTCCATCTTTATCTTCTTTTAAGTCAAAAGAAAGAATTCCATGTGCAGGAACATTAAGCTTACTTTCAAGATATTTAATACATCTATCACAAAATTCGTTAATTCTGTCTTCATTTAAAAATCTTCCAAAATGAGTATTTCCTGTAACACCTGATGGAGCTGTATTAGCCATTACATATTCAGCACACTCCAATGCTGCACCTTTTACATATTCTCCATTGTAATAGAGCATTTCATTTGCTAAATGTCTTCCAGTCAAAAACTCGCTTACAGTAAATTCTGGTATACGCGCATTAATAAAAAGCCAACTCCTATAACTACTTATATCATCTAGTCTTAACGATCCTAGTCCACCTGTTCCTTCAGTTGCACGAATCCAACACGGAAAACCTATTTCATTTTCAACTTCTTCAAAACGAGGATTTTCCTGTGTAACTTTAATTGTTTTTGGAATGAACTCTGTTCCTTCAAGTAAATCTGCCATAATAGACTTATCTTTTAATGATACTGAAAGTTTTTTGCTCCCCATAAATACTGGACAAGGATATTTTCCATTCTTATCATAATAATCTCCCCATTCAACTATTTCACTCTCAGGCTGAACAAAAGCATAATCTATTTCCTTTTCTTCAATAAGTCTTTCAATCCAAGGAAAATATTCTTTATCTGTACATCTAGGGCAAACATAATATTCATCTAATAACCCTTTCATAAAAAAACCCACAGCTTTTTTATCAATATCGCATCCTATAATTTTGTAATCTGGATGATTTTCTCTGATAATTCCAGTAATTGATCTAGGTGTTAACCCACCGATCCCTGTTACTAATATTGTTTTTGTATTCTTCTCCATAGCTTATCTCTCCCTCTTAGTATCTGTTATATCTTTATCCCATTTTTTTATTACATCAACCATCCTTTTAATATCATCTTTATCATATCTTTGATCACATATTAAAGATAGTTCTATATCGTACAAATTTGATTCACATTTATCATTTGGCTTTGGCCAATGGATCGGACAGTATATTTTATTTTCAGTTAAATATTTTCTTAATGATTGTCGATTCTCTTTATCGACTATAATTGGTAAAAACAAAGGACTATTCATCTCTATTATATTAAATAATGGTTTTATATTTTTACACTTCTCTAAACCACCATATAAAATCGTTGCATTGTCACATCTCCTTTGACAAACATCTTTCCAATTTATACTTTTCAATATTTCCAAGGATTCTTCATCTATTTTCAAATTTGAATAATTATCTGCAAGCCATTTATTACTTTCTGAAAACATATTTAAAAACTGGTCTTTACAAATTTCTTGTTCACCAGATAAATATTTTTGTTTTAATGTCATCGCCTTCTTTTTCTTATCAACAAATTCTCGACTAGGACATTCTTGTGGTTTTTCTTTAAGTGTTTTATCTAAAGCTACGCATATTCCTCCTGACAATACTGGCCCCCATTTACGAATTGAACCAATCAAATAACTACTTTGTTTATGGTATACCTGATTTGAAAGTAAACTATGCGTAATATCCTCAATAATAACTCCCCCCCTATTAATAAACTCTTTCATATCTGGCATAGATACATCAAACCCAAAATAGTTACACCATAAAATCGCATCTATATCGTTATCAATACTGACGTTAATCTTAATCCCATTTTCATAATATACATCATAAAAATCTACTATAATTCTCGCTTGTCTAAATGGTTCAATCATAGAATCACAACAATACGAAGGAAGTAATGCCTTTTTTATTTGAAATTCGTTTTTCAAAACAGTTTCTATAGATGTACGACCTGAAAACGTAAGTATATAATTGTTTGATTTTTTAGTATTTAAACTTACTTCTTCTTTATGATTCTCATATTGATATTCACTACCTATTTCTTTTTTCTTATATTTTTGATTCAACATAATCCTATTTTAAATAAACCCTTTATTCCTATATATTACTCTTTCATTCCACTTTTAATCTATCATAACATTTCTTTTCATCATCTGCTTCTTCAATAATAGTCCTATTATAATTCCACTTCCACAAGTTCTAGGAAACTCTAAATTAGAAACTGTTGACTACCATCCTTAACATAATTTCAAATGCAAGCATTAATATCTTCAAACAGTTGAATGTTTTATTTTACTTCTAATTCTTATTTTTTTATAAATTTTTCCTTTCTACCTAAACAATCATGGCTCTTTATATTTTCTAATATTTTAATATTGCTCATTATTTTATACTCCCATATAAAATCTAATGAATTCTTCTTGAGTCAAATTTAATTTAAATCCATTTTTTGCCTGTTCTGGCTGTATTTTTTTATACCACGACCATATAGTATCCATTGTAGGTGTAGGTACTTCAAATAATCTCGCCACTTCTATCATTATTTTTATGCCCAATGGAAAATCAGAAACAAAATATCTTGAATTAAAATCCGGTACATATCCTTTCTCATTTTTAATAACCGGAGAATATAATCCTTTCAATCGATCCAAGCTGCAAATTCTTTTTGCAAGTTCCTCTGGAGTTCTGATATTGTGTCTAGATTGCATAGATTCAACCTCTCTCATATCCATCGGGATAGCTTTACATATCTGCTGAAGTTCATCACTACAATTAAGCAAAATCTCTGCCCCATCTATAGTCCAAGCTTCATAAAATAATTCATTTTCCGGATAATTATTTCCTGGCACATAGTCTTTAAACATAGCATAGATTCGAGATGTGTGTAATACTGGATTCGAAGGTGTAAAAGCCACTGCCAAATAGTTCGCTGCTGGTCTACACACCATATCAAATAAAGGTTGTATATATTCTGAAATATTTTTGGATTCTTTCGCTGGTATACTTCCTATAACCAATTCTGGTGCTGGTCCTAGCATATATGCAGATTTACCATATTCTTTTAATCTTACAATACTAGGAACACGTGCTAATCCAAAAAATTTGACTCCCTTATTTATAATTGATTCAAAAGCAAATTCTGCTGCCCCTGCTCCTGGAGCCATACCTACTATCTGTCTATCATTTACATATGGTTCCATAGCTTGTGCAGTTTTCTCGAATAACTGTGGTGGAACCACTATCCAAATTAAATCGGCATTTAATATCGATTCTTTCCAATCATTTGTTGCTTTTACAATTTCACCTTTACACACCAATTCTTCATCATTTGTATAAACCTCCAACACTTTACAAAATTTTTCTGGATTAGAGGTCTGTAAAATAACTTCATTACCTTTAGAGGCAAATGATGCTGCCATTAATGTTCCTAAATTTCCTCCACCTACTATTGTTATCTTCATATTTTTCTCCTTCTAGCACAGATTATTCTATATCCATTCACTCTTATAGACTGGTCTTAACATAGAATTCCCATCATCATCTACAACTTTAACCTTATTATAAATGGCATTTACAGTATAAACAAATTCTTCAAAACTATCCGCCGCTATATAAAAAATAGCTACTGGTTTATCAGTAATATTTCCTACTTTGAAACTATCTCCAACTTGCATATTTCTAATACAATGTTGAACTGATTTCATTTCACAAACTTCGTCTATCCCTTTTATCTCTGCAATTGAATTACCATTTTCTTTAACAAGCAGATTTACAACTCCACCCTTTCCATTGAATTTAGCATTAAATTGTTTGCACCCTTCTTCACTTAACATTTCACCACTTAAAGCAAAATTAATTAACATATCCATTGGATTAACCTTTAAAAAATATTCATCCGTTTCTGGGAATGTTCCCCCTAATCTGCATCCCATCTCGAAAAATGTTATTTTATCCCCATTGGTATAACCTTGTAAGAAAATCAATCCATTTTTGAACCCCATATCTTTAAACATATCGACAACTTTGGGATTAATCTGTTCAATATAACTATCTATTTTTGAGGATGGTGCCATTAGCAAATTGGCATGATTTATTGCTGAAGGACGGTCAGGGCAAACCATTCTGTCAAACATAGATAATAAGTAAGCTTTTCCATTTACTAAAATATAATCTAGAATAAATTCTCTTCCTTCTAGATATTCTTCAACAACAACTTCTTTTCTTTTTGAAAAAGATAGTGCCTTCTCTACCTGTCCTATGTACTCTGCTGTATTTCTACAAACTGATGCGCCTCTTGATCCACTTCCGTCCAACGGTTTTACAAAAACAGGATATGATAATTCACTGGCCATTTCACGATAATTATCTTTTGTTACCGGATATGTTATAGGTATTGGTAAATCATACTTTTTACACATTTTTTTGAAGGATTTTTTATCTGTTGAAACATCAATCATTTCTTCTGTCGTATAGCATGGTAAATTCAATCTTTTACACGCTTCATAACACGGTTTCAAAAGAATATCAACAAATCCCGTTGTAATACCATCAATTGCATTCTCTTTACAAAAATCAACAATTTCATCAACGTTTATCGCATTTAACATAACAGCTTCATCTGCAACCAATTTGGCTGGACTATTTTCATCGTAATCCGCAACATAAACATATGCCCCCATTTTCTGAGCACGCAGAACAATGTCCGAAGCTTTTTTTAATCCTCCAAGAACTAGTAATTTTTTCCCTTTTAAATCATTATAAAACATTAAAATCTCCTCTTATTATACCACTTCACAAAACTATCTTTTGTTTCTTTTCATTTCTTCTATTCGATATTTATCAAAATCTATGATCTGCGTTGTCCCACATATTGCAACATCACTTCGTTTAACAACTTTCCATACCGTTTTAAATATAATTTCCAGATCCAGTTTAAGAGAAACATTATTTACATACCTAACATCATAACGAAATCTCTCTGGCCAATTCAATGCATTTCTTCCATTTATTTGTGCCAATCCCGTCAATCCGGGACGCACATCATGTCTCTGCTTTTCAAATTCATTATAATATTGTAAATATTCAACTGCTAATGGTCTAGGTCCTACTATACTCATATCTCCTTTTAAAATATTAAACAATTCCGGCAGTTCATCTAATGACGTGCTTCTTAAAAATTTTCCATATTTATTTAATCTTATCGTATCAGGCAAAAATTTTCCATTTTTATCTTTTCTATTATCCATAGAACGAAATTTAACTAATTTAAAAATCTCCCCTTTTTTACCAGGTCTTTTCTGAGTAAAAAAGGGATTTCCACGCATGAAAATTGCTCCCAATAACATAAGAACTAGAAAAATTGGCGATAAAATAATCAACGCAAGTAAACTCAAAACAAAGTCTAAACATCTTTTAAAACATTTCTTGTACATCATACTCTCCTATTTGAAACATGCTTTTACTATTTCTATAACCCTATTTTGTTCTTCAATTGTCATTTTGTTATCCGAAGGCAAACATAACCCTCTATTGAAAAGATCATATCCTACACATTCTTTTGAACCCTCAATATATGCATCCGTACATCCTCTTACCGATCCTTTTTTAGAGATCACATCACAACTTCTAAAAACTGGTTGCAAACTTAATGGTTTCCAAATCGGTCTACCCTCTGCATTATATTTAGATAAAGTTTCTAAAATTTCCGTTGGACAACTTTTTCCTACTTCTGATTTAAATAAAGGCTCATGTTCACCTCTTACTTGTTTACACATTGCTTCTTTATCAATTAACATACAAGATAACCAAAAATTAGGTTCACAGTTCTTTTCATCATACGGATTCATACTGATTGGAAGATTTTTAAATCCTTCTTTATATCTTTGATAAATTGCTTTCTTCTGTGCAATATGTTCATCAAGATATGGAATCTGTCCCCTAACAACTCCAGCAATAACATTACTCATACGGTAGTTGTATCCTATTTCCTCATGCTGGTACCAAGGTGCATCTTCTCTAGCCTGTGTTGACCACTTACGTATCTTATTTGCATCTTCTAAACTATCTGTTAAAAACATTCCACCTGAAGATCCTGTAATAATCTTATTTCCATTAAAACTAATACAATTATAATCACCAAAATTTCCTGTCTGAATTCCTTTATATGTAGCACCAAAACTTTCAGCAGCATCTTCTATAATAAGTGCATTGTGTCTTTTTGCAACCTGTCTGAGTTCATCCATCTTAGATGGTACTCCATAGAGATTTGCAAAAACTACAAGTCGTACCTCTGGGTAAATTTCAAAAGCTTTTTCTAATGCTTCTGGATCCATGTTCCATGTATCTCTTTCTGAATCTATAAATATAGGTTCTCCACCTTCGTATACAATAGGATTAATTGTCGCACAGAATGTCAAATCACTACAAAACACTTTTTTTCCACTTAGACATCCCTTCCCAAGTTTTTGCATTCCATACAGCTTTTCACCTGCAAGTTTCATTGCAAGATGTAATGATGCCGTTCCTGCTGATAATCCTACTGCATATTTACAGCCAACTTTTTTCGCCACTTGACGTTCTACCTCATTTATATTTTCTCCTACAGTTGACATCCAATTTGTCTCATACGCCTCTGTAACATACTTTAATTCTTCACCATGCATTGTAGGTGTTGCTAAATATATATGTTTTGGAAACTTCTCAAAATTTATTTTCTCTCCATTAAACATTTTTTCTCCTCTGTATTCCTTTATATTAAATTAATCCAATATTTTTCAAGCAATTTTCTTTGTTCTTACTACATCTCTTTTGCTGGATGATAAGTTTCTACCACTTCTTGCACCGCATCTCGTATAATATCTTCTCTATTTGCATAGGAAACTTCCATTAATTCTTGCAACTGTTCCAAAAACTGATCAATATCAAATACAATTGGCTTGCCTATATGGATTAACTCATTAGGAGTTGTCTGTATACCTTCTTCCTCCATCAGTTTTTCTTCATAAAGTTTCTCTCCTGGTCGCAATCCAGTATAATTCACTTGAATATCCACATCTGGTTTTAGTCCAGAAAGTTTAATTAAATTTCTAGCCAAATCATCAATTTTAACTGGTTCTCCCATATCTAAAACAAAAATTTCTCCGCCTTTTGCATATACACCAGCCTGCAAAACTAAACTAACTGCTTCTGGTATTGTCATAAAGTAACGAATAATATCTGGATGTGTAACCGTTACTGGACCACCTTCTGCAATTTGCTTTTTAAAGAGTGGAATAACAGACCCATTACTTCCAAGTACATTTCCAAATCTTACTGCAACAAACTCCGTTTTGATATCTTGAGGCATTTTTTTATTTCCTATAACTTTTTTACTATCCGCATGCTCATAAAGAAATGGAAGTTTATCCACTTTTCCTTCTTTGATACTGCGAGCAAACGACTGAACTATCATTTCACAAAGTCTTTTGCTTGCCCCCATAATGTTTGTAGGATTTACCGCCTTATCTGTACTAATCAAAACAAATTTTTGACACCCATTCATCATTGCTGCATATGCTGTTTTATATGTTCCAATTACATTATTTTTAATAGATTCACACGGACTATTTTCCATTAATGGAACATGTTTATGTGCCGCAGCATGATATACAAGTTCTGGCTGATAAGTTTCAAACACTTCATGAATTCTTCTAGAATCACGCACTGAGCCTATCAAAGTAACTAAATCTAAATCTGGATATTTTCTTTTTAGTTCTTGTTCGATTTCATATGCATTATTTTCATAAATTTCCAAAATAATCAATTGTTTCGGATGATGCTTAGCAATCAGCCGGCAGAGTTCCGAGCCAATGCTCCCACCTCCACCTGTAACAAGCACTTTTTTCCCTTGAATATAACGAAAAATTTCTTCCATATTTACCTTAATCGGATCTCGTCCAAGCAAATCTTCCACAGACACATCTTTCAGTGCAGCCACTTTTACTTCTCCACTTAAGAATTGATAAATTCCTGGTAAATTTTTCAATTCACAACCTGTTTCTTTGCAAATATTTAAAATGTCTCTTTTTTCCTCTACAGTTGCACTTGGAATCGCTAGTACAATTTTTTCTATATTATAACGTTCTACACAATCAAAAATTGAATCTCGTCCACCTTCTACTTGAATCCCATCAATAGACCTTCCCCACTTGTTTGGATTATCGTCTATAATACAGCAAACGTGGTCTTTTTTTCGATCTAAGTTTTTAATATCTCGCAAAAGCATACGTCCTGCTTTTCCTGCTCCAATAAGTAACACTCTTTTCCCACTTTTATTTTCTTGTCTACTCACTTTTCGGCTTTTTTCAAGTAAAACAAACCTATAAGAAAATCGAATACCTAAAACCAAAATAAATTGAATCATAATCCCAAAAATATAATAGGAAATCGGCATTCGATTAAAAAACACTGTAATTCCTACACAATGAACCAAAAAAGTTACTCCTGTGGCAATGATTGTTCTCATCAATTCACTATAACTTGCAAATCTCCAAATGCTATTATACAAATGCATACGCCAAAAAATAAGCAATGACATTACAATATAAATGGGAATAAATTTGAAGTATGCCATTAAATATTCTTCTGGAATCATCGATAATTTACAATCAAATCGAAACCATAATGCAAATAAAAAGGCTAGTCCTATCGCCAATGCATCATACACCACCAAGAAGACAGATATAATCTGCCAATGTTCTAACCCATTAGATTTTCTTTGTTTCCATTCTTTCATATTCTTCCCTCCAATTCATTCTTTTCGATTTTCATCATCACAAATTATTGAACAATAAGAGTAAGTTTTTCAATATTTGACATGTTCCCCTCATGGTCTCTCACATAATACTGCAACACGTACGTTCCTTGCACATTGATATTATATTTTCCATCAATATGTATACGCTTATATAAATCACTTTTATTGTCTTGATTATCCTCAACTGTATCCACATAAGATAATGCGGAAAATCTACTTCCTTTTTTCACTGTAACTGTAGAAGATTTCAAACGAATCACTGGCATCCCCTTATCTTGTTGTTCTGATGTTTCCGTCACTTCTTCCTCTTTCTTCTCTTCCGGATGCATTTTTATTTCTTCTTTTTTGTTCTCCTCATACGTAACTTTCCGTTCAGCAGTCCCCACATTTTTCGCTTGGTCAATGACTGCATATTTTACAATTGCTTTTTTACCATCTCCACTTTTTACAATTTTATCAACAAAAATCTTATCCGTCACATCTCCGTCTTTATTATCTTCAGCTACAACCCCTTCTAATAACTGATCATAATCTTCTCCCTCTTTATATGTTATAGCACTTTTTCCCACCTCAATTACAGGGGCTGTTCTGTCCTCTTTTCTTAAAATCAGTACACTTGCCCCAAGCAGGATAACACTCATAAAAATCAAGATGCTTGTAATTAATTTGTTTCTCATTCCCAATCACCTCTATTTTTCCCCATGATGGCCGTAATATTTTCCATAATATTTATCTTGTTTCATATCTACCTTATTTAACACTGTGCCAAGAAGTTTACAATTTGATTTTTCCAACTGTTCTTTTACCACTCTCGCAAACTTATAACTCACACTATTTGCTGCAATAACCAAAATAGCAGCATCACATACACTAGATACAATCGCACTATCAATAACACTTCCAAGCGGTGGTGTATCTATAATCACATAATCATACAGTTTACGTACACCTGAAATAAAGGAAGCGAACTTTTTACTCCCAAGAAGTTCTGCCGGATTTGGTGGAACAGGTCCTGCAAAAATCATATATAAGCCAGACACTTCTGTTTTGCAAATCACTTCGCTAATTTCAGCTTGTCCAGATAAAAAATGTGTTAACCCTTTTACATCTTGCATAATTCGATATCTACCCAGCAAAACTGATTTTCGTAAATCTGCATCCACAAAAAGAACTGATTTACCATCCTCGGCAAACGCTTTCGCTAACCCCAATGAAACACTTGATTTTCCCTCACTCGGTGTACAACTTGTCAGTGCAATCACTTTATTATCTTCTCCTGAAAATTCAATGTTCGTACGAAGCGATTTAAAAGCCTCTTCATTTCTATAATCATCTTTTTTTAAATTCAGTGTAATCTCAACCATATATATGCCCTCTTATCTTCTTACTTTTACTGCTCTTTTTATGTTTTTCTTTTTAGAATATTTACCTTTTTTATTTTTTTTCACCTCTTCCTTAATAGGAATAGAAGCCAAAACATTCATTTCTAAATATTTCTCTACATCTACTGGCGTTTTAATCGTGTCATCACGCATAAAATTCAAAAGAATAATCCCTATGCACAAAAGAACGCCAAACATTCCTGCCATCAATACATTCCTTGCAACGTTAGGAGATGCTTTTTGCAGTGGAAGATTGGCTTCTTCCACTGTATTTACTGCATCAATATTCATCACTTCTTGAATATGTATGCTAGCAGATTCCCTTACTGCATCTGCAATATTTTTCGCTTTCTTTGGATCAGTATGACGCACAATAATTTTAAGCACACGTGTATCCGCAGGCGTTTCCACTGTAATCATTTCACTTAACTCTTTTGGAGTTTCTTTCAAGTTTAGTACCGACGAAACTTCTTCTAACACTGGTCGACTTTTAATCATCTCCATATAGTCTTTTGTCAACAATGCACCTGCCTGCAAATCACTAGAATTTACTGTGTTTTCATTTTGTTTTGGAACAATATAAATTTTTGTAACCGAATCATACTGTGGAGTAACAAATAATTTTGTGCCCACAAATCCCAACAGAGCAAAAACCACTGCGGATAATAAAATAATATGCGCCTTTTTCCACAATGCTGATATCAACATTCCAAGATCAATTGTAATTTCTTCTTGTTCTAAACTCGTATTCTTTTCCATCATTCTTCCTCTCATCATTCATTAAATTAGTATATTTTTTAGCATTTTTATTCCATTAGAATGAAAGATTTCTTTTGCATAATCTTCCCCAAATTTCTTTTGTACGTACTCTGCACTTTTCTGAATCATCGGACTTCTTCTTCCAGAACTATGAGCATCCGTTCCCACAAAATGCACATATTGCTCTTCCAATAAATTTTTAACAAATTTTTTCACTGTTCGTCCTGATTTTCCAATAATACTTCCCGCATTCACTTGCACATATATACCCATATCCATCAAGTAGGATACATATTCTTCCGAATCTAACAAGCAACGGTATCTTTCTATATGGGCTAAAATCGGCAAATACCCCTTCATCTGTATCTGTTGTAACCCTTGTTGAATATAATGGAACTCCGCATTAGGAGAAAACTCAATTAGTACATATTTTGACTTCCCCATTGTATGTACTTTTTTATGTTCCAATTTGTGAACTACATCTTGATTAAAATAAATTTCCATCCCCGGCATAATCAGAAATTTCTCGTCAATTTCTTGTGCCATTTTCCGAAGTGTCGTTAATCTCTTCTTATATTGTAGCGGGGTACACATTCCACGATGCTCATGATGGTGAGGTGTAGCAACAATAACTCGTATTCCCTCATCATAAGCCATTCGTAACATCTGATATGCTTCTCCCCAATTTTTTGCCCCATCATCAATCTCAGGCAAAATATGGCAATGTACATCAACAATCCCTTTCATTCATCCACTCCATTCTCTCTACTCTAATACTTCTCCTGCAAGTACACTTTTCATTTTTTGTTGTATAGCAGAAACAGATTCTTGATTCGGATACATAACATAAAGTAACTGTCTTCCTGAAGAATAACATGCTTGTTTACTTCCCTTTCCAACAGCATTTACCGAGGTAACCTTCCATTCCGAACCAGTTTTCAATTGCATACGCACTAAAGTCATAATTTCATCCTTTGTCATATTCGTTTCCACACTATCCGCAACACTATTTAACAATCGTGTTGTATCTTTCAAAATAACTGGAGACATTACCTTTTTAATAATGGCTGTAATAATCGCTTCCTGATTTTTCCCTCTCTGGTTATCCCCTTCCTTAAAACTATGACGCTCTCTCGCAAAGGCTAACGCCTGTTCGCCATTCAAATGATTCATCCCTTTATCAAACTTATATTCCCTAACTGAAAAATCATAATCAGAATTTACATCAACTCCATCGAGCAAATCTACTATTTTAATCAAGGAAGTGAAGTTCACCCTTGCATAGTAATTCAAATCAATCCCATAGATTTGTTCCAATGTTGCCATAGACTTATCTACACCATATATTCCTGCATGGGTTAATTTATCTTTTCGTCCCTTGGAGATACCTGGAATTTCCACATAGTAATCTCTTGGTGTTGTTGTTAATAAAATTTGCTTTGTCTGTGGATTCACCGTCATAATAATATTTACATCACTTCTACTATTTGTCGATATAGGACCATACACATCAATCCCACTAAGATATACATTAAATGGCTCTTTTACCGATAACTTCTCTGGCTCTTCTAATTGTGTATCTATTCCATATTGATATAACACCCGGATTTTAGACTCATACCCCTTTACTTTATCCCCTAGAATGCCATTAAATGCTTCGTTATAAATTGCCACATCGATTTCTCCATCTAACAATGCTTCTGCCATTTCTTCCATACTAGCATATTCTTTCGCATCGATCTTTTGTCCAAGTAATTCATCGATCTTCTTGCGCATCTTTTCTGTGTTTTCTTGGTCTAGTTCTGTTTGACAACCGAACTTATACGTTTTCGCTTCTAAGAGTGATTCTGCTTTATCTCCCTTTCTTACAACAGCAACCATATTATCTGTCTTATATTTTGCTCCGCCAACTTTCTCGATGGCTGCATCCATCTTCCAAATATAGTAACTCGCAAAACCAAATATGCTTGAAAATAGTAAACTAAATACAATTCCTACGATCGCCATTTTTTTCTTACCAAATTGCATTCCAAAGCACATTCCAAACAATACCAATAGTATAATTGCTATAATAATCATCAAGTCTGTAGAAAATGCTCCGAATTTCCATAATAAACTCAAAAAAATAGCAGAAACCACCAATTCTATTCCTGCTATTATCTTCCCTATAATGTGTTTTCCTTTTCTGCACAATCTTTGATCCATTGTTTTCATGTTTTTCACCTCTCATTAAACATAGTATCTCAACATAACAACTTTTAAATTTCTTTACATAATATAACATTTTTCGACATTTTTGTATATATTTTTTGAACACCAAATTTAACTTTCGTTATTTTTCCTATTTTTTTCTCTACATCGACCTACTTTTTATACATTATAAGGTTAAAAATAATTGTATGATTTTCGTTAAAAGTATGTTACTATATGCATATAAAATATTTTTAGGAGGTAAAATCAATGAAGAAATATTTATGTGAACCATGTGGTTATGTATATGATCCAGAACTTGGCGATCCAGATGGAGGAATTGCACCAGGTACAGCTTTTGAAGATATTCCTGATGATTGGGTATGCCCAATCTGTGGATTAGGAAAAGATGTATTTGTAGTTGAAGAATAAAACAAAGACGGTATCGTTCAATACACTGGACGATACCGTCTTTACTATTATTTCTATATTCTCATATTATGAAAAAATAATTTCCATTGTCGTTCCTTTCCCCACCTCGCTTTTCACACGTAAATCTGCGTGATGTAACATCGCTCCATGTTTAACAATAGAAAGTCCAAGACCTGTTCCCCCGCTTTGTTTAGAATGACTTTTGTCCACACGATAAAAACGTTCAAAAATTCTTTCTTGATCTTCTTTAGGAATTCCAATCCCTGTATCTCGAATAATGACCTTTTTCCCTTGCAACGTATTCCCTGCCCAAACACTTAACGTTCCACCTTCTATATTATACTTGATTCCATTTTCACAAAGATTATAAATCATCTCACTTAAAATCTGTCGTATGCCACTATAGATAACAGGTTCTCCTGTAACTTCTATTTTCACCTTTTTCTTTTCTGCCTGCAAAGATAAACGACTACACACTTCACAACATAGCATAAATAAATCTACATCTTCTTTTTCTAACTCCACCTTTTGTTCATCAAGTTTTGATAACTGAATAATATCTTCAACAAGCGTAATCAGGCGACTTGCTTCATTGTAAATTCGTTCTGAAAAATTCTGCATGTCCTCCGGTTTAACCAATCCACTTTTCATAATTTCTGCATAACCTGATATGGATGTCAACGGTGTCTTTAATTCATGTGAAACATTTGCCGAAAATTCTTTTCTCATTTGTGCAACTGCTTCTTTTTCTTTATTCCTTCTATCTAATCCTTCCAACAGAGGTTGTAATTCTTCATACACTTCATTTTCTAAAGGTTCTTCCAAATCCAATTCATTTATAGGACGAATTAATTTACCTGTTTGCCATCTTGCTAAGAGAATAGCAATTCCGATCATCACAATCCCTATACCAATCATATACGGAAGTACATTTAATAACATCGGCCATACATTATCCACAGTCCTTGCCACACGAAGTACGTTTCCATTTTTTAACTGTATTGCATAATATATCGAACGCTCTTTTGTTGTATCCGATTTTCTAACATCACTGCCCTTTCCCTTTTGCAATGCTTCTTTTATTTCTTTTCGTTCTCGATGATTCTCTAACCGTTCCTGTCCTAATCCTGAATCATATAATACTTGACCGCTCGGTTGTACAACAGTTACCCTTGCTTTCTGACGCACCTCATCCATTGTTTCTAAATATTGTTCTCCAGAAATATCAATGGCAGCTTTCATATAATCTGCTTCTTGTTCTACCTCACTTTCCAAATTGAAAAAAGATTGTTGATACACCACTAAAGCCAACAGTGCATATGTTGTTAAAAGTGTAATAAAAAGAATAAATACCATACTTCTTTGTATTCTACTCTTCATTGTCTCCTCCAATTCTATAGCCTACACCTCTTACTGTTTCAATTAATTCCCCTGCATCACCAAGTTTCTGACGTAGCGTACGCACATGTACATCTACAGTCCTTGTTTCTCCACTGAAATCATATCCCCAAATTTCCTCTAACAATCTATCTCTAGATAAAACAATATATCGATTTTTCATTAATAGTTCCAATAATTCAAATTCTTTTAACGTCAATACAATTGTTTTTCCATCCACTTTCACCTTATGCTTTTCCACATCAATAAGAATATTTTCTATACGATACGTTGTTTCTTCCTTATTTCGGATTGACCTTCTAAGAACCGCTTTAATTCTCGAAACTAACTCCATCATTCCAAACGGCTTTGTAATATAATCATCTGCACCTGTATCTAAACCAATTACTTTATCATATTCGGACCCCTTCGCAGTTAGCATGATAACAGGAATATCCTTTGTTCTTGCAGTTTTTCTCAATTTCTTTAAAATTTCTATTCCATCTTCACCCGGAAGCATAATATCAAGCAAAACAAGCTCTGGCGTTTCAAACGCCAAAGCTTCCATAAATGCCTTTCCTTCTTCAAATCCACGTGCTTTAAAGCCTGTCGATTCTAATGTATATACAACAAGTTCCCGAATGTTACTATCGTCCTCTACACAATATATCATTCCATTCTCCTTATCTTCTAGTGTTCTCTCTGCTCTCTATGTACACCAGTAATTGAAAATTCAACCCATTCTGCAATATTTGTGGCATGATCACCAATACGTTCCAAATATTTTGCAATCATTAACATATCGATTGCTCTTTCACCCTGATTTTCTGTTGTCGCTAAAAATGAAATCAGCCTTTCTTTCACCTGATCAAACAGTGTATCCACCTTATCATCAGAAGCGATGACTTTCCTTGTGAGTTCCAAATCTTTTTCAACAAACGCCTGTACACTCTTTGTTACCATCTTACTAGTTGCTGTAGCCATATCTGTCAAATATGGCAATGTAGACGCCTTGCTTTCCCTGGCAGATAACAGAATCTCAGCTATATCGGATGCTTGATCTCCAATACGTTCCATGTCTGTAATCATCTTAAGTGCTGCTGAAATTTGTCTTAAGTCTTTCGCAACTGGCTGTTGCTGCAAAAGCAATTTCAAGCATAATCTTTCGATATCTTTCTCCATCTGGTCTATTTCTTCATCTTCTCCGATAACAATTTTAGCCATTTCAAGATTTCCATCCGCTACTGCTTTTGTTGCATTTGCAATTGCCTTTTCACAAAGTTCTCCCATTTCCACAAGCATCTTGTTCATGTTATCAAGCTGCATATCGAATTTGTTTCTCATCTTTAACCAAACCTCCCTGTAATATAATCTTCCGTCCGTTTATCAGACGGTATAGAAAACAATTTTTCTGTATCATTATATTCTACTACCTCACCAAGAAGGAAAAATGCCGTATTATCCGACACGCGTACTGCTTGTTGCATGTTGTGGGTAACCATGACAATAGTATAATCTTTTTTCAATTCTATCGCAAGGTCTTCAATCTTTGACGTAGAAATCGGATCAAGTGCTGATGTTGGTTCATCCATTAAAAGCACTTCCGGCTGTACTGCCAATGCTCTTGCAATGCAAAGTCTTTGTTGTTGCCCTCCTGACATTCCTAAAGCACTTTTTTTCAATCGATCTTTTGTTTCTTCCCATATAGCTGCATCGCGAAGCGATTTTTCCACAATATCATCTAATTTTGATTTGGAACGAATACCATGTGTTCTTGGTCCAAAGGCAATATTGTCATAAATGCTCATTGGAAATGGATTCGGCTTTTGAAATACCATACCTACTCTTTTTCGAAGTAGATTCACATCCATTTTCCCATAAATATCTTCTCCATCTAGCAAAATTTTCCCATGAATTTTACATCCTTCTACCAAATCATTCATACGGTTTAATGATTTTAATAAAGTAGATTTTCCGCAACCACTTGGTCCAATAAATGCTGTAATCTTTTTTTCCTCTATTTCTAAACTCACATTTTTTAATGCTTTAAACTCTCCATAATGCAAGTCTAAGTTTTGAATACTTATTTTACTCATTCGTTTTTCCTTTCGTAATCTTCTTTGCTATAAATCCTGACAACCAATTGATTCCAACTACCATAACAAGTAGAACAACTGCCGTTGCATATGCTTTATCCATAAATAATCCCTCATTTGACAAATTATACATATGTACTGCCAAGGTTCTTCCTGAATTCATGGGATTTGCTGCAACTTCTGGTACTGTACCAGCTGTATATATTAAGGCAGCAGTCTCTCCTACAATTCTTCCTACAGCAAGAATCACCCCTGCTAAAATTCCCGGAACAGCACTTGGAAGAACAACACGAAATACTGTTCTTAATTTTCCTGCACCTAATCCAAAGCTTCCTTCTCTATACGTATCAGGTACAGATTTTAACGCTTCTTCCGTTGTCCTCATAATCAATGGTAAAATCATAATGGATAAAGTAAACGCACCTGATAAGAGAGAATACCCTAATTTTAGTGTAGATACAAAAAACAACATACCAAACAATCCATATACAATAGATGGAATTCCTGACAATGTTTCTGTCGTAATACGAATAATATCCACAAATTTATTTCCTTTTCCAGAATATTCCACTAAAAAAATAGCAGAAAAAATTCCTAATGGCACAGCTATAATAAGAGAAAAAGCTGTCATGAACAACGTATTGATGAGTGCAGGCATAAGGGAACTATTTTCACTCGTATACTTCATTGCAAATAAATCCGCTGTTAAATGTGGAATGCCTTTAACCAAAATGTAGGCAATCAAAAACAATAATATCGTGAATGTAATGAATGCCGATAGCATAACCAAAATCATCGCAATAAAGGAGGCTGGTGTTTTTAAGTATGCATGTAATTTATTTTTCCATTTAGACATTTCTTGACCTCCTATTTAACATAGATACACATAAATTAATCAACAAAATAAATACGAATAAAACAACCGCTGTTGCAATTAAAGCTTCTCGATGTAAATCTGTGGCATATCCCATTTCCATTACGATATTTGCTGTTAATGTTCTGACCCCTTGTGTAATCTCTTCTGGCAATCTTGGCTGATTTCCCGCCACCATAATAACTGCCATTGTTTCTCCTATGGCACGTCCAATACCAAGAATAACCCCTGCTAAAATCCCTGATTTTGCTGCAGGTAAAATCACTCTAAAAATACTTCTCTCATGGGTTGCACCAAGAGCCAATGCACCTTCATAATATTGCTCTGGGACAGCACGAATAGCTGATTCTGTTACTCCAATAATTGTTGGTAAAATCATCATCCCCAATAAAATTGATGCTGTAAGAATACTTTTCCCGTCTCCAGCTCGCTCCAATATACCAGCTCTTCTCAAATCCAAACATATTTCATGTATCATCGGAACAATTACAACTAATCCAAAAAAACCATACACAACAGATGGTATTCCAGCCAATAATTCTGTTGCTCCTTTTAAAAATGGATACATTTTCTTCGGACAATATTTCGCCATAAATACAGATGTTAAAATACCGATTGGTACTCCTATGATAATTGCACCAACCGTTACATAAATACTTCCAATAATCATCGGAAAAATTCCATAAATATTATTTCCTGGTTTCCATTTTTCTCCTAAAAGGAAATCAGCAAATCCAATTTCTTTCATTGCAGGAACCCCATTTGCAAATAAAAAAATACAAATGAGAGCTACTGCCAGCACCGAGGCACAGGCAGCAGTGAAGAACACTCCCCGCATGAACTTTTCTTTCCATGCTTTTTTCATTTTATTTTACGACCTCATCCCAAGCTGTTACTTTACCTGTAAAAATATCTTTTACTTGTTCGCTTGTTAGTTCTTTTACTTCACTATTATTGTTTACAATTACTGCAATACCATCTAATGCGATTACTGTAGATTTAACACCTTTTGAAAGTTCACTCTCTTTTAATTCTCTTGATGCCATACCAATATCAAAAACACCATCAATTGCTGATGTTACGCCTGTTGTTGAATCACTTGTTTGAATTTCAACTTCTACTTTTGGATTTAATGCTACATATGCTTCTTTTAATTTTTCCATTGCTGGTGATACTGATGAAGATCCTCCAATAACCACTTTACCAGTTGCACCATTGGATTTATATTCTTTTACATCATCCACTGGAATACATCCTGCTTCTTCTACAATCTTTTGTCCTTCTGGACTCATAATGTAATTGATAAAGTCCTGTGCAACATCACTTACTTTATCTTTTGTTACAATATTAAATGGTCTTGAAATTTTATATTTACCAGATTTAATATTTTCTGCTGTTGCTTCTGCTCCATCGATTTTCACCGATTTAATTGTATCATTTAAAGAACCAAGAGAAACGTATCCAATTGCATATTCATTTCCTTCTACAGTAGACATCATAACCGATGTACTATTTGTAATGCTTGCTTCTTCTGTTGTGTGATCTACTTTTTCTCCACTAGAATCTTTTTCTTCTATTCCAAATAATTCGATAAAGGCTCCTCTTGTTCCTGAACCATCTTCTCTTGATACAACTGCGATATCATTTGCTGTATCCCAACCTTCCGTTTTATTTTCTGCGCCTTTTTTCTCACCACTGTTTCCGCATCCTACAACAGATACGATTGTCATTGTTGCTACTGCTGCAATTGCTAATATTTTTTTCAATTTCATTTTCTTTCTCTCCTTTGATTTTGAATATCTTCTTCACAGGTTATATAATATCTAAGTTATGTTAAATCCAAAATCTGTTCTATGTTAAATCTATGTAAAATGAAAGAGTTTTTTATCATAAATAAAAAAGGATCTAAACCGTATCTACATCAATACTGTTTAAATCCTTTTTTCTAGAGTCGTTTTTCAAAATTCCCTATTACATAAGAGCCTTCATTAAATATCATAAACGCATTGGCATCTATTCTTTGCACAATCCTTTTTATTTGGTTTACCTCATATTTAGAAATAACAACAGATAAAATCTCTGTATCCTCATTCGTATATGCTCCAACACCTTTCCAATTCGTCACACCTCTTCCGGTCTCTTCCATAATCGCTTTGGCAACTCCTGCTTGTTTTGTAAAAATCATTACATTTGTATTAATATTCTGGATATGAATGCGATCAATAGTAAAGGATAGCACCGTAGTATAAATAAGTGAATATATTACAATCTCTACATCAAATAGTAATAGACAAATACCATACACACCAATATTCATCAACATCCCGATCTTACCCACACTGAATCCTGGATATTTTTTTGCACAAATCACACCAAGAATATCCTGACCACCGCCAGAACTTCCTCCTCGAAGCAACATCCCAGTACCACAGCCAGAAATAAGTCCACCAATAATACATGCCGTAAGCATATCTGAAATAATTGGTTCCTTCGGAATTGGAATCAATGTCAAAAATGCACTTTGCAATGTAACGGATATAATCGTTCGTACAAAAAATCCTTTACCAATATCCTTCCATGCCAAATACATTAATGGAATATTAATTAAATAATAAATAATCCCCGCTAAGTCAAAACTACCCAAATTAATATGAAGTACATTAACTACAAATGTACGCAATAACTGTGCAACTCCCATGAATCCACCATTATATAGATTCATTGGCATAATAATTAAATTAACACCAAATGCAAACAGGAAACCTCCTAAAATCGTATAGATTAACTGTTGTATTCCTCGTTTTCTTTTCTCATTCTCCATTGTTTTCCCCCTGTATATCTCTAATCAGTAAAGCCAAGTTTGACTGGCTCCTGCTTAGTCACTTCCGCGACTTCTTCTTGTATATCTTCTATTATTTCTTGTCCCTGACAAGATACTATTGCATTATTTAATGATAACATCTTCTCGTCTAGCATAGACACCATATCCGCACAGTCCCTCAATTCTCTGCTAATATATTCTGGTGCATTCCCTTCAAACTTGTAATAAATCTTATGTTCTAAACTTGCCCAAAAATCCATTGCTATTGTTCTAATCTGTATCTCTACTTTTGTATTCACTACACTATCAGATAAAAATATCGGTACAGAAACAAGCATGTGATAACTTTTATATCCGCTTTCTTTTGGATTCTTAATGTAATCTTTAATAGTAAGTACCTTTAAGTCACTCTGATTCCCTATCATAGATGCCAATCGATAGATATCCGAGGTAAATGAACAAATCAATCGTACTCCTGCTATATCATTGATATAGCGAATCATATTATCAATAGAAACTTCATATCCGTATCGTTTCAATTTCTTTACAATGCTTTCTGGCGTCTTAATCCTCGTCTTAATATGTTCAATTGGATTATAGCTATGCACATGCTTAAACTCATCATTTAAAATCTCTAGTTTTGTTCCAACTTCTTTCAAAGCTGAATTATATAAAAACATGACTGTCTTCCAACTATCTACATCATCATAATTCTGAATTGCTTCTCTTGCTTCTTGCACTTTCTTTTCCTCCTGCTTCTGAAGAGTTTCTTAACCTTATTCAGTATATCATACTATGTATTTTCTGTCATAGAGTTCACATTTATTTAATATTTGCTAAAGCACCTACATCTCAATTCCCTTTCTTGCTCCGATTCCTTGATCAAATGGATGCTTTACCTTTTTCATCTCCGTTACATAATCTGCTACTTCCAAAAGACTTTCCGTAATCATATGTCCTGTCAAAACAATTTCTACGTGTGCACATTTATTTTTTAAGAAAGTAAGTAAATCTTCTTCCTGTAACATTCCTGCTCCTACAGCACAGACCGCTTCATCTAGTATAAGCAGATCATATTCTTCTGATTTTTCACTTAACATCTCTAGTTCTTCTTTGTAATGCTTTCGCATCTCTTCTTTCTCATCTTCATTCATCTGAAAAGTGAACTTAACCTGTTCTTGCCCTTTTATGCAAGTGATGTTTGGTAATGCTTCTAAATTCTTTCGTTCGCTAGAACTATTATCTTTCATAAATTGATAAAACAACACTTTGTATCCATATCCCGCTGCTCGAACTGCCTGTCCTACAGCTGCTGTTGTTTTTCCCTTGCCGTCCCCATAATAAATATGAATAAGTCCTGTCTGCATAATCTTCTTCCTTTCTATAAATCCAATTTCATATCTCCCTCTTTAATCCATCTCTTTTTTCGCATAAATTCAGAAATGCATACTGTAACAATCGCTGGTAATAAAATATGCATAACAACAATTTTAATCATTACCATTGTGGAAGACTCTACCGTTGTCATCGTCTGCCACGTCATAATCTGTCCAACAAGTCCTGCTGTTCCCATTCCAGCTCCTGTTGCATTGTTTGTCATCTTCAATAAAATTGTACCAACTGGTCCCAAAATGGCGCTAGATAAAATGGCAGGCAACCATATCAATGGATTTCTCACAATATTAGGTACTTGCAACATAGAAGTTCCTATTCCCTGTGCTAGAAGTCCTCCCACCTTATTTTCTCGAAAACTTGCTACTGCAAACCCAATCATGTTACAACAACAACCGATTGTTGCTGCCCCGGCTGCCAATCCAGATAAATTCAAAATAACTCCTAACGCCGCTGAACTAATCGGTAAAGTCAATGCCATTCCCATCAAAACAGATACTACCACCCCCATGAGTAGTGGTTGTTGTTCTGTTCCCCAATTAATCATATTGCCTAAACTCATCATAAATTTAGAAATAGATGGTCCTACCAAAATTCCCGTAGTTGCTCCCACACCAATTGTTACAATAGGCGTAAGTAAAATATCTATCTTTGTTTTACCTGTAATTAAATGTCCTGCTTGAATACCGATAAACGCTGCAATAAATGCACCTAGTGGTTCTCCCGGACCTGCTAATATTACTTCATTTCCAGATACAAGTGTTCCAGCTAGAAGACTACTTGCATATCCACCTATCATCCCTGACACTGCTGCCGAAACTACAACAAGAGAACTTTCTTGAAAACGATGTGCAACTCCAACTCCAATTCCTGCTCCGGTAAAACCTGCTGCAACTTTTCCTACAAGAAAAATATAATTTCCAACATCTCCTCCAACAAGTTTTCCAATCTGTTGAACAATTGTTCCTACAATCAGAGTAGCAAATAATCCTTGCGCCATCCCGCTTAAGCCATCAATAAAAATTTTATCTAATATTTTCTTTAACCAGTTCATTCTGTTCTCCTCTCCGTTCTTTCCCTTTATATTAATACATCATCTATACTAGAAAAACAAGTCTTGAAATGGTATAATCCTTTTTATCATACAGATAAATGGAGGAATAAATATGTTTCGTCTTTGGGGAAAACTATTTAAAGAGAATCGGATGATTCAAGATACTGTAATTTGTGACGATTCCAACGATACAAGAACACATAAAATTTTTCATGCGCTAGATGAAATCTGTTATACATTTGATTTAAGTAAACCAATTTGGTTAGAGTCTACCATTGCAGAATTTAAAAAACATGATAAAGCAAGATTTTATCAAGATAATTTTATGGATTCTATTGATTTTGACTATCTGGAAATACACGTTATAGAGGAGTAGGTAATTACCTACTCCTCTGTCTAACTGCACAAATATAAATCAATATACCAATGATACTTCCAAAAATAACTCCTGTACTATCAATTAGTACATCTGTTACTTGACAACTTCTTCCTAGAACAAACAACTGATGGATTTCATCTGTCATCGCATATGCCACTCCGGTTAAAATCCCATATGCCATTCCTTTCTTCCCAATAATACCATAACTTCCATACATCAGTACTAATAATCCACCAAGAACAGCATATTCCGTAGCATGCGCAACTTTTCTAATTGGATAATCTATCTTTTCTGCTATCTTCTCCTGTTCTTGTTTTGAAAGTGATCCAAAATCTGGTACCAATACATTCCCTACCGCCATTCCAATCGAGTGACTCATTTTAGCTGATTCTACTGCCGGTTGTGCAGAAAACCAAAAGATTAATCCCATCCAAAAGGCCACAAGTATGGTAAAGATTGCTCGTTTAGTTGTATTCATTATATTCTCCTATTCCTATTCACTTACAAACCAATAATTTATGAAATCTATTAAAGTAAAAGTACCCCAATAACTATTCTATGTCATTAGGGTACTCTTTTTTATCTTTCCATTAATTCTTCTGCAATATTTCTCGCATGGTCTGAAATTCTTTCTAAACAGACAAGTGTATCTAGAAATACAATTCCTGCTTCAGCATTACATTCATTATTTGCCAAACGCTTAATATGTTTTGTACGTAACATAAGTTCAAGTTGATCTGTTTGTCTTTCTTTTTCAATAACTTTGAATGCTTTCTCTCGGCTATTTTCTTCAAACGCTTCTAGTGCATACTCGTAACTTTGCACACAGACATCAAGCATCTCTTTAATTCCTTCTGTACCCATATCAGAAAATTTCAATTTCTTTTCTTTCAATGTTTCTGCAAATTCAGATATATTTTCACAATAATCACTAATTCGTTCTATATCAGATACAATCTGCAACAAGTGTGCTACTTCTTGATGTTCTTTTTCACTTACTTGCAAAGAAGAAATCTTAATGGCATATGTTGTAATTCCGGCAGTTAATTTATCTACTGTGCTTTCTTCTTCTTTCAATGCCTGAATATCATCATTACTCAATGTAAATAACACCGTCTTAGCTTTCTCTAAAGAATCCATAACAATATGTCCCATACGATTTACTTCTGTAATTGTAGATTGTAAAGCAATGCTTGGTGTCTCTAACATTCTATCATCAAGAAGAACTGCAGAATCTTCTTGTGCTGTTTCATCTACACGACCGATTTTCTTAGCCAATTTAATAATTAAATTTGATGCTGGGAACAATAATACTGTTGTTCCGATATTGAAAATTGTGTGTACTGTACTAATCTCTGTCTGTGTAATCATTCCTTCTCCCATAACTGGATTGATAACCGTAAAGAAGAGAATTGCTACAACACTAAATAAAATCGTTCCAATTACATTGAACAATAAATGCATAAGAGCTGCTGTTTTTGCATTCTTTTTAGCACCAACACTTGATAACATTGCTGTTACGCAAGTACCGATATTCTGTCCCATAATAATATAAATTGCTGCACTCATTGGAACAAGTCCTGCTGCTGCAAGACTCTGTAAAATCCCTACAGAAGCGGATGAACTTTGAATAATTGCTGTCACGGCTGTTCCTGCAAGAATACCAAGAATTGGATTCTTTCCTAATGTAACGAAAATCTCACAAAATGCTGGAGAATCTTTCAATGGCGAAACCGCTAATGACATAGTCGAAATACCGACAAATAAAATACCAAATCCAATAATAATACTTGCTACTTCTTTAGACGAATGTCTTTTGCCTGTAAGCATAATAATTACACCAACAATAATTGCAATCGGTGCAAGTGTTGTCGGGCTTAACATCTTTGCCCATTCTACACTGGAAACAAGCCATCCTGTTACTGTCGTACCAATATTAGCACCCATAATAACTCCCATAGCTTGTCCTAAATTCATAATTCCCGCATTTACAAATCCGACAACCATAACTGTAGTTGCCGATGAACTTTGGATCACTGCCGTAATCAACGCTCCAAGCAATACTCCAAAAAATTTGTTCTTCGTTAGTACTTCTAACAATGATTTCATCTTATTTCCAGCTGCATTTTCCAGTCCCTGAGCCATGATCTGCATACCGTAAATAAACATTCCCAATCCACCTGCAAAAGGGATAATAATGTCTGTGTAACTCATTAATTTCCTCCTCAAAAAGTCAACTATTAACTTTTTCATTTTCTTGCGTCCTTTTTACCATAACATTATCTTCTAGCAAAAACAACTTATTTTTTCATTTTTGGCTCAAAAATCAATGATGCACCATATCCAAAAATCAATGCAGAGGATGTTCCAACAGCTGCTGCCTTTAATCCTCCCATAAATGTTCCAATAAATCCATACTGCTGAATCGCCTCTTTTATCCCTTTCCACAAAACATTTCCGAACCCTAAAAGGGGAACACTAGCACCTGCCCCTGCATAATTTTGAAAAGGTTCATAAATATTAAAAAAACCTAATATAACTCCCAAACAGACAAGAAGTACCATAACTCTTCCTGGCATAAGTTTTGTCCTATCCAATAGAATTTGCACGAATGCACAAATCAATCCGCCAACCCAAAATGCATTTATATAATCCATTTTCCTCCTCCTTAACAATGTTCTAGCACAATACCATGAGCTATCCCCGGAACACTTTCTCCTTCATTAAAGCTTACCGTAGACATTAAAGCGCCAGTTGGTACAAATAACACTTTTCTCCATTCTCCACTCTCTAATTTAGGCAAAATATACGCAGATAAAGTGGTAGCAGCACATCCACATCCACTTCCTCCCGCATGTGTATCTTGTGTTTTTTGATCAAAAATACGCATTCCACAATCCATATGTGTATTTCTAATATCTCTCCCCCGTTTTTTCACTAAATCAAACAAAATACTTTGCCCAACATATCCTAAATCCCCTGTAATAATTCTATCGTAATCCATTTCATTCCTTCCGAAATCTTTCAAATTTTGTACAATTGTGTCACACGCGGCTGGTGCCATACACGCTCCCATATTTTGTGAGTCTTTTAATCCGTAATCCACAATTTTCCCTACCGTCACACCAGTGATCCGCACATGACTTTTCCTTGTCCCCACAAGAAACGCTCCGCTTCCGGTCACGGTCCAATGGGCAGACAATGGTCTTTGATTGGCATATCCTAGAGGAAAACGGAATTCTTTTTCCGCGCTTCCAAAATGACTAGAAGTCACAGCAAGCATAAGTTCTCCATATCCACCAGCCACTGCCATAGACGCCAATGCAAGCGCTTCTCCAGATGTTGAACACGCTCCATACAATCCGAACATCGGAATATGCAATTCTTCCGTCCCCATACTTGTAGCCACCCCTTGACGCAACAAATCTCCCCCATATAAATATCTAACCTCTTTAGGCGTTACCCCCGCTTTTTTTAACGCCAAAAGACATGCTTGTTTTTGCATAGTACTCTCAGCTAATTCCCATGTTTCCTCTCCAAACAAATCATCTTCTCCAACGATATCAAATTTATTTCCAATAGGACCTTCTCCTTCTTTTTTTCCTACAATAGAACCACTGCTGATTAAATATGGCGCCTTTTCAAACTGAATACTTTGACTTCCTCTGATCATTTATAATGTCACCCCCGATTTAATTAACAAATAATATACAATGCCAAAAACCCAGGAAGTCACAATGCCATATAAAATAACCGGTCCTGCAATAGTAAAAATTTTGCATCCAATACCGAATACTTGTCCTTCTTTTTTATATTCAATAGCTGGTGCAGCAACCGAATTTGCAAATCCTGTTATTGGTACAAGTGCTCCTGCACCTCCCCAGTTTGCTATTTTGTAATATACATTTAATCCTGTCAAAAGAACACTCAAAAATACCAACGTTACAGAGGTCCATGCACCACTTATTTCTTTAGATAAGCCTCGTTGACTACAATAGTTTAAAATCATCTGCCCAATCACACATATTGTACCTCCCGTCACAAAAGCTTTTGCCATATTCGTCCATACATTGTGTACTGGTGTTTTTTCTTTAACATATTGCTCATATGCCTTTTCTTTCTTTTCTCTTTCCATAGCATTTCCTTTCTACCATCCCTTGAAAAAGAACACACATGCTCCAATTCCTTTTCCAAGCGCTATTCCTAATATAATATACGGAATTCCTTTTAAAACCTTCATTCTCCTAATAAAAATAGGAAATACATTTAAAATTTCAGCTAACGCCATCGACCAACACCCAACAAAAATACCTGCAAACATTCCAAATAGCATTAATGCTCCCATACCTAAGGGCAATGAAATTTGATAAATAAAGAATATATTTCCAAGTATCCCACCAAGTGCAACACTCATTTCATATAGTCGAATATGCTTTCCCGTATGCGTTCTGTCAGCAAAATCTGACACAACTCCCAAGCTGACTACAAACGAAAATAATCCGCCTGCTACTGTCACTCCTGCACTAAGCCCGATAAGTGCTAGCAGAAGTTGCTTCCCCCACATCTAATTCCTTCTCCTTTCGCGAATAGTTTTCAATCAAAGTCGTCTGTATATCATTTTCATACAACCTCATTTCCACCTCCATTGGCGTTGGATCCACACTAAATCTTTTCCCTCCAAAGTGATTGAAGAAAATAAGTATTCCTACAATCAGTCCTACACAATACATTAGTTCCAACACGGTAAATCCCTTATTTTGCTTTCCCATAACTAATGTGTAAATCTGTCCAAATAATTTTGTTGTTTCTACATCGTTATTGAATGCCATAATGGAAAACGCTGCCCCAATAAATGTAATGATCGTAACAACAATTACTTTTATCCAATGTAGATATTTACTTGGCGTTTTGTTATTTTCACAAGTAATAATTATATCTTCTTTCCCCACATTCTCCACATCCACATTCGGATATTGTCTGTGTATACATTCAATAATTTTCAAAATTGAAACAACATATCTGTGTTTTTTATCATCTTGTATTTTTAATAGCTTTAACGTTTTTATTTTCGGTATCATTTCCACATTGGCACACTCAATAGAAAGAATATCCCCAAGAGTGATTTCTCTTTTCGTAACTTCCACATTTTGGTCTCCTTTTATATAGACCGTTTCTTTTGCTAACGCCATAGACGATTCACCCCTGTAATAAGCATTCCCTTATCGATTTTCTCTGCTGGCTTTACATCTGAAAAATAATAAACAAGTCCAACTGCTAAAGCTATTAATACAACACAAAATAAGCATACCCGCACTTTTTTTCTCTCTTTTTCCATATAATACACCTCACTTTCCTATGCATTAGTATGGCTTTTTTGAAAAAAATTATACGCAGGTATGCTTTTGCTATATCTTTCCCCTCAAATTTCCTAAGATTTTCTTTTCTAATCGTGATACTTGTACTTGGGATATTCCTAATATTTTCCCTACCTCTGACTGTGTTTTGTTTGCAAAATATCGCATATAAATCAATTGTCGCTCTTCTTTTTCCAACTGTTCTAACAATTGTTTCAATAACATGCGATTTAATATCCTCTCTTCTTGTCCCTCCTTTTCTTCTAGCTTGTCCATCAACTGTATCGCATTTCCATCCTTCTGATAAATCGGTTTATGTAAAGATTCCACCTCTCCACTAGATTCCAATGCTAAAGCTAATTCTTCTTTTTCTACGTTCAATTTTTCTGCAAGTTCTTCTACTGTCGGTTCTCTATTCAAACACTCTTGCATCTCTTCTTTTACCAAATAAGCCTTATATGCTAATTCTTTTAATGAGCGACTCACTTTTATCATTCCATCGTCTCGCAAAAATCTCTTTATTTCACCTGAAATCATAGGAACAGCATAAGTTGAGAATTTCACCTCATAAGATAAATCAAATTTATCAATTGCTTTTAATAATCCTATGCTTCCAATTTGAAACAAATCTTCTGGTTCTGTTCCCCTTCCATAAAAACGTTTGACTACGCACCATACAAGTCCCACATTTTCCTCCACTAACTGTGTCCTCGCTTTTTCATCTCCTTCGTGTGAACGTTTGATTAAAGCGATTGTGTGTTCCATGCAGACCTTCCTTTTCCAATTGTTTTTTCCATCTTTACTGTCGTCCCTTCTCCCACAACAGAATAAACTTCCACTTTGTCCATAAAAGCCTCCATAAAGGCAAATCCCATCCCTGATCGTTCCAATTCCGGTTTTGTGGTAAATAAAGGTTCCATGGCTTTTTCCACATTTTCAATTCCTTTTCCTTTATCACAAACTTCTACATACATGGTTTTCCCTTTTATAAAACAACGAATCTCTATTTTCTTTATTTCGTTTTCATACCCATGAATAATTGAATTTGTTACCGCTTCTGAAATCGCTGTTTTCACATCTGCCACTTCCTCGAGAGTAGGATTTAACTGGGTCATAAAAGATGCTACTGCAACCCTTGCAAACCCTTCGTTTGCAGAACAACTGTCAAAGATTAATTTCATTTCATTTGTGTCTTTCATATACATAACTCCTCCTCGTACATATGGATTATTTTTGTTACACCTGACATACGCAAAATCTTTTTTAACCTTTCATTCGTATTCATTGCCCAAACTTCCCCACCAAATAGACATACTTGTTTATAACGCCCCATAATAACACCTATTCCTGAACTGTCCATAAAATTAGTGTTCTGAAAATCAAAAAAAATGTACTTAATATGATTTTTTTCTACTAGCTGATCGGATAATTTCCTTACTTCCTCTGCATTATGATGATCCAATTCATTTGGAAGACAAATGGTAAGACAATTTTCCTGTATTTGATACTCCATAATTTTCCCCTTTCCAAAAACAAAAAGACAGAAAAAGTATTCCTTTTTCTGTCTTTTGTAACTCTTCTATTCTTCTGCTTCTGTATTATTTTCTCCACTTGTAGCAGTTCCTGTCAAAGCTTGCTGGGCTTGACTTGCTAATTCTGTGTTTGGATATAATTCCGAAACACGTTTATACGTTGTCTTTGCTTGTTCTGTTTTTCCTGCTTTTTCATAGGATTTCGCTAAGTTTAAAAGTGCCTTTCCACCTTCATATTTCTCATCGATTGAAGTAACAAATTCTAATGCTGTTACAGATGTTGCATAATTTTTCACTTCATAATTTCTAAGAGCTAAGCGATATTTTTTTGCACAAAGTGGTGAAACATATTCATCATAAATTTTATCGTATACAGCAATTCCAGTATCCCCAAGAGCCTCTTTCTTTACTGCTTTTAATTCTTTTGCAAGAGATTCTTTGCTATATCCTGACGATTTACTATGGTCATACACACCAAGTAAGGCTTCATAACTTGTTTTCGTAGCCTCTGCTGTTGCCTGTGCTTCTTCCGTTTTCTTATTTGTATCTTTATAACCTTCGATTTCTTTTTTCAATGCACTAATTTCTGCATTTTTCCCAGAGATCTGATCACTATACTTCACAATTTCTTTATTGAGTTTATTCGTTTTCATCTGATTTGTTGATGGAACAATTAAGAACCATACAACAGCTGCCCCAACAACAATTCCTATAAGAATATTGATAATCGTTGCCATCGCCCCATTATCTTTCACTTCTGCGGCCGGCTGAATAATAGTCTCATTTCCTAAATTGTAAGTAACTGTTTGTTCATTTTCTTCTTTTGCTTTTGCAATCTTTTTACTAATTCTTGACAATTCATGTAAATAGCGAAGCGTTGTTTCATTTGTTGTATCAATTCTATGTGCTCGCTTTAATATTTGTTTTGCCTTTGCATATTGTTCTGTCTGCAAATACAATAAAGCCAAAAGTTGAAGTGCTTTTAAAAATGTCGGATGAGCAGCCACTACTTTCTTTAACTGAATTAAAGCTAAATCTTCACCATCTTGCAAGCAATACGTTAAACATTGATTATATTTTTTTATCGCATTATTTATTGTATCTAGCTCTCCTGCTGATTCTTGCACTTTCTTAATATAATAATCTGCAATATTTTCATGGTTTTTAAAATTCTTACTAATAATCCATTCTACAAGAGCTTCTGCGATTTCTCCTTTTGCATAGCATACAAGTCCTAATAGGTTTCTTGCCGCAACATTCCCTCGATTGTATTGTAAACTTTTTCTTAATGATACTGTCGCTCCTGACAAATCATGAATTTTTGCTTTTGCTAATCCATCATTATACCAATAATTTGATTGATAGATAAGTTTCTTTGTATATTCCACCTTGTTTCTCCCCGCAATCTTTTATTTTGTTTGCTGTTGCATCATTTCACGCAAAATATCTGTCATGTCTGTTAAATCTTCTTGATATACTGCGTCCTCAATCTGCTCTACTTCTAAACTCGGTTTGAATTTCTTAATTTCCTCTTCAAAATTTAACATTTTTCTTCCTCCCTATAATTCTTTTAACTTCCCCACCAAATAAAGTGAACCTAGGCAATATACCTTACCATCTTCCCCTTTCTTTTGCATTGCGCATGACAATGCTTTCGAAAGATCTGGCTCTACGATTACTTCTACTTTCGTATACTTCCTAAATACTTCCGCCAGTCGCTCTGGTGTCTCTCCTCGAGCATCTGGAATTTCTGTAATAATGTAACTCTCTGCTTTCATATGTAAACAAAGATATTGTATCATGTTCTCGTAATCTTTATCCGAAACTGACGAAAAAAGAATAATGTTCTTTGTATTCTTCATCTGTTTTATACTTTTAACAAATGCTTCTATTGCACCAATATTATGCGCACCATCAACGATCACATTTGGTTTTATCTCTTCCATTCTACCTTGCCATACAACACTTGCAATCGCTTCTTGCCACAAATCCATCTCTTTCCTTTCCGGAAAAAGATATTCCATTGCTTTTATTGCTAGCATCGCATTCTCTACTTGATAAATTCCACTATTATGCAATTTCCACGTAACATACTTATCATACGCATTCACTGCAAAAAAATCAATATATTTATCTGTACTTTCTATAATTTCGTACGCATTTTTCGAGATTTTTATACATGGCGCATGCAACTTTTCCGCTCTAGTTTCAATAACTTCTGTATATTCTTTATGATCTAAACATACTACTGGAACACCTTCTTTAAGAATCCCTGCTTTTTCTCCTGCAATTTTTTGAATCGTATCTCCCAAAATTTCCATATGATCTAGTGTTATGGATGTGATCACTGTCATCACTTTGTTTTGTACCGCATTCGTTGCATCCAATCTTCCACCAAGACCAGTTTCTAACACTATATATTCCACATCAGCTTCCATAAAAGCATACATCGCCATCCCAAAAAGAAATTCAAAATAGGAAGGGTGTGCGATTCCTTCTTTCTCCATTTCTTTTACTGTTTCCAAAACAAAATGAAATGCTTGCAAAAATTTCTCATCCGAAATTTCTTTTCCTTGTAGAATAATTCTTTCATTAATTTTTTCCAAATGTGGGGAAATAAACATTCCTGTCCGCTTTCCTTCTGCCAGCAAAATTGCCTGCAAATACGCACACACTGAACCTTTTCCATTTGTTCCTGCCACATGAAGTATTTTTCTATTTCTTTGCGGATCCCCCAAACGTACAAGAAATTCTCTGGTATGCTCCAGAGAATTTTTTGTTGTAAATTTAGGAAGACTCGCAATATAAGACTCTGCCTGTTCTTTATTCATTTGTCTTCATTCCTGCTTCTTGTTCTTTTTCTTTTACTTGTTCTGGTGTCAATAATTTTCCATCCATATAAGTGTATTCTAGAGATTCTCTAAAAATTCTGTCACTTGAACCTACTTGGCAAACTTTTATCTTATCTCCATTTTTCAGTTTCGTATCTTTCAAGTCAATTCTTGTATTATTTAAAAATGTAACATCTTGTTTTTCCTTATTGACATATACTTTACTGTTTTTTGTGAAATTCGTTCCGTATAAACTATATGTGTTTTCCAACTGTGAAACAATATCTGTCAGCGTTACATCTAAAATTCCCATCTGCATATATTTCGTATGCACAGGATTATTTTCTTTCCCACCATATACATATTGATCACCATATAACATATCATACTGTAACAATTCTAAGTCTGCCAAATAATTTTTTGACTTTCTTCTATTTTGATGATAATTAAAGACTGTTCCGGAATGAATGTTTATTCGATCAAAAACATCTGCCATAGACTGATATGCCGCTATATTCTCATCTTTTTTTGGTAGTCCAATATTATCCCAAATCACATAATTTGTGTTATATAAGTAGCGTCCTTTCAAGTCTTTTGCTCTTAATCCCATTGTAGGTAAGTGATCCCCATAAAGTACTAACACAGTTGGCTCTTTTCTATCTTTCAACATTTGAATTAAGTCACCAACAAACTGATCTGTTTCATACAATTGATTCACATAATATTCCCATGCATTCGTTCTACCTTCATCTTCAATTCCAGTTACACGAATACGTGGATTTTCAAGCAATTTTTCCTCAGGATAATCACCATGCCCCTGTACAGTAATACCAAAAACAAAATCCTGTTGCTTTGTGGAATCCATAGCATTTTTAATGTGCTGTGTTAATACATTATCTTTTGCCCAACCATTTTCAGTAAATTGCAAAATATTCATAAATTCTTTACTTGTATAGCTATCAAATCCAATATTATTGAATACATCCGCACGACTGTAGAAATTTCCACCATTATTATGCAATGCATGCGTGCCATATCCAAATTTTTTCAATGCAGTAGCTGCACTTTCTGCTTCTGTTTTCTTTAGAACTGTTTTATATGGATATTCACCAGGTCCAAAATAACGCATACTCATTCCAGTAAGGACTTCAAACTCTGTATTTGCTGTTCCAGCTCCGACGGATGGCACTTTAAAATATCCCGATGAATATTCTTCTGATAGTTTTCTAAAATTTGGAATTGGATCAGAAGATGTTTTAAAAAACTCTACTTCATATGGGTCAAAGAAAGATTCCAACTGAATAAATAAAATATTTGGCATTTCTTTTCGCTCTGTTTTCGCTTGCGTAATTTGTCCATTGTTGGAAATTTTATCCATTGTTTCTTTGCTATAGCTATTTGGCTCTGCAATTCCTGTATTAAATACACTCGCTGAAAAGCAATACGGAAAACCATAATCTTCATATGCAAAAGCAATATTTCCAAAATAATTAGAAACAATACGGTTATTAATTGCTACATTTGTTAATAATCCTACTGTTCCAAACGTTACAGCGATTGCGATTAGGGCTGGTATACGGTGCATTTTCCCCGTATACTGTCCTCCTCTTTTCCACATAGAAATAAGCCACACTATAACTGTAACAATTCCTATTGCTAACATTGCTCCTTCAAATCCGGTAAAATATTTATTAAATAGGGTAAGTCCGTCTCCCATTACTTTTAAATCTTGTGCATTAAATGGAGTTACTCGAATCAACAACATATAGCCATTTGTAATACCTAGCCCTAGCCAAAACACCGATAGCAATATTCTTGTAAATACACGACGTTTTACGAGATAAACAAGTAAAAACGTAATGAATATCAAATAACTATTAAATAAAAATGTTTTCGGCGAATTCGTCATATAGTCCCACGCCTTAAAAAGCGAGTGTCTTGAGATTGCCTCTATTGTAAGGTTTAAAACGCACGCATACAGTACATGAAATACAAGAGAAAACTGATTCATCACCTTGTACACCGGTTTCATTTTCTGTGCGAACGCACTGTTTCTTCTCTTCTCAAGAATAGCCTGACGCCGTTCTTTCCGGGCTTTCCAATATGCTTTTATGTCTTCTTTTTTTACTTTTTTAAACTGTATATGCTTCATTTATAGACCTCTCTTTAAATTGGCATGGACAATATTATTTCTTAAGTCCTGCCAATCTTTCTTTTACCTGTTCCATCATCTGTGTATACTTTTCTAATTTTGCTTTTTCTTCATTGATTTTTGCTTCAGGTGCTTTACTAATAAACTTTTCATTACTCAACATACCATTTACACGTGCAAGTTCTTTTTCTAAACGTTTTTCTTCTTTTGTCAAACGTTCAATTTCTTGTTCAAAATCTACAAGTTCTGCAAGAGGTAAATATACCACTGCATCTGTTACCACTACCGAAACGGCATCTTCTGCAATACCTTCTTTTGTATTTTGAATAACAATTTCACTTGCATTCATCAATGAAGCACAAGAAACTTTAATTTCTTCAAAACCTTTACATAATTCTTCATGATCACAAACAACAAATGCTTTTGCTTTTCTGCTTGGAGCAACATTCATCTCTGCACGAACGTTACGAACACCACGAATAACTTCTTTCATATGTTCCAAAATATTTTCTTCTCTTGTATAATTCCACTCTTCTTTATATACCGGCCATGAAGACATCATAAGTGATTCTTCTTCAGGTACTAAAGCGCTATAAATTTCTTCAGAAACGAATGGCATATAAGGATGTAACATTTTTAAACCATTTGCTAAAACAGTTTTTAATGTCCATAATGCAGCATTTGCTGAAACCGCATCCTCATCTGCATGGTAAATACGATATTTTGCCAATTCAATATACCAATCACAGAATTCATCCCAAATGAAATCATATACTTTTTGCAACGCGATTCCAAGTTCGAATTTATCCATATTTTCTGTTACATCTTTTGCAAGTGTATTTACTTTAGATAAAATCCATTTATCTGTCGCTGTCAAATCATTTTCCGATGGAGTTGTAATTTCTTTTTCTTCCATATTCATCATAATAAAACGAGAAGCGTTCCATACTTTATTTGCAAAGTTTCTGTTTGCCTCAACTCTTTCATCATAGAAACGCATATCATTTCCAGGCGCATTTCCTGTTACTAATGTCATACGAAGTGCATCTGCTCCATACTGATCGATAATTTCTAATGGATCAATTCCATTTCCTAGTGATTTACTCATCTTGCGCCCTTGCGAATCGCGAACAAGCCCATGGATAAATACTGTATGGAATGGAGATTTTCCTGTATGCGCAAACGCAGAAAATACCATACGAATTACCCAGAAGAAAATAATATCATATCCTGTTACAAGAACATCTGTTGGATAGAAATAATCTAATTCTTCTGTATTTTCTGGCCAACCTAATGTAGAAAATGGCCATAGAGCAGAACTAAACCATGTATCTAATGTATCTTCATCTTGTGTAAAGTGTGTACATCCACAATGTGGGCATTTCTCAGGCACTTCTCTAGCCACTACAAATTCTCCACATGCATCACAGTAATATGCTGGAATTCTATGTCCCCACCAAATCTGTCTTGAAATACACCAATCACGAATATTCTCTAACCAATGTAAATAAATCTTATTAAATCTTTCTGGTACAAATTTTAATTCTCCTGTTTTCAATGCATTGATTGCAGGTTTTGCTAACTCTTCCATTTTTACAAACCACTGTTGTTTGATTAATGGTTCTACTGTTGTGTGACAACGGTCATGTGTACCTACATTATGTGTATGGTCTTCAATTTTTACAAGATAACCTTCAGCCTCTAAATCTGCTACAATCGCTTTTCGCGCTTCATAGCGTTCCATACCTGCATATTTCCCACCATTTTCATTAATTGTGGCATCATCATTCATAATATTGATTTCAGGAAGGTTATGACGTTTTCCTACTTCAAAGTCATTCGGGTCATGGGCTGGTGTGATTTTTACTGCACCTGTTCCAAATTCTTTATCTACATAATAATCTGCTACAATTGGAATTTCTTTATTTACCAATGGAAGCATAACTGTCTTTCCTACAATATCCGTATATCTTTCGTCATCTGGATGCACTGCAATTGCACTATCTCCAAGCATTGTTTCTGGACGTGTTGTTGCAATTTCAAGGAAACGATCTGTTCCTACGATTGGATATTTAATATGCCAGAAATGTCCACCCTGTTCTTCGTGTTCTACTTCTGCATCAGAAAGAGAAGTTTTACATACTGGACACCAATTGATAATTCTTGAGCCTTTATAAATATATCCTTCTTCGTATAATTTGATAAATACTTCTTCTACAGCTTTTGAACATCCTTCATCCATTGTGAAACGTTCTCTATCCCAATCACAAGATGTTCCTAATTTCTTTAACTGAGAAGTAATTGTTCCTCCATACTCTTCTTTCCATTCCCAAGTTCTTTTCAAGAATCCTTCTCTACCAAGTTCTTTTTTATCAATTCCTTCTTCTTTCAACTGATTTGTTACCTTTACTTCAGTAGAAATCGCTGCATGGTCTGTTCCTGGAATCCAAAGAGCATTATATCCTTGCATTCTTTTATAACGAATAAGGATATCCTGTAATGTGTTATCTAATGCATGTCCCATATGCAATTTTCCTGTAATATTTGGTGGTGGCATAACAATTGTAAATGGCTTTTTACTTCTGTCTACCTCAGCATGAAAATATTTATTCTCACACCATTTTTCATATAATTTTGCTTCAATCTCTTTTGGATTGTATGTTTTTTCTAATTTTTTACTCATTTTTTCCTCCTATTTTTCCCTCACCAATGTATGAATACACTTTCATTTGAATAAGTTGGATTTCCGCTGTATTAAAAAAGCCCTTTACATAAAATGTAAAGGGCGAATATTCGCGGTACCACCTTTGTTATATGTGTAACACATATATCTCTAAAGTTCTTAACGTGAACTACTCGTGATACCCTACTGCCCTGTTCAGATACCCAGCTCCAAAGCTACCTTCTATACCTTCTTCTTGCAACTGCCTCTCAGCCTATGGGCAGTCTTCTCTTTCAAGGAACAATATATACTCTTCTTTCTCATCGCCTTTAAATCCTATTACTGTTGTTTATCATATCTCCCAAAGCCCCTATTTGTCAAGAACTTCATAAATTCTTTAGAAACTTCTCTTTTTTATGCACTTGTCCGTTCAAATTGCGAATTATACAGTTCTGCATAGAATCCATTTTTTTCTAATAATTCTTCGTGATTTCCTTGTTCGATAATATCTCCATCTTTCATCACTAAAATTAAATCCGCATCACGTATTGTGGAAAGACGATGTGCAATAATGAAACTTGTACGCCCTTTCATCAAATTATCCATCGCTTTTTGGATACGCACTTCCGTTCTTGTATCTACAGAACTTGTCGCTTCATCTAAAATAAGAATTTTCGGATCAGCCAAGATCGCTCTTGCGATTGTGAGTAATTGTTTCTGGCCTTGAGAAACATTACTTGCTTCCTCATTTAATTCCATATCATATCCATTTGGAAGTGTTTGTATAAATCGATGTGCATGTGCTGCTTTTGCTGCTTCAATAACTTCCTCATCGGATGCTTCCAATTTTCCATATCGAATATTCTCTTTTACACTTCCATGAAACAACCACGTATCTTGCAATACCATACCAAACATTTGACGTAACTCACTTCTGTTAAAATCTTTCAAATTATGCCCGTCAATTAAAATTTCACCTGCATTAACATCATAAAACCTCATTAGTAGTTTAATCATCGTTGTTTTTCCAGCTCCAGTAGGACCCACAATAGCAATTTTTTGTCCTTGTTTTACTTTTGCAGAAAAGTCATTAATAATAATTTTATCTTTATTATAACCAAAATGAACATTTTTAAATTCTACATTTCCTTCCAATCCTTCCACAGAAACAGGATTTTCAGCAAACTGGTCTTCTTCCTCTTCTTCTAAAAATTCAAATACTCTCTCGGATGCTGCTGCCGTAGATTGCAATAGGTTTGCAACTTGTGCTACTTGTGTAATTGGCTGGGTAAAATTTCTTACATATTGAATAAATGACTGAATATCACCAACTGCAATTTTATCCTTAATTGTAAGATACCCTCCTAAAATAGCTACTGCCACATATCCTAAATTTCCTACAAACTGCATAATCGGCATCATAATTCCTGAGAAAAATTGAGATTTCCATGCAGATTGATACAAAATTTGATTTGTTTCGTCAAACTCACGGATAACTTCTTCTTCCTTATTAAATGCTTTTACAATATTTTGTCCACCATACACTTCTTCTACTTGCCCATTTACATGTCCTAGATACTCTTGTTGTTTTCTGAAATGTTTCTGTGAATGTTTTACAATAAAGGAAATCAATGTCATAGATACAGGCAAAATCAAAAGTGCTACCAATGTCATAATCGGACTAATACGAAGCATCATAATCAAAACACCAACAATCGTTGTAAATGAAGTGATTACTTGTGTCGCACTTTGATTCAAACTTTGGCTCAATGTATCCACATCATTTGTTACTCTTGATAATACTTCCCCATGTGTTTTTGTATCAAAATAATTCATCGGCATACGATTTATTTTTTCTGATATTTCTTTTCTCAATCGGTAGGTCAATTTTTGCGAAACGCCAGTCATAATAAATCCTTGTATATATGCAAACAATGCACTCACTACATATAACGTAAGGACCGTAAGGAGAATATGCGAAATCTTTTGAAAATCAATTCCTTTTCCTCCAGAGACTTTCCCAACAAGCCCTTTAAAAATCTCTGTTGTTGCATCCCCTAAAATTTTAGGTCCTACAATAGTAAATATTGTACTTCCAATGGCAAAAAGAATAACAAATAAAATAGCAAATTTGTAATTTCCAAGATACGCCATTAATTTTTTAATTGTTCCCTTGAAATCTTTTGCCTTTTCTCCTACTCTCATTCCACCGTGTCCATGTCCCATAGGACCTCTATGTTTTGGCTGATGATTACTCATGCATACTCGCCTCCTTTCCCTCTATGTCTTCTCTTAGTTCTTCTTCCGACAATTGTGACATTGCAATTTGCTTATAAACCTCACAAGTTTTCAATAATTCTTTGTGTGTTCCTTTTCCAACAATTCTACCTTCATCTAAAACAATAATCTGTTCTGCATGTAAAATCGTACTAATACGTTGCGCCACAATGAGAACAACACTATTCGCCGTATGATCTTGAAGTGCTTTGCGAAGTGTCACATCTGTTTTGTAATCTAAAGCAGAAAAACTATCATCAAAAATATAAATATCCGGATTCTTTGCAATTGCTCTTGCAATAGCTAAACGTTGTTTTTGGCCGCCTGAAACGTTTGCTCCTCCCTGAGAAATAGTACTTTCAAATTGTTTTGACTTTTCTTTAATAAATTCTTCTGCTTGAGCAATTTTTGCTGCTTCTTCCATCTGTTCTTTTGTCCCATTTGCATTTCCATACATAATATTCGAAGCAATTGTTCCTGAGAAAAGTACTCCTTTCTGTGAAACATAGCCCAATTTTTCTCTCAAATCATGTTGCGATACTTCTCTAATATCCACTCCATTTATGCAAATCGAACCATCTGTCACATCATAAAATCTTGGAATCAAATTTACTAATGTAGATTTTCCACTTCCTGTACTTCCGATAAATGCTGTTGTCTTTCCCGCTTCTGCAACAAAAGAAATATCATGTAACACATCTTCTTCTGCATTTGGATAATGGAAAGAAACATGATCAAATACAACTTTTCCTTCTTTTGTTTCTTCAATCTGTTTTGGTTGTTTTGCATCTTGAATCATTGTTACACTTGTTAAAATTTCATTCACACGAGTGGCTGATACTGACGCCCTAGGTAACATAATCGAAATCATACAAATCATTAAAAATGCCATAATAATTTGCATTGTATATTGGATAAATGCCATCATATCTCCAACTTGCATCTGCCCGTCGTTAATTCCGTTTGCCCCTACCCAAACAATAAGAACCGAAACACCATTCATTATAAGCATCATCGTAGGCATCATAAGCGTCATTGCTCTATTCACAAAAAGATTGGTTCGTGTCAAATCTCTATTTGCCTTATCAAAACGCTTTTCTTCATGTGTTTCTGTACTAAACGCACGAATAACTGGAAGCCCTGTTAAAATTTCTCTTGTAACTAAATTTAATTTATCTACTAAATTCTGAAGCATCTTAAACTTAGGCATGGCAATAATAAACAAGGTAAACACTAATATAGAAATCATTATAACTGCCAAAGCAATAATCCAAGACATTGAGACATTTGTTCGCAATACTTTTATCACTCCACCAATCCCAATAATCGGTGCATATAGAACCATTCGTAAAAGCATTACGATTACCATTTGAATCTGCTGAATATCATTTGTGCTTCTTGTAATAAGCGAAGCAGTTGAAAACTTATCGAATTCTGCACTAGAAAATCCTACTACCTTTTTGAAAATTCCACTTCTCAAATCTCTACCGACTGTCGCTGCCACTCTTGATGCTAAAAGTCCTACCATTACACTGACAAGCATTCCCAACAACGCAAGCGCAAGCATTTTCCCACCTGTTTTTAAAATATAAGTAGATTGAATTTTATCTATATCCATCCCCACTTTTTTATAAGCGTTTTTGATATAGATTGTAGCAGCTTGTTCTAACATAGTCTCTGGCATCTCTTTCATTTGATCAAGCATCTTTATACGCTGTTCTTCCGGAAGCATTCTCACTTCGTTAAGTCCCATGCTTTTCTCTTTCACATTTTCTTCTAAGCCAGCAACCATTAGCATTGGTCTATTTAATATTTTTTCCAATTTTTCTGTATGTTTTATTTCTTTTAAAATGTAATAATCTTTTTCTTCTTTATACGCTTTCTGAACCGTTTCTATATCTTCTTTGGTCATAAAAAGAAATAAATTATGCAGATCTGTTTTTGTGATTTTTTCTGGAATATGTTCATCAATTCCACCTTGTTGAATTCCCACATTAACAATATTAGAAGTGTATCCTGGCAAAGATAAATCGCAGTATGCTTGCAATACAAGTACAGCGACAATCGCCACCACTGATACTATATGTGGTTTCAAAAATTTCAATATATTTTTCATGCTAGTCTCCTATCTATTTTTGTCGGATAAATTATCTTTCATCTGAAGTAAAAGTCTACGAAGAAGCATAATTTCTTCTTCACTCATATTCGCAAAAGCCTCTTTTTCAAGCATTTTTAGAACTGACTCCATATGATGTGCTATTTCTTCTCCTTTTTCTGTAATAAAAATGTGCGTAATTCTTTGATCTTTTTCATCTTGCTTTTTGATAATGTAACCTTCTCCTTCTAACTTCTTTATCATTACAGTCATAGACGGAGGTGTAATTCCAAGTTTCTTTGCAATTTCTTTCTGAGACATTCCATTATTTTTTCTTAAAGCCCATAACATTCCTCCCGCTCCAGGATGCACTTTTAAATCACGAAATAATTTCATGCTTCTTTGAATATACAAATGCATTACTTGATTCATTAATAACTGTGTACACTGTTCCATATTTTCCCTCCTTTTTAAAATTAGTTAGATGTCTAACTGTTATATTAGTAGTATTTCCTAATACAGTCAAGTATTTTATATTTTCTTTATATTTTTTTATAAAATTTTACAAAAATATATTTAGTCATCTAATCATTAGTTTTATTGCAATCTTTTCTTTTCTTGTTCGTATTTACACTTTCTGCTATAATGTGGATACAAATAATAAGGAGATTTACTATGTATACATTTATTGTAAACCCACATTCTCGCTCAGGTAAAGGCGCTGAAACATGGGAAGAAGTACGTTTGATTTTAGAAGAAAAAGGCATTCCTTTTTCTGTCCATTTTACTCAATATCAAAAGCATGCTACATCTATTATGAAAAAGCTTACCTCTGACTCTATCCAACGCACAGTTATCATCCTTGGTGGAGACGGTACAATAAATGAAGCTATCAATGGAATTCAAGATTTTACCCACTTAACGCTCGGGTATATTCCTACTGGTTCAGGGAATGATTTTGCAAGAGGATATTCCCTTCCTACGGATCCAAAAAAAGCATTGAATTGTATTCTGAATGCTGAAAATATTCGTCTAATGGATATAGGCGAACTTTCTTATAGAAATAAAAAACGACGTTTCGCCGTTAGTTGTGGAATCGGTTATGATGCTGCCATATGCCATGAGGCAGTTGTTTCCTCAATCAAACCAATTTTAAACCGTATGCATTTGGGCAAAATCACTTACGCTCTTATTGCCATAAGACAATTGTTGTTTCTTACCCCATATGAATGTACTATCACTTTGGATAACAAGAAAACGCATCATTTTTCTAAATGTTATTTCGTTAGTGCAATGAATCATCGATATGAAGGTGGTGGTGTACAATTTGGTCCTCACGCAAATCCTGAAGATCACTTGCTTAGTATCTGTGCTATTGCTGACGTATCAAAATGGAAATTACTTTTCCTTCTTGCTGCTGCCCTTTTGGGAAAACATTCGCACTTTAAAGGTAGTTATCTTTATAATTGCGAAAATCTTACTGTTCACTATGATGGTGCTATGCCAGTGCATACAGATGGAGAACCTATATTTTTACAGAAAGATATTTCTGTTTCTTGTCTTTCTGAACATTTACACATCATTACAAATGAATAAGGAGATTTAGACATGACAATATGTATTCTTTTTCTAACTATACTTTTACTTTTTTTATATAGCATTGCTCCACGTTTTCGTTATAGAAAAACTGTACTATCCTTTTCCAAATACGCTTTTGCTCATCGAGGATATTGGGATATGGAAATGAATATCCCTGAGAATTCTCTTCCTTCTTTTCAACTTGCAGTTGAACATGGATTTGGTATCGAACTTGATTTACATTTAACAAAAGATGGAAAAATTGTTGTTTTTCATGATGATTTTCTCACAAGAATGTGTGGGGTAGATTTCTCTGTAGAAAACACAACTTATGACGTCTTATCTCAATATCAACTTGCTGGCACTTCTGAAAAAATCCCACTTTTTTCCGAAGTATTAGCCTTAGTAAAAGGAAAAGTTCCTCTCCTGATTGAATTAAAACTACCTTCTTCCAATACTACTTTATGTTCTCTTGTACAAAAAGAGTTAGAACATTATCATGGTTCTTATCTTATTCAATCCTTTAATTCCCTTGGATTACTTTGGTTTCGAAAGTATGCCCCACACATTCTTCGAGGACAGTTATCCGCAAATTTAACAAAAACAGAACCAACTATCCCCTTTATTGCCTGTTTCGCTGTGAAATATCTTCTTTCTAATGTTGTCACAAGACCGGATTTTATTTCCTATAAATTAAAGGATGAAAAAAATATTAGCCTTATCTTACATAAATATCTACTCAACACACCAATTGCTGTTTGGACATTACATACCGAAACTGAGATTTCTTATGCAAAAGCCAAATATTCCATTCCAATTTTCGAGAAATCTTAAAGTTTTTATTAAGAAAAGCTCTCCTTTCTTGTGGTTGTATCTTTCCCGTGATATAATTTCTGAGAAATACGATTACAAAAGGAGTTTTAATTTCTTATGTGGAAAAAACTGTGGGAAAAATATAGACATGGCTGGGTCTTCTTATATATCTTCATCTATTTGCCATGGTTCTTTTATTTAGAAGAACATGTTACGACAAAGTATCACTTAATTCATAGTACTCTTGATGATAAGATACCTTTTATTGAATATTTTATTATTCCATATACACTTTGGTTTGCTTTCATCGCTATAACAATCGGATACTTTTTCTTTTTTGGTGAAAAATCAGAATTTTATCGCTTGATAATCTTATTATTTTCTGGTATGACTATTTTTCTTATTATATCCACAATCTATCCGAACGGACTTCAACTAAGGCCGGATACTTTCGCACGTGATAATTTTTGTGTAGATATGGTAAAACAACTATATACTGTAGATACTTCTACAAATGTTCTTCCTAGCATACATGTATTTAATTCTTTGGGAGCTTATATAGCCATTTCCCATTGTAACAATCTTAAAAAACATCGTTGGATACAAGTCATAACTCTATTATTGACAATTTCTATTGTTCTATCCACAATGTTTTTGAAACAACACTCTGTTGTCGATGTAATTGCTGGATTCATTATGGCAGGTATCTTATATCTTATTATTTATCAACCATTGAAGATTCAAAGCAAAAATTCTTCAGAAAATTCGTAAAAATACCATTGACTATCTGATAATTAAGTCGTATGATGAGGTTAACAAATAAGGTTCTTTAAAGGAGGCGGTTATATGTTGACCTTATCATTCTCACTTTTAGTTGGTATCACTCTAACCTTGATTCTCCTCATTTTCATTGACGAAGAATCTTCCATCAAAGTTCCTTTCCTTCATCGGAAAATCTCTATCGTGAATTTTTTTACCAAGACAGCATTTGTTTCCTCATTTCTTTCTTTCACGATCAAACATCTTAAAGATTTCGGAACTCTTACAATCAGCAATCTTTGCAGATTGACTAAATTAAATAAGGAGGTATAACAGTTTGAACCAGAGCGATTAAAAGGCGATGTCACAATTTATTTTGTAACATCGCCTTTTTCAATACCTAATTTTATATTTACTTGACTTGTATAAAATTCAAAAGCACTCGGTATTGGATATTCTTTCTGAATTTCTTCTGGATGAATAAACAACATTTCTTTCTCACAACTTTTTTCCAATTCATCTACTTTTATAGCATACCCTATCATATGCCATTCTACATGACTGAAAATATGTTTTGCGTTTCCTAATTTTTTAACCTGCAATGGTTGCAATCCAAGTTTTTTGCTATAAGAAATAACTTCTTTTTCCGTAAAATGTCCAATTTCATTTGGAAATTCATAAAGTCCCGCTAACAACCCACTCTCTTTTCTTTTTCTTATTGCAATATTCTCACCATCTTGAAAAACAATAATTGTTCTTTTTTCAATTCGTCTTTCTTTCGCTTTTGATTTTATCGGTAATTTTTCTACTTTATTTTCTTTTTTCGCCTGACAATATATATTTACCGGACATTGTTCACATTTCGCCATTCCCTTTGGTGTGCATATTAATGCTCCTAACTCTATCAAGCCTTGATTAAAGTCACTTGCGCACGTTTCTGGAATAACTCCATCCAACATATACTCAATCTTTGTCCGAACAGTTTGTTTCATAATATCCTCTTCACTTCCAATTATACGCGAAATCACGCGCAATACATTTCCATCTACCGCTGGTTTTGGTATACCATATGCAAACGAAGCAATAGCACCGGCTGTATAATTCCCAATTCCTGTGAGAGATAAAATCTCTTCATATGTCCTTGGAAATTCTCCATCAAAATGTTCCATAATCTGCATAGCTGCTTTTTGCATATTGCGAACACGATTATAGTATCCTAATCCTTCCCAAAGTTTTAGCAACTTGTCTTCTTCTGCTTCTGCCAAATCTTTCACTGTAGGAAGGGCTGTTAAAAAACGATCATAAAATGGTTTTACAGCTTCCACTCTTGTCTGTTGTAACATAATCTCTGAAACCCACACTCGATATGCACTAATATTCTCACGCCATGGTAACTGTCGTTTATTTGTACGATACCACGAAACAATCGGATCTACTATCTTTTTTATTTCTTGTTGTTCTAAGATAACGGGTACTTCCTTATTTAAACATATACTATCTTTTTTCACCTTACAATCATAGGCTAAGATATGCACGCCTGCGTTTTTTGCTTTGCGTAATGCATCTGCAAATGCTCTATGCGTTTTTTCATTCGGCGTAAAATAAGATACTTTTTCCATTTGAATAACAAAAACAATATAAGCCTCGTATCCTTCTTGAACTACATGGCATAATTCTTCTACATGTTTTACCCCTCGTTCTGTTGGAGCATCAGGAAAACGCACTACTCCATTTTCCTCAAGTGTGACCCCTTTTACTTCAATAAACGCTTTTCTTTCTCCTTCTTCCACATATAGATCAAATCGGGATTTTCCATAAGTTGTTTCCGGCTTAATAAGTGAAGGATTTGTAAATAAATTTCCAGCTTCAATCCACTCTTTTACAACTGCATTTGGAATTTGAGAATCCATGTTGATGATCCGTTTCTCTTTTTTCACTCCGATCAAATCCCATTTTGTCTTACGATTTGGATTATCACTTTCTTGAACGTAAACCGTAGTTCCTGGAATAAGCAGTTCTTTACATCGTCCTGTATTTTTAACATGTACAATCTCTCTATGCCCTGCTATATCCACATATGCAATAAAACGATTGGGGCGTTCAATGAACGTCCCAACTTGAATTCTTTCATATTTCATTTATTTGCAAACCTCTTCCCAAAGTTGTTCTTTAAATCCCGGAATAGCAAATGTTTCCCCAATAAGAAGAGGACGTTTGACAAGCATTCCATCTGTAGATAAAAGTTCTAACTGTTCATCTTCTGACATTTCTACTAATTTATCTTTCAATTTCATTTCTTTATATTTATTTCCACTTGTATTAAAGAAACGTTTTAATGGAAGCCCACTTTTTTGATACCATTCTTTCAATTCTTCTTTAGATGGATTGTCTTCCACAATATGTCTATCTGTAAATTCTACCCCATTATCTTCAAGCCATTTCTTTGCTTTTTTACATGTTGTACATTTTGGATATTCTATAAATAACATCTTTCTATCTCCTTCTAACTATTCTTAATGAATTCGGTCTTACATGAAGGACAAGTAATACAAATTTTCCCTTTACCTTTTGGCACTCTTATTTTTTGTTTACAAGTTGGACATTTGTAAATATGATGTGTCTTTCTTTGTTCAAAATAAGATTTTTCTCTTCTAAAGTAGTTTAACAAGTCCTTCTTCTTATTCAAAAATTTTACATTCTCATTATATCTTTTTTGTACATTTCTTGATAGCATTCTAACATAACAGACTATGAGTAACAATAGAGAAAATGTATTTAATAAAGAACTTCTAAAAATCATATTGACTATGAGTAACGCTAAAGTTGCTCCAAACAAAAATTTATTAAGTGCATCCACACCATAACGTCCCATCATAAATCGCTGCAATTTTTCTTTCATTATTTACGCCTCATTTCACTAACATTTGCACTCACTATATGCTTTCTCTCTTTGGAAGTCAATACACTTTATCAAATGTTAATGAACATTAGATTCTTTTTATTTCTATAATACTTTTGACAAAAATTCTTTTAATCTCTCATCTTTCGGATCCGTAAAAAATTTTTCTGGCGTATTTTCCTCTTTTATTTGACCTTCATCCATAAAAATAACACGTGTTGCCACTTCTCTTGCAAATCCCATTTCATGTGTAACAACAACCATAGTCATCCCCTCATCGGCAAGTTCTTTCATCAATGCGAGTACTTCCCCTACCATTTCTGGGTCAAGAGCAGAAGTCGGCTCATCAAATAACATCACTTCCGGATTCATTGCCAATGCCCTTGCAATCGCTATACGTTGTTTTTGTCCTCCTGATAACTGTTTTGGATATTGTTCTGCCTTGTCTGGTAAACCTACACGCACTAGTAATTCTTCTGCCTTTTTATCTGCTTCTTCTTTACTCATTAGCCCCAATTTAATCGGCGCAAGAGTAATATTTTCCTTTACCGTCAAATGTGGAAACAAATTAAATTGTTGAAAAACCATTCCCATTTTTTGTCTAAGCTTATTAATATTACATTCTTTACTTGTAATATTATTTCCTTCAAACCACACTTCCCCACCGGTGGTTGTTTCTAGAAGATTCAAACAACGTAAAAATGTAGATTTCCCCGAACCAGATGGGCCTATGATAACAACTTTTTCTCCCTGTTCAATATGTATATCAATTCCTTTTAATATTTGATTTCCGTGAAATGATTTCTGCAAATTTTTTGTTATAATCATCTTGCCAATCTCCTTTCAAGCATACCTTGTAATTTTGTCAATCCAAGTACAATAACAAGATAGCAGGCTGCTGCAACATAAAGTGGTGGGAGAATATTATAATCAGTTGAACCAATATACTGTGCTGCCTTCGTCAAATCTGTTACTGCAATAATTCCAGCAACGGATGTTTCTTTAATTAAAACAATAAATTCATTACTAAGTGCTGGCAAAATGTTTTTGATTGCCTGTGGAACAATAATATAATGCATAGTTTGAATATAATTAAATCCCAATGATCGACCGGCTTCCATTTGTCCCTTGTCAATCGATTCGATTCCTGCACGGATAATTTCTGCCACATACGCTCCCGAATTAATTCCAAAACAAATTGCTCCTACAACAATTTCGTTTGTATCTCTTGCTGTAAAAACCAAATTGTAAATAATAAGTAATTGTACCATAACTGGTGTCCCACGAATTACTGTTATGTATAAATTACTAATCCATTTTAATCCAATCAATATTTTCTTTTCTGAGGCACTCACTTTAATAATCGCAATCAAAAGTCCAATAGCCACCCCTATAGCAATGGCAAAAAGTGAAATCAAAATTGTTATCTTTAATCCGTCCAAATATACTAAATATCTTTGGTCATAAATCACGGCATGATAAAAACCGTCTACAATATTGTGAATGAAATTCATCTTCTTTTTCCTTTCAAACTATTTCTGAGTATGATTTGCAGTAAACTCTTCAATCTTTCCATCTGCAATTAGTTTATCAATCACTTTGTTAATTTGCTCTAAAAGTTCTTTGTTTCCTTTTTTTACAGCAACAGCATATTTATCTTCAAAAAGAACTCCATCTAAAATTTTTAATTCTTTATTTTCTGAAACAAGTTTCTCTGCTGGATATTTATCCATAACGATGCAATCCACCTTATTATTCTTTAAGTCTTCACTTGCCTGTGCAAATTTTGTATATCTCTTTATCTCTTTTGGGTTACAATTATCTTTATTCGATACCCAACTATCTGCAATATTCCCTTGTTGTACAGCAACTACTTTTCCATTCAAACTTTCCCCTTTCACATTCCCTGTAATTGCCTGTGTTTTACTATTTACGACAATTACCTCTGTAGAATCTACATACTCGTGTGAAAAGTCCATTGTCTTCTTGCGCTCTTCATTGATAGAAACACCTGCTGCAACAAAATCAACTTTCCCACTTGCAACACTTGCCAAGGCACCATCAAATTCCATATTTTTAATTTTAAGTTCTTTTCCCATCTCATCTGCAATTGCTTTCGCTATATCCATGTCAATTCCAACTATTTTATTTCCTTTCATATATTCGTAAGGTGCAAATCCTGCTTCTGTCCCTACTATCAATGTATCTGACTCACTTTTTTTCCCTCCACATGCTACTACAGAACACGCAACTACTCCTACTAATGCTAAACTTATTATTTTTTTCATTTTCATGATTTCTTCCTCCTCTTATTGCATAAAAATTCATTAACGTTGCATATTATAACACATTCACACAAAAAAACAAGTGGTTTTTATACTTTTTCGTATAAATAACCACTTGTCTTTTCTTATTTCATCATGAAAAAGGTTCCTAAGATAAGAATACCTAATACAATTCTATACACTCCAAATACTTTAAAATTATTCTTCTTAATGTATCCCATCAAAAATTTAATTGCTAAAACAGACACAATAAACGCTGTTAAACAACCTATTATCAAAATAGCAACCTCTAAACCAGTAATCCCTACACCAGCTTTTATAAATTTCAAAATTTTCAATCCACTTGCACCAAACATAACTGGAATTGCGAGGAAAAATGTAAATTCTGCCGCAATATATCTAGATGTTCCCAAAAGTAATCCACCTACAATTGTTGCACCAGAACGTGAAGTTCCAGGAACAAGAGCTAAAACTTGCCATACACCAATGACAAGAGCCATCTGATATGACAACTGTGAAAATTTTGTAACAGAAGGTGTTTTATTTTTATTTCTGTTTTCCACAACAATAAATAAAATACCATAAATAATCAACATCGCTGCAACAACAACCGAATTATGTAAATGTTCATCCATCCAATCATCTAACGGAATTCCGATAATCATCGCTGGTACACACGCAATTACAACTTTTATCCATAATTGAAATGTTTGTGTTTTTTGCTTTGGGCTCTTCCTTTTCGAAAACGGATTTAATTTATGGAAATATAAAATAACTACAGCCATAATTGCTCCTAATTGAATAACAACATTAAACATCTCCATAAACTGTTTGCTTGCATCTAACTGAACAATCTGATTTACCAAAATCAAATGCCCTGTACTACTAATTGGTAACCATTCAGTAATTCCTTCCACAATTCCAAGAAAAACTGTTTTCAATACTTCAAAAAAAATCTCCATTTTTTCCTCCTCATTTTATGCTAATGCAAATTTTTCAATTGCTTTCGCTACACCATTATTTTCATTTGTATCTGTTATATAATCTGCTGCCTGCTTAACTTCATCCATAGCATTTTCCATAGCAACACCCAATCCTGCTGCCTTTAGCATTTCTAAATCATTCATTCCATCTCCACAAGCCATAATCTCTTCACGCTTTATACCAAGTAATCTTCCTAACCGCAATAAGCCTTGTCCTTTATCCACATCAAGCATATTCACTTCTATGTTATTAGAAATTGCAAAAGTAGTGGTAATCCCTTCCACTTTACGCACTTCAGCAAGCGCTTTCATTCTCTCGCTTTGATTACAAAACATCACATGTACTTTATCTACCCGAATTCCATCTTCTTTCAATAATTCTTCAAGATTTTCTACTTCTTCACGACATTCTCTCACATAACGAGCCATGCTTTCTGTATCGACATATTCATCTATTCTCTCTAAATCTTCTTTACTTGCATATCCCTGTCCATCAATAAATATTTCTTTATATGTGTCGTATGCCGAAAAAATATGCAACAATTTTCTTGCAGTCTTTGCAGCCATTGTGCATTCACTAATTACTTTGTTTTCCATTATATCCACAATTCTTGCTCCATTCGATGTAAGTGCATATCGAATTCCTTCAATAGAAAGTACCTCTTTCGGTATACCCGTCAGCGGCCTTCCAGTAGCAATAACAATATGAATTCCTTTGGCAATGGCACGTTGAAGAACCTCTCTGCTATACTCTGTTAATTCTTTGTTGTCATTCAAAAGAGTGCCATCACAATCGAGGCCTATTAATTTAATTTTCTTCATATACCGTCAATTCCTTTCTCGTTCGTGAAAATCTAAATATTTGAAGGCCTATTTTATCTCGATTTCTCTCATATGCTTGCTTAGCATACTCTTTCATATACGGCAATTTTTCTTTTTGTCCCAATGGAAGAAATACAACGGTATCCTTTGCTGGTGCCATAATGAGCAAATCATCTTTTAATTTTTCTGCACACATTTTCCATATCTGCTGAAAACAAAGTGAACTTGCCTCATGATACCCATCTGCTACAATCCCAAATCCCCCATACAATGTCTGTGAAACAACAAATTCCACATCTCTAACTAAATTTGCACAGGCAGTATGATAAAGTTCCTCTATATCACAATCTGGTGGTAACATTTTATCTCTTATTATCTCATATGTATCATTTCCTCTATTAATGACTAAAACAATATGTAAATTCCCGACGAATGTAATAAGAGGTGTGTCCTGTGCTGAAATATCTTTTCCGTTTATAACTTGATAATCAACAAGTTCTCCTTTTACCCACGGATAAATCTTTTCTCTAATCTTGTCTAAACGATACTTTTCTTCTTCATATTTTCTCATATGTTTTCCTCTTTATTTATTTCAATTCTTTCTTATCATATCAAAATTTGCAAAAAATATCAATTTATAGTAGAATAAAAAACACGCTTATTTAAATAAGATACATATGGATGTTTTGATTTTTTCAGAGAAAGGAATACAAAATGAATATATTACAAAAGCAGAAGAAAAAAGTTTTTGCTCTAATCACTATTGCTTCTCTTTGTTTTTCAAGTCCATTTACTTATATACTAGAAGCTGAAACTGTCTCTCAAAAGCAAAAAGATTTAGAGAACAACTTAAATGAATTAAACAAAGACAAAGATACAACAGGCAAGAATTTATCTTCTACCACTGTATCTTTAGAGGCAACGATGAAAGAAATTTCAACAGTTCAACAAAAACTTGCCTTAGCCAAGGTGCGTGAAAACGGGCAATACGAACTAATGAAAAAACGAATCAAATACATTTATGAGACTGGTTCCACCAGTTTTCTAACTATGTTAATGGAATCGGAATCCATGGCCGATCTTTTGAATAAAGCCGATTTTATCGTTACTGTCAGTGAATATGATCGGAATATGCTAGAAAAATTGCAAAAACTTCATCTTGATATTACAAAAAAAGAAAAGGCTTTACGTCAAAAACAAAAAGTTTTTGAGCAACAAAAAAAAGAATTAAACGAAAAGTATAAGCAACTTTCATCAAAAATTACTGACACTTCCAATGAATTAACATCTTACAAAGAACAGTTAAAAAAAGCCGAAGAACTGGCAAAACAAACGCAAAGTTTACTGAATAAAAAACCTGAAGGAAATAGAAAACCAGAAGTCAAACCGAATCCCCCTTCTGTTGCAGAAGATTTGGCATTATTTGCAGGAATTTTAGAATGTGAAGCAGGTTCAACTGACTACAATGCCCTACTTGCAGTAGCAACTGTTATCATGAATCGTATAGAAAGTCCAAAGTATCCCAACACACTCTCAGGTGTCATTTATCAAAACGGACAGTTTTCACCTACTTGGACCGGAAAACTGGACAAAGTTTTAAATCGTGGACCAAAACAACTCTGCTATCAAGTTGCTCAAGATGCTCTTTCTGGTGCAAGGTATGACCCTGTGCGAAATTGCTATTCTTTCCACGCATCATATACTGGCCATGAAGGAATTGTTGTCGGCGATAATGTATTTTTCTAAAAAGTATATAAAAGAGGACACTCACATAATGTGGTGCCCTCTTTTTCTTTTCTATTGGTAATCGAATACATCAATCCATTTCATTAAGAATTCTTTTTCAAGTTCATTATTCTTTGTCAACTGTGCTGCTGCAACAATTGGTAGCCATTGCTGTACATATTGTTTTGCAGTATCACTCTTCTTACAGAATAATTTCAAATATAAATCTGCTGTTTCTTGATCTTTCAAAGCAAATAACAAGTATGTCATTGCTGCGTCTGCACTTGCATTTCCTTGTGTTGCATGAGCCCAATCAACTACAGTCATTTTACCATTTTTGCCAACAATGATATTGCTTGGATTAAAATCTCCATGGCATACTTTATCATGTTTTGGCATACTTTCCAATCTTGTTAAAAGTTCATATCTTGCTGTAGCATCTAATTCTGTCAAACTATTGATCTGACGTGCAAGTTTATCTTTTAATTTATTTAATAGAGGTGCTCTTTTGCTGTGAACTTGCAACTGTAAATCTACAAAATCTTCCATATATTTTTCAAGATTTCTTGCATCTACTTGCATCATTTCTGCAAGTGTTTTTCCTTCTTTATATTCAATTATAACAGCCCATTTCCCATCTAATTCACTTACACTCTTTACTTTAGGAATGTCAAGACCTGTCTCTTCTACTCTGGCTGTATTCAAAGCTTCATTAAATACATCTGATTTTAAATGATTCTTCTCGAATACTTTTACAATACCTTCATCACATTTGTACACTTCTTTATATGCGCGTTTTACGATTAAATTACTTTTATCCAGTTTCATAAGTCATACCTCCTATAGTTTGCTTCGTTCTTTATTTGATATTTATATTATACACCCCTATTTTATAAATGCAATAGTTTTTTTAATAATTTTTAACAATCTTTTTTGCTTGTTATTTATTGTCTTTTTTTTAACAATTCAATCGCATTGTTTTATATTTCTACATATAAAGTTTTCGAAAATAAAATTAGAGACGTAGTTTCCTACGTCTCTAATTGTGTATTTAAATATTATTTTCCGTAATATACTTTTAAGTACATTTCTTTAATTTCTTTCATCAATGGATATCTTGGATTAGCTCCTGTACACTGATCATCAAATGCTTGTTCTACCATTTCATCTAATGTTTCTAAGAAGTATTTTTCATCTACTCCATATTCTTTAATTGTTTTCTTAATTCCAACTTTTGCTTTTAATTCATCAATCTTCACTAAGAATTTTTCAAATGTTTCTTTATCATCTTTTCCTACAACACCACAGAATCTAGCACATTCAGCGTATCTTTCTAATGCATGTGGATACTGATACTGTGAAAATGTTCCCATTTTTGTAGGCACATCTGTTGCATTAAATTTCATTACTTCATTGATTAATAATGCGTTTGCAACACCATGTGGTAAATGATGGAAAGCTCCTAATTTATGTGCCATTGAGTGGCATACTCCAAGGAAAGCATTTGCGAATGCCATACCTGCCATGCAAGAAGCATCTGCCATTTTTTCTCTTGCTTTTGGATCATTTGCACCATTTTCATATGCTGATGGTAAATATTCAAAAATATTTTTCATTGCTTTTAAAGCAAGTCCATCTGTATAATCTGTTGCTAAAATAGATGCATATGCTTCTAATGCATGTGTTAAAGCATCAATACCTGAAGCGCTTGTAAGTCCTTTTGGTTGACTCATCATATTGTCTGCATCAATAATAGCCATTTTAGGAAGTAATTCATAATCTGCTAATGGATATTTTACTCCTGTTTCTTCATCTGTGATAACAGCAAATGGTGTTACTTCTGAACCTGTTCCTGAAGATGTAGGAATTGCTACGAAATATGCTTTTTCACCCATTTTAGGGAATGTGTATACTCTCTTACGAATATCCATGAAACGCATAGCCATATCCATAAAGTCTGCTTCTGGATGTTCATACATTACCCACATGATTTTACCTGCGTCCATTGCTGAACCACCACCAAGTGCAATAATTACATCTGGGCCAAATGCTCTCATAGCTTCTGCTCCTGCTTTTGCACAAGCAAGTGTTGGGTCTGGAGCTACTTCATAGAAACATGTATGTTGGATTCCCATTTCATCTAATTTTTCTTCAATTCCTTTCACATAACCGTTGTGATATAAGAAACTGTCAGTTACGATAAATGCTTTCTTTTTACCCATTACTGTTCCAAGTTCATCAAGTGCTACAGGCATACAACCTTTTTTGAAGTAAACCTTTTCAGGTGCTCTAAACCAAAGCATATTTTCTCTCCTCTCGGCAACTGTTTTAATGTTAATTAAATGTTTTACACCAACGTTTTCAGATACAGAGTTTCCACCCCATGAACCACAACCTAATGTAAGAGATGGTGCTAATTTAAAGTTGTAAAGGTCACCGATACCACCTTGAGAAGAAGGTGTATTCACTAAAATACGGCAAGTTTTCATTGCTGCTGCGTGTTTTGCTAATTTTTCAGATTGTGCTGGATGAATGTAGATAGAAGATGTATGTCCGTATCCACCATCTGCAACTAATTGTTCTGCTTTTGCAATTGCTTCATCAAATGTTTTTGCTTTGTACATTGCAAGTACTGGAGATAATTTTTCGTGAGCAAACTCTTCTGAAAGATCTACAGATTCAACTTCACCAATTAAAATCTTAGTATCTTCTGGAACTTTTACTCCTGCAAGTGCAGCGATTGTATGTGCTGACTGTCCAACGATTTTTGCATTTAATGCTCCGTTAATAATAATTGTTTTACGAACTTTTTCAATTTCGTCTTTCTTTAAGAAATAACATCCGCGAAGTGCGAATTCTTCTTTAACTTCTTTATATACCCCTTCTAAAACAGTTACAGACTGTTCTGAAGCACAAATCATACCATTATCAAATGTTTTTGAATGAATGATTGAGTTTACTGCCATTTTAACATCAGCTGTATCATCAATGATAACTGGTGTGTTACCTGCACCTACACCAAGTGCTGGTTTTCCTGAAGAGTATGCTGCTTTAACCATACCAGGACCACCTGTAGCAAGGATTGTATCTGCACCTTTCATTACTTCATTTGTTAATTCAAGTGATGGTACATCAATCCAACCAATAATTCCTTCTGGTGCACCAGCTTTAACTGCTGCATCTAAAACAACTTTCGCTGCTGCAATTGTTGATGCTTTTGCACGTGGATGTGGGCTGATGATGATTGCATTTCTTGTTTTTAATGCGATTAATGTTTTGAAAATCGCTGTTGATGTTGGATTTGTTGTTGGAATAACTGCTGCAATTAAACCAATTGGTTCTGCAACTTTTTTAATTCCGTATGCTTTATCTTCTTCAATTACTCCGCAAGTTTTTGTATCTTTATATGCATTGTAAATATATTCTGCTGCGTAATGATTTTTGATTACTTTATCTTCAACGATACCCATACCAGTTTCTTCTACTGCCATTTTTGCTAATGGAATACGTTGTTTATTTGCTGCTAAAGCAGCTTCAAAAAAGATTTTATCTACTTGCTCTTGTGTAAATGTAGCAAATACTTTCTGAGCTTCTCTCATTGCTTCCATTTTTGCTGTAAGAGCTTCTACACTATCAATAATTTCTGGTACGATTTCTTTTTTCTTCGTCATTTCATTATCCTCCACGAATAAGTTCTTTTGCTTTACGTTTGTTAGTATATTATATCGTTAAATATTTGTCAATTCTTTTTTTGACATTTTTTTAACGAAGGATTTACTTTCTACATTCCGGATAATTTTACTTTTATTTTCACTTTTTTATATGCATTTTGCACAATACCAAAAATATACTTTTACTTATTATTTCATATCAGTTATATATATGATAAAATATAAACCATACTAAAAAACTAAGAAATGAGGGAGCTATAATGAAATTAATTATCTATGGAACAAAAACATGCAAAGACTGTGTAGATGCTTTAGAAATTCTAGAACAAAAAAATGTCCAATATTTATTCTTAGAATTCTCCGATAGCATAGGAAATTTAAAACGTTTTTTAAAAATTCGTGACACCCATCCAATGTTTGATCCTGTAAAAGAAAAAGGTAACATTGGTGTTCCTCTTTTTATATTTGAAGATAAAACTATGACTTTTGATTTAAACGACGTTCTTGCTAGAATAGACCAAGAAAATGCTTAGAAAACTCAAAAAACCCGATAGAGTTCTATCGGGTTTTCATATCTATTATTCTTATACTAATTCAAGAAGAACTTCCATAGCGGCGTCACCTTTACGTAAACCAATTTTTACGATTCTTGTGTAACCACCATTACGGTTTTCATATTTAGGAGCAATTTCATCAAATAATTTTGCTACTAAATCAACTTCCTTAGCACTTCTCTTTTTACCATCTTTTACTTCAACTACAGGACAAAGAACTTTAAGCATTTCTCTTCTTGCATGTAATCTAGAAGGCATATCTTTTTTAATTGTTTTTTCAACTTCATCATAAACAGTAACTTTTTTACCATCTACAACTTCTTTTACTCTTTTACCATCTTGGTCTTTACGAGCAACTTTTGCCATAACTGTAACTTCTTCAAAGTTATCTTTTTCTTTTACTGCTAAAGCAATAAGTCCTTCTGCAACTTTGCGAATTTCTTTTGCTTTTGCTTCTGTAGTAACGATTTTACCATTGTTAAGTAATGCTGTTACTTGATTTCTGATTAATGCTTTTCTTTGGCTTGATGTTCTGCCAAGTTTTCTATATTTTGCCATTATTATTTCCTCCAATTAACACGTGGTTATGCTTCTTCGGGCTTACTAGCCATGTGCTGTTGCTGTACACTTCGGGTTTATCAACAACACTCTTAGAATTCTATTCTTCACCTTGACTTAATTCTAAGCCAAGTTCTTTTAATTTAGCTAATACTTCTTCTAAAGATTTGCGACCAAGGTTACGTACCTTCATCATATCTTCTGAAGTTCTGTTTGTTAATTCTTCAACAGTATTGATTCCTGCTCTCTTTAAGCAGTTGTATGAACGAACTGAAAGTTCTAATTCATCAATACTCATTTCTAACACTTTTTCTTTTTCATCGTCTTCTTTTTCAATCATAACCTCAGCAGCCTGAGCAACTTCTGATAAATCGATGAATAATTTTAAATGTTCATTAAGAACTTTTGCTGCTAAACTTACTGCTTCATCTGGCGCTAATGTACCATTTGTATGAACGTCAAGTGTTAATTTATCAAAATCAGTTATTTGACCTACACGAGTATTTTCTACTGTTAAATTTACTCTTTCAACAGGTGTATAAATAGAATCAATTGGGATTACCGAAATTGGTAATTCACTATTTTTATTCTTATCAGCACTTACATATCCTCTACCATTTGTAATAGTAAGTTCCATGTATAATTTACTGTCTGCTCCACCATTTAATGTAGCAATTACAGTTTCAGGATTCATGATTTCAATATCTGAATCCACCTGAATATCTGCACCTGTTACAACTCCTTCACCTTCAAACTCGATATATGCAGTTTTTGGTTCGTCAGTCTCAGAAGTATTCTTGATTGCTAAAGATTTTAGATTCATTATAATCTCAGTAACATCTTCTTTTACGCCTGGGATAGAACTAAATTCATGTAAAACTCCATCGATTTTTACATAACTAATTGCTGAACCTGGCAAAGAAGAAAGCATAATTCTTCTTAAAGAGTTACCAAGAGTTGTTCCATACCCTCTTTCAAGAGGCTCTACAACAAATCTTCCATATTTTTTATCTTCTGAAATTTCTGTAATTTCAATATTTGGTTTATTAAAATCAAACACTACAAAGTCCCTCCTTTGGGTTATTAAAATATTGAGGGTGAATTTCTAAATAATCCTTATGGATTATTTAGAATATAATTCGACAATCAACATCTCGTCTACAGGAACATCAATTGCTTCACGAAGTGGAAGTTCTTTTACGCTACCTTTTAAGTTTTCAGCATCAACATCTAACCATTCAGGTACTAATCTTCCGCCTGTTACTTCTACGATATCCTTATATCTCTGAGAACCTTTGTGTTTTTCTTTAATTTCAATTGTATCTCCAGCTTTTACTAAGTAAGATGGAATATTAACCTGTTTTCCGTTTACTAAAACGTGTTTGTGGTCAACGATCTGTCTTGCTTCTCTTCTTGTTCTAGCAAATCCCATACGGAATACAACATTGTCTAATCTTGATTCAAGAAGAATCATAAGGTTATCACCTGTCATACCGTTCATTTTAGAAGCTTTTGCAAAATAGTTTCTAAAAGGTTTTTCTAAAACACCATAGATAAATTTTGCTTTCTGTTTTTCACGTAACTGAAGACCATACTCGCTCATTTTTCTATTTGCTCTTTTTAACTGTCTGTTAGATTTTTTATCAATTCCTAAATAGATTGGATCCATACCTAATGAACGACATCTTTTAAGAACTGGAACTCTATTTACTGCCATGTTCGATTATCCTCCTATTAGACTCTTCTACGTTTTGGTGGGCGACATCCGTTATGTGGTACCGGTGTTACGTCCTTAATACTTGTTACGTCAATTCCGCAAGCCTGAAGCGCACGAATTGCTGCTTCTCTTCCTGAACCTGGTCCTTTTACAAATACATCTACTGTTTTAAGTCCATGTACTAATGCTGCTTTAGCTGCTGTTTCAGCTGCCATCTGTGCTGCATACGGAGTAGATTTTCTTGAACCTCTAAATCCTAGACCACCAGCACTTGCCCATGATAAAGCATTTCCTTGAGCATCTGTTAATGTTACGATTGTATTATTAAAAGATGATTGGATATGTGCCTGTCCGCGTTCAACGTTTTTCTTGACACGTCTTTTTGTCACTTTTTTTGTAACTTTTTTAGCCATTTAAACTAACCTACTTTCTTCTTTTCTATTTTCTTCATTTGGTGAATTGCAGAGTGCATTTTCGCACTCTCATCACTTTGCACTAATTCTAAATTCAAATTATGTGCTTAACTCTTATTTCTTTTTGTTTGCTACTGTTCTCTTAGGACCTTTTCTTGTTCTTGCGTTTGTCTTCGTTTTCTGTCCACGAACTGGAAGTCCTCTTCTATGACGAATACCACGGTAACAACCGATTTCCTGTAATCTCTTGATGTTTAAAGCGATTTCTCTACGTAAATCACCTTCTACTTGATAGTTTTCATCGATTACTGCACTGATTGTTTTTACTTCTTCGTCTGTTAAATCTCTACAACGAGTATCCGGATTTACTCCAGCCTGCTCTAAAATGTTATTCGCACTTACTCTACCAATTCCGTAGATGTAAGTTAATCCGATTTCTACACGTTTGTCTCTTGGTAAGTCTACACCAGCAATACGAGCCATGTAATTTTCCTCCATTTTGAATCTTAGTAGATAAATATATACAGCCCAATGGATTCCATCGTCTGAAATGTGTGTATATACTTATCCCCATTGGTTAATATTGTCTCAAATTGGGAAGTATCTCTACTTCCAGTCACGAAACATGTGACCTTTCCCGGAAATGACACCGGGTATTATAAGCAATATACATCGGAGAATGATTTCCCTGTATATTAATAGTATCTACACACCGCCTGGTGTGTCCATACTACAGCCGCCTAATTAAATTTGTGCACTACGCACAAAATCGACAACGATAATTATCCTTGTCTTTGTTTGTGTTTAGGATTTTCACAGATTACTCTGATGCTTCCTTTTCTTTTAATGATTTTGCATTTTTCGCAAATTGGTTTAACTGATGATCTAACCTTCACGTCAAATCCTCCTTTCATCCACTGCTCTGCCTACATTGATTACCGTTTATTTGCAACTCTCTCAAAACAGTTCGCTCTATATTATAGCATTCTGTTTATTGAAAAGTCAATACTTTTTTATTTATCTCTCCAGATAATTCTTCCTTTAGATAAATCGTATGGAGATAACTCTAATGTTACTTTATCTCCTGGTAAAATTTTAATAAAATTCATACGAAGTTTTCCACTAATGTGTGCTAACACTTGGTGTCCATTTTCCAATTCTACCTGAAACATTGCGTTTGGCAATTTTTCTACTACTGTTCCTTCAATTTCAATTACATCAGCTTTTGACATATTATGCTTCCTCCCTATTATATAATTTTAAAATTCGTTTAATGGCTACATTGTCTGTCACAGGTATATCTTTATTCATTTTTCTGATAATTTGTATATGCTTATATTTTTTCTTTTTAGGCTTTTCAAATGTCCTTATTTTTCCATCTGCCAAATATACATATGAATCATCTAAATCAATTACCACATATACAGCCTCTTTGTCATGTCCTGCCTTTGACTTCGCCAGCATTCCTACTTCAAATCTTTCCATAGTAATTTCCTTTACTTTAATAAGGTCAATAACTTCGGTTCATTTTCTGTAATCAGCACCGTATTTTCGTAATGTGCAGATAAAGAGCCGTCCCTCGTAACTACTGTCCAATCATCATCAAGCCAATCTACTTGATCGTTTCCCGCATTTATCATTGGTTCTATAGCCAATGTCATTCCGGCACGTAACTTCATCCCTTTTCTGTTCATCTCATAATTCGGTATTTCAGGTGCTTCATGCAGATTTACTCCTATTCCATGTCCGCACAAATCGCGAACAACACCGAATCCTCTTTCTTTTGCATATCTGCCTATCGCTGCCGAAATTTCAAATAGGTAATGTCCTTCTTTTGCATATTTAATACCTTCAAAGAAAGATTCTTTTGTTACCTTGATTAATTCTTCTGCTTCTTTATTTATTTTCCCGATGCCATGTGTTCTTGCTGCATCAGAGTGGTATCCTTTATAAATAACTCCTGCATCAATTCCTACAATATCGCCTTCTTTTAAAATGCGTTTACTGCTTGGAATTCCATGAACTACTTCATCATTCACAGAAACACATATTGATGCTGGATACCCGTTATAGTTTAGAAAAGAAGGAATACAACCATAACTTCTGATCACTTCTTCTCCTAACCGATCAATATCCAACGTTGTCATCCCTGGATGCAATGCCTTTTCAATTTCTTCATGCACGATTGCAAGTATTCTCCCTGCTTCCGTCATTAGTTCTATTTCCCTTTGGGATTTTATCGATACAGGCATATTCTTATTCTCCTAGAATGTTTACAATTGCTTTGAATACATCTTCTAAATCCACTGTTCCATCTACTTCTACAAGAATGTTCTTATCTGTATAGTATTGAATAAGTGGCTGTGTTTGTTCATGATATACCCCGAGACGTTTCAAAACAGTTTCTGGTTTGTCATCATCTCTTAAAATTAATTCTCCACCACAAGTATCACAAATATTTTCTTCTTTTGTTGGTGCATGTACAATATGATATGTTGCTCCACATCCAACACAAGCTCTTCTACCTGACATACGATTTACGATATTATCATCTGGAACTTCTACATTGATTGCATAATCCATTTTTTCTCCAAACTCAGCAAGTGCTTTATCCAATGCATCCGCCTGTGGAATTGTTCTTGGAAATCCATCTAATACATATCCGTTTTTACAATCCTCTTGTTGTACTCGATCTACTACTAAATCAACAACTAATTCATCTGGCACAAGAAGTCCTTCATCCATATATGTTTTTGCTTTTTTCCCTAATTCCGTTCCATTTTTGATATTTGCTCTAAAAATATCTCCTGTAGAAATATGTGGAATACCATATTTTTCAGCAATTTTTTTTGCCTGTGTACCTTTCCCTGCTCCTGGAGCACCTAGCATAATAATCTTCATCATTTTCCTCCTTACTACAAGTTACATAATTTTATAAAAATGTCCGTATAGCATTTTAGTGTTCTGCATCAACTCGATATACAAGTTAACACAGGACACTAAATGATTAATTATTTAAGAAACCTTTGTAATTACGTACAAGCATTTGAGATTCAACCTGTTTCAAAGTTTCTAATACAACACCTACAATAATGATTAGTGATGTACCTGCAAATGAAACATTTGCTCCCAACCATCCATTAAAGATGAATGGAATTACCTGAACAATTACAAGTCCTACTGCTCCGATAAAGATAATATAATTTAAAATCTTTGTCAGATATTCAACTGTTGGTTTCCCAGGACGAATTCCTGGAACAAACCCACCGCTCTTTTTCATGTTGTTTGCAATTTCTAATGGATTAAATGTAATCGATGTGTAGAAATATGCAAATACGATAGTAAGTACGATGTAAAGTACTAATCCCCAAGAATATTTTAAGTTTTCTGGATTACACCAGTTATTTGAAGATAATCCTTTTAAAATTTCACTTCCAATTCCACTGCCATTACCTTTTCCTAAAAATCCAGCAATAACAACTGGAGTTTGCATTAATGAGGAAGCAAAGATTACCGGAACTACACCGGCAGTATTCACTTTTAAAGGAATGAATGTAGATTGTCCACCTACGTTCTTTCTTCCCTGCACTTTTTGCGAATACTGAACTGAAATTTTTCTTTGTCCGTCTTGAAGAACAATTACAAAAATAACTACGATAAGTAAAATTGCTAAAATAATTAATCCTGCAAGACCTGCTTTAGCAAGTGATTTGCCTTTCATAAATTTTGTGTAAAGTGTCATAAAATCACTAGGCATACGTGAAATAATATTAATCAATAATACAACCGAAATACCATTTCCGATTCCTTTTTCTGTAATTCTTTCACCAACCCACATAAGAAATGCCGAACCTGCTGTTAATGTTAATACAGCAACTGCTACATTTACAAAGTTATATTTTACAAGTAATCCACTTCTTCCAAAACCAACAGACATTGCTATTGATTCAATTAAAGCAAGAACTACTGTAACATAACGTGTAATTGATGCAATTTTCTTTCTTCCATCTTCTCCATCTTTTTGCATTTCTTCCAATTTTGGAATCGCAATTGTAAGAAGTTGCATAATAATTGATGAAGTGATATATGGTGTAATACTCAACGCAAAAATTGACATTCTCTCCAACGAACCACCTGTAAACGCGCTGAAAAAGTTGAATGCTTCACCTGTTTGGCTTTTGAAAAAATTCTGAATATATGTTGGGTCAACTCCCGGAGTTGGTAAAATTGACCCTATTCTAATAACGAGTAACATTAGAAACGTATAAAAAATACGTTTTCTAACATCCTCGATCTGAAAAGCCTTACGGAATGTCTTAAGCAATTAGATCACCTCTGCTTTTCCACCAAGAGCTTCAATTTTTTCTACTGCAGATGCACTGAAAGCATTTGCCTGAACTGTAAGCTTCTTAGTTAATTCTCCATTACCAAGAATTTTTACTCCATCTCTAGGATTTTTTACAATCCCTGCTTCGATAAGTGTTTCAATTGAAACTACTGTATCGTTATCAAATGCTTCTAAAGCATCTACATTAATACCAATGATTTCTTTTGTGTTTCTGTTAGTGAAACCTCTTTTTGGTATTCTTCTGTATAATGGCATCTGTCCACCTTCAAAGCCTGGTCTTGTGCCGCCTGAACGTGCTTTCTGACCTTTGTGTCCTTTTCCCGCTGTTTTGCCGTTTCCAGAACCATGTCCACGACCTCTTCTGAAATTATCACTGTGTTTTGATCCATCTGCTGGTCTTAAGTTTGATAAGTTCATCGTGACACCTCCTTATCCAATATTAAACTTCTTCTACTTTTACTAAATGTCTTACCTGTTGTACCATTCCTCTTGTTGCAGCATTATCAGGTAATTCAACTGTTTTGTTTACCTTTTTTAACCCTAACGCTTCAACTGTTTTTTTGTGTTTTGGTACAGCACCGATTGTAGATTTTACTAATGTGATTTTTAAATTTGCCATTTTCAATCTCCTCCTTAGCCTAAGATTTCTTCAACAGATTTACCGCGAAGCTTAGCTACTTCTTCTGGAGTTTTAATTTGACTTAACCCATTAATTGTAGCAAGTACTACGTTTTGTTTATTGTTAGAACCTAATGATTTAGTACGGATGTTTTTAATACCTGCAAGTTCGATTACCGCACGCGCTGGACCTCCAGCGATAACTCCAGTACCTTCTGGAGCTTTTTTAAGTAATACGGATGCACTACCAAATTTACCGATTAAATCATGTGTTACACTATTGTGTTCATCTAATGCAACTGTTACCATTTTTTTCATTGCATCTTCTTTTCCTTTACGGATTGCTTCAGGAATTTCTGCTGCTTTTCCTAAACCTGCACCAACATGGCCATTTCCATCGCCAACAACTACTAAAGCTGTGAATCTGAAGTTACGACCACCTTTAACAACTTTGGTTACACGTTTGATTGATACCACTTTTTCTGTTAGTTCTAATTGACTAGCATCAATACGATTTTGTTTCATGTGTGTTCCTCCTCCTAGAATTCTAATCCAGCTTCTCTAGCTGCATCTGCTAACGCTTTGATTTTTCCTTGGTATATAAAGCCGCCTCTATCAAAGACAACAGTATTGATACCTTTTTCAATTGCTTTTTTAGCAATTACTGTTCCTAAGTATGCTGCTGCATCAACGTTGTTAGTTTTTTCTAATTCTGCTTTTACTTCTTTCTGAAGAGTAGATGCTGAAACTAGAGTATTTCCAACTGTATCGTCAATAATTTGAGCATACATATGATTATTACTTCTAAACACAGCTAAACGTGGTCTTTCAGCTGTACCGCTGAAACGGTTACGTAATTTTCTATGTTTGTTTACACGAACTTCGCTTCTTGATTTTTTACTAACCATCTTCACACTCTCCTTAATTATTTTTTACCAGTCTTACCAACTTTACGTCTGATAACTTCATCAGCATATTTAATACCTTTACCTTTATATGGTTCAGGTCTTCTTTTATCTCTGATTTCAGCTGCGTATTGGCCTACTTTTTCTTTATCGATACCTTTAACAGTGATTTTGTTCTGTCCTTCAAGTACTGTTTCAACACCTTCTGGATCAGTCATTTCTACTGGATGTGAGTATCCTAAGTTTAATGTTAATTTGTTTCCTGATTTAGCTGCTCTGTAACCAACACCGTTTACTTCAAGAACTTTTTCATATCCTTGAGTAACACCAACAACCATGTTGTTGATTAATGTTCTTGTAAGACCATGTAAAGCTTTCATTCTTTTTAAATCACTTGGTCTTGTTACTACAACTTCTTCGCCTTCTTTTTTGATTTCCATTTCTACTGGAAGTTCTCTTACAAGAGTTCCTTTAGGACCTGTTACAGTCACTTTGTTGTTTTCAGCGATTTCAACAGTTACACCTGCTGGAATTGCTACTGGTAGTCTTCCTATACGTGACATACCGTTACCTCCTACACTTAAATTCTCGGAAAAACTATATAAGTTTCTCTGTTTTCAGTTGCATCGAGTTCTTAACTCGTTATTTATAGAAGTTCTTTTCACCAGGAATTACTCCAAGTGTAAAGAACGACCTCTCATTAAATTGGTTTCAACCTACCAAACGAATGCAAGTACTTCTCCACCTACGTTAAGTTTTCTTGCTTCTTTATCTGTAATAACACCCTGGTTTGTTGAAATAATTGCTGTTCCAAGTCCACCTAATACTCTAGGAAGTTCATCTCTGTTCGCATATACACGAAGACCTGGTTTTGAGATTCTCTTAAGACCTGAAATAACTTTTTCATTTTTATCAGCACCGTATTTTAATGTGATGTGAATTGTTTTAAAGCATCCATCTTCTACGATGTCATATTTTGCAATGTATCCTTCGTTGAAAAGAATATCAGCAATAGCGATTTTCATTTTAGATGCTGGAACATCTACTGTATCATGTTTAGCAGTATTTGCATTACGAATTCTTGTAAGCATATCTGCGATTGGATCACTCATAGTCATTTGAAGTTGCCTCCTTTTTCTTTACCTTTATTGTTACATCCTTCAGATGTAGTCGGTATAACCGACCACTTCTACTACGGATATCCTAGTTTTCACTAAGTTGCTTCTAATTCTACCAAGAAGCTTTTTTTACTCCAGGGATTTGTCCCTTATATGCTAATTCACGGAAGCAAACTCTGCAAATTCCGTATTTTCTTAAATATGCGTGTGGACGTCCACAAATTTTACAACGATTATACTCTCTAGTAGAGAATTTTTGTTTACGTTGTTGTTTAATTTTCATAGATGTTTTTGCCATGAAATTTTTCCTCCCTACTATTTTGTAAATGGCATATTGAACTGTGTCAATAATTCACGAGCTTCTTCGTCAGTTTTTGCTGTTGTAACAAAAATGATATCCATTCCTCTTACTTTATCGATTTTATCGTATTCGATTTCAGGGAAAATTAATTGTTCTTTAATTCCAAGAGCATAGTTACCTCTTCCATCAAATGCGTTAGGATTTACACCTCTAAAGTCACGTACACGAGGTAATGCAAGGTTGATTAAACGATCAACGAATTCATACATTTTTTCTCCTCTTAAAGTAACTTTACATCCAATAGCCATTCCTTCTCTAAGTTTGAAGTTCGCTACTGATTTTTTTGCTTTTGTAAGAACTGCTTTCTGTCCTGCAATTTTTTCAAGGTCTGCTACAGCAGATTCTAACACTTTATGATTATCTTTTGCTTCACCAACACCCATGTTAATAACAACTTTATCGAGTTTTGGTACTTCCATAATATTTTTATAACCGAATTTTTTAATCATTGCGTCAACGATTTCATTCTGGTATGTTTCTTTAAGTCTACTCAAAGTGATTTTCCTCCTTCCCTGAATTAGTCGATAACTTCGCCTGTTGATTTTGCGAAACGTACTTTTTTATCTCCGTCCATTTTAAAGCCTACTCTTGTGGCTGTTCCTTTGTGAAGATACATTACGTTAGAAGCATCAATAGGTCCTTCCTGGTGAACAATTCCACCATTCTGATTAGTTGCACTTGGTTTTGTGTGCTTTGTCAACATATTGACACCTTCAACTAATACTGTATTATCTTTTTTATTTACAGCAATTACTTTGCCTTCTTTGTCTTTATCTTTTCCGGCGATTACTTTAACTGTATCACCTTTTTTAATTTTCATTGTTGACATACAGGTACCTCCTTATAGTACTTCTGGAGCTAATGAAACAATTTTCATAAATTGTTTTTCACGAAGCTCTCTCGCTACTGGTCCAAAAATACGAGTTCCTTTTGGATTCTTGTCATCTTTAATAATTACAGCAGCATTTTCATCAAATCTGATGTAAGAACCGTCTTTACGACGTGTTTTATTTACTGTACGAACAACTACAGCTTTTACTACATCACCTTTTTTAACAACGCCACCTGGTGTTGCGTCTTTAACAGAAGCAACGATTACATCACCAATGCTTGCATATCTTCTAGTAGAACCACCTAATACACGGATGCAAAGTAATTCTTTAGCACCTGTATTGTCTGCTACTTTAAGTCTACTTTCTTGCTGTATCATGCAGGTAACCCTCCTTAAATACTATTTTACTTTTTCCATAACTTCAACAAGTCTCCATCTCTTATCTTTAGATAATGGTCTTGTTTCCATAACTTTTACTTTATCACCGATGTTGCATTCATTTGCTTCATCATGCGCTTTTAATTTATATGTTCTCTTTACGATTTTGTTGTAAAGAGGATGTTTTACGTGGTCTTCAACTGCAACTACAATAGTTTTATCCATTTTGTTGCTAACAACTTTACCAACACGTGTTTTTCTTAAATTTCTTTCCACAGTTTTGCTCCTTTCACAATTTTTACACAAAGCTCAGTATTTTATTCAGCTTTAGAAGCTTCTGTAATTACTGTCTGAATTCTAGCAATGTTTTTTCTAACTTCTTTAATTCTGCTTGTGTTATCTAATTGATTTGTTGCGTTTTGGAATCTTAAGTTAAAAAGTTCCTTTTTAGCAGCTACTAATTCTTCGTTTAATTCTGCAACTGATTTTGCTTTTAAATCTTTTACAAATGTATTAATTTTCACTGTTATCACCGCCTTCTAAATCTTCGCGAGAAACTATCTTACATTTACAAGGTAATTTGTGCATTGCAAGACGTAATGCTTCACGTGCTGTTTCTTCTGGTACTCCAGCAAGTTCGAACATAACGCGTCCTGGTTTTACAACTGCTACCCAGTATTCAAGAGTTCCTTTTCCTGAACCCATACGTGTTTCAGCTGGTTTTGTAGTTACTGGTTTGTCTGGGAATATTTTAATCCATACTTTACCACCACGTTTGATGTAACGAGTCATCGCAATACGGGCAGCTTCGATCTGATTTGAACGAATCCAGCATGGCTCTGTTGCTACGATACCATATTCACCATTTGTAATTTTATTTCCGCGTAAAGCTTTTCCTTTCATAGAACCACGGAATTGTTTACGACGTTTTACTCTTTTTGGCATTAACATAATTATTTATCGCTCCCTTCCTTAGTCTCTTTTGTTGGAAGAACTTCGCCTTTATAGATCCAAACTTTAACACCAACTTTTCCGTAAGTTGTGTCTGCTTCTGCGAATCCATAATCGATGTCTGCTCTAAGTGTCTGAAGTGGAATAGTTCCTTCACTATAGAACTCTGTACGAGCCATATCAGCTCCACCAAGACGTCCTGATACAGAAGTTTTAACTCCAAGTGCTCCTGCTTTCATTGTTCTTGACATACAAGATTTCATTGCACGTCTGAAAGAAATACGATTTTCTAATTGTAAAGCAATGTTTTCAGCAACTAACTGAGCATCTTTATCTGGTCTTTTAATTTCTTTAATGTCTACAACTAATTTTTTATCTGTAAACTTCTGAAGTTCTGTTTTTACTTTTTCAATTTCTGCTCCACCTTTACCGATTACTACGCCAGGTTTTGCTGTATAAATAATAATTTTTACACGGTCAGAAGCTCTTTCGATTTCAATCTTAGAAACTCCTGCACTGTATAATTTCTTTTTAAGAAATGTTCTGATTTTATGGTCTTCTACTAAATAATCTGCAAACTTTTCTTCTGCATACCATTTAGAGTCCCATTCTTTGATAACACCGACTCTTAAGCCATGAGGATTAACTTTCTGTCCCATTATTGCCCTCCTTATCTTTCATTAAGCACTAAAGTAATGTGGCTCATTCTCTTTTCGATTCTGTAAGCTCTACCCTGTGCTCTCGGTTTAATTCTCTTCATTGTTGGTCCTTTATTTGCGTAGCATTCTTCAATATAAAGGTTTTCAACATTCATTCCGTTGTTATTTTCAGCATTTGCAATTGCTGATTCTAATAATTTCTTTATTAAGCTTGAAGCATATCTTGGATTGTAAGTTAAAATACCAAGTGCTGTTTGTACATCCTTACCTCTAATGGCATCTAATACGAAACATGCTTTTTGAACAGAAACTCTAGCATAAGATAACTTAGCTGATGGTCTAGTGTCCTTATTTGCATTTCTCTCTCTTTTGATTTGGGATCTATGTCCTTTTGCCATGGATGAACCCTCCTTTCAAATTACAATTAATTAACGAACTCTTGATTTCTTTTCGTCTTTTCCGTGTCCTCTGTATGTTCTTGTTGCAACAAATTCTCCAAGTTTATGTCCAACCATATCCTCTGTTACATATACAGGCACATGTTTTCTTCCATCATGAACAGCAATTGTGTGTCCAATGAACTGTGGGAAGATTGTAGAACGACGTGACCAAGTTTTTATAACTGATTTATCACCTGCAGCGTTCATAGCTTCTACTTTTTTAAGTAAGCTTTCATCTGCAAATGGTCCTTTTTTAAGTGAGCGAGCCATAGGTTCTAACCTCCTTGTAAACTAACTATTTATTTGATACCTTTACCATCTCTTCTTCTAACGATTAACTTGTTAGACTGTTTGTTTTTCTTTCTAGTCTTAAGACCAAGTGCTGGTTTGCCCCAAGGTGTGCTTGGACCTGGACGACCGATACCAGTCTTACCTTCACCACCACCATGTGGATGGTCATTAGGGTTCATAACAGAACCACGAACTGTTGGTCTGAATCCCATGTGACGTTTACGTCCTGCTTTACCAATGTTAATTAAGTTGTGGTCACCATTTCCGATAACACCGATAGATGCTCTACATACGATTGGAACCATTCTCATTTCACCTGATGGTAATCTAAGTGTTGCATATTTTCCTTCTTTTGCCATTAATTGAGCACTGTTTCCTGCTGAACGAACTAACTGTCCACCTTTTCCTGGATATAACTCAATGTTATGGATTTGTGTACCTACTGGAATTTCAGAAAGTGGTAAGCAGTTACCTACTCTTACTTCTGCTTCTGGTCCATTCATAACTTTCATTCCATCTGTTAATCCTTCTGGAGCAAGAATGTATGCTTTTTCTCCATCTGCATAACAAATTAATGCGATATTTGCAGTTCTGTTTGGATCATATTCAATTCCAATTACAGTTGCTGGAATTCCATCTTTTCTTCTTTTGAAGTCGATTACTCTATATTTTCTTTTTGCTCCGCCTCCGCGGTGTCTTACAGTAATTTTACCCTGATTATTACGACCAGCTGTCTTGCTCAAAGAAACAACTAATGATTTCTCTGGTGTAGACTTTGTGATTTCTGAGAAATCAGAACCAGTCATTTGTCTTCTTGAAGGTGTATATGGGCGGTATGTTTTAATTCCCATTACTTTGTCTCCTTTCGTTACTCTGAATTATTTGTTGTCACGCTTTTATGCGTATAGTCTCTTTCACTCTCGTGTGGTTATTTTATAACCCTTCGAAAATTTCAATATCAGCCGAATCAGCTGTTAACTGAACGATTGCTTTTTTTGTTTTAGCAGTTTTTCCAAATGTCATACCACGTCTTTTTGTTTTTCCATCAAGATTCATTGTATTAACACTTTTTACTTTTGTTCCTTCGAACATTTTTTCCACTGCTTCTTTAATCTGATTTTTTGTAGCTTCTGTGTGAACTAAGAAAGTGTATTTCTTATCTCCCATAAGTTCCATACTTTTTTCTGTAACTACTGGTTTAAGGATCACATCATAATACTGAATGTTTGCCATTATGCATACACCTCCTCGATTTTTTCAACAACAGCTTTTGTTGTAACTACTGTGTTGTATTTCAAGATATCATATACATTGATTGTATTTGTTTTTGCTGTTTTAACTGCAGCGATGTTTCTTGCAGATAATTCTGCATTTCTATTATCATCTTCTAATACAACTAATGCTTTAGATACATTTAAGTTATTCAATACATTTTGGAAATTCTTTGTTTTGATTTCTCCAAAATTAATTTCGTCAAGAACGATAAATTTATTTTCTAATACTCTTGATGTAAGAGCTGATTTAAGAGCTGCTCTTTTTTCTTTTTTATTTAATTTAAAAGAGTAATCTCTTGGTGTTGGAGCAAATACCACTCCACCGCCTGTCCATTGTGGAGATCTTGTAGAACCTTGTCTTGCATGTCCTGTTCCTTTTTGTCTCCATGGTTTTCTACCACCGCCAGAAACTTCTGAACGAGTTTTCGCTTTCTGTGTTCCCTGACGTTTATTTGCAAGTTGGTTTACAACTGCCATGTGTAATAAGTGTTCATTTACTTCAACACCAAATACAGCATCGTTTAAGTCGATTGTTCCAACTTCATTACCTTCGATATTATAAACAGATACGTTTGCCATCTGTGTGTTCCTCCTTTCCTATTAAAGACTAGATTGCTTTTACGCTTTCTTTAATTGTTACTAAAGATTTCTTAGGTCCTGGAACTGATCCTTTTACTAAGATTAAGTTGTTTTCAGCATCTACTCTTACGATTTCAAGATTCTGAATTGTAATTTTCTTACTTCCCATGTGTCCTGGCATCTTTTTACCTTTGAAAACTTTACTTGGATCAGATGCAGAACCATTAGAACCTGCATGACGATGGAATTTAGAACCGTGAGTCATAGGACCTCTGTGTTGGTTATGTCTCTTAATAGCACCTTGGAATCCTTTACCTTTTGAGATTGCAGTAGCATCTACTTTATCTCCTGCAGCAAAGATATCTGCTTTGATTTCCTGTGCTAATGTGTATTCGTCAGCATTTTCAAATTTGAATTCTCTTACAAATCTTTTACCTGAAACACCAGCTTTGTCAAAATGTCCTTTTTCTGCTTTTGTTACACCGTGTCTGTGCACGATTTCTTTTTTGCCATTCTTGTCTACGTTAACAATTTTATCTTTTTTGTCAACAAAACCAACCTGAACAGCGCTGTAACCGTCATTTTCAACTGTTTTAATCTGTGTTACCACACATGGACCAGCTTGAAGTACAGTTACTGGAGTTAAAGCTCCGTCTTCGTTGAAGATTTGAGTCATTCCGACTTTAGTCGCTAAAATAGCTTTCTTCATTATAATTACCTCCTGTGATTTACAGCGGAACACCGTAGTGTTCATCCTAAATTTTAGGATTGATACTGTCTAAATTATTTGTTTTTCATTTTGATATCGATATAAACACCTGCTGGCATTTCTAATCTTGATAACGCATCAACAGTTTTCTGTGTTGGTGTAATGATATCAATAAGTCTCTTATGAGTTCTCTGTTCGAACTGTTCTCTGGAATCTTTGTATTTATGAACCGCTCTTAAGATTGTAACAACTTCCTTCTTAGTTGGAAGTGGTACCGGTCCACTCACCTGTGCTCCATTTTTCTTTACAGTTTCGATGATTTTTTTTGCAGATGCATCTACCAATTGGTGATCATATGCTTTAAGTGTAATTCTCATTACTTGACTTGCCATAAAAAAAGTCGCCTCCTTTTCGTACTTTTAACTTCAGTACGACAAGCGGTGACTGTACACTCTCCCGTGTGTGTCCTAATCTCTTCACACGTTGTTACCACGTTTCAGTGGCTGTTATTGATTCGTACAGTGACTTGTCGCCAGTTTCCTAACTTGACATTCGCTCCGCGGAACACCTACTATTATAAGTAGCAACCTCTCGTTTCATCGCTATCATGTCACAGCTTTTTAAGTATACTAAAGGATTTCACTTTTTTCAAGTGTTTTTTGAAAAATATTGTATTTTTTTGAATACAATATTTTCTTTTATTTTTTTATATGTATGTATGTTTTTTTATCCTTCGACTATAATAAACTATTATCTATTATAATAGGAGGAAATGCAATGAATTTTGTATATATTATAAAAATAATTATTTGTCTTTATGCTCTTTTATTTACTATCATTCTTATTACAGATTGCTTAAAACATAAATCCGATTTTTCTAAACACAACTTATTCACACTTGCTTTCATTGGTTTTTTCAGTGACCTTTTAGACACTTGGGGAATTGGAAGTTTCGCAACTTGTCAAGCTGCCTTTAAATTTACACATTCTTGTTCTGACGAGAAAATGCCTGGAACTTTAAATGTAGCACACACCCTTCCTACTATAGCAGAATTTTTATTATTTCTCCATCTTATTAAAATAGAAGGAATTACCCTTATTTTTTTAATCAGTGGTGCTATTATCGGAGCCATTTACGGTGCTTCTATCGTCTCAAAATGGTCACCAAAAATCATTCGTCTCGCACTCGGATTCGCTCTTATTATATTAGCAATTATTCTTTCTCTAAAACTAGCTCATATAGGACCATTTGAAAAAACCCTCACTCCCGAATCTATTGTTCACGAATTAACTAGGAACGGGTTTACAATTCAAAATAGCGATGAATGGATTTATCATATAAAAAACAACTATACTTTGAGCGATACGGAAAAAACAATTTATTCCGACCCTTCCATTACAAAGAACGAATTAAACTCCGTCATGAGCAAACTGAAACACGAGCAACTCTTTTCTTTTAACGACCGCAATCTAACTTCTACAATTTCCGAACATTTAACTTATGGTTTAAACGGATACAAACTTATTATTGGTATTTTCTTCAACACACTTCTTGGAGCACTGATGACCGTTGGAGTTGGTCTATATGCTCCTTGCATGGCTATGGTAAGCGCTTTAGGATTAAATGTTACAGCCGCTTTCCCCATAATGATGGGTTCTTGTGCTTTTCTGATGCCATCAGCAAGTATTCAATTTATTCACTCAGGAAAATATGATCGGAAAGCTGCGTTAACTATAAGTATTTTTGGACTCTTTGGTGTTTTTGTTGCATACACAATTGCTGCATCTCTCCCAATGAACATTTTAACCATCATTGTTATATGTGTTATGCTTTATACTTCTTTACTGTTTTTCAAAGATGCAAAAAGACTGTAATTCTCATCACAGTCTTTTTGATTTTTTTCGCATTTTTAATTTTAATCTTGCAACAGCTTTTTTTGCATCTAGTGTATTCACATTATTTTCACCCACCACGCAAGTTTCTGTTCCACTTTCACTTTTATTAATATCTATGATCCCATCTAAATATTCATTTACCACTACAAATTGTCCTACTGTCCCACTAAAATTCAATCCTGTAACTTCAATCCCTCTCGTAACAAGTTCTTCTACTGTATTTGTAAAATCTACATCACTATTCCCCCATCCATCAGAGGAAATAATCACCCCATCCGCTCGCATTCCTTCTGCCCAAACAGCCGTCCGCCTTCCCACAAGCATTTTCTCCTCATTTGCATCCGGTGTACCCACAAGCAAAATTCCCATTAAATCCAAATCTTCATCTGAAGACACAACATCTAACAACGGATCACGAAAGTGATGTAAGGATGTTTCTTTTGTTGATGGACCAATTCCCATATTCTTCCTCCTATTGCATAGAACGGATAATTCCGTCTCTGTATTCATTCGGTGTTACAAGCACCGGCATATTTCCCATCTCTATAATCGAAAGCCCCCCATCCATTCCAGATGGTTCATTTCCAAATAAATGCGTGTCATACATCGCACCTTGACCAGCAACCTGTTTCACGATTAAAACTCGTTTTTTCCCTGGACGCACAATATCATGATATTCATGTCTTTCTGTACACTCTTCTCCTTTGAACTTTTTCATTTGTTCTCGGAACTCTTGTATGAACTCATCACATCTTTGATGTGCCTCTGTTACACCACACCTTTCTTGTCCCATTCCCGCCTTAAAAGTTACATTAAAAGAAATAATATAATCTTCCAAAGAAGGAGTTCCCGCTCTTCCTAAATATAATTTTTCCTCCAAATTTCCTTCTGAAGAACCAAACTCTGCTGTTTGTATTCCATTCACATCTACTCCAGTCAAAATAACATATACACCTGTCAGGGTATGGGTAATTCCTTCTCCTAATTTTCCCAGCACTTTTGTTGAAATCGGAATAATATCCATTATACTATTTGTCCATCGATTATGTTCTCCTGGTTTCACAACGACAACTTCTATTGTATCAATTGCAGATTTTTCCTCATCCAACTTTACAAGTCCCGAGCGCACCGTCATCTCACCAAGTGCAGAAACTCTATTTTCATTTCCTTCTTTAATAGTACTGATATGAAATGCTTTAATTACTAATCTTCTTAAATCTTTTACTTTTTGCAATGACATTTTCACCTCGCTCATCTTTTTATTACGCATTATATCATAAACTGCAAAAAAATATCACCCACAGCACAATACTGCAGATGATATTTTATAATTAAACTTTAGCTACGTATTCAAATGGAAGCGGAACAATTTTTCCTGGTGTTTGGATTTCTACCAATTGTTCTAATGTTGCTTTTACGATAGCAGTTTGCATTTCTTTGTTGTTTGGTTCTCCGGCATTAGCCCCCATTGGAACTAACGGAGCAACCGCACGTGGTGTTCCGGATTGACGTACAACCGGTGGAAGAGCTGCAATAATAATTGTTGGAATTCCAGCTTCTTCAATCGCTCTCTGCACCAATACTGCAGAGCGGTGGCAAGTACCTCAACCAGCAGTAAGAAGTACAGCATCTACATCTTCTTCTTTAAACATTTGAGCGATAGCTGGACCAGTTTCATGTTTGAATTTTTCCTGGTTTCCACCACCACCCATGAAACCTGCATGTACAGGTGCACAAGCTTTAATAAATCCTTCTTTTGCTAATTCATGAATTCTATCAATTGGGAACATACAGTTGATATCTTTATTAACATCACTGTTATCATATCCACCATGTGATACCATTAAATCTTCTGATTTCATTGTATCTGTAATTTTTCTCCATGTAAAGTCTCCAGCAAGGTTAAATCTTTCATCATCTTTGTGATGAACCCCAGCAGCTGTTGCAAGTGCTACTGTCATATCTTTGATTTCCTTTGTCACAGGAGTCCATACTGATGGAGGTGTAATCGGAACGAAAATTTCTGATTGTATTCCTTTAACTGTTGTTAAACTCATTATTTTGCCTCCTTATTGTTTTCATTTTTCAGACGTGCTTCTTCTTGTCTGCGGTTATATACATCTAGGTTACTTACATATTTATCATTGGCTTCCGGACCAAGTTGTTCGATAAAACTCATGTTCCATGCAACTTCTTGTCCTACTGCGAGTGGATAATCTGTAATCAACATTCTCATCGGAATTTTCAAGTATCCCAATCTTCCTTTCAAGTCCACAGCTACACAGCCATCATGAACTTCCACGATTACACCTTCCATTCTAATTAATTTATCGCCATATTTCATATCTATCACCCGAATTAGTTGTATTTTTCTCTTCTCTTATCGCTCATTGGTAATGACTGTTCGTTTTTAACAAGTTCGATCGGTTTACCTGTTACGTTAGAGATTAATTCAACATTAGTTGCTTTTACATTTGGATTCCATTTCTTTTCTGGTTTTTTTACTTCTTCACCAGCCATTGCTGTTTTAAGCATTGCAAGAGCACGAATCGCATCTTCATGACAAAGAGTATTACAAGCAAGAACTTCGTTTTCAATACCCGCTTCAGATTTATTATTATCAATCATGTTTGTCATATATTTGTTACCAACTACTAAAGCACCTTGAACAGCACAGAAAGATAAACCTACAACCGGAACACCTCTCATACCAATTTGTTCATGATGACTCGCAAAGTCAATGTGGTTATTTCCAAAACCTTCTGTTGTAATAAACGCACCGTCAACATCAAGTGCTTCTACCATCATACCTACACGTTTAGATACATAGAATTTTTCTGCATTGATTTGTGGACTTCCTACGAAAATAACTCCACACAAGTCAATTTCTTCATCATGAAGAGCTTCAAGTACCAATGGTTCTCTCCAATAATGTCTTGACATTTCTTTTGATGCAGGTCCAATACAAGTAAGAGCATGGATACATCCGTCTAATACTTCAAGTGGAGATACCATTACAGGTACGTTTCCTAAATCTACATTTGGTTTTGCACCAAGTACTCCTACAGGTTCTACAGGAAGAATTAAGTTATCATGCATAGCACCCTGTCCCATGATTTCTTTTACAATAACAACTTTTTTCTTTCCAGGTCGTCTGTATTGGTTAAACTCTTCTGTTTCCACTACTAAAGATTCATCTAATTTCTTTAATGCTGTTCTGATTTCTTGTGTAATCATGTCCGTTGCTGTGTGAGCAGCTAAAGGACCTGGTCTTTCCATGTTTGTTCCTTCTTTAATAACCACTTCTGTTTTAATAAAGATTTCACCTTCATCTGGTGCTCCTGGACGTCCCCACATAATATTTTCATCTAAATATCCTTCAGATGAACCAAACTCACCAATCTGAACTCCATTAGCATCTGTACCTGTTACCATCATAACAACGCCATCAAGGACTCTTGTTGCTCCAGAACCAATTTCATCATCTCCATCTTTTGCGGCAATTGGCTGAACATCCATAATTGTTTCTGAATATGTGTGATATTCTGCTGGTGTGATAACATCAATTTTTAAACTATTTACTAATTCCTGAGATGCTACTGCTTCTTCTTCAATACCTTCTCTAATGTAAAGAGTTGTTCCTTCAATTTTTGTTTCAGGTCCTCTCTTTACTTCTGTAATTTTGAAGTGTTTTCTTGTTAAACTTCTAATTAATTTTGGTTCTTGTTCTTTCACTTCAGCTCCTGCTGGAATTTCTACCGCTTTAGCTGTACTTGTACCTACATTCATTGGTAGTTCAATCTGAATGTCTTTCCCTTCACCAATATGAATTTTTAACACTCCACCATTTGCTTTTGATGCCACTGGTGCTACTGGTGCTTCTACTTGTACTGGTTCTTCACTTTTTTCTTCAGCAACTGTCTGAATCGCATCAATTACATCACGTGTAACTGGTGTTAGTGAATCACAAGTTTTTGTTAATTTCGCACCTAAGATTTCTTCAATTGTTAATACCCCATCTAAGTTTAATAAACCTGAGTCTACCAAATCATCAAAAATCGCTGGGTCCTCTAAGTTCTCTGGTCCAATTATAATGCCTTCTTCTGCTCTGCAACATAATACTGCAGGATCTTTTGCATGTTCTTTCGCTGTTTCAGCTGTAATTGACATATTTTTTCCTCCTTGTTTAATCAAGTTTCATCATTTATATATTCTAATCACTTTCGTGATTGTAATACCTATAGTGGAAGTTCAAGATAAATATCTTTTCCTTCTTTAATGGAAATAATGATTGTATTTCCATCTTGTTCTGCCATCTCCGTTTGTACTTCCTGGACTTTTTCTTTAACTACTTCTTCTTTTTGAGCAAGTTTCACTGCTCCACCTACCACTTCTTCTGTAACAGGTGTAAATGCATCACAATCTTTTACCGTCTTTACTCCAATAACCTGACCAATTGTCAAAGCATTCTCCAAAGTAAATAAATTAGAACTTACCATATCATCTAAAAACATTGGATGTTCCAAATGTTCTGCTGCTATTTCTGTCCCCGCTTCTATTTTGATTGCAAATACTGCTGGTTTATCTGTGTATTCCTTTACATTTTCATTTGTGATTAACATATCTAGTCCCCCCTCTCCTTAAATATCCTGTTCTACTTGTTTAGAAACAGTTAAATATCTATATAATGGGTGACCGATTGTTCTCATCACATGGTCTGTTTGATGAAGTACTTTTAAGTTCATTTTTGGTGCTGAACCCATAACTGTATTGGAACAATCTGAACAGTTACCAATAATAATGTATTCACATTTATCTTTTTTAAACTGCATACTATTTTTAACTTGTCCAGGGCAGTTACCAGGTCTTTCGCATTTTAACGCACCGCTCTTCATCTCTTTCGCTTGTTTACATCTTGCTATTGAAACAACTTTTGTATTCATTTTTTCAGCGAGATCACGCATACGCGCTTCGTCCCCACCACAAGCACAGACTAAAACTCCCATCGTTGCACCGTGTAAATCTGGAAATTCTATTGTCACAATAATTCCACCTGTTGTTTTTGTAATAGGAGCATCTAAAGTTGTTGCTTTTCCAGTGAAAGGACCACCCATAATGATTTCACCATAGTTTCCGTCAATGCCACCTGCTCTTTCAATCAACTCTTCTACGCTTGTTCCTACTGGAACATCTTTAAATACATGTGGCGCATTTCCTCCATTCAACTTACCAATTACTGTTAAGTTTTTACTGAAACAAGGTTTTCTTTCTTCAATCGCTTCTGTAATTCTTGCTAACGTTTCCACATTAATTACAATTGATTTTGCTACGGAAGGAAGTTCTTCTGGTTTTAATTCAATGCCAAGACATTCTCTTACAACTGCTCTTTCTTCTCCCATTGGATAAATATCTGGAAGTAAATGAATAGAAATTGCTTCTTCCTCTTTCAATGCTTCTTTTAGGATCTGAACTGCTTTTTCATTTTTCTTCTTAATAGCAAAAATAGCTTTTGCTGCGTTAGAAATTTCCATTGTGTATTTAACACCACGAATAACTTTGTCACATTCTTCTTCAATTTGTTGAATATTATGACGAAGTCCTGGTTCACATTCTGCTGCATTAATAAGGATATATCCGCCTTGTAAGTCTGTTCCGATTTTTACGCCTGTTGGGAAACCTGCTCCTCCCATACCAACGATCCCGGCAGCTTTAATCATCTCAAGTTTACTACCTTCTTCAATCTTCTCAAACTCTTCGCTCTGTACTTCATCTGGTCTAATAATAATTCTGTCTTCCAAAACATCTACTACTTCACCATAAACACTTGAAAAAATATTTGCTCCAAGTCCTGTAGGTGTTGCAATCAATGTTCCTTTTTTTACTTTATCACCATTTTTTACAATCGCTTGACAAGGTGCACCTACGTGTTGTCTTAATAGAATCTGTACATCTTTCATTACACCATTCTCCTTTTACCTTTATAAAAATTTTACAGAACATAAAGTTCTGTAATCTATTATTGCCTATAATGTTGTATTCTTTTTAATCATTCGTATTATTTTTAACATTCTTTTTTGGCGAGGGCATGTGGGAATCGAACCCACCCAGGACGCTCTTAACGCCCAACACTAGTTTTGAAGACTAGGAGGCACACCAGTTACCCATCTACCCTCACATATTTTACGCTTTTAGACTACCATAATTCGACCTATATTTCAAGTTATTTTTTGTTTTTTTGTCATTTTTATTCTAACAAATAATCGTTGACTTTTAAAGGGTTTTCACGCATAATATCCTTATAGAATTGAACTCAATACTAGAATGCGGACTAGAACGTGGTCTATTTGTTATTTTTTTGTCGTTTTTTACCGTATTTTTTTGTTTTTTCAATAGTTTTTCTTATTGAAAATAGATCTTTCTATGATTAATTTATATTATTTATTTATAAGGAGGAACGGATATGTCATTAAATCCAACACTTAACAAAGAGCGATTCGAAGCAGCCTTCACTGTAGTTGACTCACACACAGTGGGTGAATTCACCCGAATCGTATTATCAGGTTTTCCTGAATTAGAAGGAAACACTATGATGGAACGTAAAAATTTTCTTGTAGAACACTGTGATCATTACAGAACAGCATTAATGCTTGAGCCAAGAGGACACCACGATATGTTTGGAGCCATTTTAACAGAACCTATCAGTGAAGAAGCTGATCTTGGTGTTATTTTTATGGATACAGGCGGATACTTAAATATGTGTGGACACGGAACCATCGGTTCTGCAACTGTTGCTGTTGAGACAGGACTTGTTCCTGTAACCGAACCATATACAGAAGTAGTATTGGAAGCCCCTGCTGGAATTATCCGTACAAAAGTAAAAGTTGAAAACGGAAAAGCAGTAGAAGTTACTTTAACAAACGTTCCTGCTTTCTTATATAAAGATAATCTTTCTGTAGAAATTGATGGTGTCACAATCCCTTATTGTATTTCTTTTGGTGGAAGTTTCTTCGCATTAGTGGATGCTTCTAAATTAGGCTACAATATTGGACCTTCTGCCGTACCTGCTCTTCAGACATTAGGAATGAAGATGCTTGAGAAAATCAACAAAGAAATATCTATTCAACACCCTACGCTTGACATAACAACAGTCGATCTTGTAGAATTTTACGGTCCAACACCAAACCCTGAAAAAGCAGACATGAGAAATGTTGTTATATTTGGAGAAGCGCAAGCTGACCGTTCTCCTTGCGGAACTGGTACAAGTGCTAAACTTGCAACTCTTTACGCTTGGAACGAAATCAAAATTGGTGAAGAATTCCGATATGAATCTTTCACAGGTTCCGTATTTAAAGGTGTAATTAAAGACGAAGCATCTGTGGGCGAATTCAAAGCAGTTATTCCACAAATTACCGGAAGTGCATACATTACAGGTATGGGAACATATGTGATTGATCCAACAGACCCATTAAAATATGGTTTTTCAATCGGATAAGGAGGTTTAGGCAAGTGTCACGCAAACGCCAATCCCCAAAAAGCAGAATTGTCAAAGCAGCTTGGAATCTTTTTTACAAAAATGGTTATGAAGAAACTACCATAAATGATATTATTACTGCTTCAAAAACATCAAAAGGAACATTTTATCATTATTTTAAGGGGAAAGATGCTCTTTTAAGTTCTCTTTCTTACTTGTTAGATGATAAATACGAAGAATTAACAACAATAATTAATCCAGATTTATCCGCATATGATAAACTGCTTTTTTTAAATCATGAATTATTTTATATGATTGAAACAAGTGTCGATGTGAATTTACTTGCTTATTTATATTCTTCCCAATTAGTCACAAAAGATACAAAATCTTTACTCGATAAAAAGCGCTACTATTTCACATGGATTACAGAAATCATCGAAGATGCATTGAACAAAGGTGAATTCCATCCCGCAAACAGTGTATCTGATTTGGTAAAACTTTATACAATGTATGAACGTTCTCTTCTTTACGACTGGGCTCTATGTAAAGGGAAATATTCTCTTACAGAATATAGTGACAAACTTCTGCCCCATGTTTTAGACAGATTTAAAGAAGAAATATAAATGTTTTGAAAAATCCCCCATAAGTAGACGGAGCAAATATGTCTTATCTACTTATGAGGGATTTTTCATAATACTCTTATTTTTCTTTTTCCATCCTATACTTAATGACCATTGTTGCTACACATAACAGTAGTTGAACAAGTGGATATGCCATCCACACACCAGTCATTTTAAATGTCATAGTTAATATCTGTAAAAATAGCGGCAACAACAAACATGGTTCTATATATACTAGAATAGTGGAAATAATATGGTTTCCTGTTGCATAAAAGTAGGAACAAGTTAAACGCGCAATTCCCAAAGTTCCAAATGCGAACGACGTAAATCGAATCGCTTCCACACAAGGTTCTCTAAGGCCTTCTTGTATTCCAAATAGTTTTGCAAGTTCTCCCGCATACACGTATACAATTACAGTAAAAAATATAGACGCAACAACCGATATCCAGAATGCATGTCTGTATAACCAAGATACTTCTTTTTTCTTTTTTCCACCATAGTAAAATGAAAATAGAGGCTGTACCCCATCTCCAATACCTTGTAATAATAATTGAATTGTTGACAGTACATAAGATACTACAGAAAAGATTGTTACCGCTGTATTTCCCCCATAGATAATACATTTCCAATTGGTAAACAATATTACTAAGGAAGGTACTACCACTTGTCCAAACGGAGAAACCCCTATATGAATAATCTTTTTCACCTCTGAAAAACGAAATTGCAAATTTTCTTTACAAAATAATTCACCTTGCTTTTTCCACAAAAATACCAAACTACAACAGGCAACAACTGCTTGAGCAAAAATTGTAGCTAATCCAGCTCCACGCAGTCCCATTTCCCATCTAAAAACAAGATAATAGTCTAAAACAATATTCGTGATCAAACCAGTACTCATCAAAACCGTTGCGCTTACCGTATTCCCTTGATTTCTTATTAATGGATTCAGTCCGTTCCCAATCACAGGAAAAATTCCTCCACATAAAATAATTACAATATATTGTCTGCATAAATATGCTAGTTCTCCGCTTGCTCCTAAAAAAGATAACAATTGTGGCAAAAAGAATAACAATACTAAGGACAAAACAGCCCCTGCAATAAACAATAATACAATTCCTAGCAAACATGTGCGCTTAGCTTCCTCATACTTTTCACTTCCCAAATAGGTAGACATTAAAACGGCACTTCCAACTCCTAAACCAACAGCCGTAGCATTCAAAACACATTGTAATGGCCATACTAAATTAATCGCACCAAGAGCCGCATCTCCCGCTGCATTTCCTACAAACAAACCATCTACAATAGCATAGAAACCACTTAGCAACATCGCTAACATCGATGGAAGGATATATTGAAATAGTTGTTTTTTCAATACTTCTGTTCTCATAATTTCATCACCGTTTTGAAGTATAAACCCTAGTCTAGGACTAGAGTCAAGAAAAATCTTTCTTTTTTATCGGTAAATAAATTTCGGCAAAATAATTCGTTTCATCTGTGTATGCTGTCAAAGGAATTTCATGCACATAAACAATATCATCACAAAACATATTATGCTCTTTTGCAAAATCAAGGATTTTTTTGATATCTTCTTTTTGCAAAGTCATATTAGATAATTGTACCACTGTGTAAATACATAAACCAAGATTTAGAGGAGTACATTTTTTCCAAGATATTCCAAATTCCTTCATAATACTTTGTTCCATAGTAATATAAAGTTCCTGCATATTTCTACTTTGCATATGATAAGTAGAATAAAGGTGACTCATTACAAACTGATCTTTTGTTAAATCTACAATTTGAGATTTCATGATTTCTTCTTTTTCACTACCACATGCCAATATCCATGTTTTAGGAAATTCTTTCATTTTTATTCCTTGATGAGATTCAATCGTTTCATATGCCCCTTCAATATATTCAATTTTCTTTATTAATTGACGTTCAAATATGATTCTCTGTTGTGCCTTCTTCCTCTTTTCTTCCAACAATTCTTTCATATTTTCCTTCTTCCCTGTCTGTAAAATGGAAATAATATCTGCAATAGGAATGTCTAATTCTCGATAGTAAATCACGTCTAACAATTCCAAAATATTATACATATCAAATATACGATAGTTGTTTGTTTCATCTTTTTTCGGATGTACTAATCCTTTTTTTTCGTAAAATCGAATTGCATCCACTCCAATTCTTAGCATCGTTGCAATTTCCCCAATAGTATATGTTTGTTTCATTTCTCGCTAATCCTCTTTCATACAAATTATCCTTTTAGAAATCCATACTTAGTATACGTAAAAAGTGCCCATTTGAAAATGAGCACTTAAAATTTGTTTTTTCATATTTGAGTTTTAACTTAATTTCACTTCTTTTGCCTCTTCTGGCTTAAAGTCATTTCTTAAATCATAAATATTATGTCCTGTAGACTCTCCAAGAACTCTTCCTTCTAAAGAATAACAGCGAATGAATCTTTTCCCATCAATACTTGACCAATGTTCTACATCCCATGTAAGATAACCATCTTCATCTGTTTTCTTTCCTTCTAAATATAAATCTACCTGACGTCCACCTGGAGCCATAAGTTTGATTAACTCTTCCTCAGTAGCCTCTATATCTACTTTATTTACTGTATCATAAACTTTCATCTTTTTCGCTCCCGCCTAATTAATATATCCAGCTTTTTTCAATTCTTCTTCTGCCTTAAGCAAATTTGCATCAGATACAAGAACAATTGGTCCTGTGCATCCCATTCCACTTTCTGCATAGACATTTATTTTCCAAAGTGTTTTAACTGCATCTTCCAAATCCATAACTTCAATTCCTGGAATTTGTGCTGTCACAACTTCTTTTGGAGGTTCTTTCACTTCCTCAACTTCAGTTGTTTTTGCTACATTTTTATGTGCGTTTAATATTTCTTTTAAACCAGCTTTATTTGCAGCCGCAAATTCTTTTTTCGCAACTTCAAATACTTTTCCACGAACAAGTTGGCCTGCATAACGAATTGCATTCGCAATAACCGGAGCTCCTGATGCACGAGATACAATCATAACAAGTTGTTCATATCCTTCACCAATTCCAGGACCATATCCGAAACCAGTTGCCTCAAAACTTCCACCCGTTGTGAATGAAGACAACATTTTTACAAGAATATTCCCTGTCAAAGAATCTGTTACCATAATGTCAGGAGATGCCTGTAAGACATCATTTCCTCTCATTACACATCCACCATCTGCTCTTCCTGATTCAGCAAAAGTAATATCATATCCGTTTTCTTGAAGTTGTTTTAACGCTTTTTCAGTTTGACGTGCGCCATCTACATTTAAAATACCTACTGTAGCATTTTTCTTTCCACACGCTTTCGCTGCTATAATTCCATAAATAGCGTTTTTAATCATCCCTTCAATACGATCTGTACTTGATGTTCCTGTTGTATTTGCTATAAACATTTCTTTTGCAGTTGCTGGTGTTACACATCGACCTACTGTAGAGACACCTATTGGAAATGGAAAATGCATTGTTACTGCACCATCAATTTCCCCATTTTTAAGCATTTCTTCCATTTTTTTATGACCTTCTTCATCGTCAGCCACTTTAATTGTCGTCACACCTTCTGCCTCTAATGTACCGATATAGTAAACATCTATTCCGTCTTTCGCAGCTTCAATAGCTGCTGCCATACTATTTTCTTCTCCATGTTCGCTTCCCATACCTGTAAGAGCAATTTTAGGACGTTTTCCAAAACTTCCCGTTTCCAACCCTTGCGCAATTTCCATAAAGGTGGAAGCAATCATTTTTTCTACACTACTTGCCATTTTTTCCACCTCTCTATTCTGCCATAAGAGTTTCTGCAAAATCTTTCATCGCTTTCGCAATTAATCCTTTTACTTCTTCTTCAGAAACACCTGCGTTTTCTTCCGCACCTGTGTTAGCCTGAATTACAAATGACACCCCATCAAAAAGATTTGTCATACGACCAAGGAATAAACTTCCCTTACCAATAATCATAGCATTTTTGATTTTACCAGCTTTAATATCTTCCACGGCAAATCCAATATATGGAACACCTGAAGGAATATGACCTTGTGTTGGAGCCCATCCTGTCAATCCATGTTTTGTAGCAAACGCAGGTAATTCTTTTCTATCAAGTTCACCTTTCTTAACTGCTAAAGCCGCAATCATTTTATAATTTGCTAACGGTACATCTCCAGCTCCTGCTGGTTTTGTAATATCTGGATTCTGCATTTCTGGAGAATATTTATCAATATCTGTAATTTTCATTCCAACTTTTTCAAGTGGTGTTGCAACAAGACTTCCAATTACGTTCTGTGGTGCTGAACCTGTACCAACTGTGTGACGTCCAAGAATATCAAGATTAATTTCTGGGCTTACTCCATCATTTTCAGAGATAATTACACAGAAACCTGCTAAACAGTCCTCCAAAATAGGAAGTCCTTTTTTCACATGATCTTTCCCATTCATACCAAGTTTAGCTGTACATCCTCCAGCCGTAACTGCAACACATTTATATGCTCCTGATTTTACAAGTGCTGCGGCTTCGATTAATGCGTGAGAAGGTCCTGCACAAAATCCACGAGAATCAGAACCTGTGGCATTTAAAAGCCCTGCAACTTCCGCTGCTGCTTTTGCAAAGTTACCACCACCACGTTGATTCATATCACCACATGCTTCTTCAGCACAATCGATTACATATTCAATTTCAGATTTATCAATACCTGTATTTCTTACAGCATATAATAAAGCAAGAACACTTGTTGCTTTACTCATCATATTTTCATGCATAACGTGTGCCGAAAGATTTACATCAATATCATGAGCTCTTTTAACACATCCAACTAATTTCTCTGCAAAATAAAGTCCTTCTGCATGTTCATCACTTACTAAATGTTCGATTTCAGAAAGTTCAATACCTTCTTCAATTTTTTCAATAATATCTTCTGTAATAATTGGATTTGCAATAAATTTTTCTTTTGTTGAAGCAACAAATTCTTTATCTAATTTTACTACTTCAAACATATCACAAGCTTGTACTAAAAGAAGGAATTCGTCTTCTGGCATAATTTCACCATATTTACCAAATCTTTCTGCTCCTTCTTTTGCTTTGTCATAATATGGAAACTCAACCTCTGCAAGTTCATCTGGATGTGCATTTCCAATATATACTTGGTTTGGCCAGTAATTTACACATTCTTCGTAAGTACGAAGATGACTGTTTAATTCTTTTAAATATTCAGATTCTGGATTTACAACTCTTTCTGTTGTCTGTGTTGTTCCATTATATACCACCATCTGTGGAGTATGTGCCAATACATAACTGGCTCCTTTAATTACACTGTTCATTTGAAGGTTCCACCTTTCTTTTAGATGTTTAAATATTGTTTTATCTATACTAAAAATAATAAACTTGCTTCATACAATAAAAGGCGATGAAGTAAGCATTTACTTCATCGCCTGTAGAAAACCCAAAATCAAATCAGATTTTCGCTATAAATACTTATCTTCTATAAATATTTACAAAATTGTTCACGAATAGATGACATCTCGCTTACGATATCATCAACATCAAGTACCATTTCCATCATACCTACCTGCTCATCGTAAACTGCTTCATCGAATTCTTCTTTCAATTCTGGTTCACATACATGATATACCGTGAGTCCTAACTCGACCCCAGTCAATGGTCCTGCGAATGTTGGGTCTCCTGCAGTAACTGTTTCAGCAGCTAATCCTGCTGCTTCTCCTTCTGCTGCTCCAACGATAACTACTAAATTCTCTGCACCAAATTCATCTGCAAAGTCTTTAACACGTTTTTGATTCTCAAGATCCATTGCACCTGCGCTCGTTCAGACAAAGCATTCAGTTGAAGAAAAAACTACTTCTCCGCCAGCTGTCTTAACACATTCAGCAATAGCAGGTCCTGGTACACCATCACGGTCGCCGATGATGATTACTTTTTTACCATCTAAAATTGCCATGGCTTCTTCTCCTTCCTTTCCATTTATTTTTAGTATTATTTATAGTTGAAATGTTTTCACATTTCCGCAAAAGCTTTTCGCTTTATACGCATATTAAGTATACATATTTTTCTTCAAAAATACAAACTAAATATATTTTTGAATCATTGCTTCAATATTTTCTTGTGTAGCATCATCTTTTACTACTTCTTCAATTTTTTCGCCATCTTTGTAAATAGCCATAACAGGAAGTCCTAAAACTTTCTGTCCAATAGCAACACGACGTGCTTTTGTTGTATTAAGAGATGTGAATTTTAACTTATCTCCATATTTTTCAGCCATTTCATGAACAAATGGCATCAAAGCCTGGCATGGAACACATCCATCTCCGTAAAAATCTACGAAAACGTATCCTTCTGCTTCTAATACTTCTGGTTGAAATGTTGTTTTATCCAAATCTAACATTGGTTTGTCCTCCTTCAAGAAATTATTCCATTTCGTTAATATATTTTTCACATTGAGTTGTAGCAATAGCACCATCTGCTGCTGCTGTTACTACCTGACGAAGACTCTTCACACGAACATCTCCCGCTGCAAATACTCCTGGAATATTTGTATGCATATTTTCATCTGTAGGAATATATCCTCTTTCGTCTAATTCAAGACCTTTTCCTTCAAAAAGTTTTGTACTTGGTAATGTTCCAATAAATCCGAATACTCCAAACATTCCATCATCTTCATCCGCTTCAATCTTTGTTAATTCTCCCGTTTTAACATTTTTTACTGTCATTTCTGAAAGAATACCATCTCCGTTCACTTCCTCTACAACTGTATCCCACATAAAGTGAAGTTTAGGATTCTTAAATGCTTTTTCTTGAATAGATTTTGCTGCACGAAGTTCATCTCTTCTATGGATGATTGTAACTTTTCTTGCAAATTTTGTTAAATACATTGCTTCTTCAACAGCGGAATCTCCACCACCTACAACATATACTTCAAAATCTTCAAAGAAGTTTGCATCACAAGTAGCACAGTAAGAAACTCCTTTACCCATGAATTCTTTTTCACCTTTACAACCAATTGGTCTTGAAAATGCACCAGTAGCAATGATAAGTGTTTTACCACAATATTCACCTTTTGCACTAATTAATTTCTTTACATCACCTTCAAGAACCACATCATTGATTACATCAGTAACTCGGTCTACACCGAATTTTTCACACTGTTTTGTCATTCTTTCAATTAAAGATGGACCTGATTCTCCTTCTACAATCTGTCCTGGATAGTTCTCAATCTCATCAGTGATTGCAATCTGTCCGCCATCTTTTCCTTTTTCTACAATTAATGTAGACATACGGGCTCTCCCTGCGTACAGACCTGCTGCTAATCCAGCAGGTCCTGCACCAAGGATAATTACGTCATAGATCTTGCTCATAACGTTCTCTCCTTCTAGCTATTATTATTCAAAGATTGTTTGATCATCAACTTCTACTGTCAATGCATGAAGTGCTTTTTCAACTAAATTTCTACGCAATTTCTTTTCTTCATCTGCTTCTAAAGCAGGATTTCCAAGTGGATGCGGAATTGCTACTGCAGGAACAATTCTGTTTGCTCCAACTGTCATTGAGATAGGAGTTACTGTACACACATGAACTACTGGAAGTCCAGCACCTTCTACACCTTTTACCATCGTTGCGCCGCAACGTGTACAAGTACCTCAAGTAGAAGTTAAAATAACTGCATCTACTCCATCATCAATAAGTTTCTGTGCAAATTCTTCTGAAAATGCTTTTGCAGAGGCAACTGCTGTTCCGTTACCAACTGTTGTATAGAATTTATTGTGTAATTTTCCAATTACTCCTTCTTTTTCCATATCACGAAGAACATCTACTGGCAATACACGGTCAGCATCTTCATTAGCATATACTGGATCATATCCACCGTGTGCTGTTTCATATGTGTCTTCTGTCAAATCCATAACTCCTGTAATATCATATTCACCATAGTGAGAAGCGTTTGAACTTTCAATATGATCTGGATTTCCTTTTGGAACAATACCACCTGATGTTACCAAAGCAATTGTTGCTTTAGATAAATCTTTAATTGGAGGCATTGGTGGAACTCTATCAAATGCAGGCATTGGATATTCTGTTGTAAATGGTTTGTCTGCCAATTTCTTTAACAACATATCTACCGCACGTCTTGAACCACGTTTTTCTTCAAAGAAGTTTACACGAACACCATTTGGCATATAATGATCTTGGCAAGATGCACCAATCGCTTCGCCTTTTGCTAATTTTAATGCTAAAGGTGCCATATCTGCAACTGCTGCTCTCATGCCTGCTGCACTATTTTTTGTAGGTACTGTGTATACTTTATTTTTAAACATATCAGCACCAGGATTTTCTTCATACATACCTGTTACAGCTGGAATTCCCAATTCTTCTTGAACCGCCTCTGCGATTGTACCACAAGCCACACCATAACGTCCAGCATTAAAGGCTGGTCCCGCAACGAATACATCTGGATTTTCTTCTTTTACCCATTCCAAAATTGTTTTCTTTGCTTCTTCAAGGTTTTCATTAAACCATGAGTCACCACATACGATTGTTGCTGTGATTTCTGCTTCATCTTTAAAACTTGCTTTAAATGCAAGGCCCGGTCCCATTACTTCTCCTTTATGAAGTTCTGCAGGAATATGAGCCATTTCTTCTCCACCAATATTAGCGAAGAATTGATTGATATAATGTACTACTTTAATCATTATCTATTTTCCTCCTTCCCTATCTTGCACTTAAGTAACCGAAACCTGTTTCATTTGTTGCTCCGGTAATTGCTTGAATTTCAACTTCAATTGTTCCGTCGTCATGCAAACTGTGTTCATTACCTCCGGCAATTGTATTTACATAATCTAATGTTCCGATAACTTTGTCAAGTTTTGGAAGAACAATTACCTGATTAGCATTTCCGCCTGTTACCACTGCATCTGCTGCTACATCTGCATCTGCTAATGATTGTGACTTACCATCACGTCCAGCATATTCGTCAGTGATAATAACAGTCTTAATTCCTTCTGCTTCGATTTTCTTACAGTTCATGATAAGGTCTGTATCTGGATTACCAAATCCTTCTTGAGATACAACAACACCATCAAGATCTAATAAACGGCATAATTTTGCTGTCCAATCAGATGAACGTTGTTTATCAGCCAAATATACATTTTCATTTGTTAAAATGTGTGCTACAAAGTTAAGTGTTTTTCCGTGTTCTGCAAACAAATCGTGTACAACTGGATTGTTTTCATGAACATATGTTGGATTTTTATCACAAGCAGATACACAGTTACCTGATACAATTGCACCATCCATAACTTCTGTTGGTGTCATCATTGTAGATAATGTTTTCTTTGCATCAACTCCGTATACATATGTGTCATGTAATAACCCCTGTGATTGTAACATCTGTACATACGCAACTCTTGGAAGCCCAGGTAATTTTTCAGCGCCTTCCATGATTCCATATGTTTCAAATACTTCTGTTGAATCTGGTGTTAATTCACGTGCTAATTCTCCAAGATATACTGCAACTCTAAATCCAGCAAATCTTACAGCTGGTTCATAATCATGTTGTTTTAATCCGTCAACTGGTTCACAAACAACAACTAAATTGTTTAATTTTGAGAAAGGTGTGTAATCAGCTCCAGGACCTGTCATATCAATAATACCTTCTTGGAATCCTACAATTTTACCTGCTGTTACAACAGCCATTCCTTTCAATGCATATGTTTTTCCTTCACCAACTGTATCTACTTTGTTGATTACTCCTGGGAATACTCCGCCTCTTCCTTCAACTTTAACTCGTGGTTCAATAACATCTTTAACAGGTGTAATTCTTACACTTTCACCTGGTCTTGCAATATCTAATTTACAACTTTTGATTTTTTCGTCCTCAAGAACGATTGCTTTTACAGCCTCTTCATCAACATAAAGCACTCCGTCTTCAATTTTTGATTCCGGACCAAATTGAATATCTTTAATGTTAATGTGCCCTAATTCTAATCTTCTCACTGTAAATTACCTCCTTTGATTTGTGTTTATATTACTTTAAGCACTTTTGCGTGCCAGAGTACCTTTTTACCATGCCGTTGCAGACGGCAATGCACTGCTAATCAGTGTATAATCAATATATTGGAAATCATCATATACATCTTCTGCATATTTATCTGATTTGAATTCAAATTTGCCACAGGCTTGAATAGCCTGTTCTATAATTTTTACCGAATTTTGGTTCAAACCTTGAATTTTTTCAGAAATCATAATAGATTTGTACGGCGTTTCATTCGGTTTAACACTTCCAGAAAGTGGATGTGTCAAAAGTTCATGCCCTTTATAAATATAATCTCGAACTTTTTTTAATGTATCTTCATAAGAAATATCTTCATATTCTACTGTGTATTCTCGTCCTAACTTTTCTACTATAAGAGGATTGTTTGTTAAAATAATAAAATTTGCTTTCATGTTTTCACCCGTCTGTCTTTTGATAAAAATGGGACGGTTTAACGCAATACTTCCTTTATTGCCTTTAAGCCGTCCCACCTGTTCCAGTGTCATTATATAACACTCGGTTCAGAGCATGGTCCGCTTTTTGCTCCTTTTGCCTGAAAGTTTCACCCAACACTGACGCTTGTTAGGCTTGCATCTTCGGCGGTCATTTGACTCTCTCACAAAAAACATCTTCCCATTTTTCTAAATCTTCGTTATTCTATTTTTTCTTTTTCATCTGATTTGGTTTAAAGTTTTGGAAATAATCGTTATGTACTTTCTTAACCATTCCACTCAATGCCCATAAACCAATAACGTTCGGAATTACCATCGCACTGTTGAAACAATCTGCCATGTTCCATACAAGATCAACTTTTTGTGCTGAACCAACAATAATACATGCTGCTACGATTACTGCATAAACTTTTACAGCTTTGCTTCCGAATAAGTACTTGATATTTGCTTCACCGAAGAAATACCATCCGATGATTGTTGAAAATGCGAAGAAGAACATACATATTGCAATGAAAATCTCTCCACCTTTTCCAAATACGCTTGAGAAGCCTACTTGCGTTAAAGCAGTTCCTGTATATGCTGCTTTTGTAAGAGGGTCAATTTTTCCAACCATGCCACTTGTAAGAATTACAAGAGCTGTTAATGTAAGAACAACAAATGTATCAATAAATACACCCATCATTGCTACAAAACCTTGTTCTACTGGATGATCTACTTTAGCAACTGCATGTGCGTGTGGTGTAGAACCCATACCAGCTTCGTTAGAGAACAAACCTCGTCCAATGCCTCGAGCCATTGCCTTTTGTACTGTCCATCCTGCCACACCACCTGCAAGTGCTTGTGGACTAAATGCACCAACAAAAATATCATGGAATGCTTTTGGAATCATATTACCATTTGCAATGATAACAATCAATGCTCCAAGAATATAAAATCCAGCCATGATTGGAACAATCTTTTCTGTAAGGGAAGCAATTCTTGAAATACCTCCAACAAACACAAACATAGCAATCGCCGCTACGATAACACCAATAATCCAAGGATTAACGCCAAACGCTGTTCCAAATGCATCGCTAATAGAGTTTGACTGTACGGCATTACCCATGAAACCTAATGCAAATACAATAAGTACTGCAAAAATTCCTGCGAGAATCTTTCCGAATGTTCCTTTAAATGCTGCTCTGATGTAATAAACAGGTCCCCCTGTTATAACACCGTCATCACCGACTTGTTTGTACTTCTGAGCCATTAATGCTTCGGCATAAATAGTAGCCATTCCTAAGAAAGCACTGAGCCACATCCAAAAGATTGCTCCAGGACCACCCATGGCAATCGCTGTTGCTGCACCAGCAAGGTTACCTGTACCAACCTGTGCCGCAATGGCTGTCGCCAATGCTTGGAAAGATGACATTCCTTCTTTGCCGGCTTTTCCGCTCTTCTTAAACAAACCGCCAAACGTTCGCTTCCAGCCTTCACCAAATCCTCTAACTTGAATGAAGCCGAGGTTGAAAGTAAACCATAAACCTGTACCTACGAGCGCAACGATAAGAATCTTATCTGCAAGTACGCCCTGAATCGCCAATACAATTTTGTTTAAATCCAAACAAATCCCTCCTCTTATAAATGTCCTTAACAGACATTGTTTATGCTATTTATAATACTGCATTTTGATAAAAACTTCAATAAATTTGCATAAATCCAATTTTTTTTGTTAATTTTTTCATAATCTTTTTGTCTAAAAGCCATTTTATAGCATTTGCTATTATAGATTTTTTCTATATTTATGCACTTTGCACATAGGCAAAAAAAGAGGACTCTTCAGTCCTCTTCTTTCGTCTTACTCACACCATACATTCGTGAATTTCTTCCTCTTCAATTCCTACTTCTTTCATTACATTTTTCACGTGATTTAATTCTGTTAATTCTGTACACCACGATAATCCACAACCTGCTGAAATGCTTCTCGGAACAGGAATCAATCTTCCTGACACTTGATATTTCTTACATGATTTTTCCATCGCCATCGCATCTGCTGTTGTATGAAATGTTACAACTAATTTTAATTCTTTTTTTCTCATTTTACTCAATTACAATTTCGAATTCCGAGCCTTTCTCTGTAGAAACTGCTTTCTTTCCGTGATCTTTTGCGTATTTTTCTACATTTGTCTTTTGATGTGGTTCACTCACCAACACTTTAACAGGACCTTTGACTATTTTTAACGCTTCCGCTGTCAACATAATTGGTTCTGGACAAGAAAGTCCTCTTGCATCTACTTCTTTCATATTTTTCCTTCTTTCTTAGCGTATCATATTTTTCTTTTTATTTCTAGTTTGTTTTTCTCTTATTTCCAACAAAGGCAATTATAAACAATACCACAATACAAATAATCGCTGCCACTTTCCCTTCTACAGTTGGTCCTCCCAACACAGCAGATGTCTGTTTTGTTGCAGGAACAGCCGCTACTGATGCCAACTTCAAATTATGACAAAGTGCTGCCCCAACAAAAAGTCCAACTACTGTAATTGCTGCATCCGAAGATCCTTGTCCTGCTAAAACAAGTTGTCTTAAAGGACATCCTCCTGCAAGTGTCGCTGCAAATCCTACAATATACATTCCAAGAATATTCCATATATGTTGCGAATGTGCTACAGGATTTCCAGTAAAACTAAACGTAAAATTACCCGTTACCACATTATAAATAAGCATAACACCAAATACCCCTGCAATTACTGTAAACAAATCAAAGTTTTTCATCAAATAAATATCTCGAATGCTTCCTGCAAAGCACATCCTAGATTTTTGTGCAAATATTCCAAATACAAGCCCCCCTACTAAAGCAATCCAAATTGGTGCATGCATGCTCCCCGGTCCAGTTTGACTACTATGTAATAATGTAGATTGAAACAAAACGAGTAACAACAGTCCAACTAAAAGAAAAGGTAAAACCACTCCACTTGTTTTATTCGTTTCATGGGATCTTCCTAAACTAAATCCTTTTTTCAGTGCTATAGAGCCTGTAATAATTCCTCCAACAAAACCAATTAAAGCTACATATGCATTTAAATCACCAGATGACATACGAATTACCATACGCAGTGGACAACCTAAAAACAATAACGATCCAATCATAATCATTATCCCAAGCAAAAAACGAATCATCGGTGAGGAACCTGCCGTGGAACGATATTCTTTTGTTATTACAGAAATCACAAATGCTCCTAATACAATACCAATAATTTCTGGCCTTACATATTGTACAACTGCCGCCTGATGCATTCCTAATGCTCCTGCCGTATCACGAATAAAACACGCAACACAAATAGCCATGTTTCCTGGATTTCCTGTCGCAGCTAAGATGACCGCTACAATTCCACAGATAATCCCTGCGATACCTAATTTCACTTTCGAATCTGATAAATTCATTTTCTTTCCCCCTTACTCTTCTTGTGCTAATTCTTCAATCGCCCGAATTGCAATTGCAATTTCTTCCTCTGTATTATAATGAGAAAAACTAAATCTAACTGCGCCTTGTTCTACGGTTCCAAGTGCCTTATGCATAAGTGGTGCACAATGTGCACCTGGTCTTGTAGAAATATTATATGTCATAAGCAGTTCATCACTTACTTCAGAGGAATCATATTCTCCAATGTTTAATGTTACGATTGGACACCTCTTATTTGTACTAAAATCCCCATATACTTTTATATTTTGTATATCCTTCACTCCATAATAGAATTTCCACATCAACGCAAGTTCTTTATCTCGAATTGTTTCCATACCTATTTTTTGTATATAAGAAACACCTGCTCCAAGTCCAGCTATTCCATGTCCATTTAGTGTTCCAGCCTCCAAAGCCGTAGGCATTTCCTGTGGATGATGTATATTATATGTATCCACTCCACTTCCACCACATTTCAATGGCTTCAAATTTATTCCACTTCTAACATACATCCCACCTGTCCCCTGCGGTCCTAGCAATCCTTTATGACCTGTAAAACAAAGAATATCAATTCCCATCTCTTGCACATTAATCGGATAAACACCTGCTGTCTGAGATGCATCTACAATAAATCGTACCCCATGCTTTTTTGCTATTTTCCCTATTCTTTTTATATCAAGCATATTTCCTGTTAAATTAGACGCATGCGTACACACTATCGCTTTCGTATTTGGTTTGATTTCTTTTTCAAAATCTTCATAACGAATCATTCCCGTTTTATCAGCCGAAAGTATAGTTAATTCAATTCCTTTTTCCTCCATCTCATACAACGGTCTTAATACTGAATTATGTTCCATCTGCGTTGTTATTACATGATCTTTTGGTTGTAAGAAGCCTTTAATTGCAATATTTAAACTCTCTGTAGAATTACTCGTAAATACAATTTGTTTCGGACTTTCCGCTCCAAAAAATTGTGACAAAATTTCTCTTGTTCCATAAATTGTTCTAGACGCATCCAATGAAGCACTGTGTGCTCCTCTTCCTGCATTCCCCATAGAATTCATCGCCCGTACAACCGCATCGAGAACTTCTTGTGGTTTGTGCATGGTTGTTGCCGCATTATCCATATATATCATATTTTTGTCCCTCTTCTCTTCCGTTGTTGTTTTTATTATACCTCTGCTCTAAATCCTAGTCTAATCGAAAACTATAATAAAAGCAGTATACTTATAGTTTTTTTCTATAAGCACACTGCTTTGTTTTAATTACTATATATTTCTTTAACCATTTTTATAAATTTTTCTATCACATGGGATAATTTAATATCCTTGTTATATACTACATAAATATTTCTAATATTTTCTCCTTTGGTTAAAGGAAATCCTAAAAGTTTTCCAGATTCTATTTCTCTTTTGGCTGCTAATTTAGAAATAATCGATATCCCCATTCCGTTTTCGACTAAACATTTAATCGTTTCTTGGTTTTCAATACTAGCAACGATATTCAATTCTCCTACATGAATTCCTCTTTTTTTCAATTGCTTTTCTGCTTCTTTTCTTGTTCCAGAACCTTCTTCTCTCATAATAATCGGTTCTTCTTGAATCCATTCAGCATAATTACCAGCATTTTTTAAAGTTCTAAAATGTTCTTTATTTGGTGTGATTACAATTAATTCATCTTCATAAAATGGTAAATATCTACATTGTTTTTTATCTAATATAGTTCCTGTAAATCCTATGTCTGTTTTTCGATTAATAACTTCTTCCACAACATGAGTACTATCTGTTTCTCTTATTTCAAACTGTTCTTTTGGATATTTATCATTAAATTTAGCAATTATTTTCGGAAGCAAATACTGGGCAGGTATGGTGGAAGCAGATATTGTAATACAATTTTTTCTTTTTTCTTCACAGAAAAATATATCTTCAATTTCTTTTTCTATGCACACCATTTTTTTTGCACATTCATAAAGTTTTTTTCCTTCAACAGAAAGTTTTACTTCTTTTGTGTTTCTAACAAATAAACGTGCATTCAATTCTTTTTCTAGAGAAGATATATGTGCACTAACTGTTGGTTGAGTTAAATACAACTCTTTAGCCGCTTTAGAAAAACTTTGCTTTTCCGCAACATATACAAATGCCTCCAATTGTTTTAAATTCATTAGTATGCTACCCTTTCACTTTCTGTTCCATTTCGCTTTGTTATTTTTATACTGTCCATATATTCTACAATTAATTTAGCATTTTTTCTGCTTGTTTCCAAAGCATCTCTAATTTCTGCCATCGTGATTAAATTTTTTTCTTTAAGCAACGAACAGATAATCTCTTTTGAATGTTCTATGTAAGTCGTAAGCGTATACAATTCTTCTCCTAATTTAATAATCTTTTTTTCTTCCACAAGAAGTAAAAGAATATCTTCCACCACATCAAATGGTACCGTGCCAAAATCCACTTCGGAAACTTTTGGAAAATCGAGCTTTGCTTTTTCAAATGTATCTAACAGTTTTTCTTCCACTTGCTGATATACATAATCTTTCGCAATTTCATGCTGTGGAAGGCTCAAAAACTCATTTTTTCTTTTCATCACACCTTCCGCCACAAGACTTTCTAAATATAAATCAAATACATTTGGCTTCACTTTTTTAAGAAAAGTCATATGGATTTCTGCTTTTTGCATCCCATAACGATACAAATGTATCGCATGATATTCTTGTAATGTTTTTATCATTTGATTTTGCAACGCTTGATCATTTTCTTTGTGCCAAGTATAACTATCTTTTTTCATATGAAAAACTTTAATAATTCCCTTGGCTTGCAAAGTTTCCACATCTTTTTTCACTTCATCCAAAGATAGTGCTGTCATTTTTGCCAATTCTCCTACAGTAAGCATCTCATCTTTACTATTTCGAATATGCATTTCGATAATATCTTCTGTAGAACCAGATTCTTTTCGTCTTAACTCTTCGATCACATCTTCTTGGAAACGTTTTTTCTTCGTCGGGTTTGGTTCAATAACAACACCTCCACCAATGGTTTCCATAGGTGAATAAAAACGAACAATAAATTTATCCCCTCTTCTAAGGGCAATTTCTTCCTCTAGTCTAAGTTGTACATATCCACTTTCTCCTGGACCAATCTCCTCTTTATCAAGCAATACTGCTCGACATAAAATTTCACTTGTCCCTGTAAATAAATGCAATCTTGTGTGATTTGTTAAAATACGCATAGAAGATGGTAATATATTCATTTTCACATCCAACAGCATTGTATTTTTCATATTATTCGGTGGCGCAAGAACACAACCTCTATGTATCTCATTCTTTTTCATATTAGAAATATTGATTGCCACACGCTGTCCCGCATAACACTTATCTACATTTTCTCCATGTACTTGAATACTTCTAATTTTACATTCTTTTCCTATTGGATACATCTGTAAAGTATCTTCCTTACATATTGTTCCTGCAAGAAGCGTCCCCGTAATAATCGTCCCAAATCCCGATATCGAAAATACACGATCCACTGGAAGTCGAGGAATCGTATATATATCTTTCTCCACAACTTCATCCGAAGTTAATCGTTCTATTGTTTCAATTAATTCTGGAATTCCCTGACCTGTTGCCGCTGAAACTTTTACAACTGGTGCTTTTTCAAGAAAAGTTCCTTGTAATTCTTCCTGAATTTCTTCCTCCACAAGTTCAAGCCATTCTTCATCCACCAAATCACACTTATTCAATACAAGTATGCTTTTTTCAATGCCTAATTCACCTAAAATATCCATGTGTTCTCTTGTTTGTGGCATAATCCCTTCATCTGCGGCCACTACAAGCATAACTAAGTCCATTCCAACAACACCTGCTACCATGTTATTGATGAACTTCTCATGTCCTGGGACATCAATAATCCCAACTCTATCTCCACTTTTCAAATCAAAATAAGTAAATCCCAAATCAATGGTAATTCCTCTTCTTTGTTCTTCTTCCCAACGATCTGTGTTTCTTCCCGTCAGAGCCTTTATCAACGTTGTTTTCCCATGATCTATATGCCCCGCTGTTCCAATAATGATATTTTTCATATCCGTTTAGCCTTTCTTATCGCCTTCTATTAGGCTTTTTCTTCAAAAATATTCGATTCTTTTAATTGTTTCGCAATTGTCTTGAAAAATCTTTGTTCAATTGTACGAACATCTAGTACAATTTTATCGTTCATTGTGCGTGGAATAATTGGAATTGGTAAATGGCGCATTCTTTCTTCTAGTTCTGCTGTTGTAATATGAAGTGGTTTTATTGTAACCGCCATACTTGCAATCCGTTCAAGTGGAAGAGATCCTCCACCTATCTGTGATTCACATTTTTCCAATGCAATTTCCGCATCCAAATTCATTTTCCGCAACATTCTCTGTAAAGATTTCGCCCTTTTCGTTACCTCTTCCAATGATTCTGTAATCATATGTAACGCAGGAATATTCTTAATAGCCTTTTCTTCGGAAAGATATTCATGTAAAATCACATCCAAAGTAGTTGCTGTAAATTTATCTATACGAAGAGCTCTTGTCATCTGATTTTTCTTCATCCGATCAATGTATTCTTTCTTTCCGACAATAATTCCCGCTTGTGCTCCCCCTAGTAACTTATCCCCGCTAAAACACACAACATCAGCACCATGACGAATTGAATCCTGCACTGTTGGCTCATATGCCAATCCGTATTTACTTAAATCAATGAGTACTCCACTTCCCAAATCCTCTATAATTGGAAGATGATATTGCTTACCAAGTGGAACAAGTTCCTCTATTGGAACCGTCTCTGTAAAACCTACAATTCGATAATTACTTGTGTGTACCTTCAGTAAAGCGCCTGTTTCCTCTGTAATGGCTTTCTCGTAGTCAGAAAAATGTGTTTTATTCGTTGTCCCTACTTCTACAAGAACTGCCCCACTTTGCTCCATTACATCTGGGACACGAAACTTTCCTCCGATTTCTACTAATTCGCCTCTTGATACGACAATTTCTTTTCCTTTTCCCAATGTACTTAAAATAAGCATTACTGCAGCTGCATTATTATTTACTGCCATCGCAGCTTCTGCACCTGTAATCTTACAAAGTAGTTGTTCAAAATGCGAATATCTTTCTCCACGTCTTCCTTCTTCTAAATTATATTCCAAATTAGAATATCCTGTTGCAATTTCTGCTATATACTGCATATGTTTCAAACCAATTGGTGCTCGTCCTAAATTTGTATGTAAAATTGTTCCTGTACCGTTAATTACACTTTTTATATCTGGCGTGTTTATTTGAATAATATGTTTTTCTATATTTTCTATAAGAGTGTTTATACGAGCCAAAGCACTTTCTTCTTCTTCGCATTCTTTAATATATTCTCGGAGTAAATCCAATTCTTCACGAATGGTTTCTACAACCATCTCTCTTCCATAAATATTAATTAATTCCTGTATCTTTTTCTCTTCTAAAAGGATATCCACTTTAGGTATATTGCGATATAAAAGATTTTTGTTCATTGTTCCTTCCTGCTAACAAAGACGTATCAGTTTTTCGTCTTTTTCTACTACCTTTCCGATAATTGATACTTTTGTATCCATTTTCTTTTCTTCAAATTCTTTCATAATACTTTCCACTTCTTCTGGAGGAACGCTAAGCAAGAGGCCCCCTGATGTCTGTGGATCATATAATAAATCTACATAATGTTCTTCTACTTGTGACAAATCAACCTGCTCTCCTGAATATCCTCTATTCTTATAAGCTCCAGCTGGTACAAGTCCCATTTTTGCATAAGAAATAGCATCTTCAAAATAAGCAATGTCTTTAACATGTATTTCAAATGTTACATCGCTTGCTACAGCCATTTCAACACAATGTCCTAAAAGTCCGAATCCTGTAATATCTGTACATGCATTTACATGATGGGTTTCTACAACCTCTTTTGCCTTTTTATTTAAAGACGCCATTGCAATAGTAACTTCTTTAATCGCCTTCTCTGAAGCCATCTCTGCTTTTATTGCCGTATTAATGATTCCGTTTCCAATTTGTTTTGTTAAAATAAGAACATCCCCTGGCTTACAGCCATAATTTTTAAAAATTTTATCAGGATGTACAAACCCAGATACACATAAGCCATATTTAGGTTCATCGTCTTGGACAGAATGTCCGCCGACTAAAATTGCCCCAGCTTCCTTTACCTTATCAGCACCACCTGCTAATATTTCTCCAAGTATTGATGGATCAAGACAATTTGGAAATCCCACAATATTTAATGCAATTTTAGGTTCTCCTCCCATCGCATATACATCACTTAATGAATTGGCTGCTGCAATTTGTCCAAACATATAGGGATCATCTACTATTGGGGTGAAGAAATCGACTGTCTGAATAAGAGCAATGTCATCTGTTACCTTGTAAATAGCAGCATCATCTGAAGTTTCAATTCCTACCAACAAATTATCATCTTGAAATTTAGGTAACTTACTCAAAACTTGAGCAAGGGTCTCTGGACCTATTTTAGCTGCTCACCCTGCCGTCTTTGTCATCTGTGTTAATTTCATATTCGAATTCATCTATCTTCTCCCTTCCCTTTATTGTTATGGTTGTACAATTTTTGTTGCTGTTGTCATCTTCTCTACAATTGTATACATATTTGTCACAGAACCAACTTCTAATTGTTCTGTCAAATTATAATAATTCAAACAAGTTCCACAAGTTAAAATTTCTACTCCTTGCTCTTCAAGATATTTTAAATCTTCAAGGCAATCCGAACCTGCTGCTGTAAGTGTAGCCCCTCCATTATAAAACAACATCGTCTTTGGAAGTGTATCGAGTTGTGTCACCGCAAAAATAAATCCCTTAATAAGGACTTTCCCTAATTCATCGTTCCCACTTCCCATGCGGTCTGAAGAAACAACAATAACCATATTCTCTTCTTTTATTTCATCGAAGTCAGCTTGGTTTACTTCTTCTTTTAATGCGCCATTCATTTCAATTGTCACTTTATATTCCTGTTCCGTTACTTTCTCTGAACTAATTACTCCACCTAAGGACGAAGCCATTTTCGTTACATTCTGCACTGCAATCTCATTATCAACAGACACTTCTATTACTTCTGGCCCAGTCACTTCCTGCATAACTTTTTTTGTTTTGATTACTGGTATAGGACAAGCATCTCCCATTGCATTTAATTTAATCATTCTTCTATCACCTCTTCTTTTTCCTTCTACACTGATAAAAGTATTTTATCACTCCCCTCTAAAAAGGTAAACCTAAAAATATCTATACTTCCCCTTTAATTCTTGCTATAATAGTTGCATATGAAATGAAATTGTTACGAAAGGATTTTAATATTATGTGGATAGCAGATGGTTGGAAAGATTATGAAGTAATAGACTCCTCTAATGGAGAAAAACTAGAACGTTGGGGAAATTATCTCCTCGTTAGACCTGACCCACAAGTGATATGGGACACCCCTAAGATAAATAAGGGCTGGCGAAAAATGAATGGGCATTACCATCGTAGTAAAAAAGGAGGCGGTGAATGGGAATTTTTTGATTTACCTGAACAATGGCAAATCCATTATAAAGATTTGACATTTAACCTAAAACCATTCAGTTTTAAACATACTGGCCTTTTCCCTGAACAAGCCACAAACTGGGATTGGTTCTCAGAGAAAATTAGAAATGCCGGACGCCCTATTAAAGTATTAAACTTATTTGCTTACACGGGTGGTGCTACACTTGCAGCAGCAAGTGCAGGTGCAAACGTTACCCATGTAGATGCTTCGAAAGGTATGGTTGCCTGGGCAAAAGAAAATGCTGTTTCTTCAGGATTGAAAGATGCTCCTATTCGCTGGCTTGTAGACGACTGTGTCAAGTTTGTTGAAAGAGAAATTCGAAGAGGAAATCACTATGATGCGATTATCATGGATCCGCCTTCTTATGGAAGAGGCCCTAAAGGAGAAATTTGGAAAATTGAAGACGCTATTCATCCGTTAATTAAACTCTGTACACAGATTTTATCCGATGATCCTCTTTTCTTCTTAATCAACTCGTATACAACAGGACTTGCACCTTCTGTACTTACTTATATGCTTGCAACTGAATTAAAAAAATTTAATGGCTTTGTAGAAGCACAAGAAATCGGACTTCCTGTTTCAAGTAACGGACTCGTCCTTCCATGTGGTGCATCTGGTCGTTGGGAAAGGAATTAAAAAATGAAAAAATTCAATAAAATTGTGGCAATTGAGCCTATTAATATGCTCCCATTTGGGAAAGAGAAATTACGCACACACTGTGAACAACTTGTTTTATTTGATGACATCCCATCTTCCACAGAAGAAATCATCAATCGTATCGGAGATGCTGACTGCCTTTTAGTTAGTTATACCACTTTTATCACAGCAGAAATTTTATCTGCTTGTCCAAATCTAGAATATATCGGTATGTGTTGCAGTCTTTATTCAGAAGAGAGCGCAAGTGTAGATATTCGCTATGCGCGAGAACACAATATTACTGTAACAGGTATTCGTGATTACGGTGATAATGGTGTTGCTGAATATGTCATTGGAGAATTGGTAGAAATATTACATGGATTTCACGGAAAAAACCCCTTCTTTGACGAACCAGCAGAATTAACAAATTTAAAAGTTGGCGTTCTTGGTATGGGGACAACTGGACAAATTGTAGCGAATGCGCTTCAATTCTTTGGTTCACACGTTTCCTATTATAGCCGCACAAGAAAAGATACTATAGAAAAAAAAGGAATTCGTTACAATGATTTACACGCTCTTCTTAAAGAATGTGATGTCATTTGTTGCTGTTTAAGTAAAAACATTACTCTTCTTCACGAAGAAGAGCTAAAAATTCTAGGCAATCACAAAATTATTTTCAACACAGCACTTAGCCCTTCTTTCGATGTGGATGCAATGGAAAAATGGCTTTCTCATCCTGAGAATCATTATTATTGTGATACTCTCATGGCAATTGGAAATGACCATTTCCTTTCACAACCAAATGTTCACTGTGCAAAGCAATCTGCTGGAATGACAAAACAAGCTGTAGAAAGATTAAATCAAAAAGTTCTTGATAATATGGAACAATATCTTAAGCAATAAGCAAAAAAGAGGAGAAACCATCCAAAAGTTTCTCCTCTTTTTTACTCTCTAGCTTCTCTTCTTAATATATCAATTGCCTCATCTAATGTATCTATAACCATCCATGTTTTATTACGTATACTTTGATCTGGTTGAACTAAATCTGGAACCATAATCACATACACTCCGGCTGCAGCTGCAGATTCTACACCTGCTGGTGCATCTTCAAAAGCAACACAACACTCCGGTTTTACTCCTAATTGTTTGCAGGCTTTTTCATAAATTTCTGGATCTGGCTTAGATTTTTTCACCATATCTCCACAAATAAATGTATCGAAATATTCGTACAGTCCAGCTTTTTTAAACATCTCTTCGACATATGGTCTTCTCGACGAACTAACAACGGCCGTACGTTGTCCTACTTGTTTCGCATAACGAATCAATTCTCTTGCCCCTGGTTTAACTGCTAAACCTTCTTGTTCTACAATAGTATAAAAATTTTCCCTCGCCAAATCTCTAAACTGATTATTTGGAAATTCTTCCCCAAATACCTCCTTAAAATATTCTCCTCTACTTTTTGCATTCATTCCAAGGGTATTATAAATATGATTACCTATATCACCATATCCAAGAGTATTTCCTGCCATATTCCAAGAACGTTGCACTACTTTTTCAGAGTCAAAAATCAATCCGTCCATATCAAATAATAATGCTTTTATCATACATCCACCCTCTTTCTCTAGAATTTTATTGACTGGTAAATATAGGAAACTGGTAATCCCACTACATTATAATAATCTCCTTCGATTTTTTCTATAAATGGTGCAAATTTCCCTTGAATCGCATATGCTCCAGCCTTATCCACATATTCTCCTGTATCTAAATAATTGTTTATTTCCTTTTCACTCATTGGATAGACAAATACTTTTGTTTCCACTGCATTATTTATTGTTTTCTTATAACCATTCTCATCATAACATAAAATGGCCACCCCTGTATAAACTTTATGCATTTTCCCTTGTATACTCTGAATCATTTCAAAAGCCTCTGTTCTATTTTTAGGTTTTCCCAATACTTTTTCTTCATGAGCAACAATTGTATCCGCACCTAGCACAATGACATCCTTTTTCTCCACCAGTTCAGATACATGATTCGCCTTTAAAAGCGACAACTCTTTTACAATCTCTTCTGGTTTATCACTCTCGTAATTTTCCTCACAATCACTAACTAAAATTTCAAACTGCATTCCTATCTGCTCCAAAATTTCTTTTCTTCTTGGAGAAGCCGATGCTAAAATTATCTTTTTCATTTTTTTCCTCCTATTATTTATACAAAAAACACCTGCAATCGCAGGTGTTTCAACATTTTATATTTCTTCTAATTTTCGAATCATCTCTTCACAAATTTGAAGTATTGTTTTCTTATCTGTATTCACTATAACATCTGCAGTCTTTTTATATTTCTCTTCGCGTTCTTCTAACATTTGACTAATCCATTCTGTATTTTTCTTTCCCTCTAACAATGGACGCCCCTTATCTTCTCTAATCCTATCTAAAATTTCTTCTGGAGAGGCTGTAAGAAGAACTACTTTTCCCTGCTTTTTTAACTTTTCAATATTTTCTTCTCGAAGAACAACTCCTCCTCCACACGAGATTACAACATGTTCTTTGACTTGTAATTGTTCAAGAAGTTCTGTTTCTAATTGACGAAAATAATCTTCTCCATATTCAGAAAATATTTTTTCAATAGACATCCCTAATTGTGTTTCAATCTCAGCATCCATTTCCACTACATCCATAGCAAATCGTTCACCTAAATAGTTCGCTAATGTTGTTTTTCCCGTCCCCATAAAACCTATTAAAATAAGATTTTGTGGAAATAATTTTTTCCCCTGAACTCGTTTGCCATTCCACGCAATACGTTGAAACACATCTAAAATTTCTTCTTTATATGGATTTCCTTCTAATTTTTCTTCTAATCTTTTCAAACGTTTTTCTCTTTGCATTGGCTGTAAAATTAGCATACCATGCTCTTCCTTATATTCTAACATTTTTTCAAAAATGTTATTTCTTTCTGTTAAATCTTCGATTATTTTTTCATCACACAATGTTATTTGCTCTCTGTAAAGTTCCAAATCGTTCATACTTCTTTTCCTTCCTCTTTCATGGAAATTGTTTTTCTTTAATTATATACAGAGTATACAAAACTCTTGAATATTCTGCAACAAAAAAATAGAGAGTCGAAACTCTCTATTTTCTATCCTTTTACAAAAATGGACCTGAGGGGAATCGAACCCCTGTCCGAAAGCCCATCCATCTAGGCATCTCCCATCACAGTCATCATCTTAACATTCCCTCTGCTGATCGTCTGATGACGAACTATCAGTTTCAGTAGCTTCATTAATTCTTCCATTTCCTCAAAGCTTTGGAAACGAAGTGCCTCACCTCGTTGAAGCCGGTTACTTAAGCAGTGAGTGACTTAAGGCCGACTGCTACCACTAGGCAGCGTACGCTAAATTTTCGTCTGCGTTTAATTTTAATTTGCGGATTGTTATGCGGTCCCGCCCCGCAGATGGCTTCCCAAACTTCAGAACCCCCGTCGAAACCAGTACAAGCCCTGGTTTTTTACAGATTCATTATAATGTAGCACTTTGTAGTTGTCAAGGCTCACTCTACTCTAAACCAAGGATTTCTGCCAAAACTTCTATCATAATTTCATTTGTACACGACTTCACATATCCCATCATATGCAAAGAAATTTCATCTTGTTTCTGTGCCTCAGTTAATTTATCATTATGTTTTGTCTGATCAATCAATTGAATTAATTGAGGGGTTAACTCCTCATAAATTTCCACAGTTGTTTCTGTCACTAATTTACTCAATGCTTCTTTTGTTATTGGTACCATTTGTTCTCCTATCCCAGATTGCGAATTTTAAATTCTCTCTGTGCCTCTCTTTTTTGATCTTTCTTGGCGATATCATCACGTTTATCATATAATTTCTTACCTCTTGCAAGCCCAATTTCTACTTTCACCAAACTTCCTTTAAAATAAACTTTCAATGGAACAATTGCCATTCCTTTTTCTTTTGTTTTTCCAAGAAGTTTGTTAATTTCAGTTTTATGCAAAAGAAGTTTTTTCACACGAAGTGGATCCTTATTAAAAATATTTCCTTTTTCGTATGGACTAATGTGCATACCGTAAATAAATACTTCTCCATTTTCAATACGAATAAAGGATTCTTTAATACTACATTTTCCCATACGAAGTGATTTCACTTCCGTTCCATGAAGAGAAATTCCTGCTTCATAAGTATCTAAAATAAAATAATCATGATACGCTTTTTTATTATTTGCAATTAATTTTCCCTCTGTCTTTCCCATTACTCTCTACTCTCCTTCTGCAAGTTCAAAATCAATCGTTCTTTGTAATTTGTCTACATCTAACACACGAACATTTACGGTCTGTCCAAGTTTATATACTTTATTTGTATGTTCTCCCACCATCTCATATCTTTCTTCATAATAATTATAGTGGTCATCATACATATTTGTTACATGCACAAGTCCTTCTATCGTATTGGAAAGTTCAACATACATTCCCCATTTGGTTATGCTTGAAATAACGCCTTCAAAAACTTCACCAAGATGCGCTTCCATATATTCCGCTTTTTTCAATTTTACCGTTTCTCTTTCGGCTTCTTCTGCTCGTCTTTCCATTTCACTAGAATGTTTTGCCACTTCTGCCAAAATTCCTTCATAATGTTCTCTACGATTTGCGTTCATGCGTCCTCGTATATTTTCTTTGATAATGCGATGAATCTGTAAATCTGGATAACGCCTAATTGGAGAAGTAAAATGGCAGTAGTATGGTGCTGCAAGTCCAAAATGCCCCGTATTTTCTGGCGTATATTTCGCCTGCTTCATCGAACGAAGTGCTAGTCTGCTAATTAACATTTCTTCTGGAGTCCCTTCCACTTTTGCCAGCAATTTCTGCACTTCTTTCGGACGAACTACATTATTTGCAATATGAAGAGAATGTCCAAAATTATTAATAAAAATCGCTAATTTTTTAATCTTTTCCTCATCTGGAGTTTCATGAGTACGGTATACAAATGGTATTTCTTGCCAGAAATAATCTTCTGCCACCGTTTCGTTGGCAATAAGCATAAAATCTTCAATAATCTTTGTTGCTACATTTCTATCATAAGGTTTTAATTCCAGCGGTTTTCCATTTTCATCTAAGACCATTTTCGTCTCAGGAAAGTCAAAATCAATAGAACCCCGTTTTTTACGTTTTTCACGTAAAATCCCTGCTAGTTCCTCCATAAGTTTAAACATCGGATAGAATTCTTCGTACTTCTTAATTTCTTTCTCATCATTTTCTTCCAAGATTTTTTTCACACTTGTATAAGACATGCGTCTATTTACACAAATTACTGTTTCCGCTATTTTATGGTCTATCACTTCTCCTTTAGAAGTAATTGTCATAATACAACTAAGAGCAAGTCTATCCTCACCTTCATTTAAAGAACATATTCCATTTGAAAGTGCATGAGGCAACATCGGAATAACTCTATCTGCCAAATATACACTTGTCCCTCGTTTATACGCTTCTCTATCTAACGCACTTTTTTCCTGCACATAATTTGCCACATCAGCAATATGCACACCAAGCAAATAATTCTCTCCCTCTCTTCTGATGGAAATGGCATCATCTAAATCCTTTGCATCTTCTCCATCAATTGTTACCATATCCCAATTACGAATATCCATTCTTCCAGCCATATCTGCTGGGATAATTTTTTCTCCTACACGTTCTGCCTGATGCATCACTTTCTCTGGAAATTCTACTGGCAAATCAAAATCTTTCACAATAGACATGATATCTGTTCCAGGCTCATTGATGTGCCCGATAATTTCCACTACTTTTCCTTCTGGCTTTTTCCCTTCCTTACCATAAGATGTCAATTCTACTACAACTTTATGACCTGTTACTGCCCCTTTAGAACGTTCAAGCGGTACAAATACATCTTTCAAAAATTTTGTATTATCTGGCACAACAAATCCAAAATTTTTATTACGTTGAAAATATCCTACCAACTTTGTCGTTCCATGAGAAAGAATTTTCGTAATCTTTCCCTCTCTTCTTTTGCCTTCTGGAGCAGATTTAATAACAACCTCTACACTATCTCCATGAAACGCTCCATTTATATCTTCTTCTGAGATAAAGATATCTTCATCCTCACCTTCAACCGTTACAAAACCAAATCCTCTTTGATGTGCTTGATATGTTCCAATAAGACTCTTTGCTTCTCCTTTTACATATTTTCCTTTTTGGGAAACCCTTATCTTTCCTTCTTTTTCAAGAGAGTCTAAAATCTTCTTCAATTCTCCTCTTTCTTCCTTCGGCACTTGAAGTAAAATCGCAAACTCTTTTATTTTCATCGGCACATAAAATTCATCACAGATAAAATCATATATCATTTTTTTTCTTTTCTCAAAAATGTCGTTCATTTTTTCACTTCCTTTCCCATAAAACATAAAAGGAACACCCTACCTAAATAGAGTGTTCCATCTGTTCATCATACCTTATGCAAATACTTTTAAGTTCAAAACTGCTGCTAACACAACAAATAAAATTGCTAAGAACTTTGTTGATTTCACTAAAGCACCTTCCATAGAACGTCCTTTATTCTGTCCCCAGTAAGTATCGGCAGCACCACTAATTGTTCCTAATCCTGCTGATTTACCTTCCTGAAGTAGTACGATTGCTGTCAATGCGATACAGTCTATTGCAAATAAAATTGTAATTACCATTTTTAAAATTTCCATTCAAATACACCTCCTACGGATAACACTAGGATTAGTGTATCACAAACACTGTCAAATAGCAAGATTTTCTTTGAAAAGAGCCCCATATTTTGCCGTTTCTGCCAATTCTTCCTCAATTCTCAATAATTGATTATATTTTGCTGTTCGCTCTGAGCGACATGGTGCTCCTGTCTTTATCTGTCCTGCATTTAACCCTACTGCAATGTCTGCTATTATGCTATCTTCCGTTTCTCCTGAACGATGTGAAATAATTGCCCTATATCCCGCATTTTTTGCCATTTCCACCGCTTTTATCGCCTCTGTAAGTGTTCCTATCTGATTTACTTTAATCAAAATAGCATTTGCAATACATTTTCTAATTCCCTTGTCCAATCTATCTGTATTTGTAACAAATAAATCATCTCCCACAAGTTGTATATCCTTCCCAAGACTTGTTGTAAGCAGTTTCCATCCTTCCCAATCTTCCTCATCCAAAGGATCTTCTATAGATACTATTGGGAATTCTGTTAAAAGTTCCTTATAATACTCAATCATTTCTTTTCCAGAATATTCTTTTCCTTCTCCGGAAAAGATATATTTATTCTTTTCTTTATTATAAAGTTCAGAGGCAGCCACATCCAATGCAAACACAATATCTTTACCAACTTTATACCCGGCAGTTTCTACCGCCTTGACAATAAAAAATAATGCCTCTTTTGCACTGGAAAGTTTCGGCGCAAAACCGCCTTCATCTCCTACAGCAGTTTCTTTTTGTTCTACTTTTAAAATTTTTTTCAAACAATGATACACTTCCGTTCCCATTTGTAATGCTTCTCGAAAACAAGTAGCGCCTATTGGCATAATCATAAATTCTTGAATATCAATAGTGTTATCTGCATGACATCCACCATTTAAAATATTCATCATGGGAACCGGCATAAGATCGGCATTTACACCTCCTAAATACCTATAAAGAGGAAGATCAAGTGCTTTTGCCGCTGTCTGTGCTACTGCCAAAGAAACGCCCAACATTGCATTTGCTCCTAAATTTGATTTGTTTTCTGTTCTATCTATTTTTAATAAAATACCATCGATTTTCTCTTGCTCAAAAACATTTACACCGATAACTTCTCGTGCAATCGCATCATTCACATGATGAACTGCTCTTGTTACTCCAAGTCCACTGTATCTTTCATCGCCATCACGAAGTTCTACTGCTTCATACTTTCCTGTTGATGCTCCTGATGGCACAGATGCTCTTCCTATAATATTTTCTCCCACAAGAACTTCCACCTCAATTGTTGGATTTCCTCTTGAATCTAAAATTTCTCGTGCATATATATCTCGAATTGGTAAATTTCTATACATTATATTTTTCCCCCTTTCTTATCATATTATTACCAAGATATATGTTCTAATTCGTTGACAATTAATATTCAGAGCGTTACAATTTGAGAAGAAAAAGGAATAAAAAAACATCAAGGGGTATACAAATGAAAACAAAATTAAAATCTTTCTCTTTACTAACTGGAAGTATTCTTTTAATGGCAGTGGGAATTTATTTTTTTAAATTCTCAAATAACTTTACTTTTGGTGGCATTACAGGTCTTGCCGTTCTTGTTGCTAAAACCGGATTTATGACTGCTGGTGATTTTACTTTCATTATGAATATGGTGCTTCTCGCAATTGGTTTTCTTATCTTAGGAAAAGATTTCGGTATTATGACTGCTTACTGTAGCATTCTTCTTTCAGTAGCTTTATCAGCTTTGGAAAGACTTTTCCCAATGACAAAACCAATGACAGACCAGCCTATGCTTGAATTAATTTTCGCCATCGCTCTTCCTGCAATCGCTTCAGCAGCACTATTTAATATGGGCGCATCTAGTGGTGGAACAGATATTCTGGCCATGATTGTAAAAAAATATACGAGTTTCAATATTGGAAATGCTCTTTTATTAAGTGATATTGTTATTACTTTACTTGGATTCTTCGTTTTCGATATTAAAACTGGACTTTACTCTGTTCTTGGACTTGCTGTCCGTTCACTGATGATTGACAATGTAATTGAAAGTATGAATTTAAGTAAATATTTCAATGTTGTTTGCAGTGATCCCGAACCGATTTGTGATTTTATCGTTCACGAATTGAACCGAAGTGCTACAACCTGTCTTGCCAAAGGCGCTTTTTCTGGAGATGACCGTTACATCATCTTCACTGCACTGAATAGGTCACAGGCGGTAAAATTAAGAAACTTTATCAAACAGCAGGAACCGGGAGCATTTATCCTTATTTCCAATACAAGTGAGATTATCGGTAAAGGATTCCATTATGTATAAAAGTAGAGGAGGCAGTAACTTAAATAAAGTTATTGTCTCCTCTATTTTTTAATAAAATTAATTCCGAAATCATTTTATATATTTTATATTATTTCTGACCTTACAAATATATAAAATAATAATTCCTAGTAAAGTAATATAAATCCCTATCTCCTTTTCGCATATAGCCGATATAAAAAGCAATAAGTACAAACCAGCCAATCCACCATATATAATCAATAAATTTTTCTTCCATTGTAAATACTCTCTCTCAGATAATGAATACGCATTTACCGGTTTTTTTATCAAATTTTTTATTACTGCTCCCATATAGTAAACAAAAAATAAAATAGAGCATTTTATCACTACTGATGCAATTAAGTTAATATACTGTAACATTTATATTCATCTCACATTCTTTAGGTATGACCTGTCGCTGTTGCACTACCTGAGTACGAACCACAATCTACTTTCCACCTAACTGGAAATTTTCCTATCACAAAATCTATTCTATTTGTTTTTTTCATCATTATTCTATTATCAGTCCTTCTTTTTCCATCACATCAATCACTTGATTTACATATTCTTCACACAGTTCATGTGTAGCAGCTTCCACCATAACACGAATAACTGGTTCTGTTCCGCTTTCTCTTACAAGAATACGTCCATCGCTTCCAAGTACTTCTGCTACTTTTTCCACTTCACGAACTACTGCCAGATTTTCTCTTGCTATTTTCTTATCGGAAACTTTTACATTTTTCAATAACTGTGGATAAATCTTCACTTCCTCCGTCAGTTTTCCGAGCGTTTCTTTCTTTTCCAACATAACTTCCATGAGTAAAAGTGACGTTAAAATTCCATCTCCTGTAGTTGCGTATTTACTAAAAATAATATGTCCTGACTGTTCTCCACCTAACGAGTGATTATTTTGTACCATGTTTTCATATACATATTTATCGCCTACCGCTGTTTTTTCATATTTCATGCCCACTTTATCACAAGCCTTATATAACCCGATATTTGACATAATTGTTGTAACAATCGTATCGTTATTTAAACGTCCCTGTTCTTTTAAATATTTTCCACAGACGTATAAAATCAAATCTCCATCTACAACGTTTCCATTCTCGTCAACTGCAAGACATCTATCTGCATCTCCATCATAAGCAAATCCTACATCTAAATTTTTCTCTTTTACAAATTGCTGTAATGTTTCTATATGAGTTGAACCGCAGTTTCTGTTAATATTTGTTCCGTCTGGCTCACTATGAATCACATACGTTTTAGCTCCAAGTGCATCAAAAACACTTTTAGCAATGGATGAAGCACTTCCATTAGAGCAATCTAATCCTACTCGTTTCTCTTTAAAAGAGCGAGTTGCCATTGCAATCAAATGTCCAATATATCTGTTTCTTCCAGCAGAATAATCTACTGTACGTCCTATATTTTCTCTTGTTGCCAATGGAAGTTCACCAAAAGTTCCATCGATATAAGCTTCTACTTTTTCTTCCACTTCTGTTTCTAATTTATGTCCTTTTCCGTTAATTACTTTAATTCCATTATCATAAAAAACATTGTGACTAGCTGAAATCATAATTCCACAATCAAAATCTTCTGTTCTTGTCACATAAGAAACACTTGGTGTTGTTGTAACGTGAAGAAGATAAACATCTGCTCCAGATGCAGTTAATCCTGCCGAAAGCGCATCTTCAAACATATAACTGCTTCTTCTTGTATCTTTTCCAATTACTACTTTTGCCTTGTGATTTTGCCCATAATACCAACCTAAAAAACGTCCTACTTTAAAAGCATGCTCTACAGTTAATACAACATTTGCTTCCCCTCTAAAACCGTCTGTTCCAAAATATTTCCCCATTATCAATTCTCCTTTTGCATTATTATCCTATTTTTTTGCACAATTCTTATGTTTTTTATATTATATACTTCTTTGCAAAAATATACAAGAATTTTTTTAAAGATTAAACAGGAAATACGTATAACTTATTTTGCCAATCGATAAATTGCCTCCAAATAAATTTTCAGCCATGTTTCAATTTTACTCACTTCCAAATATTCATTTTTTTCATGCATCACATTTTCTTGCTCTGGAAGTAATGCTCCAAAAGCTACACAATTTTTCATTGTACGGGCATATGTGCACCCTCCGTCCACTTCCGGCTGAGCTTTTATATCCCCAGTAATATCTCTATATACCTGCATTAAAGTTTTTACAAGGAAACTATTTTTCTCAATATGTATCCCTTCTATGCAATCCAACATTTCTATTTCGATTTCTGTTCCTTCCAAAATCTTTTTCAATTGTGTAATTACTTCTCCACACTTATGTGTTACTGGAACACGATTATCCACAGAAAATCTCACTTCATCATTTTCCACTTCCACCATTCCAACATTAAACGATAATTTCCCCGATTCTTCATCAGAAAACTGTAAACCTAACTTTTCTCCATGTAAACATAATCCGATATACTTCATGTAAAATGAAGCAATTCGTTCTAAATCTCCTCCCACATTCAATTCCTCTACTGCAAGCATTAATCCCGAAATTGCATTTATTCCATTTTCTACCCACGCTCCATGAGCTGCTCTTCCAATAGCTGTTAATATAATATGCGTATTCTCCCTTTTTATTTCATATGTACAACCGCTTTTTGTTGTCCATTTTTCTCTCTTCTGTTCAATTTCAGACAAATATTTCTCATCTAAACATACACTTGCCTTTTCAGGAACAGAATTCACAGCATTACCACCATGTAAACTAATTTTCTCCTTCACTTTCATTTTTAAACAATATTGGAGTAAGCCCTTTTCTGCATATTTCAATGGGAAATCCGCATCAGGTGTAAATGCAATTTGAGGAAACTCTACTTTCTTTTTCCCAAAATAATAATCCATACACTTCCAGTTTGTTTCCTCATTTGTACCAATAATTAAACGTACTTTCTTTTTCAGCGAAACATGCATTTCTTTTAAAATATGCATAGCATGTAAACAAACAATCATAGGCCCTTTGTTGTCTAATACACCACGCCCATATAATCTCCCATCGATAATTTGTGGACTATATGGATCACATATCCAACCTTCACCACATGGAACAACATCAGCATGACAAAGAATTCCTAAAGTTTCCTCTCCTTCTCCAAAATCAATATGTCCAGCATAATTATCAAAGTTTTCACTTGTAAATCCCATATCTTCTCCACGTTTCAATACCCACTGAAGTGCTTTTGCTGGTCCTTCTCCAAAAGGCATTCCTTCTTTTGCCTTATCCTCCACACTATTAATTGAACACAACGCTATAATATCCTCTATTACCTGTTCTCTCGCCTTTTCCAATACTTTTTCCATTTTCTTTCTCCTTTAAATAATTCTTCTAAAAAACACCCATAAATTCTTAGAGAATTTATGAGTGTCTGTATAACTACTAAATTAATGATGGAATAAACGGATTCCCGTAAATGCCATTGCCATATTATATTTATTACAAGTTTCAATCACATTATCATCACGAACTGAACCACCTGGTTGTGCAATATATTTCACACCACTTTTATGTGCTCTTTCAATATTATCACCAAATGGGAAGAAGGCATCCGATCCCAATGCAACATCTGTCATTTTATCTAACCATGCACGTTTTTCTTCTCGTGTAAATACTTCTGGTTTTACTTTAAAAATATGCTGCCATGTACCTTCTGCCAATACGTCTTCATATTCATCACCTATGTAAAGGTCGATTGCATTATCTCTATCTGCTCTTCCAATTTTATCTACAAACTGTAGTCCTAAAACTTGTGGTGACTGACGTAACCACCAATTATCTGCTTTCTGACCTGCAAGACGTGTACAGTGGATACGTGACTGTTGTCCTGCACCAATTCCAATTGCCTGTCCATCTTTTGCATAACAAACAGAATTTGATTGTGTATATTTTAATGTAATTAATGCAATTGCTAAATCAATCTTTGCCTGTTCTGGTATTTCTTTATTCTCTGTAACTATATTTGACAATAATGCGTCATCAATAACAAGTTCATTTCTTCCCTGTTCAAATGTAATTCCAAATACCTCTTTATGCTCAATTGGATTCGGTTCATAAGTTGGGTCAATCTCTATAATCGCATAATTTCCTTTCTTTTTCTGCATTAATAATTCCAACGCTTCTGGTTCATATCCTGGAGCAATTACACCGTCTGAAACTTCGCGTTTAATTAATTTTGCAGTGGCAACATCACATACATCTGAAAGAGAAATAAAATCTCCAAAAGAAGACATTCTATCAGCTCCTCTTGCTCTTGCATATGCACATGCAAGTGGCGATAATTCTCCCATATCATCTACCCAGTAGATTTTCGCTAATGTATCATCAAGAGGAAGTCCTACCCCTGCTCCAGCAGGTGAAACATGTTTGAAAGAAGTTGCTGCTGGAAGTCCTGTAGCCTTTTTTAATTCTTTAACTAATTGCCAACCATTAAATGCATCTAAAAAGTTAATATATCCTGGTTTTCCACACAAGACCTTAATAGGAAGTTCTCCTTCTTCCATGTAAATTCTTGAAGGTTTCTGATTTGGATTACAACCATATTTTAATTCTAATTCTTTCATTTGTCCTCTCCTATTTGTTTTTATTTACAATCTTTGTCTCTTCTTTTCCTGTTTCAATATCAATATAACGCACGAATAAAGATACCTTGTTTTCTTCATTTAAACTGTTCCATAACATCTCTGTAAATTGTTCCATATCATCTAAAATTCCAACTCTTTTTGGCTCTCCTTCAAAACTTGGAAGAGGATTTCCATCACATTTATATGTATGAATAAAATGACCTTCTCCTGCAATTGCATTCTCATACGCAAATGTATAACGATTACATGCCTCAGGATTTCCATTGTCGCTTTTCAAAATAGACATCGCATAACTATAATTTCCGTCCTCAATATGTAATATACCTGAAATACGAGGTGTATAGTTTGGTGCATCTGGTTCAAATTCTCTGCATCTAAGTGACTGTTCAAATGTCAACTGTTTATCCATTCCCTCATAAATTGTATCTGTTTGGTCACCATTTGTTACGATTGTCTTATTTCCCAATACTCTTACTGGCGCATAGATAATTAAACTTGGATCTGTTAATTTAGAAGGGTCAAATGCCTGTGTACGAATCCCTCTCCCTTCTTCTACAAATACGCGATTTCTACTATTTTCACTTCTTCCCATAATGAAATATGCCGTTACCGCTTTCTTGCCATCTGGAGTTTTTCCGATAATTATTCCACGTCCTGGATAAGCATTTCCTTGTAATTCTTTTTCAATTGATAACATTTCCATGAATATTCTCCTTTTTCTCACTGATTGTTATGGTTAGCTCTTTCCTTTATTATAGCCTACAATACAGTCTGTTTACTAGTAGATTTTACTAATAAGTTTTTATAATACAAGGTAATAACTCCTCTAGAATTGTCGAATTTCAATATTATCCCCATCTTCTAATTTGCGAATAGATTTAATTACTATATAATATCCTGCATTTTCATTTACTTTGACAAATACTCTATCCCCCTCTTTATGCCCCATAAGTGCTTTTCCAATAGGAGATTCTGTACTGATACGATTATCAATAGAATTTCCTCTCACCGTCGTAACCACTTTAAATGTTTCATATTCATCATCTTCTTCAAAGTACACTTCTACCGCCTTATTAATTCCAACCTCATCTTCTTTTGCATCATCTTCAACAATTTGTGCTGTTCTAATCATTCTTTGTAAATAACGTATTCTACTTTCATTTTTATTCTTATCTTTTTTTGCTGCATGATACTCAAAATTTTCACTCAAATCTCCGTGTGCCCTAGCCTCTTTCAACGCTTCTAGCGCCTCTTTTCGAACAACTAATCTTCTATATTCAATTTCTTCTTCCATCTTTTTTATATCTTCTTCAGTCAACTGATTATACATTTTCCAATCCCCTTTCTTATAAAAAACTGATGAGAATATAACATCCTCACCAGTTTTTTGCTTTTATTTTATTGTGTCATTTCAGTTTCTTGCAATGTTTCTCCATTTTGCACTTGTCTAATTAACTGTTTGATTCCTTCTACAGATTCTTCATCTGGCTGACATACATATAATCTCATAGAACCTGAAGAAAAACATCTTTGTTTATCTCCTGTTCCTTCTGCTGCAACAGACTTAATATTCCATTCCCCACCTTGATTTAATTGCATTTTGATCAAAGTTTGTAATTGTCCTTGCGACATATTGGTTTCTACTCCATTACTTACCTTATTAATAATCGAATTTGCTTTAATAAGCATAGATGGAGAGATCATTTTTTTAATCATTGCTGTAAGAACAGCTTGCTGATGCTTTCCACGTTGATTATCACCATCTGGTAAATTATGTCTTTCTCTTGAAAAAGCCAATGCTTGTTTCCCATTAAAATGATTCATACCTTTTGATACTCGAACAACTGTACCAGCTGCAGTTCCTGTCTTAAACGCATAGTCAGACATAACATCCACTCCCCCTAGTTCATCCACAATATCAATAAGAGAAGTAAAGTTTACTCGTGCATAAAATGGAATTTCTGTATCATACAGTTCACTTAACGTTCTAATCGATGTATCCACACCATAAATTCCTGCATGAGTTAATTTATCTCGCTGTCCGTGAGATACTCCTGGTATTTCTACATAATAATCTCTTGGAGTTGTCACAAGCAAAATTTGTCTTGTCTTTGGATTCACTGTGGCAATAATGTTAACGTCACTTCGACTATTTTTAGAAATTTCTCCATATACATCAATTCCACTTACATACACATTAAATGGTTCTGTCTTAACTTTGATATTAGAAGAAACATCATCTAATTTTGTCTTAATATTATAATGATAAATAATTTTCACCTTATTAGAATATCCATGAAATTCTTCCTCTAGAATCTCCTTATATCCCTCATTATAAATAATTGCTTTCACTTCACCATCATGTAAAGCTTTTGCCTGTTCATTTACATTTTTATATTCTTTTGTTTTAATCTTTGTATCTAATTCTTTATTAATGTGGGAAACTGTATCTTTCACATCTCCTTTATCTAACTTATACTGAACACCAAATGTATAATCACTTACATCTGCTATATCTTCAGCCTTATCCTTTGCTAAAACGGCAACAACCATTGTATCTACTTTAGAATTTCCCCCAGTAACTTTATCCAATGTTCCTGTCATAAATCCTAATTGATATGTTCCTGCCACAAGACATCCTGTTATAAGGAGAATATATAACTTCCCAATCGTACCACGCTTTTTTCTTTTTATCTGTGACACAAGACCTATACTCCACAAAAGCAATAAGATTACTATAGTCACAATTATATACTTAAGTGGTATAATATTTGATAAAAACAACATTCCCACAAAAGCAACAGAAGCCAACACTTGTAGGAAAAGTAATATTTTTCCTAAAATATTTCTTCCTTTCTTTTCCTGTTTCTTATCCGGATTCGGAACTCTCCCTTTTTCCGAAACCGACTTGGCTGGATTATCCCAACCCATTGACTTTGCATATCGCTTCTCCATTTGTCTTTTCTTTCGTTCCTGCAGACGCTCATACTCTCGCCTTTCTTTAGGACTCATACCCTTTTTTTTCATTTGTACTCCCTTCTTGTATACTCAAGAATTTACTTATTACTAGTTACGTCCTACAATACTTTACTATATTAGTACATACTAAGAAAAAACTCAAGTTTTTTATATCAAATTTTAGCCACATATAAAGGCTTTTCCTTCATATGTGGCTAAAGAAATAGATTTTATATCCCTATACTAAATAAGCTCTTTTTCTAGTGGTGCTAATAAAACTTTTCCTGTTCCACGATAAACATTTACTAACCCTTCACCTGATACCGCTGAACCTGCTAAGGTTTTTCCCGAACGTTCTACAGTAAAATCAAGACTTCCACTCCATGCAATCGCCATGTTTCCATCTACTTTTAACACATCATCCTGCAAAGTAATTTCAATCAACTCTTCCCATGGACAAGGTGTTTCAAGACACACTACTCCATCTCCCACAATTCCAAGGTTAAATAACCCCTCATTCCCTGCAACTGCAGATGATAAATTAGATCTCATCACTACTTTATGTTTTAACTGTGCATCGCATGCTAAAAATAAGCCGTCATCTAAGACAATAGAATTGTTCCATTCTGCCAAATCAAGAAGTAAAATATGTTTGTAAGTTGGTTCAAGGACAAGTGTTCCACTTCCTCTATATTCAGGTTTAATTGCAGATTCACCACTTACTTTTCCACGAACTGCTTTTCCAATTAAATCTCCTACTCCTTTTAACCCTGTTGTAGCATTCACATCACCAACCATCCATTGCATCGCTCCAGCTTGCAAAGTGATATTTGCTTTGCTTAATTCACAAATAACCTGACGTCTACGAACATTCATTTCATTACAAAAATATGCTTTTTGTGCATCATCTGGAGAAACACTTAAATCTCTCCGATATTCAACAACTGTAAATGGTCCAAGTGTATTTAATATTTTAACATCATCATTATTTGTAAAATTTGAAATTTTATACATACTTTTTCCTCCGTTCAATCTATTCTAATATGTAGTAAATCCTCCATCACTAGCTATAATTGAACCTGTAATATGTTTTGCTTCATCACTTGCAAAATATAAAATTGTTGCAGCTTGCTCTTCTGGTGTTGCATTACGTTTCTGTAATGTTTCAGTTTTTCCTGAAAGCATTGAGTTTTTAAGCCATTCCATAGGATCTTTTCCTTGGGCTGCAATCTCTGCCATTCTTGTTTTAATGTCTGCAGAACTTCTTTCTGTCAAAGGTGTATCTGTTCCAGCAGGGCAAATCGCATTACATCTAATTCCTTTTGTTGCATAATCTACTGCCACTGCTTTTGTTAAACCACTTACAGCATGTTTACTTGCAACATATGCTGCCGCAGAAGGAAATCCTCTCATTCCTGCAACACTTGATATATTTACAATTGCTCCACCGTTTTCTTTCATTAATTTTACTTCTTCACGACAACAATAAAAACAAGAATTCAAGTTGGCATCGATAACTTTAGACCAATCATCATCTTCAAGTTCTTCTACTGTTTTAGATGCTCCTACAATTCCAGCATTGTTTACGGCAACATCAAGTTTACCAAACTCTTCTTTTATTTCTTCAAAAAGGTTTTTCACTGCTTCTTTATCGCTAACATCACATTTCTTAAAGATTGCTTTTCCATCTTCTTTTGTAATCGCTTCTACTACAGCATTTCCTCTTTCTTCATTGCGTCCTACTGCAATAATCGTAGCTCCTTCCTTTGCTCCACGAATAGCTACTGCTCTTCCGATTCCTGAGGTTGCTCCTGTTACTAACATAATCTTATCACTAAAACGTCCCATTTCATTTTACCTCCTACTTTTATTTTATTATTATATCATAGTAACGTATAGAAATCCACTAATGCTTCTAATTCTTCAATTTCTGTTCCTACTATTTTTATATTTTTTCCAAAATAATTTGTAGCTTCCTCTGCTGTTATAGTCATTGTTTCTTGTTTCCCCAAATTAGAATATTCAAATGTAATCTCACCCAAGTTTCGAATTACTCCTAACAACACACACGAATACGCTTTCATTTTCTCAATCTTCATAGTCTTTTCATTCGGTTGTATTGGCTCTTTTAAAGTAATTTTCCAACCATAAGGTTCTTTTTTCGTCTGCAACTCATTTTCATATGTCCCGAGCACCTCTCCCACACCTAGTGCCTCCATTGTTTTTGCGTTTTTACTAGGATCTCCAATGTAATCATGACGACTATTAAATACATCTGATGTCAACTTGGAAATTTTTTTCTCATTATGCCAAACAATACGATTACCCACTTTAATCTCTTTTATCTTTCCTTTTGCAGAATATGTTTTTTCATATGGGAGCGTTGTATCTGTTCTCATTGAGGGTACACCTCTATACGTTAATTCTAATATTCCATCTTTTTCTTTAAAACCAATATTTTTAATTTGTATGTCTTCCACTATCGAAGTCGCTTGTACTGTAATTTCATTATTTTTTACATCGATATGATTCACAATCAATTCTGGTGAGACTTTTTCCCCTACAATGAAAGTTTTTCCTAAAAATACTAATATACATAAAGCCAATACCGATATCATGGATATTCCAATCTTTTTTCTGTATCCTTTTTTAGTCTTTTTTAGAAAATCAATTTCCATCTCTTCTTCATCGTTTTTTTCGTACATAGAAGGTTTCTGCATTCTTTCCAATTTCTCACGACATTTTGTACATGTTTCTATATGTCCTTCTATCATTTCTTTTGTACAATCACTTGTTAGTTGTTCTACGTATAATGGTAACAAATCTTCTATAACACCACATGGTAATTTATTTTTCATCATTTAATAACTCCTCTCTTATTTTTTCCTTTCCTCTATAAAAAGTTATTCTAGCCCAATTTTCACTTCTACCTAGTATATCTCCTATTTGTTTAAATGAAAGTCCACCTAAAATTCTCAAATATAGAACTTCTCGATATGGTTCAGAACAATTATGTAGTATCTTAAGCATTTGTGTTCGATTCTCCTTATCTAGAACTTCCTCTTCTGCAGAGCGGACAGAACTATTATCACAACCCATTTCTTCCATTTGTGGATTTTTACGATAGTATGTATATAATTGATTTTTTGCAATTGCACATAGCCATGTAGAAATTTTACACTTTCCATCATATTTTGAAATACTTCGCACTGCTTGATAAAAAGTTTCCTGTGTAACTTCTTCGGCGATATGATAATCTTGCGTTTTAGAAAATATAAATCGAAATACGGTATCTGCATATTTCCGATAAATCTGCTCAATAGGTTCCATTTTTTCTCCTCCTTTCTTTATTCTATAAGATCAATGTATTTTGGCAAGAATTCGTTACAGATTTACTGAAAAATATTTTAGGGTAAAGAAAAACCCCAGAAACACAAGGTTTCTGAGGTTTTGTATACTTTTTGTATTCTCTTTTCGATAATGAAATTAACGTTTTGGTAACTTGAAAGGCCTGATTTTACTGGATTCTTGGAATGTAGTGTTGCAAACACGTTACAAACGCAGAGCTTCTCATTACTCCGCAGAACACCTCAGTAAATGCAAAAGGA
>JARICA010000017.1 GCA_029264305.1 Faecalimonas sp. | reverse complement strand
CTCTAAGTAAATAGTTGGGGTGGGATTTTAAAATCCTGCCCCATTGTTGTCTTTGAGATTGTTATATCTATTTAGGATGAGCTTTCTGTTTCGATTATAATTGCTCAACAAGAAAAGAGTAATTTTCATAAAACGTTTTTCACACGTACAGACATACCGCCTTTTGTGAAGAGCAAGATAACAATATTTAGCAGAAAAAGGTAAGTCCTTAATCTTTTGATAACGATAATTAAATCTTTACAAGAGTATTTGCGTGTTGAATTTTTTTAATAATTGCATTTTCAATATTTAACAGTTTGTTGACATAATGACTATTTTATTATCAGAATTATATTTGTTGAAAAAATAAATATAAAACAATAGTATTTTGTAAAAATAAAGAAAAAAATAAAAATAACTAAAAAAATAGTGATATAAATTGATTTTGTAGTATAATAAAAGAAAACAAAGGATAAGAAGGTGAGGGTATGAAAAAAGAAGGAAAAAATCCATTATATAAAAGTTTTGGGTATGCTTTTGAAGGAATTTTTACTGGAATCGAGAAAGAAAGAAATATGAAAATTCACTGTTTGGCAATGCTATGTGTAGTAGTGCTTGGATTTTTGGTAAAAATTTCAATGCTGGAATGGTGTTTGTGTTTAATTTTATTTGGCCTGATCCTTTCATTAGAACTTGTTAATACAGCGATTGAAGCAGTTGTAGATTTAGTTACAGAAGAAAGGAAACCACTTGCAAAACTTTCTAAAGATGTAGCAGCAGGAGCTGTTTTGATTGCATCTATTATGGCGGCGGGAGTAGGAATTATTATTTTTTTTCCTAAAATTTTAGCACTCGTGTAAAAACAATAAATCAAAAAGATGTAGAAAGGAGATATTGATATGGATGGATTTGGAGAAAATATTAAAAAATTATTATTAGCAGGTATTGGAGCAGTGGCAACAACAGCAGAAAAATCAAAAGAGTTGTTAGATGTTATGGTGGAAAAAGGGGAATTAACAATAGAACAGGGAAAAGTTTTAAATGAAGAATTAAAACACAATATTAAAAAGACTGTAAAAGAAAATGTAAATGTTTCGGTAAAACCTTCAACTCCAGAAGAATTAGATGAACTTTTAGAAAAAATGACACCAGAACAAATTGCAACATTGAAAGAAAGATTATATTCAATGGAAAATGAATCAGTAGAATAGGAAGATGTGAAAAATGGATCGGCAAGAATATAAGGAAAGATTAAAAGAAATGACAGAGGTACTTCGAAAACACAACATTAAAAGAGGAGTATCTCCAGAGAAATTACGTTTGATTTTAGAAGATCTAGGACCAACATTTATTAAGTTGGGTCAGATTATGTCTATGCATTCTGATATTTTGCCGAAAAGATATTGTGATGAGTTAATGAAATTGCGCTCCGAAGTATCACCGATGGCATTTGTGGAAGTGGAGAATGTATTGCAGGATGCGTATGGTTGTCATTGGAAAGAAATATTTTCTGAAATTGATGAAAAACCACTTGGATCTGCTTCGATTGCCCAGGTTCACAAAGCTGTTTTAAAGACAGGGGAAGAAGTTGTTGTGAAAATACAACGAAAAGGAATTTACAATACAATGTCAAGAGATATAGAACTTTTGCATCGTGCAGTAAAATTACTTCCACCGGTTAGTTTAAAAGATATGGTTGATTTGGATATGGTGTTAGACGAATTATGGGCTGTTACCAAAGAGGAGATGAATTTTTTAACTGAAGCATCTAATTTGGAAGAATTTGCGCGAAGGAATAAAGAAATAGCATTTATTGGAGTTCCCAAATTGTATCACGCATATACTAATCAATGTGTACTTGTTATGGAATATATCGATGGGTATGCTATAGATGATAAGGTGACACTTCTAGCAGAAGGATATGACCTAGAAGAAGTTGGAATGAAATTGATAGATCATTATATAAAACAGGTAATGGACGATGGGTTTTTTCATGCAGATCCCCATCCTGGAAATGTGAAAATTCGAGGGGGAAAGATTGTCTGGATTGATATGGGAATGATGGGCAGACTGACAGAGCGAGATAAAGAATTGTTAGGAAAGGCAGTGGAAGGAATTGCAATAGGTGATATCGGAATGATTCAAAATGCCGTCATGGCGCTTGGAGAATTTAAAGAAGCACCAGATCAAAGTTGTCTATATGAAGGAATAACCAATTTACTTATACAATATGGAAATGTAGAAATGGGAAATATTGATATTGCAAAAGTGACCATGAGTCTTATGGAAGTAATGAAAGAAAATAAAATTATTATGCCTCATGGATTGACAATGCTTGCGAGAGGACTTACTCATATGGAAGGAGTTCTTGCAGATATAGCGCCTAATTTGAATATGATAGAGATTGCGTCTAGACATATGGCGGGAAAAATTTTGAAAGAAAAAGACTGGAAACAGGAACTGAAAAATAGTAGTAAAACCATTTATCGTTCATTTCACAAAGCAATGAACATACCGTCTCTTATTTCAGACATTTTGGAAGGATATTTAAAAGGACAAACAAAGATTAATCTAGATTTACATGCGTCATTAGAGTTGGAAAGACTTCTTCGAAGACTTGTAAGAAATGTAGTAATGGGTCTATGGGTCATGGCTCTTTTGATTAGTTCTAGTATTATTTGTACAACAGATATGAAACCTAAAATTTTGGGAATACCTGCACTTGGTACATTGGGCTATCTATTTGCGTTTATTATTGTTGTGTATGTTTTTCTAAAACACATTTTTTCTAAAAAGTAACTAAAAAGAATAAAGTTGACAAAAATGTTGGGAAAGGAAATGTTACATTGCTTTTCCCAACTTTATTTTTGACTATAAATAAAATAAATTACTTTTGTTCACTATTTTGAATCGGAAACATCTGAGTCAGATGCTTGTTTAAATTCTGTAGTAGAAACGATAAGAAGTTTGGCATGATTTTCAGTCGGATTTTCCCAACGGTGTCCGATTTCATTTGGATAATAAAGAGTATCTCCTATATTTAATTCGTATGTACCCATTTGATCCATAAAAAATCTAATACTTCCTTCTAAAATAAAAACGAATTCTTCTCCGTCATGATAGTAATAATCACCTGAATTTGTATGCGGAGGCATGTCGATAATACCACCCCACATTTTACTTTCCCCTTTTGTAATAAGGGATTCAACAATAGATTCTGTATTGCTAGTGTTTCTTATAAAAGAAGTGCGTTCATCTTTTCGTACAAGTTTTATTCGATCACTATTATCTTGAATAAATAATGCAGAAATAGGAAAATTGAGAGTTTCGCATAATGAGTAGACGCTGATAAGATTTGGAGATGTTTTCCCAGTTTCGATTTGACTTATAGTTCCTGCTGCAACGCCTGATTTAAGGGACAATTCTCGTATAGACAAGCCATTTTCGATGCGTCTGCTTTTTAAAAGAGCTCCTATTCTTGTGAGATTTAGTTCAGACATACTGTTTTGCTCCTTTTCATATTTTGTTTTTTTTAATAATAGCATAAAATAAGAATCTTGTCATATAAAATAAAAAATAATTGACAAAGGATATTGTGTTCATTATAATGAACGTATATTAAATCAATACATACTGTAAAGGAGAAAAACGATGAAGAAACTTTTAGCAATGCTATTATGTGGAGTTCTAACAGCATCTATGTTAGTAGGGTGTGGAAGCAAATCGGACAAAGAGAAAGAAAAAATGAATGATGGGAAGTTAAAGGTTGCTCTTTGTGTAACAGGGGCAGTAAATGATATGGGGTGGTGTCAGTCGGCATATGAAGGATTAAAACTTGTAGAAAAGGATCTTGATTGTGAAGTTGCATACACAGAAAATATACAAGCGGCAGATATGGTTTCAGCATTTAAAGAGTATGCCGCAAATGATTATGATGTAGTTATTGGTCATGGATTCCAATTTGGTGATCCTGCTTTAGAGGTAAGCGAATTATATCCGGATACAAAATTTATTTGTATTGAAGCAAATGCATCTGCTGAAAATGTTGCATCTTATGTGATGAAATGTGAAGAAACAGGATATTTACAAGGAATGCTTGCTGCAGGAATGTCAAAAGCAGGAAAAGTTGGTTTTATCGGTCCAGTACAAGGTGCATCACTTGTGAAAATCATGAATGGATATGAAGACGGAGCAAAAGAAGTAAATCCAAGCATTGATTATCAAACAGCATGGACAGGTTCATTTACAGATACAGCCCTTGCAAAAGAAGCGGCACAAGCAATGATTGATAATGGTGTTGATGTGATTGGACATTGTGCAAATGAAGCAGGAACCGGTGCTTTAAATGCTGCACAGGATGCAGGACTTTATGCAACAGGGGATTCTTATGATCAAAGTTCATTAGCAGAAAAAGCAGTTCTTTCTTCAGCAGTTTATCATGTTCCTGAATTAATTAAAACGGCAGTATCTGATATTAAAGAAGGAAAGTTCAAAGGAGAGGTAAAAGAACTTGGAATGGCAGAAGGAATTGTAGAATTTGTTTATAATGAAAAATTAATGGAAAAAATTCCACAAAATGTAAAAGAAATGTTAGATAAAAAACAAAACGCAATTAAAGATGGAAGCTTTAAAGTGCCATGTGATACGAAAGAACGAAAAGGCAAGTAAAAGTCACAAAACAATTTGGGTAGGGCGATAGAATGCAAATTTTATTGAACCTACCTATTTTAAAGGAGTTTGTAAAATGAATGTTTTAGAAATGAAGCATATAGGGAAAAAATTTTCAGGTGTGTATGCAAACAAAGATATTAATTTATCAGTCAGACAAGGTGAAATCCATGCGTTACTTGGAGAAAATGGAGCAGGAAAAACTACATTGATGAATATTTTGTTTGGAATTTATTCTGCTGATGAAGGTGAAATTTTATGGAAAGGTGAAAAGGTTCATTTTCATTCACCTAAAGATGCCATTGCGGAAGGGATTGGAATGGTACATCAACATTTTTCCTTAGTAAACAAAATGACAGTATTAGACAATGTAATTCTAGGATTAGAACGAAAAAAAATATTTTTAAATCGGAAAGAAGCAAAAAAGAATTTAGAAAATTTAGCAGAGAAATATGGACTGTTAGTAGAACCTGATAAGAAAATTTCTGAACTTTCAGTTGGACAGCAACAAAGAGTAGAAATTTTAAAAGCTCTTTACAGAGATGTTAAACTCTTGATTTTAGATGAACCTACAGGTGTGTTGACTCCTAAAGAAACAGAACAATTTTTTTCTGTTTTAAAGAAGTTAAAACAAGAAGGATATGCAATTATTATAATTACCCATCGTATGAGCGAAATTATGAATATTAGTGATCGGGTTACAATTTTAAGGGATGGGGAAAAAGTAGGAACATTTGTAACAAAAGATACGAATCCAACAGAATTATCCAAGTGTATGGTAGGAAGAGAATTAAGTTATGATTTTGAAGTAAAAGAAATTCAAGAAAAAGAAGTGGCTTTGCAGATGAAGGAAGTGACGATTAAAAAGCATCACAAAAAACCTCTTCTTGATAATATAAATTTAGATGTTTATAAAGGAGAAATTCTTGGAATCGCTGGGGTAGATGGAAATGGTCAAAAAGAATTGGCTGAGGTAATTACTGGGATTTTGAAAATGACATCAGGGAAGATATATTTTGAAGGAAATGATGTTCGTACGCTAAATGTAAAGGAAAGATTTGAAAAAGGAATTTCTTATATTTCCGATGATCGACATAAAGATGGACTAGTATTAGAGATGAATGTGGCTGAAAATTTGATTTTAAGAGAGTATGATAAAAAACCTTATTTGAAAAGAGGAATATTTCAGAAGAAAACCATTCAAGAAAATGCTACGTGTACAATTAAAGAGTATCAAATTAAAACATCAGGCAATTCTTCTGGAGAAACAGCAGTTAAACTTATGTCAGGTGGAAATCAACAAAAGGTGATTTTAGCAAGAGAGATAACACAAAAAGCTAAGTTTATTATTGCAAGCCAACCAACAAGAGGATTAGATATAGGGGCAACACAGTTTGTTCGTGAGGTGTTAATGCAACAAAGAAATGAAGGAAAAAGTATTCTACTTATTTCAGCCGATTTGGAAGAGATTATGCAACTTTCTGATCGAGTGGCAGTTATGTTTGGTGGAAAGATAGTCGGGATTTTAAGAAAAGATGAAATACAATTAGATCAACTCGGATTGTTAATGGGTGGTATAACACAGGAGGAAACAAGGTAATGGAAAATAAGAAAAAAGTATTGGATATTCTTTGGATTGCAATTTTGACTATTATTGCAGGAACTATTTTGATTTTACTTTGTGGCGCAAATCCATTAGAAGCATATGCATTGTTTTTTAATGGAATTTTCGGAAATGTAAATGGATTTTCAGAAATTTTAGTAAAGGCAACGCCATTGATTTTGACTGGGATTGGTTGTGCTGTGGCATTTAAAACAGGATTTTTTAATATTGGTGCAGAAGGCCAATTTTACATGGGAGCAATTGCAGCTGCAATGGTATCTTTAAAGTTAACAGAAATTCCCGGAACAGCTCGAATTTTATTATCAATTCTTGCAGGATTTTTTTGTGGTGGAATTTGGGCTTTGATAGCGGCGTATATGAAATCTAAATTTGGAATTTCAGAAATTATTGTAACGATTATGTTAAATTATATTGCAATTAATTTCCTTGGAATTGCAGTACGTACTTTTTTAATGGATCCAGCAGGGGCAGTTCCACAATCGGCACGTATCGATAGAGATGCTTCATTGTCTTTTATTATGCCTCCAACAACTCTGCATACAGGTATATTTATTGCCATTGCAGCAGTTATCATTGTATGGATTCTTATGGAAAAAACAAAATATGGATATGAAATGAAAGTGGTAGGCTTTACAAAAAGAGCTGCAAAATGTAATGGTATTTCTGTAATGAAAAATATTGTGTTTTCTGCTTTTTTGAGTGGAGGATTTGCAGGTATAGCAGGAGTGATTGAAGTTATAGGAGTACAGAAAAAACTTCTTGAAGGAATTTCGTCTGAATGTGGATATACAGCAGTGTTAATTGCGTTGATTGCAGGAAATCGTCCTTGGGGAGTTTTTGGAGTAGCAATAGCCTTTGCAGCCATGCAAGTTGGAGCAAATTCGATGCAAAGACAATTGGGAATTCCATCTGCAATTGTAAGTATTTTAATTGGCTTGGTCGTTCTTCTTATATTAGGAAGAAAAATATTCCATGGGTCGCTGTTCAAAAGAAAAGACAGGGAGGTATAGGTAGTATGTTAGAGCAAATTTTTACAGTTACTTTTTTCACAGCTTTTCTTGCAGCAACAGTGAGAATGGCTGTTCCACTAATTTATGCTGCTTTGGGAGAAGTTTTTCTTGAAAAAGCTGGAATTTTAAATATTGGCTTAGAAGGTGTTATGCTTAGTGGAGCATTTTGTTCTTTTGCAGGAACTTTCTATAGTAATAGCATTTTAATAGGACTAATTTGCGGAATGTTAGGAGGCTGTGCTGTTAGTTTTATTCATGGATTTTTGTGTGTTCGGTTATCTCAAGATCAATCAGTTAGCGGAATCGCTTTGAATATTTTTATGCTTGGAGTTACTAGTTTTGCATATAAATTAATGTCAGCTGGAGAATCATATCAGCAGGTATCTACATTAAAACCTATACGGATTCCTGTTTTAAGTCATATTCCTATTATAGGTGAAGCGTTTTTTTGCCAAGATATCATGACATATATGGTAATTGTTCTTGTGATTGTTGCTGGAATTTATTATAAAAAAACAGCTTCAGGATTAGCTTTCACAGCGATTGGTGAAAATCCACAAGCAGCGGATGCAGCAGGTATTCCAGTAAATAAATACCAATGGGTTGCGATTGCTGTTAATGGAATCTTAGGAGGAATTGGTGGTGCTGTTTTAGTATTGGTACAACTTGGGAAATTCTCTGAAAATATGATTTCGGGGCGAGGTTATATTGCTTTAGCAGCAGTTATTTTAGGAAGATATACACCAATGGGGACATTAGGAGCAGCAGTTATTTTTGGTGGTGCAAATGCACTTCAAATTCGACTGCAAGCACTTGGACTGCCAATTCCAACACAAGCATTGGCAATGCTCCCATATATTATTACATTATTAACACTATTACTTTCCATAGGAAAAAGTAATCAGCCAGAAAAACTTGCAAAACCGTATATTCGTGGTTCTAGATAGTAAGCTGAAAGGAGAAAACATGAGTAAAATATTAATTAAAAATGCAAAAGCGATTGTAACTTGCAATAAAAAAGATGAAGTTTTTTATGATACAGATTTATTAATTGAAGGTTCTAAAATTATAAAGATTGGAAAAAATTTAGAAGTGGAAAGTGCAAAAATAATTGATGGAACTGGTAAATTTGTATATCCAGGTATGGTAAATACGCATCATCATTTCTTTCAGACTTTTGTAAGAAATTTAACAACGATTGATTATCCAAATTTAACTGTTATGGATTGGATTGATAAAATTTATCGCATTTTTCAAAAAATTGATGATGATGTTATTTATTATTCTTCTATGACTGCTATGGCGGATTTATTAAAACATGGATGTACAACTGCTTTTGATCATCAATATTGCTACACAACAGCTACAGGAAAAAGACCAGTGGATAGACAGATGGAAGCGGCAGCTCAACTTGGAATTCGTTATCATGCGGGACGCGGTGGAAATACATTGCCAAGAGAAAAAGGAAGCTCTATTCCAGCAGCAATGGTAGAGTCAACAGACGAATTTATTAAAGATTGCGAACGTCTAATTGATAAGTATCATGATGCAAGTCCATATTCCATGAGTCAGATTGTAGTATCTCCATGTCAGCCAATTAATTGTTATAAAGATACTTTTGTAGAATCTGTTAAACTTGCAAGAGATAAAGGTGTACGTCTTCATACTCATTTAGGTGAAGGAGAAAGTGAAGGAATACGTCAACGTTACGGAATGAGAACTTTAGAGTGGTGTGAACAAATTGGATTTATTGGGGAAGATGTTTTTTATGCACATGCTTGGGAATTAACACCTGAAGAATATCAATTAATTGCACAAACAGGAACGGGAATTTCTCATTGTCCAGCACCAGCAGTGTTAGGAGGATTTCCAATTCTTGATATTAAAAAGTTACAAGATATGGGGATTTTAGTAAGTCTTGGCTGTGATGGTTCGGCTACAAATGATAGTTCTAATGAACTAGATGCACTTCGCATGGCTTATTTAATGCAAACATATCATACCAAAGAAAGAGGTGGGTGTGTTTCAGCTTACGATATGTTGAAAATAGCTACTGTAAATGGTGCCAAAACATTGGGGCGCAATGATTTAGGAACATTAGAAATAGATAAAGGTGCAGACCTTTTTATGATTGATACAAGAGGATTGGAATTTGCAGGTGCAATACATGATCCTAAAAATATGCTAGCAAGGGTAGGTGTAACAGGGCCAGTTTGGATGACAATTGTGAATGGAAAGATTGTATATGCAGATGGACATTTAACTGGAGTAGATGAGGAAAAACTTGCACAAGAAGGTGAAAGAATTTGTACAAAAGTACTTAGAAATGAGTTCCCAGATTATTGGATATAAGAAAACTCTTGACAAAAGATAAAAAAGAAATTAGAATAAGCACATCAAAAGCGAAACCGATGAGAAAGAGAAGTAAGTTTCAAAAGGAATCACAGAGAGCAACAGGTGGTGAGAGTGTTGTATGACTTTTTTTACTGAATGGACTTTCGAGGGCGGCCCGAAATGAAAAGAGTAGGCGTCGTCGGGAACCGAACCCGTTATCAATCAGGAGCGTATGTTTGTACGTGAGAAAGTGGACAATTTGTCAAATTGAGTGGCACCGCGATAATGAATTTAGTGTTATTACCGTCTCAAACTATAAGTATAGTTTGAGGCGTTTTTTATTGTATCAAATGGACATTTTGACAAAATAAATACACGAAAAGAATCGGCTTTTTTGTTTTTGAAAAGAAAGAAAAAAGGAGAACAAGAAGATGAAAAAAAGAGTAATAACAATTTTATTATGCATGGTAATGGGGATGTGTTTTGGAGGTTGTAGTAAGGAAAAACCGGGGAATGGTGCTGAAAATAAGAAAGTATATCAGATTGGAATTTCTCAGTTTGCAGAACATGGTTCACTAGATAATTGTCGGAAAGGATTTATAAAAGGTCTAGAAGAAGAAGGAGTTATAGAAGGAAAAAATTTAAAAATAAAAGTAAAAAATGCAATAGCAGATCAAGGAACGGCGAAACAAATTAGTGATACATTTGTTGCAGAAGATGTAGATATGATTTGTGCTATTGCAACACCAAGTGCACAATCGGCGTATAATTCAGCAATGCAGACAGATATTCCAGTGATTTATACTGCTGTTACAAATCCAATTGCTGCAAAATTGACAAATAAAGAAGGAATGCCTGTGGGGAAAGTAACAGGAACAAGTGATAAATTGCCAATTAAAGAGCAATTAAAAATGATTAGAAAAGTATTGCCACGTGCAAAAAAGATAGGAATTATGTATACAACGAGTGAAGTGAATTCCATATCAGCAATTAAAGAATATGAAAAACTAGCAGACAAATATAATTTTACTATTGTAAAAAAAGGAGTTACACAAACAGCAGATATACCTCTTGCGGTGGAGGAACTTTTGACAGAAGTAGATTGTATAACAAATTTGACAGATAATACAGTGGTAAATTCATTGTCTACCATTCTTGAAAAAGCGAATAAAAAAAACATACCAGTATTTGGAAGTGAGATCGAACAGGTAAAATTGGGATGTCTTGCAGCAGAAGGATTAGACTATGTGGAACTTGGAAAACAAACGGGGCGGATGGCTGCGAAAATTCTAAAAGGAGAAAAAAAGGTATCAGAGATGAAGTGTGAAACAATTTCAGAACCTGCGTTATATATTAATACAAAAGTTGCAAAGAACATGAAGATAATTTTGGAAAAGGAATTCATAGAAAATGCAAAAGAAAAGTTCGCTACTATTTCTAAATAGAAACAATAAGAAAAATAAGGAGTAAGATAGTATGAGTATGTTTAGTACGATTTTAGAACAGGGATTAATTTATGGAATTATGTCGCTTGGCGTCTATATCACATATAAAATATTAGATTTTCCAGACCTTACAGTAGACGGAAGTTTTCCTCTTGGAGCAGCTGTGACGGCGCTAATGGTTACAAAGGGAATAAATCCAATATTCACTATTTTTGTATCATTTTTAGCAGGTGCAGTAGCAGGAATTTGTACAGGAATTATACATGTAAAATTGCAAGTAAGAGATTTACTTTCAGGGATTATTATGATGACAGCTCTTTGGACTATAAATTTAAGAATTGCAGGAACAGCTAATGTTCCAATTTTTACAGAAAAAAGTATTTTTGATAATGCTTATATGAATGAAATATTTCAAGGGAAATTTGCTTCTTATAAAATAGTAAGTATTGTATTTGTTATTGCAATGCTCGTTAAATTTTTCTTAGATGGATATCTTAGTACAAAATCTGGACTTCTTTTAAGAGCTGTAGGTGATAATGCGAATTTAGTAACAGCCCTAGCAAAAAATCAAGGAAATATAAAGATTTTAGGATTAGGGATTTCAAATGGATTGGTTGCATTGGCAGGAAGTATTTTTTGTCAGGAGCAAAGAGTTTTTGAAATTTCAAGTGGGACAGGAGCAGTTATTGTAGGTTTAGCAAGTGTCATTATTGGTACAAGTTTATTTGAAAAGTTAACATTTTTTAAGGCAACAACAGCAGTTCTAGTTGGTTCTGTTATTTATAAAGGATGTGTAGCTATAGCAATTAAATTCTTTGAACCACAAGATATGAAAATTATTACGTCGGTATTATTTTTACTTGTTTTAGTTATAGGAATGCAGAAAAAGAAAAGGGTGAGAAAAAATGCTTGAATTAAGGAAAATTCAAAAATATTATCATATGGGAACAATAAATGAAATGTGTTTGTTTAAAGATTTAAATTTAAAGATAAAAAAAGGTGAATTTTTATCCATTATTGGTAGCAATGGTTCAGGAAAAACATCAATGTTGAATATTTTATGTGGAAATATTTTGGCAGATTCAGGTGAAATTTTGTTGCATGAAAAAAATATTTCAAAATTGAAAGACTATAAAAGAAATCGAACAATAGGGAGAGTTTATCAAGATTTAGATAAAGGAACTTGTCCACGAATGACGATTTATGAGAATATGTCTTTGGCAGAAAATAAAGGGAAAATGTATGGTTTAGGAAGAGCACTGGATAAAAGGAAAAAACAATATTTTCAGGAAAATCTTAGTAAACTAAAATTAGGTTTAGAAAATAAAATGGATGTAAAAGTAGGAAATTTATCAGGTGGGCAAAGACAAGGATTGGCATTACTTATGGCTACATTAACTCCGATAGAAATTCTTATTTTAGATGAACATACAGCAGCTTTAGATCCGAAAGTAGCAGAGAATATTATGGAATTGACGAATCGAATTGTGAAAGAAAAAGAATTGACGACTATTATGGTTACCCACAATTTAAAGCATGCAGTAGACTATGGGAATCGTCTTTTGATGATGCACAAAGGAGAGATTATTATGGATTTATCTGGTGAGGAAAAAGCAAAAGTTGAAGCAAAAGAACTTTTTGAAAAATTTACTGAAGTTAGTATTGAATAAAAAGGAAAAAGACAGAATTCTAAAAAATATAGGATTCTGTCTTTTTTATTATGATAAAGCGTTTCTTTTCACTTGTTCTAGAGCTTTCTTTACAGCTGGAATAGAAAGAATAATTATTGTGATTAATCCTTCTGCTAAGATAAAGCTATAGTTATAAACGAAAGGATAAGCAGGAGCTAAACTTTTTGGAAAATTATCAGGCATATAGTCCATCCAATATAAATAGCCTCCAAGGACATGGAATGCGCCACGGCCGATAATGGCAAGTAGATATCCTTTGATTAAGCCGTTCTTTTTTTGAGCAAAAAATCCTGAAAGGCCAAGTGCAGCAAAAGCAAGAAGATAATCACAACATACTTGGAAAAATGAAAGGACATATGGTCCTTGTAAAAACTGCATAATACCGTAAACAAATCCAAGAAGGATACCTGTTTTTGGTCCATACCAATAACCAATTAATGCAATAAATAACATACTGCAAGCAGTTACAGCTCCACCGAAAGGAAGCTCAAATACTTTAATATAAGATGTTGCAAAGCCAAGGGCAAGAGCCATAGCGCAGTAAACTAATTGTTTTGTAGTAAATTTCTTTTTAGTGGAAGCTTTTCCAGCAAAAATGAGTGCGACTATTAGACCTAAAATAGCGATAATGATAGTGATGGCATAACCAGCAGTGGTTAATCCTCCATCCTGATTGACGAGTAACTGAAACATAAAAATTCCTCCTTTGAATGGAGAACAAGAATAGGTAAAGAAGTCCTAAAAGATTCCTACGTTGGCATTATCCAAATCAGGTATAAGGGTCGAAGTATAATCTTCCTCTCAGCCTCAGGGCTCCCCTTCTTGTTCTTCTTAAATATTTTCTGTTCAAATATAGCATGCAATTAAAAATGTGTCAATATTGCACAAGATGATTAAAAAAATGAATTTTGATGCAAGTTTTTTGTACAACAGGTGTCTTGTCACTTGTAAAGTCTAGTGCTATAATGGGAGAAGTTTAGCAAGGGAGAAGAAAAATGGATATTATTGAAAAAATTAAAATTTTAAAAAAGAAGAAAAATGCAGTGATTTTAGCACACTACTATGTATCAGATGAAGTACAAGAAATAGCAGATTACATAGGAGACTCTTTTTATTTGAGTAAAACAGCCATAGGACTTAAAGAACAGACGATTGTATTTTGTGGAGTTTCATTCATGGGAGAAAGTGCAAAGATTTTAAATCCTGAAAAAACAGTATTGATGCCGGATTTATCTGCAGATTGTGCTATGGCACATATGGCAGATGTTCAGACAATAAAAAAAATGCGTAAGATGTATGACGATTTGGCTGTTGTGTGTTATATTAATTCAACAGGGGAGCTAAAACAACATGCAGATGTATGCGTAACATCAGCAAATGCAGTGCATATTGTAAAAGCTTTGCCTAATAAATATATTTTCTTTATTCCAGATAGAAATTTAGCTCGCTATGTAGCAGAAATGGTGCCGGAAAAGAAATTTGTTTTTAATGAGGGATATTGTCCAATTCATGAAAATATGCAAGTAGAAGAAGTGAGAAAAGAAAAAGAATTACACCCAGCAGCGAAAATTTTAACGCATCCAGAATGTTCAAAAGCAATTTGTGATTTATCAGATTATATAGGAAGTACATCGGGGATTATCCGATATGTAAGTCAAAGTGATTGTGATGAATTTATTGTTTGCACAGAAAATGGTGTACGATATGAATTAGAAAAGGAAAATCCACAAAAGAAATTTTATTTTACAAAGACAGAACCAGTTTGCCATGATATGAAACTGATTACTTTAGAAAAAATTGCCCATGTTCTTGAAACAGGGGAAAATGAAGTACAAGTAACAGATACGCTTAGAGAAGAATCAAAAAAAGCATTAGAAAAAATGTTAGAATTGGCGAAATAGTGGGAGGAAAGAAAAATGGAATTGAATGCGGATACGGTTATTGTTGGTACAGGTGTTGCAGGATTATTTTCTGCTTTAAATTTATCAAAAGAGAAAAAAATTATTATGATTACAAAATCAGATATGGAAAGTAATGATTCTTTTTTGGCACAGGGTGGTATATGTGTAATGAGAAATGAGAATGATTATGATAGTTTTTTTGAAGATACAATGAAGGCAGGGCATTATGAAAATAGAAAAGAGTCTGTGGATGTTATGATTCGTAATTCTCGAGATGTAATTGAGGATTTGGTTGGATATGGTGTAGAATTTGAAAAACAAGATGGAGACTTTGCTTATACAAGAGAAGGTGCTCATTCCAAACCTCGCATCTTATATCATGAAGATATCACAGGGAAAGAGATTACAAGTAAATTACTTGAACAAGTGAAAAAACTCCAGAATGTAACAATATATGAATATGCAACTATGACAGATATTATTGAGGAAGATGGAAAATGCATAGGTATACAAGTCGAATATGAAGAAGAAAATTTGAGGATTTTTGCGAAAAATACAATTTTGGCTACTGGTGGAATAGGTGGAACATATAAGCATTCAACAAACTTTCCACATCTGACTGGGGATGCAATTAAGATTTCACAGAAGCATGGAATACGTTTAGAACATTTGGATTACGTACAAATACATCCAACGACACTCTATTCTAAAAAACCAGGTAGAAGATTTTTGATTTCTGAATCGGTTCGTGGAGAGGGAGCAGTTTTATACAATAAGAATAAAGAAAGATTTGTAGATGAACTTCTTCCTAGAGATGTGGTGGCAAAAGCGATTCAAGAGCAAATGCAACAAGATCAAACAGAGTATGTTTGGCTTTCAATGGAACATATTCAAAAGGAAACGATTTTAAAGCATTTTCCAAATATTTATAAGAAATGTTTAGAGGAAGGGTATGATGTAACGAAAGAATGTATTCCGGTTGTGCCAGCGCAACATTATTTCATGGGTGGTATTTGGGTTGACAGTGATAGTCAGACAACTATGCCCAACTTATATGCAGTTGGAGAAACAAGCTGTAATGGAGTACATGGGAAAAATCGTTTGGCAAGTAATTCTTTATTGGAAAGTGTTGTGTTTGCAAAAAGAGCTGCAAAAAAGATTGAAAAAGAGTCAGTGTAGAGGAGAAAAAAGATGAATACAATTACAATGAATTTACAGGTAGATAAATTAATTCGAGAGGCACTTTGTGAGGATATTTCAAGTGAAGATGTGACAACAAATTCTGTTATGAAAAAGTCGGTAATAGGAGAAGTTGAGTTATTGTGTAAGGAAGATGGTATTGTTGCTGGGCTAGAAGTATTTGAACGAGTATTTCATTTATTAGATGAGAATGTAAAAGTAAAATTTTACTGTAAAGATGGAGAAAAAGTAAAAAATGGACAATTGATGGCAAAAGTGATCGGAGACATACGAGTACTTCTTTCTGGAGAACGAGTTGCATTAAATTATTTACAGAGAATGAGTGGTATTGCAACTTACACAAATTCTGTAGCGACTCTTTTAGAAGGAACAAAGACAAAACTTTTGGATACGAGAAAGACAACACCTAATATGCGAATTTTTGAAAAATATGCTGTTCGTGTAGGTGGAGGATATAATCATCGCTATAATTTGTCTGATGGAGTTCTTTTAAAAGATAATCATATAGGAGCAGCGGGGAGTGTGACAAAAGCTATTCAAATGGCAAAAGAGTATGCTCCATTTGTAAGGAAAATTGAAGTGGAAGTAGAAAATTTAGATATGGTAAAAGAAGCTGTTGAAGCGGGTGCAGATATTATTATGCTAGATAATATGTCGCCAGAACAGATGAAAGAGGCAATCAAAATTATTGATGGAAGGGCAGAGACAGAATGTTCAGGAAATGTGACGAAGGAGAATATTAGTCGTGTAACTTCGGTGGGAGTGGATTATATTTCTAGTGGAGCATTGACACATTCAGCACCGATTTTAGACATTTCCTTAAAAAATCTTCATGCAATTTCCTAATAAGGAGGTAAGAATGACTGGTTCAGAGAGAAGAGAAGAAATTATCAATCAAATACAAAATAGTACAACGGCAGTATCAGGTACAAAACTTGCATCGATGTATGATGTGAGCCGTCAAGTAATTGTACAAGATATTGCACTGATTAGAGCAATGGGATATGATATTATTTCTACAAATAGAGGCTATATTTTAAATATACCAAAATCAATTACAAGAGTCTTTAAGGTGCATCATACAGATGAACAGTTGGAAGAAGAATTATATACAGTGGTTGACAATGGTGGTTGCATAGAAACTGTGATGATAAATCACAAAGTATATGGGCGATTGGAAGCAAATTTACAAATCAATTCTAGACGAAAAATAAAAGAATTTATGGACGATATACATGCTGGGAAATCAAGTCCATTGAAGAATATTACCTCTGGTTATCACTATCATAAGGTAAGTGCAGATAGTGTGGAAACTTTAGATATGATTGAAGAAGAATTGTGTAAAAAAGGTTTTTTGATTGAAGAAAAATAAAAGGCGGGATTTCCGCCTTTTATTCTATCGTAATAAGTTTTGGCTGTTCAGTTACCTGTGGAAGATCTTTTGGTACTTGTAATCGAAGAATGCCATCTTTAAAAGCAGCCTTAATATCTTCCTGTGTTACTTGTTCTCCTACATAGAAGCTTCGATTGCAACTTCCAGTGTAGCGTTCTTTACGAATACAGTTTCCTTTAGCATCTTTTTCTTCGTTTGTCTGATTTTTTTCAGCAGTAATTGTTAAATAACCATTTTTCAAATCAGCTTTGATATTTTCTTTTGTAAATCCAGGTAGTTCCATTTCTATTAAATAATTTCCATCGGTTTCATGAATATCGGTCTTCATAATCTGTGAAGAGGCATTCTCAAAAGGACGAGTAAAGAATGGATCATTAAACATTTCGTCGAATAAATTATAATTTCTGTTTGCTAATAACATAGGTCATACCTCCTTAAAATTTCAATGTTTTATTTGTTCTATATATTATATAACACTTAAAATAAATAATGTCAACACTATTTTCAAAAAAAATAAAAAATGTGAGTTGACAAAAATAAATGAGAATATATAATAAAATACGGAAAAAGTTTTAAAAAAAACTATTTTAAAAAGAACTATAAAGGGTGTAGGATTATGCGAAAGATATCAGATATACTTATAATGATTCGAGGGTTAGATAAATTAAATAATAAATGCTTAGAACCAGTAAGAAAAAAGTATGCACTTTCTCAAATAGAAGTGATTATTATGGGATTTTTACATAATAATCCAGGAAAGGATACAGTGGGAGATATTTCTTCTTGGAGAATGCTTCCAAAAGGTAATGTCTCTCAAGGAGTAGAGTCTCTTATTCAAAAAGGATTTCTTCAGCGCTTTCCAGATAAGGCAGATAGGAGAAAAATACATCTTTGCATTACTGAAAAAGCAAATGAGATGATTGTTGGAATTGACAAAGCAAGAAATTTATATGATAAGCAAATTTTTAATGGACTTTCGGAAGAGGAAAAGAAAATGTACTTTCGGATAAATGAAAAAATATTAGAAAATGTTTTTGAAAGCCTAGAAAGGTAGGAAGAAAATGACAGATAATAAAGAGTTTTTAGGGAAAGAGCCAATTGGAAAATTACTGATGAAATTAGCTCTTCCAACAGTAACGGCACAGATTATCAATATGCTTTATAATATTGTAGATAGAATTTATATTGGGCATATTCAAGAGGTAGGAGCGTTGGCTTTAACAGGTGTTGGAGTGTGTATGCCACTCATTATGATTGTAACTGCATTTGCAGCTTTAGTGAGTAACGGTGGTGCGCCAAGAGCCACTATTTTCATGGGAAAAGGAGATCAAGAATCAGCAGAAAAAACATTAGGGAATTGTTTTTCGCTGCAAATTGTAATTTCCATAGTATTGACACTGATACTTTTGGTCTTCAACAGACAATTTTTAATGGCATTTGGTGCTAGTGAAAATACGATTGAATATGGTGTTAACTATATGAATATATATGCTATCGGTACAATTTTTGTACAGTTAACTTTAGGAATGAATGCTTTTATCACTGCACAGGGATTTGCTAAAGTGGGAATGTTATCTGTGTTGATTGGAGCGATTTCTAATATTATATTAGATCCGATTTTTATTTTTGGATTTGGTTTAGGTGTTAGAGGAGCAGCGTTTGCAACAGTTCTTTCACAGGCATTATCGTGTATTTGGGTACTACGATTTTTATTTGGAAAGAAAACAATTTTAAAAATTAAAAAATGTTATATGAAGTTGGAAAAACAAATTATTGTACCAAGTTTAGCGTTAGGTCTTGCTGTATTTATTATGCAATCCAGCGAGAGTGTGATTTCTGTTTGCTTTAATTCTTCTTTATTAAAATATGGAGGCGATGTTGCTGTAGGTGCGATGACGATTTTAACAAGTGTAATGCAATTTGCAATGTTACCACTTCAAGGACTTGGACAGGGAGCACAACCGATTATTAGTTATAATTATGGAGCAAAAAATGTAGAACGTGTAAAATCGGCATACAAATTGCTATTAAAAATTAGTTTGGCCTATGCCGGAGTATTGTGGGCATTGATCATGGTTTTCCCACAAATTTTTGCAAACTTATTTACATCAGATTTGAGATTACTTAACTTTACAAGTACAGCACTTCGTGTATATTTAGCTGCATTATTTATTTTTGGTATTCAAATGGCATGTCAAATGACGTTTAATTCATTGGGAAATGCCAAGGCTTCTATTGCAGTAGCTGTAATGAGAAAATTTGTTTTATTGATTCCACTAATTTACATTATGCCTCATTTGTATACGTCGGATAAAACGATAGCTGTTTATATGGCTGAGCCAATCGCAGATATTTTAGCGGTAACATTTACAGCGATTTTATTTGCTTTCCAATTTAAAAAAGTTTTAAAAGAAATTTCATAAAAGTGTCAAAAGAAAATTTCATTCATATATTACTAACGGAGGTGAGTAGTATGAATGGAATTTTTTTGGCTTTTTTGGGAGGATTAATTACCTTTTCAGTTACGACTTTAGGTGCAGCAGGCATTTTTTGTGTGAAAAAACAGATAAGTGATAAGTGGCAGAATGGATTCTTGGGATTTGCAGGTGGTGTTATGATTGCGGCATCTGTATGGTCATTATTATTGCCAGGAATTGATTTTGCAGAAGAAAATGGACAGATTGGTTGGTTAGTTATTACTGTAGGGTTTGTTCTTGGAGTAATAATACTTTTATTAGCAGATTTTTTTCTGCATAAGTGGTATAAAAAGCAGAGGGAAAAGCCGGTTACATTAAGACAGAGTACATCTATGCTTGTTTTAGCTATAACTGTTCATAATATTCCTGAAGGAATGTCTGTAGGGCTTGCTTTTGCTTTGGCAGCACAAAATAAAGAAAATATAGCACTGATGTCAGGTGCAATTGCGTTGACAATCGGTATTGCTATTCAAAATTTTCCAGAGGGAACAGCTGTTTCACTTCCGCTTATGAAAGAGGGGATGTCAAAGAAAAAGGCATTCTTAATAGGAAGTATGACAGGGATTGTAGAACCAATCTTTTCTGTTTTGGCAGCAACTTTTGCAAGTATGGCAAAATCCTCGATTGCACTATGTTTATCTTTTGCAGCAGGTGCAATGATTTATGTGGTTGTAGAAGAGTTGGTTCCAGAGGCGCATATGGATACAAATGGTAAGGAAGGGAAAGAAGGTACGATTGGATTTATTGTGGGATTTTTAGTAATGATGATATTAGATGTGGCATTGGGATAAAAAAGATTTTATAATGTGATTAAAGATAAAGATGGATAGGAGGAAGTGCGATGTTAGCATATGTTTATGAGGATAAAGGGAAATTTAGTATAAAAGAAAGGGAAAAACCTAGCATAGTGAATGCGACAGATGCGATTGTTCGTGTTACATTATCCAGTATTTGTTCTAGTGATATCCATATAAAACATGGAGCGGTTCCAAAGGCAGTAAAGGGTGTTACTGTAGGACATGAAATGGTTGGTGTAGTAGAAGAAGTTGGAACAGAAGTAAAGAAGGTGAAAGTTGGAGATCGAGTAACAGTTAATGTGGAAACTTTCTGTGGAGAATGTTACTTTTGTAAGAAAGGATTTGTGAATAATTGTACAGATAAGCATGGTGGATGGGCATTAGGTTGTCGAATAGATGGAGGGCAAGCGGAATATGTTCGTGTACCTTTTGCTGAGCAGGGCTTAAATAAAATTCCTGATACAGTTACAGATGAAGAGGCGTTGTTTGTAGGAGATGTATTAGCAACTGGCTATTGGGCAACAAGGATTTCGGAAATCGAAGATGAAGATACGGTTGTTATTATTGGTGGTGGACCAACAGGAATTTGTACATTGCTTTGTGTAATGCGGAAATATCCGAAAAAAATTATTTTATGTGAAACAGATGAAGAGAGGGTGGAATTTATTAAGAACCAATATCCAAATGTATTGGTTGTTAATCCAAAAGAAATAGATGTAGAAACCTTTGTAAAGGAAAATAGTGCTCATGGAGGTGCTGACAAAGTTTTAGAAGTTGCGGGAAGTTCAGAAACATTTGAATTAGCATGGAAAATTGCACGGCCAAATGGGATTGTTACGATTGTTGCTCTTTATGAAGAAGCACAAAGACTTCCGTTACCACAAATGTATGGGAAAAACTTGATTTTTAAAACAGGTGGAGTAGATGGTTGTGATTGTGATGAGATTTTGAAATTGATTGCGGAGAAAAAAATAGATACAACACCATTAATTACTCATACATTTCCGTTGAAAGAGATTGAAAAAGCATATGATATTTTTGAAAATAGAAAAGAACATGTGATGAAAGTAGCGATAAGACCGTAGAGGATTTTAGTAAATGATCGTTGTTTAAATTTGAAAAATGCTATTCCACTCACTTAAAAAGCCGAGAGGGAATAGCATTTTAAAATATATCCTATTTACAAAAATAAAGAAGTTAATGTTTCAAAAAAAGTAGGATAAGAAATATCAATACAATGGCTATCTTTGATTTCGGTTTCTCCATCAGCAACAAGTCCTGCGATGGAGAAAGCCATTGCAATTCTATGGTCTAGAAAACTGTCTATTTTTGCACCAGATAAATATCCTTTTCCAGTAATAATCATTCCGTCTTCTGTAGGAATAACATCTCCGTTCATTTCTTTTAGATTTTCACATACGGTTTCAATTCTATTTGTTTCTTTTACTTTTAGTTCTTCAGCATTTCTAATAATAGTAGTTCCATCAGCAAAAGCAGCAAGAATAGCGATAATTGGTATTTCATCAATTAAAGTCGGGATAATAGAACCTTCGATTACTGTTCCGTGTAAGTGGCTTGTTTTTACAAGTAAATCAGCTACAGGTTCACCGCTTACAGTTTTTTTGTTTAAGAAGGTAATATCTCCACCCATGTTTTGACATACAGTTAAAATACCTGCTCGAGTTGGATTGATGCCAACATTTTCGATAAGTATTTCCGAGTTAGGAACAAGAAGTCCTGCTGCAATAAAGTACGCAGCAGAGGAAATGTCTCCAGGTACAATAATGCGTTGTCCTTCTAATTGCGGTTCGGGTTCAATAGAAACTGTAGGAAAACGGGTATCTGCTTGTAAAAAACTATTCAGTTTAGCACCAAATCCTTGTAGCATTAATTCTGTATGGTTGCGAGATAATATAGGTTCGGTTACGGAAGTTACCTCATCAGCATATAATCCGGCAAGTAAAATGGCAGATTTAACTTGTGCAGAAGCTACTTTTGAATGATAGTGAATACCGTGCAAAGCAGATGGAGATATGCGAAGTGGTGCACAGTCATTGTTGTAAATACTTTTTATTTTTCCGCCCATAAGGGAAAGTGGCGTTATAATTCTTCCCATTGGTCTTGTGTTTAAAGAACAATCTCCAGAAAGAGTAGTTTCAAAGTTTTGTCCGAGGAGAATACCTGAAATAAGTCTTGTTGTTGTTCCACTATTTTTCGTATCTAAAATAGAAGTAGGAGAAGAAAGGCCGTGTAAGCCTTTTCCGTGTACAAGAATTTTTTCAGGAGAATTTTCAATTTCAATCCCCATATTTCTAAAACAATCAATAGTAGCAAGGCAATCTGCACCTTGTAGAAAATTTGTGATTTCTGTTGTACCATTAGCAATTGAACCAAACATAACGGCACGGTGCGAAATAGATTTATCACCTGGAATACGTATTGTTCCACGAAGTCCGACGTGTTTTTTAATAATCATATAAAAATCCTTTCTAATTAAAAATCAATTATCGTTTGTATACGGTATATCTATGTTTCTCTAAAAGTTTCACTGCATTTAAAGAAGAAACTTCATCGTAAAATTCCATTCGAAGGACACCTTCTTCAAACTCGCGATTATGTATAATTCCGATATTTTTTAAGTTAATATGATTTGATGCTAAAATTGTAGCGACAGTGGCAATTCCACCTGTTTCATCTAAAATATCGCAGTAGATCGCAAAAATTTTCTTAATCGGACCGGCTGATAAATCAGGAACGGAGTCTCGATAATTTTTTGCACGGAAAAATAGGTCGTACAATTTATCTTCTTCCTTTTTCTCTACAGAAGACCGGATTTGTTGTAAAGAATTTATATATTTTCCAAGAATAGCGGAAATATTTTCTTTGTTCTGAATACAGATATGTTGCCACATCGTAGGAGAAGAGGAGGCTATGCGAGTGATATCTTTAAAACCACCTGCTGCCAGTTGTTTCATAAACTCTTCTTTTGTATCCGCGTTTTTTACAAAATCTACCAAAGTAGATGCAATAATATGTGGTAGATGGCTGATTGCACCAGTGATATAATCATGCTCTTCATAATCCATTTCTACCGGAAGTGCTTTCAAGGATTGGATAAATCTAGTATATTGCAATAATTTTTCTTTGGAAACAGAATGAGAAGGGGTGACAATATAGTAAGCATTTTCAATTAAAATTGCTTTTGCATTGGAATAACCAGTTTTTTCTGAACCAGCCATTGGGTGTCCCCCAATAAAATATTTTTCTAAGTTTAATGCTGTGATTTCTTCATGGATAGAAGTTTTCACACTTCCCACATCTGTTAAGATACAATCTTCGTGTAAGTATACTTGTATTTGCTTTAAATAAGCAGTATTAAAAGCCACAGGTGTACATAAAAATATATAAGAACAGTTTTTGAAATTATCGTCTATAGTGTTACAAACAACATCAATTACCGATTCGTTCATAGCAAGTGCAAGTGTTTCTCTGTTTTTATCAAAAGCGACTAGTTTCGTTTCGGGATAATAAAGGCGAATGGCTTTTGCAATAGATCCGCCAATCAGTCCTAAACCGATAAATCCAATTTTGGTTGGTGTATACATAGGGAAATCCTCTCTTATCTAAAATCTGTTCTTTCTATTTTAATAGATATATAAATAGATGTCAACGCTATAACAGTTTAAAGTGAAAAAGTATAGATCAATTCTATTTGTTTCTGCTTTATTTTAAAATAAGTTTCGATAAGCAGTGCATAATATTATATATTATGGAATACAGATAAAAATATTGTGTAAAATATATAAAAGAGTTGTAAAAAGAATAAAAATTTAGTACAATATATACATTAGAACTAGAAAAATAAGGAGGCACCAACAATGAAAGTTTACAGAACAGACGAGATTAGAAATGTAGTCCTTTTAGGACATGGCGGAAGCGGAAAAACAAGCTTAGTGGAAGCAATGGCTTATGTATCAGGAACAATTAATCGAATGGGAAAAATCAGTGATCATAATACAATAAGCGATTTTGATAAAGAAGAGCAGAAACGCGAATTCTCAATCAGCACAACATTGACCCCGATTGAATGGGAAAAAGCAAAAATCAATATTCTTGACACACCGGGATATTTTGACTTTGTAGGCGAAGTAGAAGAAGCGGTAAGTGCAGCGGATGCGGCTGTTATTGTTGTTTCAGGGAAAGCAGGTGTAGAAGTAGGAACGGAGAAAGCATGGGAATTATGTGATAAGTATAATTTACCTCGAATGGTATATGTGACGGAGATGGATGTTGACGATGCGAGTTTTCGTGAAGTAGTAAAACAGTTAACAGATAGATATGGAAAAGTAATTGCACCTCATTTCCAACCAATTCGTGAGAATGAAAAATTAGTAGGATATGTAAATGTTATTAAGAATGCCGGAAGAAGATATACTGGTATAGGGCAAAGAGAAGAATGTGAGATTCCTGAATATTGTCTTCCAAACTTGCAAATTTTAAGAGATGCATTAATGGAAGCGGTGGCAGAGACAAGTGAAGATTTTATGGAACGCTACTTTGCTGGAGAAGAATTTTCTATAGAAGAGATACGTTCTGCTATGCGTACAGAGGTAATGGACGGAAGTATTGTACCTGTAGCAATGGGATCTAATATTGAGGCACAAGGAGTTGCGAACCTTTTATCTGATATTGTTCGATTCTTCCCAAGTCCTGATAAGCGTGAGTGTGCAGGTATTAATCGGAAAACAAATGAAATCTTTGAAGCAAATTATAATTTTGCTAAGGCAAAAACAGCTTATGTATTTAAGACGATGGTAGATCCGTTTATTGGAAAGTACTCTTTTGTAAAAGTGTGTTCAGGAGTATTAAAAGGGGACGATGTATTATATAATACAGAATCAGATACGGAAGAAAAGCCAGGAAAATTATATGTAATGCATGGAAATAAGCCAATTGAAGTATCAGAATTACATGCAGGAGATATTGGTGCAATTGCAAAATTAACAGGAACCAAGACAGGAGATAGTCTATCGACTAAAAATACACCGGTTTTATATGGTAAAACAGAATATTCTACACCATATACATATATGAAATATGTTGTAAAAGCAAAAGGGGATGAGGATAAAGTTTCTCAAGGACTTGCAAAAATGATGGCAGAAGATATGACAATGAAAGTGGTAAATGATAGTGAAAATCATCAAACATTGTTATATGGAATGGGTGATCAACATTTGGAAGTGCTTGTAAGCAAACTTTCTACACGCTATAAAGTAGATGTAGCATTAGAACGACCAAAAGTTGCTTTTAGAGAAACTATTCGTAAAACTTCTGATGTAGATACGAAATATAAAAAGCAATCAGGAGGCCACGGACAGTACGGACACGTCAAAATGAAATTTGAACCTTCAGGGGATTTGGAAACACCATATATTTTTGAAGAAACAGTAGTAGGAGGAGCAGTTCCAAAGAATTATTTTCCAGCAGTTGAAAAGGGACTTCAAGAATCTGTGCTTAGAGGACCTTTGGCACATTATCCAGTTGTGGGAATTAAAGCAACGTTATATGATGGTTCATATCATCCAGTAGATTCATCTGAGATGGCATTTAAGACAGCGACAATGCAGGCGTTTAAGAAAGGTATTATGGAAGCATCACCAGTATTATTAGAACCAATTGCAAATATTAAAGTAATTGTTCCTGACGAATATACGGGAGATGTTATGGGAGATTTAAATAAAAGAAGAGGACGTGTACTTGGAATGAATCCACTTCCAAAGGGAAAACAAGAAATAGAAGCAGATATTCCAATGACATGTGTGTTTGGATATTGTACAGCACTTCGGTCTATGACAGGAGGAAGAGGTACATATTCATATGAATTTGTTCGTTATGAACAGGCTCCTTCAGATGTACAAGAAAAAGAAATTGCAAATCGTTCAGAAGAATAAGAGAAAAGGATTGCTGTTATTTGCGGCAATCCTTTCTATTTTGGATACTTGACAATTTTAGGTAGAGTGATACAATGAGCCTAATTACTTTTTACTAGGAGGAAAATATGAAAAATATGAAAATGAAAATCATGGGAGTGATTACATTTTTAATTGTAGCAGGGATCTATTATTATGTTACTTTGCCGGCAATTAATATTCACTCTAGAGACTTTTGGGTATTTTGGATTATACTCATGGTATTAGTTATTGTTTGGTATGGCTGGAAGAAGAAAATTCGCAGCAAACAAGAAGTGAAGTCATCGAAAGGAATGAAGATCCTAATTACAGTGGGAGTAATTGTAGTTGTTGTTTATGCAGTAGGAACTTTATTATCTTCACCAATTATCAATTCGAAGAAGTATAGGAATCTTTTGAAGGTGGAAGAAGGAAAATTTACAAAAGATATTGAAGAGTTATCTTTTGATCAAATTCCACTATTGGATAAAGAGTCTGCTACACTTTTGGGAAATCGTAAAATGGGAAGTATGGTAGATATGGTTTCACAGTTTGAAGTGGATGAGATTTACACACAGATCAATTATAAAGATAAGCCTGTCCGAGTATCTCCACTTAAATATGCCAATATTATCAAGTGGTTTACGAATCGATCAGAAGGGATACCAGCGTATGTAAGAATTGATATGGCGAGTCAATCAACAGAACTTGTTAAATTAGATAAAGGAATGAAGTATACGACAAGTGAACACTTTAATCGTAATATTTACAGACATTTACGATTTAAATATCCAACATATATTTTTAATGATTTGAGTTTTGAAACAGATGATGAAGGAACTCCGTATTGGGTTTGCCCAGTAAAGAAATTTAATATTGGGTTATTTGGCGGGGAAACAATTGGAAGAGTTGTTTTATGTAATGCGATTACAGGTGAGACGAAAGACTATGCTATTGACAAAGCACCATCTTGGATTGATAGAGCATATTCAGCAGATATGCTTGTGCAATTGTATGACTATTATGGTTCTTTGAAACATGGATTTTTGAATAGTGTACTCGGACAGAAAGATTGCTTAAAGACAACAGATGGATATAATTATTTGGCAATTGATGATGATGTATGGGTATATACCGGTGTGACATCTGTAAGTGGAGATGAATCCAATGTTGGATTTGTTTTAATGAATCAACGTACTATGGAAACAAAGTTCTACTCTATTGAAGGGGCGACTGAAAAGTCGGCAATGTCTTCAGCAGAAGGGCAAGTACAGAATTTGAAATATAAAGCAACATTTCCACTGTTGTTAAATATTTCAGGTGAGCCAACATATTTTATCGCATTGAAAGATGATGCAGGACTAGTAAAGAAATATGCTATGGTAAATGTACAAAAGTATCAATTGGTTGCAATTGGGGATACGGTAAGTAGTTGTGAGAAACAATACAATAAGCTTTTAGTGACAGATGGAGTTATTAAAGAGGAAGAAGAAACAACGAAAGTACAGAATATAAGTGGAAAAATAAGTAAGATTGCACAAGGGGTAATCGAAGGAAATTCTCACTATTACATTATGTTAGAAGGTAACGGGGAAATTTTTGATGTATCAGTTGTAGATTTTATTAATGTAATTAAATATGAAGTTGGACAGAATGTTACAATTGAATACAAAAAAGGCGAAAAAGCAAATAAGGTTTTGTCTATGAAATAAGAAAAAGAGGAAAATGAAATGAAATCATTTTCCTCTTTTGACATTTAATTAAGAATTTGACAGTCAGTTAAATTAATATTATTTAACTCTTCACGATTAGCGCTGATGCTTAAATAGAAGTTGATGTGATGAAGTTTACTGATGTTTTTGAGTCGTTCTATAAAACGTGGCATATTTTCTAATGAGATATCAGATTGTTTCAAAATACCGTCAATGAAAATACATTCAATGTCACTATTGCAACTAAGCATACCATAGATAAAACCAGTATAGTCATCAACATTGCGGATAGATGGATAATCAGCCATACAGATTGCTCTTATATCGAAAGAAAGATTAAATGTATCATTATGGCTGTTCTTAATGAAAACTACGTTTCCGTCTAGTGATTTTACTGTATTGTTTGCAAAATCAATCATTTGTTGTGTCTTACCACTGCCTTTTGGGCCTACTAATAAATTTACCATAGCACTATCTCCTTTATGTATATTTCGTTCTGTCTTGATGTTAATTATTATACAACAAATTATAGAAATGAGCAACAAATTATCTAAAAAATATAAAATTAGCACTTTTAATTTGTGCAAATTAATGTATAATACCAATAGTGCAAATGAATTGGGAGGTTAAGTGTGATGATTCAGATTTTAATAATAGAAGATGATAGACATATTGGTGAGGGACTACAGTTTCTTTTAGAAAGTGAAGGGTTTCATGTGGAATTAGCGATGACTATAGCGGAAGGAAAGAAAAAGATAGAAGAAAAATCTTATCAGTTATTGATATTAGATGTTGGACTTCCTGATGGAAATGGACTTGTATTTTTTCAAGAGATACAGGAAAAAGAGATACCAGTTATTCTTTTAACTGCACTTGATGAGGAAGAACAGATTGTAGAGGGATTTCGTCTTGGGGTAGATGAGTACATTACGAAGCCGTTTCGTCCAAGAGAACTTGTTTCTAGAGTGAAAAATGTAATTAGACTGAGAGGAATAGGAATAAAGGAAAAAAATGAACTTATAATAGGAAAAATTTCTATTCACTTAACTGAGCATATGGCATATAAGAATGGAAGACGATTGGAGTTGACCGCATTAGAATATAAAATATTATTATTATGTTTTGAGAATAAGGGGAGAATTTTAACGAGAAATCAGATTTTGTCACATATTTGGGATGAGACGGGAAATTTTGTTAATGATAATACACTTACAGTCTATATTAAAAGACTTCGAGAGAAAGTTGAAGATAATCCAAATGATCCAGAAATTATTCAGACGGTAAGGGGAATGGGATATAAAATAGGTGGTTAATATGAATAAGAAAAAATGGTTTATATGTATTTGCTTGTGTATAGTAGTTAATATTGGTATTTGTGTGTGTTTAGGAAGAACGAAGGAAAAAGAGATAAACAGCTGGATATATAGAATGACCGAGAAAATTTTGGAAACAGAAGACAAACAAGAAGTAACAGATATTTTGAAAAAGTACGGTGTGGAAGAAAGTGAGTTTCATCCAATATCCATGGCGATAGATATAACTTGTATCGGTCTGTTAAATGGAATTTTATTTTGGGGAATAAGTTTATATGACAGAAAGCAACGAGATAAAAAGATACGAGAAATGGAACAATACTGTGAAGAAATTTTGGCGGGAAAGGAAACTTTGCAATTAATTGATAATGAAGAAGGAAGTTTTAGTTTTTTAAATAATAAAGTGTATGACATTACAATGCTTTTAAGAGAAAATAATGCTTTTTTGAAAAAGAGCAAATCTGAGTTAGAACAATTTTTGGCTGATATATCACATCAATTAAAAACTCCAATTACATCTTTGTATATGGTAAATGAACTTTTACGAATGGATTTACCTCAGGAGAAAAAAGAACTGTTTTTAGATAATATGCAAAAAGATTTAATGAAAATAGAATGGCTTGTAAAAGGGATATTAAATTTGGCAAAGTTAGATTCGGGAACAGTTGTACTAAAAAAAGAAGAAATTTATATTAAAGATTTATTAAAAGAAGTACAGGAAAGATTTGATGTTTTATGCGAGGTTACAGGAAGTCACATTTGGGGAGAAGGAGAAGAGAAGTCGAAATTGTGGTGTGATTTGCATTGGACGAAAGAGTGTGTTTGCAATATAGTTAAAAATGCTATAGAGCATGGAGCAACGGAAGTGAAATTTTTTTGGGAGGAAAATTATATTTATACAATGCTAAGCATAAAAGACAATGGTGAAGGAATCGAAAAGGAGGATTTACCTCATATTTTTGAACGATTTTATAAAAGTAAAAATGCGAAAGAGGATAGTGTAGGTCTTGGATTGGCATTTGCAAAAAGTATTGTAAAATATCAAGGTGGAGATATTGAAGTAAAAAGTCAGAAAGAAAAGGGAACCGAGTTTCTTATAAAATTTTATCAAAAGTCACTTTAAAGTCACTTTCATTCGATATGATGATGTTGTCAAAAGAAAAGGAGGACAGTTATGGAAATTTTGAAGATTGAAAATTTGTGTAAAACATATGGAATGAATGATACGAAAGTAAAGGCGTTGGATAACATAAATTTTTCTGTTGCGAGAGGAGAGTTTGTTGCGATTATCGGTGCTTCTGGAAGTGGAAAATCAACATTACTTCATTTGATTGGGGGTGTGGACAAAGCGACATCAGGAAAAGTATATATAGATGGAACAGAAATTTTAAGTTTGAACAATGATAAAATGGCAATTTTTAGAAGACGACAGTTAGGATTGATTTATCAGTTTTATAATTTGATTCCAATATTAAATGTAGAGGAAAATATAGCTTTACCATGTCGATTAGATGGAAAGCGAGTAGAGAAAGAGAAGATGGAGGAAATGCTTTCTATATTAAATCTGACAAATAGAAAAGAATATTTGCCAAATCAATTATCAGGAGGACAGCAACAGAGAGTTTCCATTGGAAGAGCGTTAATTAATCATCCTGCAATTGTATTGGCAGACGAACCAACAGGAAACCTTGATAGTAAATCATCTAGAGAAATCATTGATTTATTAAAGATGACAAATCGAAAATATAATCAAACGATTTTGCTTATTACCCATGATGAGAAAATTGCATTAGAGGCAGATCGAATTATTACTATTGCAGACGGAAAAATGATAAAAGATGAGAAGGTGAGGTAATTTATGAAAATATTAAATGAACTCACAATAAAAAATTTGAAAAAAAATAAGAAAAGAACATTTGCCACTATTTTTGGTGTTTTGTTATCAGTAGCTTTAATTACTGCAATAACAACATTTGTATCTAGTATACAGGGGAGTCTTATTGAGTATGCAAAGAAAACGAATGGTAATTATCATATGTTAGTTAGAAATGTTCCACAAGAGAAACAAAAATATCTCCTACATAACAAGAAAGCAGAAAAGAAAATGGTTTTACAGACAATAGAAAATGTGAAGATCATTTCAAAAGAGGTTGATGGGAATTTTCCAAAAACAAAAATTTTGGGGATGAAAGAACAAGATTTTACTGATTGGGGAATTATTTTGGAAAAAGGACAATTGCCTCAAAATAAAAAAGAAATTTTACTTCCAGGGGAATTTCAATTGAATTATTTCAAAAAAATAGATGTAGGAGATACATTAAAATTAGAAGTAGGAGGAAAAGAAAAGGACTATGTTATTTCTGGAATAGTAAAGACAGATCCGCTTTATTTTTATAATAGAGAAGATAACGGATATAATTTGTTTACCATATTCGACGAGGAAAGAAACAGTGGAAATGTGGATATTGCTATGTTGATGAAAAACCCTAAAGATACATTTGCTGTTCAGACAATGTTGAAAAAAGAATTGGATTTACACGAGTGCAAGGTGAATAATAGCTTGTTGACTTTTCAAGGGGCAATGAGAAATGTAGATGCGTTACGTTCTTTAAAAATAATGGCTGGAATAGTTATTGGTATTATTTTATTTACGTCTGTATTTGTGATAAAAAATAGTTTTGACATTTCTGTTACCGAAAGACTAAAGCAATATGGTATGTTGGCGAGTGTAGGAGCAACATCTAAGCAGATACGGAAAAATGTTTTGTTTGAAGGGGTGATTTTAGGAGCGATTTCCATTCCGCTTGGTGTTTTATTTGGGATTGGAGCAATTGGGGTGACACTTCGTATTGTAATGCAAATTTTAAAGGGAACATCTTTCGATGGAGAAATTGAATTGAAGTTGTACGTGTCGGTTGTTTCAATTTTGATTGCTGTAATAGTAGCAATATGTATGATTTATATTTCTTCGTTAATTCCTGCAAAAAGTGCAGAAAAGGTGTCCCCTATAGACTCGATTCGTGAGACAAAAAGTATAAAGTTAGAGGCAAAAAAATTACGTACAGCTAAAGTATTCTCAAAAATTTTTGGAATTGAGGGAGAGATTGCGCAAAAAAACTTAAAACGAAGCAGAAAAAAATATAGAACGACGGTATTTTCTCTTTTTATTAGTATTGTATTGTTCCTATCTATTAGTTCTATAAAAATATATGGAGAAGAAGTGCAAAATCTAAACTATGGGAAAATAGAATATAATTTGATTGCCTATAATGATGAACAAGATATAAAAACAAAAGGAGAAATCTATCAAAAAGCAAGTAAGGTAAAGGGAATAAATAAATGTGATATTGTTAAAATATGGAATGCCAAACCGATTAATGTATCTTTGACGGAAACGTCTGAAAAAATCAGAGATATTACGAAATTTAGTCAAGAAGAGAAAGATGAAGAAATAGAATATGTATTTTGTTCTTTTTCTGATAAAACGTATAAGAAATTTGTGGAAAAATTAGGGTTGCCTTATGAGAAAGTAAAAGATAAAGGGATTTTATATGACACAAGTATTTCATTTGTTCGTGATGAAGGTGAACGTAAGGCAAAGCGAAAAAAATATCATGAACTCGATGTAAAAGAGGGAGAAAAATTACGATTTGATGGAGGAGAAATTGAAATCGTCAAACGGTCAGAGAATTTTCCACTTACAAATAATTCTTATAATGAACCAACTATTATTGTGTCAGAAGAATGGATGAACAAGAGAGAGTTTGCCTATGCAGGGGTATATATTGATGCAAATAACACATTAGAAGTTCGAAAAAATTTGGAAGAAATAGCTTTTGAAGAAAGTTGGAGTTATAGGGATTTTGCAGAAGAAGCTAGGGAAAGAAATAGCATTAACCTTATTATATCTATATTCTTATATGGATTTTTGGTAGTGATTTCTGTTATTGGAATTACGAATATTTTTAATACGATTACAACCAATATGGCATTGAGAAGCAGAGAGTTTGCTGCACTTCGGTCAGTTGGAATGACAGATAAAGAGTTTAAAAAGATGATCTGGTATGAAAGTTTTTTCTATGGAACGAAAGCACTTTTATATGGAATTCCAGTAGGAATTCTATTCTCATATATTTTCTATAAACAATTCGTAAATATTTTAGAGATACCATATCATATACCATATCAACAAGTATTTATTTGTGTTTTAGTTGTATTTTTAGTTGTGTATATAACTATGCAGTATGCAATAAAAAAGGTGGAAAAACAGAATATTATAGAAACTATTCGAAGTGAAAATATTTAGCATGAAAGAGACTGTAATAAAATTATTGCAGTCTCTTTTAAATTTATTGATTTACAAGAGAAAAAAGTATTATAATAAGAACAATTGTCATAGAAACAATAATAAGATAAAGGAGGAAAAGACATGATAAAAGAACTTTCCAAAAGTATTCGAGAATACAAAAAGCCGTCTATTCTAGCCCCTATTTTTGTTTCGTTGGAAGTTATTATGGAATGCATTATTCCGTTTGTTATTGCCCGTTTAGTAAATGAAATAAAGGCGGGGTGTGACTTAAAAACAATTGTAATTTATGGCGGATGTTTAATTTTAATGGCTGGATTTGCATTATTTGCAGGGGCTATAGCTGGGTCGGTTTGTGCTACTGGTTCTTGTGGATTTGCGAAAAATTTGAGAAAGGATATGTTTTATAAAATACAGAGCTATTCTTTTACGAATATTGATAAGTTCTCTACATCATCACTTGTGACAAGACTTACAACAGATGTGACAAATGTGCAGATGGCATATATGATGCTGATAAGAATAGCGATTCGTTGTCCTCTTATGCTTGTGTTTTCTTTTACAATGGCATTTGTTATGGGAGGAAAAATGGCGTGGATATTTGTTGTAGTAGTTCCGATATTAGCGATAGGTCTATTCTTAATCATTCGATTAGCAATGCCTGTATTTAAACGAGTATTTAAAAAATATGATAATTTGAATACTTCTATTCAAGAAAATATTAAGGGAATGCGAGTTGTAAAATCTTATGTGCGTGAAGACTATGAAAAAGAAAAATTTGAGAAAGCAGCAGATAATATTTGCAGAGATTTTACGAAAGCAGAAAAGATTTTAGCGTATAACAATCCACTTATGCAGTTTTGTATGTATACAGTAATGATTTTTGTTATGTATTTTGGATCATATGTAATTATTACATCAAAAGGTCTTGATTTAGATGTAGGACAATTTTCAGCACTTTTAACTTATAGTTTTCAAATATTGAATTCATTAATGATGATGTCTATGGTATTCGTTATGATTACGATGGCAAGTGAATCTGCAAAGCGAATTATGGAAGTTTTGCAAGAAGAGGGAACAATTAGAAATCCAGAAAACCCTATATATGAAGTGAAAGATGGATCGATTGATTTTGAAAATGTGAATTTTAAATATGTGAAAACAGCAAAAAAAATGGCGTTGTCAAATATTAATTTACATATCCGTTCCGGTGAAACAATAGGGATTATTGGTGGAACAGGGTCTTCAAAGTCTTCGTTAATTCAATTGATTTCAAGATTATATGATACAACTGAAGGATGTGTGAAAGTTGGTGGGATTGATGTTAAAAAATATGATTTAACATCGTTAAGAAATGCAGTATCTGTTGTATTACAAAAGAATGTATTGTTTTCTGGAACAATCAAGGAAAATCTTCGTTGGGGAAATAAAGATGCAACAGATGAAGAGTTGATTGAGGTGTGTAAATTAGCACAGGCAGATGAATTTATTCAACAGTTCCCTAACCAATATGATACCTATATTGAGCAAGGTGGGACAAATGTGTCTGGAGGACAAAAACAGAGAATATGTATTGCAAGAGCTTTGTTAAAAAATCCGAAAATTTTAATTTTAGATGATTCAACAAGCGCAGTAGATACAAAAACAGATGCGCTTATCAGAAGAGCTTTCAAGGAATTTATTCCAGAAACAACAAAAATTATTATTGCACAGCGTATTTCTTCTGTGGAAGAAGCGGACAGAATTGTTGTAATGGATAAAGGTACAATTCATGCCATCGGAACCCACAAACAGTTGCTTGTTGAAAGTGAAATCTATCGAGAAATATATACTTCACAAAAAAAGGTAGGTGAAGAGGATGAATAAGAGAGAAAAAAGGGGAGCATTTGGTAGACTTTTAAAAACATTATTTCAATTCTATCCAATAAAAATGCCACTTATTTTAGTTTGTATTATTTTTAGTGCAGCTGTTACTTCTATCCCGGGAATTTTCATGCAAAAGATTATTTCTATAGTAGAAATCAGTTGGAAAACAGGAAAATGGGATGCAGTTAGTGGGAGAATTGTCTATTATGTAGGTGTTTTGTTGATTTTGTATATTCTTTCACTATTTTCGGCGATTGTGTTTACACAGATGATGGCCACAATTACACAGGGATTTCTTAAAAAACTTCGTGTAAAAATGTTTCATGGAATGCAGAATCTTCCAATCAAATATTTTGACACACACAATCATGGTGATATTATGAGTTATTATACAAATGATATTGATACGTTAAGACAAATGATATCTCAAAGTATTCCACAATTGTTAGTTTCATCAGTTACGGTATTGACAGTATTTGGGATTATGATTTACTTTAGTTTGTGGATGACGTTGGTAGTGATTTTTGGTGTGATAATTATGTTTATCGTAACAAAGAAAATTGGTGGAAACTCTGCAAAATATTTTACCAGCCAACAAATTTCTCTTGGAAAAGCCGAAGGATATGTTGAAGAAGTTATGAACGGTCAAAAAGTTGTGCAAGTATTTTGTCATGAAAGAGAATGTGAAAAGAAGTTTGATGAGATCAATGAAAAATTATTCAAAGATGCAGAAAGTGCCAATAAATTTGCGAATATGCTTATGCCAGTTTTAGGTAATATTGGAAATGTTCTTTATGTTACAGTTGCTCTTACAGGAGGAATTTTGTTATTGTTGCAAGTGAAAAATATAAGTTTCTCAGGAATGGCATTTGGTATAAGTATTGTTGTTCCGTTTCTAAATATGACAAAACAGTTTTGTGGAAATGTTAGTCAAGTATCGAATCAAATCAATTCTGTTGTTATGGGACTTGCTGGTGCGAAAAGGATTTTTCAATTGATTGATGAAGAACCAGAAAAAGATGAGGGGTATGTAACTCTTGTTTCTGCAAAAGAAGAAAATGGAAAACTTGTAGAATGTAAAGAACGGACAGGAATGTGGGCGTGGAAGCATCCACATAAAGAGAATGGGACAGTGACATATACAAAGCTATCTGGAGATGTCCGCATGGTTGATGTTGATTTTGGATATGAAGAAAACAAGACTATTTTACATAATATAACATTGTATGCAAAGCCAGGACAGAAGGTTGCTTTTGTTGGTTCTACTGGTGCAGGGAAAACAACAATCACAAATTTGATTAACCGATTTTATGATATTGCAGATGGAAAAATCCGATATGATGGAATTAATATTGACAAGATTAAGAAAGAAGATTTAAGACGATCACTTGGTGTTGTTCTTCAAGAAACAAATTTATTTACGGGAACAGTCATGGATAATATTCGTTATGGGAGATTAGATGCTACAGAAGAGGAATGTGTTCATGCAGCAAAACTTGTAGGAGCAGATGATTTTATTACTCGTTTACCAAAAGGGTATGATACACCTCTTGCGGAAAATGGAGCTAATCTTTCACAAGGGCAGAGACAGTTAATAACAATTGCAAGAGCTGCAGTTGCTGATCCACCAGTAATGATTTTGGATGAAGCAACGTCATCTATTGATACACGAACAGAAACTATTGTGCAAAGAGGAATGGACGCTCTTATGGAAGGGAGAACGGTTTTTGTTATTGCACATAGATTATCGACAGTGCGAAATTCTGATGTTATTATGGTGTTGGAAAAAGGACGTATTATCGAGCGTGGTACGCATGAGATGCTTATGGCAGAAAGAGGTAAATATTACCAATTATATACCGGGGCATTTGAATTAGATTAAATAAAAATATAAAAGGAGAAAAAGAATATGGGAATGAGAGTGAATAAACAGCTTCCACTTCCGTTGGAATTGAAGGAAGAATATCCATTGACAAAGGATATTGTGGCATTAAAAAAACAGAGAGATAATGAAATTAGAGATATTTTTATGGGGAAATCAGATAAATTTATGGTTCTTGTAGGACCTTGTTCTGCAGATAACGAGGTTGCGATTTGTGATTATGTAAGTCGTTTAGCAAAGTTAAATGAACAAGTGTCAGAGAAACTAATGATTATCCCAAGAATTTATACAAATAAACCACGAACAACAGGTGCTGGATATAAAGGTATGCTACATCAACCAGAACCAGATAAGGCACCAGATTTACTTGGGGGAATTATTGCGATTCGAAAAATGCATATTCATGCGATTGAAGAAAGTGGACTTACTTCTGCCGACGAAATGCTTTATCCTGAAAATAGAAGTTATTTAGATGATATATTATCATATGAAGCAATAGGAGCACGTTCTGTAGAAAATCAACAGCACAGATTAACTGCAAGTGGAATGGATATCCCTGTTGGGATGAAAAATCCAACAAGTGGAGATTTTTCAGTAATGATGAATTCAGTAATTGCAGCGCAAAGTTCACATACATTCATTTATCGAGGAATGGATGTAACAACAGATGGGAATGATCTTGCTCACGTTATCTTACGAGGCGGTGTAGATAAATATGGAACATGTATTCCAAACTATCACTATGAAGATTTAGTTAGATTGCAGAATATATATAAGAAAATGGATTTACAAAATCCAGCGGCAATTGTTGATGCAAATCATTCTAATTCTAATAAGCAGTTTAAAGAACAGATTCGTATTGTAAGTGAAGTGTTGCATAGTAGAAATTATAATCCGGAGATTAAAAAGTTAGTCAAAGGAGTTATGATTGAAAGTTATTTAGAAGAAGGTTGTCAAGGAATTGCAGAAGACAGAGTTTATGGGAAATCAATTACAGATCCTTGTTTGAGTTGGGAAGATACAGAAAGACTAATTCATAAAATTGCTGAAAATTGTTAGATAAAAGGTGTAAAAATGAAAGCCACTGTGATATAATTGAAAATAATAATAAATTTTCAGAATTATATAGAAGGGGGCTAGCTGTTATGACGGATAACATTATCATTACGATTGGAAGACAATTTGGAAGTGGTGGACATGAAATAGGGAATAGATTGGCGACAAAGCTTGATATACCTCTTTATGACCATAATCTTGTCAAGATGGCAGCAAGAGAATTGCATTTAGATCAAGCTGTTGCAGAAGAAGCAGATGAAAGCATGCTTGGAAAATTTCTTTCTGCGTATGTTGTAGGTGTGGGAAGTTATACTTCTTTTATGACAAATGAAGCTGTTGTTGAGCCGGTGAGTGATAGACTATATGCGGAACAAACTGAGATTTTGAAACGGTTGGCAAATAGAAGTTCGTGTGTAATTGTGGGAAGATGTGCAGATTACATATTAGGAGACTACTCTAACTATATACATACATTTATTTATGCATTTTGGGAAGACAGAGTTAGAAGGATTATGTCTATTTATGGTTTGACTGAAAAACAGGCAAAAGAGAAAATTAGACATATAGATAGAGAGAGAAGATTATACTACGAAGCTCATACAGGAAGAAAATGGGGAGATATTGAATCTCACCAGATATTACTAAACAGTAGTCTTTTAGGAATTGATGGAACGGTGGAAATTTTAGAAGCAGCTTATCGTAAGAAAGAGGAACAATTAAAGAAAGGCAAATAAAAACTGGCAGGAGTGTGCTCTTGCCAGTTTTCGCTATATGAGAATACCATTATAGTAAAAAAATAAATAAATGAAATGTGATTTTATCACAGTAATTAAAATGAAATTTGATATAATAAAAATAAAAAAGTACTAGGAGGATATAAAATGAACGAACAATTAATGATAGAAGAAGGATTAGAAACAATGAAGGAAACAGAAAATGCGGTGCTTTTAGATGTTCGCTCTATCGAAGAATATCAAGAGGGGCATTTAGAAGGCAGTTTAAATATTCCGATTAATCGTCTTCCAACGATTTCTCTTCCAAAAGAAAATCCTATTTTCGTATATTGCTTGAGTGGAGCAAGATCAAAAAGAGCTGCGGACTTTTTGAATAAAATAGGGTATACTGCAGTAAATATAGGTGGTATTGTTGGATATAATGGGAAATTAGTGGTGTAGAATATGAAGGCTGTTATATTTGATATGGATGGAGTTCTGATTGATACAGAAAAATATTTGGTGAAATTTTGGTGTCAAGCAGGAAAAGAATTTGGATATGACATAAAAAGAGAAGATGCTTTGATGATTAGAAGTTTGGCAGGAAAATATGCAAAACCTAAATTACAATCAATTTATGGAAAAGATTTTGATTATATAGCTGTAAGACAGAGAAGAAAAGAATTAATGCGTGATTGGCTAGATAAAAATGGAATTGAAAAGAAAGAAGGAGTAGATGAAATTCTGCCTTATTTGAAAGAGCAAGGATTGAAAATAGCAGTTGCAACGGCAACAGACGAAGAAAGAGCTACAAGATATCTAAAAGAAATTGGGATTTATCATTGGTTTGATCAGGTGATTTGTGCAAATATGGTAGAAAATGGGAAACCGATGCCAGATATTTATCTTTATGCGTGTGAACAAATTGGGGAAGATCCAAAAGACTGTTACGCTATAGAAGATTCTCCAAATGGAGTACGAGCAGCTACGCTTGCAGGCTGTAGAGCAATTATGGTTCCAGATTTAAGTGAACCGGATAAAGAAACAGAGAAGTTACTTTATGCAAAAGTAACTTCTCTGTCAAAACTTAAAGATGTTTTTTCTCAAGAGATCCAATAAGTAATCCACCAACTATATTTCCGGCAGTAACAATTCCCAAAACTTTTAAGAAAGGAATTATCTGTACACCGAAAGCCCATCCATATGCTGAAAGATAATACATGTTGGCAACAATATGATCATATCCACCAAAAACGAAGGCGGTGATTAGTAGCCATACATAAAAAATTTGAGGGAAAGATCCTTTTGGATATTTTTTTCCAAGGAAAACAGCATAACTTACAAAAATAGCACAGATAATTCCCATAATAAATAAGCTTAATGGGGAATCGGTAAGTTTCGTGTCTACGATGGCTTGAAGACGTTCTAAAATTTTGCTTTCAAATCTGCAAAAATGTATCAGTGTAGCAATGATAAATGCTCCAACTCCATTTCCTATCCAAGTTACAATTAAATCTTTTACGTCATATTCTTTTGTGGCAATCATAAGTGGGCATACTCTAGTAAAAAGCATATTGCTAAAATTAAATACTAGAAAAATTCCTGTAGCAAAGAAAAGGGAGGCGACAATTTGATTAGGAATAATCAAGAAAGTTATTGCACCTAAAGCGATGTAAGCGCCTGCCATTAAACCACTGAAAAAGTTTTGTTTCATTTGTTCTTACTCCTTTAGTATTTTATCGTTAGTTAAAAAACTCAATCCTTACAATATTACCATATTTGATATATGTTTCACAAGAGAAAAAACAGATTTTGTAGTCTTGAATTTTCAATTGACATAAGCACGAAGAATATGCTATTGTGCTAAGTGTTAAGGGAAAGAAAGGATATGATGATGAAAAAAATATTGATGTTTTTTCTTATTTTTTTACTCGCATTTTCAAACACGGATGAGTGGATTGTAGTGGAAAAGTCAACACCTTTGTATGAAGAAGATGCAAGTACGATGAAAAAAAGTTTTTGGGAGCGAGTGATGGAAAAAGAAAGTGCTGTAGTAATGGTGCGTGGAAAAGTGCAACCCAATGTTCAGACTATGAGAAAGAATAGAATTAGAATATATTTATATTTTTTGTATATATGTTTACTTTATTGCCAATTAAAGAAAAAATGGAAAAGGGATATATTTAAAGAAATAGGAAGCTTTCTAGAATATCATATTTTGCGGATGCGTCAAATACATCAAATGGATGGGAAAAAAAGAAGAGAATTTTTCACATTCATTAACGCATAAGATAGGAAAGAAAGGATAGAAAAAATGGGAATGACAGGAGTATTTATGTTACTCGGTGGACTTGCATTATTTTTATATGGAATGCAAATGATGAGTAATGGGTTAGAAGCTGCAGCTGGTAATAAAATGAAGAAAATTTTGGAGAGGGTAACATCAAATCGCATTGTAGGTGTAGTTGTAGGTGCAGCGATTACAGCGGTGATTCAATCTTCTTCAGCGACTACAGTTATGGTTGTCGGCTTTGTAAATTCAGGCTTAATGACATTGAACCAAGCGGTATGGGTAATTATGGGTGCAAATATAGGAACAACAATTACGGGACAATTAATTGCCCTTGATATTGGTGCAATTGCACCACTTATAGCCTTTATTGGAGTAGCTTCTATTACATTTATTAAGAACGAGAGAGTGAAACATATAAGTGAAATTCTTGCGGGACTTGGGATTTTGTTTATTGGTATGGAGACGATGGGAAATGCAATGGCACCTTTGAGAGAATCTGAAGCATTTATTGGATTCATGGCAAATGCAAGTAATCCAATTGTAGGTATTTTCGTAGGAGCAATATTTACAGCGGTAATCCAATCTTCATCAGCCTCTGTTGGTATTTTACAGGCGTTAGCACAAACAGGAGTGGTTCCGCTTTCAAGTGCTGTATATATTTTATTTGGGCAGAATATAGGTACATGTATTACAGCCGTACTTGCTTCTATCGGTACAAAAACAAATGCGAAAAGAACTACAGTTATTCATTTAATGTTTAATGTGATTGGTTCAGTTTTATTTACAGTAATTTGTTTAGTTACACCATTCGTACATTTGGTAGAAACATTAACTCCAGGAAATACCGTTGCACAAATTGCTAATGTACATACTATTTTTAATATTACAACGACATTATTACTTCTTCCAGTTGGAAATTATATGGCTAAATTAGCGGTAAAAATTTTGCCGGAATCAAAAGAAGACATTGAAGAAGAACATCGCTTGGCATATATTGAAAAATTTGAAAGTAGTTATGCGGTAGGAAATGCTGCGCTTGCAATTTCGCAAATAGAAGGAGAAGTAAATCGTATGCTCACTATGGTAAAGAAAAATACAGAAACTGGTTTTGATGCACTTATTTATGGTGATAAAATTAATGCAACAAAAATGCTAGATAGAGAAGAGTATATTGATTATTTGAATAAAGAAATTTCAAAATATATCGTGGGCTTTATGGGAACAGAAATGGCAGATGAAGATCTGAGAAGAATTAATGCATATTATAAAATTATTTCTAATATTGAACGTGTTGGTGATCATGCAATGAATTTTTTGGGATATGCGAAAGATTTGAAACAATGGGGAATGAAATTTTCAGATTCAGCATCAAAAGAAGTAGAAGAAATGAAAACACTTTGTGCTAAAGCGTTGGAAGATATTACTGTGGAAGATATTTCTAAAGCAGAAAAGATTTTAGAAAAGTCTGCTAAAAATGAACAGAAAATTGATGACATGAAAGAAATGTATTTAAAGGAACAAATTGAAAGAATGAAAAAGGGTGACTGTAAAGCTGAAACAGGAATTATTTTTTCGGAAATTCTTACAGATTTTGAAAGAATTGGTGATCATATCTTAAATATTGGTGAACAATACAACGAAATGATGTAATGCGATTGCTAGTTTTTCCTGAAAGAGGTATAATAAATCTAGAACACATAAAGAAGCAAAGGAGGCTTTCTTATGAAGATAGATATGCACTGTCATGTGAAAGAAGGTTCAATTGACAGTAAAGTGAGTTTGGACGAATATATTACAATTTTGAAGAAAAATGGTTTTCAGGGAATGCTGATTACAGATCATAATACGTATAAAGGGTATCGTTACTGGAAAAACAATATGCGTGGGAAAAAACACACAGATTTTGTTGTGTTAAAAGGTATTGAATACGATACACGTGATGCGGGACACATCATTATTATTATGCCAGAGGGAGTTAAGATGCGCCTTTTAGAAGTGAAAGGTCTTCCAGTATCTGTTTTGATAGATTTTGTGCATAAGAATGGTGGGATTTTGGGGCCAGCACATCCTTGTGGTGAGAAGTATTTAAGTTATGCAAATACAAAGAGATTTTTTAAATCTCCAGAACTAATCAAAAGATTTGACTTTTTTGAAGGGTTTAATGCATGTGAATCCGAAGTATCCAATGAAGCAGCGATGAAACTAGCAACACGTTACCAAAAGCCAGCAGTTGCGGGAAGTGATTCTCATAAGCCGGAATGTGTAGGAAAAGCATATACGATTTTACCGGAGTATGTTACTTGTGAAACGGAGTTAATTACGTTAATTCGAAGAAAAGTGCCGATGGAAATCGGAGGGACTTTATATGCTAAGACAACAAAGGAAAAATTAGGAAAAGCAAGTAAAATTTTAACGTATTCTTTTTGGATATATAATAAGGGTGGAAACCTTTTAAAGGCACACAAACGAAAAGGAAAAGAAAAAGAAGAAAATCCCGTAGATGCAATAGATCCGATTGAAGTAGAACTTTTAGCAAAAAAGAAATTTAAAAATATATCATAAAAAGCAAAGAAGGTATGTCTTTTGGCATATCTTCTTTTATACATTAGAAGTATGAATAGGTATAAAGAAGGTGAAGATATAATATTAGATGGAATATGGATGGGTGTGCTACTTATTATCTCTATACAAGATATACGATATAAAAAAATAGAAAATAAATGGATTTTGGTTTTATTAATTTGTGATCTTTTTAAAGGGTTTTCTATGGAAGGGGTTGTCGGTGCATTGTTAGCTGGAATAATTTTTTTCATTATACTCGTGTTCGCACCATCAAGTTTTGGTGGAGGAGATGTAAAATTAAGTGTAGTAGCAGGATATTATTTAGGGGCAGAAAAATGGTTTTATAGTTTTGCAATAGCAGTGTTTTTGGCAGGAATGGTTATTTTTAGAAAATATATTTTAAGGAAAATAAATAAAAAAGAAGAAATTGCATTTGGACCCTATCTTTGCTTGGGGATAGTGATAATGAAAGTTTTTGCTTAAATAATAGTGACAGAATGATAGCAAATTGATATAATTATTAAGATTAGGCCATTTGGGTGTTTAATGCAAATAGGAGTAAGGAGATAGAATAATGGAAAAAGTAGAATTTTTACCTGTGTTGTTAGCCAGCGATATTAATGTATATAGTATGGCAAGAGCATTTCATGAAGAATATGGAATTAAATCATTAGTGGTAGCAAGAAGTTCCAGTAATATCATTGCAAACAGTAAAATTCTTGTATATAGAGAAAGAGCAGGATTGGACAAGACAGATATTTTTCTTAAAGAAATGAATGCTATATATAACAAGTATGGAAAGGAAAAGAAACTTATTCTTATTGGATGTGCAGATCATTATGTACGTTTGATTGTGGAAAATAAAGAGAAGTTAAAAGATAAATTTATTTTACCTTATACAGATAAAGAAGTATTAGATAATATTGTTTTAAAAGAAACATTTTACGAATTATGTGAGAAATATAATTTGGATTATGCCAAAACATTTATTTATAAGCCGGAAATGCAGTTTGAATTTGATTTAAAAGATATGTTGTTTCCAGTAGTATTAAAAGCGTCCGATAGTGTGAAATTTCATCGAAATAAATTTGAAGGATTTCACAAAGCATACTTTATTGATACAAAAGAGGAGTTAGTAGATACATTAAAATTGATTTATAAAAATGGTTATGATGATAATATGATTATTCAGGAGAAAGTTCCTGGGGAAGATGCAGCGATGTATGATTTGCAAATTTATGTTGGAAGTGACCATAAAGTCAAAATGATGAATCTTGGAAATGTTGTATTGGAAGAGCATACGCCTACTGCAATTGGTAATAATGCAGCGACAATTACTATGTCAGATTATAATGAAGAACTGATGAAAAAAATACAGTTTTTGATGGAAGATATAGGATATGAAGGCTTGGCGGATTGTGATTTAAAATATGATTATCGAGATGGCAAATATAAAATGTTTGAAATCAATATTAGACAAGGAAGAAGTCATTATCGTGTAACAGGTGGCGGCTATAATTTGGCAAAATATATCGTGGACGATTATGTATATCATAAAGAAATTCCAACGACATATGTAAAAGATGAATATTTTTGGCATGTTGTTCCATTAGGAGTCGTTTATAAGTATGTAAAGGATAAAGAAAAGATTGCCAAAATTAAAGAATTAGTAAAACAAGGAAAAGTTTGTGATTCGTTTTATTATAAAAAAGACATGTGTTTGAAGAGAAAAATCATGTATTGGCTTAGATGTATGAATCATTATAAAAAATATAAAAAATACTTTTAGAAAATATAGAAAATAAAAAAAGCACCAAACTTTGATGAAGTCCACAAAGTTTGGTATTTTTATTAGATATTTTATTGGGAAAGAAAAAATGATGTTATAATGTCTATAAATAATTGAAAGGAGAGAAGCGAATGAATGGGTACGAAATAATATTATGTTTTTTTATATATGGTTTTTTGGGTTGGTGTACAGAGGTTGCCTTTGCAGCGGTAAAGGAAAGACGATTTGTCAATAGAGGGTTTTTGAATGGTCCGATTTGTCCAATTTATGGTGTGGGTGTTGTCATGGTCGTACAACTTTTAATGCCATATAAGTCTAATTTGCTTTTATTGTATGTGACATCTGTAATTGTAGTGACTGCGTTGGAATGGTTGACTGGATTTGCACTTGATAAAATATTTCATAATAAATGGTGGGATTATTCAGGAATGCCATTGAATTTAAATGGATATGTATGTTTATTGTTTTCACTTATTTGGGGAATTGCTTGCGTAGCAATTGTGAAATGGATTCATCCATTTATTTATAAAGGAGTTACAGTTATCCCAGGATGGATTAGAACTACAGTCGATCTTATTTTAGGTATAGTTATTTTATTGGATCTTTATGTAACTGTTTCTAAAATTTTGAAAGTCAATAAACATCTAGAAAAAATGGAAGAGATTGCCAGAGAACTTCGTCGTATTTCAGATGAAATTGGAGAAAATATTTCAAAAGATGTTTTGGGAGTTATTGAAAGAAGAGAAGACATTTCTGAAGAAATGGCAGAGAAGATCACAGAGTTAAAGCAGAAATACAGAGAACTAGCTGTACGCAATGCTAAAAATATGAAACGACTTATGAAGGCGTTTCCTCGCATGACACCGAGAAAACATGAAGAGATTATTGAAGAATTGAAAAACTATTTAAAAAAGAAATAAATAAAAAAGGAAAGTGAATATGAGAATAGCAAGTTTAATTTCAATGGCAGAAGAATATTTTGTTTTAGGAGCAATTGGAATTTCAGTTCTTTTAGCACTTGTGTTGGTGGTATATAAATTTTTGCTTAAGGGGAATAAGAAATTGAAATTCAGTAGAATTTTTGGATGGATTTTATTGGGGAGTTACACAATAATTGTACTTGGAGCAACAATATTTAGTAGAGCAAGTATAACGAATAACCGAAGTATATTACCATTATTTTATTCTTATCGTGATGCATGGATAAATTTTTCTTTAACCGCATGGAGAAATATTATTTTAAATGTGTGTATGTTTGTACCTTTTGGAATCTTACTACCATTTATGATTAAATTTTTTAGAAATTTTTGGAAAACTTATTTGGCAGGATTTTTATTTACATTATGCATAGAAGCAGTTCAATTGTTTCAAAAAAGAGGAATTTTTGAATTGGATGATATACTACACAATACAGTAGGAATGATGATCGGTTATGGTATTTATGCGTTTATTGGTATGGTGCTCAAGAAATATAAAAAGGAAAAAGTTTCGTGGAAAAAAGTTGCAATTTTACAGTTGCCATTGATAATTTGTGTGGTTGGTTTTTCGGTTATTTTTATTTCGTATCATAATAAGGAGCTTGGAAATGTAGGAGGACAATATATTGTGACTTATGATGCGGATAAGTTACAAGTAAAGTCAAACAATAAATATAGTAAAGAGGTAAAAAAAGTTCCAGTATATCAATTTAAAAGATGGAGTAATGAAGATGCAGCTGATTTTGCAGAAAATCTTTTTCAAAAATTAGGTATTCAACTAGATAAAGATAGAAATGATTTTTATGAAGATATGGCCATTTTTTATGGAGAGAATCAGACGAGTCTTTGGATATATTATGCGGATGGAACATATAATTTAAGCTGTTTGTTTGATGAAAATGATGAAATAAAAACAAAGTTTTCCGAAGAAGAAATTCGAAAAGTATTTGAAAAATATAATATTATTATTCCAGAGAAGGCGACGTTTAGTGAAGAGGATGGAATATATACTTTTAATATAGATCCAGTAATGGGAAATAATAATCTGACAGAAGGGGAAATCAGTGTCAAGGTTAGTGAAGAAAAGGAAATAATAGAACTAAATTACGGGTTAAAACAATGTAAAATGTATAAAAAATTTGAAGGAATAAGTGAGCAGGAAGCATTTGAGCAAATTTGTTCGGGACAATTTTACTATCCGTATGGAAGGGCAGATAAATTGTCTATTGTAGTTAAAGAGTGCAAAATGCGGTATGTGATAGATTCGAAAGGATATTATCAACCGGTATATTTGTTTGCTTGTGAAATAAATGGAGAGAAAAATGAAATAAAAATACCTGTAGTGCAATAAAAACATAAGATGGGAAAGATAGTAAGAACTGTCCTTCCTATCTTATGTTTTTAATCAAAAAATTTAAGAACTATTGACAAATGAAAAAAATTGACATATGATTTATTTGCTCGTCTAATTACATATCAAATATTCAGAGGGATAATCTTCCCAAGTATTCAAAACGAGAACAATTTTATATCAGAAAGGAGGCTTAATTAATTTTATTTTAAATTTATTTAACAATAAAACAGTTTATTAAACAAGGAGGTTTATATTCATTGCAAAAAGTGAAAAAAGAGGTAACAAGTGTAGTACTATTGTTTTGTATGATGATTTCTTTTCTGTCATATCAAAAAGTTGCTCATGCACAGGATAAAGGGAAAGTATCTATTCCTAAGATGATTAGAATTACAACAAGTCCGTATAAGATTACGCAGTATGGAAAAGAAAGTCGAGGAACATTTGGAGTTATGTTTTTTGTTCAAGAAGGTGGTTTAAAAAGAATAGGGTATTGTATGGATTTCGGAAAGAAACTTCCAGTAAATAAACCGCTACAAGTCTTATCAGAAAAACAGAATGAGCAATTAAAGGCCGCAATCGAATTTGGTTATCAAACAGTAACGGAGACACCAACAGATAAACAAAAAGCACAATATGCAGCAACACAAGTAACGGTTTGGAATATTGTAGAGGGCGTTCATGGAACAGCAAAAGCGCGTAAAGCTATGGAAGAGTATAGTCATTCCTTAAAAAAGGCATCAGATGGTTTAGCATTTTACGATGAATTGAATCGTAAAATTAGTAATGTGGGGAAATTGCCAAGCTTTTTGAGTAATAAAAAAGAAAATATGGAAACCCATACATTAGCATGGAATATAGAAAAGAAACGTTACGAGATATTTTTAACAGATGAAAACAACGTGGATTGTAAATTACAAATTGTAGGAAATTCTTCATTGAAATTAGAAAGTGTTGATTCAGAAAAGAAGGAATACTGTTTATTTACAGAAAAGGATTTATTTAGCCAACAAGAAGTTGAAATAAAACGGGTAGATGAACAGAGAGGTACACGACCGTATTTAATTTATGGTGCAGGAGGTGCAGAATATCAAAAAGCAATTGCATATAATCCACAAGGGGTGAAAAGTTCGGTAGAAGGGTGGTTAAAAGTAAAAACAGAAAAAGGGCAGATAGAAATTATCAAAACGGATGCAGAAACGCAATTACCAAATAGTGTTTTTTTGGGAGCTGAATATGAATTGTTATCAGAATCAATGGAAAAAATACAATTACTGAAAATAAATGAAGAAGGACGCGCATTTTCAAAGGAATTACCTGCGGGAACATATTATGTGCGTGAAATAAAAGCTCCTGAAGGGTATAATCTTGATGAAGTGTTACATACAGTGACGATTCCTTCTGAGGATAATACGCTTTATGCAAAAGTAAATTCAAAAGAAAGCATTATTCGAGGCGATGTAGAAATTAGGAAAGTTAGTGAAGGAAGACCAATGCCGGATGTGGAATTTACATTAACGAATAAAAAAACTGGAGAACAAACAATTATTAAAACGGACGAGAAAGGTTTTGCGACGACGAAAAGTGAGAGCAGTGTTAGAGGGAACCTTGTCTATGGAATATATACACTAGAAGAAACCAAATATCCAGATGGATATATTCCGATTTCTCCGTTTGATATAGCTATTCATCAAGAAAATGTAACTTTGACATATACATTGGAAAATGAGATGATTAAAGGAAAAATTCGAATTGAAAAAAAGGATAAAGAAACGAAAAAGTTATTGGATGGAGCCGTTTTTGAAATTATTGCGAAAGAAGAAATACAAGCAGCAGATGGCAGTGTGTTGATAAAAAAAGGAGAAACCGTTGATAAAATAGAAACCCAAAACGGTATTGCTGAAAGTAAAGAATTATATCTTGGAACATATCTTGTAAAAGAAGTCAAAGCACCGGATGGATATATACTTCCGGACAAGTCTTATGAAATACATTTAAAATCTCAAGGGAAACAAAATCCTATCATTACGGAGAATCTTTCCGTAGAAAATCAAAAAGAGCAAACAGTAATTAAACCAAAAGAAGTAAAGACAGGAGATGATAGCAAATTAGGAATGTATAGCGTGATTCTTCTTTTTGCAATAGCAAGTCTACTAAATAGCTATCGGTTGTATAAACGAAAAAAGAATAATTTAGTCTAAGGAGATTGACAAAGCGATGACAGAAATAATATAATAGTTACCAAAAGGAACTACTATTTTAAAGGAGGAAAAGTATGTTATTGCTTTCAAAAGAAGATATTCGAAAAGTATTTACAATGCAAGAGGCCATTGAAGCGGATAAAGAAGCGTTTTCCATTTTTTCAGAAGGGAAAAGCGTGGTGCCTCTTCGTACAAATATTGGAGCGCCAAAACATGAAGGAGCGTTTTTATTTATGCCTTCTTATGTAGAAGACTTAGAGTGTTCTGCTATTAAAATTGTAAATGTATTTCCTAAAAATATAGAAAAAGGAATACCAACAACTCCAGCACAAGTATTGTTGATTGACGGAACAACGGGAGTGGTTATTTCTGTTTTAGACGGAACATATGTAACACAACTTCGTACAGGAGCAGCATCAGGAGCAGCGTTTGACATTTTAGCAAATAAATCTGCAAAAAAAGGAGCGTTGATTGGAACAGGCGGACAGGCAGCAACACAGTTAGAAGCTATGCTTGCAGTAAGAAAGTTAGAAGAAGTAAAAGTATATGATATTAATTTGCAAAGGACAGAAGATTTTGTGAATAGAATGAACAAAGAACTTGCATCGTATGGAACAACGATTCTTGCAGCAAAGAGTTCTGATGAAGCAATTGAAGATGCGGATATGATTGTAACAGTCACACCATCTTCTAAACCTGTGTTTGATGGGAAAAAGGTAAAAAAGGGAGCAACAGTAAGCTGTGTTGGTTCTTATCAACCACATATGCAAGAAATGGATCCTTCTATTTTACAAAGAGCAGGAAAAATTTATTTTGACTCAGAAGAAGCTGTTTTATCAGAAGCAGGAGATATTCTTATTCCATTAGAAGATGGACTAATCACGAAAGAAGATTTCACTGGAGATTTAGGGGATGTTCTTCTTGGAAAAGTAGTTGGACGAGAATCAGAAGAAGAAATCATTGTATTTAAAACTGTAGGAATAGGAACACAAGATCTTGTTACGGCAAAACGTATTTATGATAAGGCGGTTGAACAAAAGATTGGAACAGAGTGGAACTCGTAACATATAAGGAGGAAGAAAAAAATGAGTCAAGAATATTGGAATGGTGCAGAGGCAGCGCATAGAAGAGTAATGATGAAAGCGGCAGGATATTCGGATGAGGATATTCGTAAAAAACCACATATTGGAGTACCAAATTCATTTATGGAAGGATCTCCAGGAAGTGCACATTTAAGACAAATTGCTGAGGCAGTAAAACAAGGAATTTGGGAAGCTGGTGGTGTTCCAGTGGAATTTGGTATTCCTGCAACTTGTGGAAATATCGCAAATGGTGCAGAAGAGTTGAAATACGAGCAAGTAGGACGTGATATTGTTGCTATGTCAGTAGAATTTGTTACAAAAGTGCATAATTTCGATGGATTAGTAATGATAGCTTCTTGTGATAATATTATTGCAGGATGTTATCTTGCAGCAGCAAGACTTGATATTCCATCTATGGTTGTTACAGGAGGTTCTATGCAACCAGGACATCATTGTGGAAAAGCCATTGTAGAAGCGGATTTAGATGTGGCAAGATTTTCAGGAGCAGGAGAAGAATATTTAGATGAATTAGAAGAAGCAGTTTGTCCATCATTTGGTGCATGTCCATCTATGGGGACAGCTAATACAATGCAGATGTTAGGAGAAGTGTTTAATCTTGTTATGCCAGGAACAGCAACGGTTCCAGCTTCTGATAATAAGAAACTTCGTCAAGCAAGAATGGCAGGAAAATATGCGGTAGAATTAGTAAAAGCAGGAAGAAAACCTTCAAACTTGATTACAAAAGAAGTTTTATTAAATGCCATTATGTTTGATATGGCAGTAGCTGGTTCGACAAATGCGGTGTTACATATTTTAACAATGGCATATGAATTAGGTCTTGATGTTACATTGGAAGATTTTGAAAAATATGCAAAAGAAATTCCATGTATTAATGCAGTTATTCCTAGTGGTCCGTTTACGGTTGTAGATTTTCATTATGCAGGAGGAGTTCCAAATGTATTGAAAATGCTTGAATCTAAATTATATAAAGATGTTCCAATGATGACGGGAATTACTTTAGGAGAATTTTTAAGTCATTTAACTGCGAAACCAAATGAAGTTATTCATAGTTTTGAAAAACCGTTGTTTAATGAACCAGGATTGAAAGTGTTACGTGGAAATATTGCTCCAAATGGTGCCATTGTTAGACCAACAGGAGTTCCAAAAGAAGTAAAATATATCAAGGGTAAAGCAAAGGTATTTGACGGAGATAGAATGGCATTTGAAGCAATTGAAAGTGGTAAAATTGTTGCTGGAGATATTATTGTTATTCGTTATGAAGGATGCAAGGGAGCTCCAGGAATGAAAGAACTTATGTTAAGTATTGATGCGCTTATAGGTTTAGGTTTACATACAAGTGTAGGGCTTATTACAGATGCAAGATTTTCAGGTTTTAATTATGGTGCAATTGTAGGTCATGTTTCTCCAGAAGCATATGATGGAGGAGTGATTGCTCTTGTAGAAGATGGTGACGAAATTATTTTAGATACGATAAATGGAGAAGCAACATTATGTGTATCTGATGAAGAACTAAAGATACGAAGAGAAAAATGGGTATGCCCACCACTAAAAGAACAAAAAGGTTGTTTGAATTTATTTGCAAGAAACTGCCGTCCAGCAGAAGAGGGTGGTGCAATGCAACCGTGGTAAATGTAATTCCCTTATTAAATAAAATTGGTTTAACGGAAGCAGAGAGTAAAGCGTATTTATCTTTATTACGATATGGATGTTCATCAGGATATGAAGTGAGCAAAGTGTCAGGAGTTCCTCGCTCCAAAATTTATAATATTTTGGAAACCCTTGTGACCAAAGGATTTGTTCGATTCAGTGAGGGGGAGGGGACAAATCAATATTTAGCAGTTCCGATAGAAGAAGTATCTGAGAAAATACAAAAAGAAACGAAAGATACATTAGAAGAATTGTCTTTGCAACTAAAAAAATATCAAACTTCTACAGATTTAGAATATATTTGGCACATTCGAGAGTATAAAAATGTATTTGCGAAATGCAGAAATATCATTCAACATACAGAAGAAGAACTTCTTGTTCAAATTTGGGAAGAAGATTTACCGCAAGTTGAAGAAGAATTGAAAGAACTTGAAAAAAAAGGAGTGCGAATTGCGATTGTCTACTTTAGTGAAGATGAAAATTCAACTATCCCATTTAAACATTACAGCAGACACGGTATGCTCTCTGAAAAGAGAAGGGAAATGGGTGGAAGATTTATTACGCTAGTTTCCGATGAGAAGGAAGTTGTTTTTGGGCAAATTATTAATGAAACCGTTGCTGAAGTTATTTGGACAAAATCAAAGCCAATGATAGCGATGTCGGCTGAATGTGTACGTCATGATATGTATTTCTATAAAAATGTAGGGAAATTTAAAGAAGAAATGCAGGAAGAATTCGGAAAAGATTATATTAAAATTAGAGATATTTTTTAAAAATAAGAAACTTTAGTTGTATGTAGTATGACTAAAGTTTCTTTTTGTTTGATATAAAAAAATATTGACTTTTTATATCAGTATGAATTACGATAGTGCGTATAATTTTTTTGTATGACAAGAAAAATTTATTTTATGAAATAAGGAGGGAAATATATGGAAAAAAACAAAGGAAGAGCAAAAGCATTATTACCAATTGTTGTGTTTTTAATTATTTTTTTAGGATCGGGGGTCATAACAGGTGATTTTTACACTATGCCAGCAATTGTAGCATTTTTAATTGCATTATTAGTAGCGTTTTTGCAGAACAGAAAACTCACATTTGGGGAAAAAATGCAAGTAATATCGAAAGGTGTGGGAGACGAGAATATTATCACAATGAGTTTGATTTTTCTTTGCGCAGGTGGATTTTCAGGTGCGGTTACAGCGGCAGGTGGCGCGGAAAGCACAGTGAATTTTGGATTATCAATTTTACCATCTAATATTGCAGTAGTAGGATTGTTTGTTATTGGGTGTTTTATTTCGGTGTCCATGGGGACCTCTATGGGAACAATTGCAACACTAGCTCCTATTGCAGTTAATATTAGTGAAAAAACTGGATTTTCGATGGCAATTTGTATAGGTGCTGTTGTGTGTGGTGCAATGTTTGGGGATAATCTTTCTATGATTTCGGATACAACGATTGCAGCGGTAAAGACACAGGGGTGTGAGATGAAAGATAAATTTAAAGCAAATTTCTTTATTGTGCTTCCAGCGGCAATTATCACAATTGCAATCTTCTTTTTTATGACAAAACAGGGAGAATTCACTTTGGCTAAAGAATTGCCATATAATGCATGGAAAATACTTCCGTATATTGTTGTACTTGTGGGAGCATTAATAGGAATAAATGTTTTCGTTGTACTGATTACTGGAACAATACTTTCTTTGATTGTAGGCGTGGTAACAGGAAGTATTGCTTTGGGTGATGTTTTTGTAGCTGTTTCAGGGGGAACGATAGGGGATAAAACTATTAGTGGTGTAACGGGAATGTATGATATTACAATTATCTCGATTGTAGTTGCATGTATTGTATCTTTAGTAAAAGAATATGGTGGAATAGAGTTTGTTTTAAATCTAATCAAGAAAAAAATAAAAGGGAGACGAGGAGGAGAGTTGGGAATTGCGGGACTTGCACTATTAGTTGATGTATGTACAGCTAATAATACTGTTGCGATAGTTATGGCAGGACCAATAGCAAAAGAAATTTGTGAAGAATATCATATTAGTCCAAAACGATCAGCCTCACTTTTAGATATATTTACATCGGTAGGCCAGGGAATGATACCATATGGGGCGCAATTACTTTCAGCAGCAACATTGACAAAGTTGACACCATTTGAAATTATGCCATATTTATACTATCCGATTTTAATGGCAATTAGTGCAGTTTTATTTATTTTCTTTCGCAGTGAAAGGGTGAAGGAATAATTCACAAAAAGATGTTTGTACGCATGTCTTGATTTGGTTAGGTATGGGACGACAAAGGAAACAAAAGAATATTTTTAAGAATAAACTAAATAAAAAATGATAGTGAATTTTTTAACAAAGGAATTGCAAAAAAACTTTTTCAAGAATGGAAAAATAAGGGGAAAAGGATTAAAAAAACCAATAAATGCAGGATTTTAAAATAAATCCTGCATTTTTCTATGTTTAGCATTCAATTAATGCATTTTAAAACTTTTAAATGAAGTGTAAAAATAATAAACTTTCAGGAAAAATATTGACTTTTGGAAATAGAAATGAGATAATAAGACAAATTTGGAATTTCAAGGAGGAACATAATATGTCAACAAAAGCTTATTATCCACTTAGCGAAATCGGTGCTGGAAAAACAGGTTTTTCTAAAACTCGTTCTATCATCGAAGCAGCATTTTATGGAAACAATGTAGTAAAAGTGAGTACATTAAGAGAGGCATATGAATTAGCAAAAAATTCACCAGGAACAATCGTAACAGATATGCCTGTATATAGAGGAGAAGAATTTGGTCTTGATAAAGATGCAAAAGTTCTTTTATTTAATGATGGAGCAGTAACAGGACGTTATGCAGCAGCACGTCGTATCAAAGGAGAACCAGGTGTAGATGCAGCGAAACTTGATAAAGTAACAATGGATGCTGTTTATGAATCACGTTGGAAAACAATGTATCATGCAGAAGTTTATGTTGGTCTTGATCCAGAATTTATGGTAAAAGCACACCTTCTCATTCCTGAAGGAGAAGAAAATATTATGTATAACTGGATGTTAAACTTCCAGTATATGTCTGACGAATATGTAAAAATGTATAAAAACTCAAAAGCAGTTGGAGATGGAAAAGAACCAGATATTTATATTTTCTCTGATCCACAGTGGATTCCACAAGAGAGACCGGATGTTGACTATAGCTGTTTAAGCGATCCTCTTACATTATGTTATTTTGATACAGCAGAGAACTGTGCTTGTATTCTTGGAATGAGATATTTTGGAGAACACAAAAAAGGAACACTTACTATGGCATGGGCAATTGCTAACAGAAATGGATATGCTTCATGTCACGGTGGACAGAAAGAATACACATTAGCTGATGGTTCTAAATATGTAGCATCTGTATTTGGTTTATCAGGATCAGGTAAATCAACATTAACTCATGCTAAACACAATGGAAAATATCCAATTACTGTTCTTCATGATGATGCATTTATCATTAATACAGATACTTGTTCATCTGTAGCATTAGAACCTACATACTTTGATAAAACAGCAGATTATCCAACAGGATGCCCTGATAATAAGTTCTTATTATCAGCACAGAACTGTTCAGCAACTTTAGATGAAGATGGAAAAGTTCAGTTAGTAACAGAAGATATTAGAAATGGTAATGGACGTGCATTGAAGTCTAAATTATGGTCACCAAACCGTGTGGATAAGATTGACGCACCAGTAAATGCTATTTTCTGGATTATGAAAGACCCTACAATTCCACCAGTAGTAAAATTAAAAGGTGCTGCATTAGCATCAGTTATGGGTGCAACACTTGCAACAAAAACATCTACAGCAGAACGTGTTGCTGCAGGAACAGATTTAAATGCTCTTCGTATTGTTCCTTATGCAAACCCATTTAGAACATATCCATTAGTAAATGACTATGAAAAATTCAAAAAATTAGTGGAAGAAAAGAACGTAGATTGCTATATCATCAATACAGGTGATTTCATGGGCAAAAAAGTTCAGCCAAAAGATACATTAGGAATTTTGGAAACAATTGTAGAAAACAAAGCAGAATTTAAACAGTGGGGTAATTTTGAAGATATCGAAATCATGGAATGGGAAGGATTTGTTCCAGACTTAAATGATGAAGATTACAAGGCGCAGTTAAAGAATGCTATGCAGAACCGTGTAAATGCAGTAGAAGGATTTGCGACAAAGAAAGACGGATATGATAAACTTCCAGAAGAAGCTTTAGAAGCACTTCAGAAATTAGTAGAAGAAGTTTAATAAAAAAATTAATGAGAAATAGAATGTGCATCGCACATTCTATTTTTTGTGTTATAATAAAATGAAAAATAAACAATTAATAGGGAGTTAATATGGATAAATATATGGAAATTGCTCAAAACATAGTGGAAGAAGTTAAAAAAGTTGTTATAGGAAAAGACGACTGCATTCGAAAAGTTATGGCAGGAATTTTGTCTGGAGGACATATTTTGATCGAAGATATCCCAGGGGTAGGAAAGACAACGCTAGCATTGGCATTTGCGAAAAGCATGGGAATGAATTGGAATCGTATACAATTTACTCCAGATGTACTTCCTACGGATATTACTGGATTTTCTATGTATGATAAATATATAGGAGAATTTCGTTATCAAGAAGGAGCGGTTATGTGTAATTTTCTGTTGGCAGATGAAATTAATAGGACTTCTCCGAAAACACAATCAGCATTACTTGAGGTAATGGAAGAAGGAACAGTTACAGTTGATAAAGTGACAAGAAAAGTTCCGAATCCATTTGTTGTTATTGCTACAGAAAATCCAAGTGGTTCAGCTGGTACGCAAATGCTTCCTGAATCGCAGTTGGATCGTTTTTTCATTTCATTGACAATAGGATATCCAGAAATCGAGCATGAAATTGAAATTATAAAAGGAAATCTAGAAAGAAATTTGTTGAAAAATGTTCAACCAATCATTAGTGCAGAAATGCTAATTTCGATTCAAAAAGAAGTAGAAAATGTTTATATACATGATGTAATCTATAAATATATTGCTGCACTTATTACAATGACAAGAAATCATCCAATGATCGAATTGGGAATTAGTCCAAGGGGAACAATTGCGCTGACCAAGATAACAAAAGCGATAGCATATTTGTCAGGTAGAGATTATTGTATCCCAAGTGATGTAAAAGAAATATTCTACAATGTTGCAAGACATCGTATTCAATTGAATTTCAAAGCAAGAACAAATCATATACAAGTAGAGGATGTTGTAGAAGAAATTTTGAATAAGGTGGAAGAACCCACACCGAAGAGGAAATAGAGAATGAAAAAAATAATCTATTTTATAATAATGGGAATAACAATTTATTTGAACATATTGTACGAGTGGAAAGAAGGAGCATTAGTTCTTTCAGCAGAAATAGTGTTCTTCATTTTATGTTTATTAGAGAGTTATTTTGTACAATTAAAATCGACTGCAAGAATAATAATTGATAGAGAAATAATTGAACAAGGAGAAGAAATTTCAGTTTGCGTGGAGATACAAAATAAAAGTGTTTTCCCAACAGAAATTCAAGGAAGATTCTTTGTTCAATATGGGGAAGAAAAAAAGAAGAAACAACAAATATTGAAAAATTATATGCGGGGAAGAAAAGAAGAAAAAATTACTAAATATATTTCAGCAGAAAAATGTGGGAAAATGATAGTTGGACTTCCACAAATACGTGTTTCGGATTGGTGGGGAGGATTTTCTTTTCCAAAGAAAATAAAAGCGCGTGAAGAAATTCTAGTTATGCCAAACTTATGTCAAGTGAACTTGATTGTAAGTTATGGGACTAGATGGTTTTTGAGTGAAGCTGAGGAATATGCGAAAGATAAAAGCGGTGACGACAATACAGAAATTTATGAAATTAGAGAGTATAGAAATGGAGATCGTATGCAGAAAGTGCATTGGAAAATTAGTGCAAACCAAGAAGAATTATATGTTAAGGAGTATAGTTATCCTTTAGGAGCTGGAGTGATTTTTTTCTTGGTAGGCGGAACAGTAGAAAAATATAAGCGGCAAAATATTTCAATATTTTTACAAGGAGTTGCTTCGATTTCTATGGCAATGCTTGATAAAAAATGTGTCCATTATATAGCTTGGAAAATGAAAGGAGACGCATTTGTTTGTAGAAGATTGATAAAAGATGAGGAAACTTTTTATCAATTTATGTTAGAATTCTTGGAATTGCAGATAGATCAACTAGAGGAAAATGTAGTTGATCAATATTGTTATCAATATAGAAATGAGGCACATTCTAGTAAAATTTCTTTTACCAATACATTGGAATTACAGGTGAATCGGCAAGAAACATTGCAAATAAATCAAGAATTGCAGCAGTTTTTTGAAAACGTAGAAATTGTTGTTTAATAGGGGAAAAGGATGAAAAAAATAAATATAAGGGAACAAATAATGCAATTAATTTATATAATTATTGCGCAATTTGGTGTTTTGTTTTCTGTTACGGAAACATTTAGGATACGATATAATCAAGTGATAGTGTATATTTGTATTGTGGTGCTTTCTCTTCTTTTATATGCTCTGCTACAAAATAAAAAATATGGGAAAATTTTGTTTGTAGGAAGCCTTATTTTATCAGAAAGTATACTCTTTTTTTTAAAAAGGAAAAGTTTGTTTAAAGAAGTAGATAACATTGGAAACCTTATAAAAACACATATGAAAAGTTATGTAGAAAGAGGAGAAATTATACATCTATATGAGGATCAAAAATTTACAGTGGGATTATTGTGCGTTTTGATTTTAGTAGCAGGGATAATTACTTTTACTATTGTGAAAACAAAGCGATCATTAGGGGTAATGGTAATTAGTTTGGTTATTTTTTGTATACCATTTATGGCAGGAGAAGAACCAAATGGAAAAACACTCGCTTGTATAGGCATTGTTTTAGTAACAATAGGACTTTCAAGGGGAAAAGGAATTGCAGAAGCAGATAGGCATCTAGTAAGATGTTTAGGAATTGGAATGGGGGTACTATCTGTTATTATAGGATCAATATTATTTCAAACATCTATTCAAAAAGGTGTGAATTATACAAAAAAATATCAGGCAAGTATTATAAAATTTTGGAAGGATAGGACTTCGGATATTTTCAAAGAAAAGTCTGGTGTAGGAGGAGTGAACGGAGGTGAACTTGGAAAAGTTGATAGATTAGAAGATGATGATAAAATACATTTGAAAATAACTGTCGAAAAAAAAGTGAAAGACAGAATGTATCTGCAGGGATTTATTGGAGAAACTTATATAGAAAATAAATGGGAAGAAATAAAAGGATATGAAGATACTGGAATGATATACAGTATGTTGAGAAATCGAGAGGAATTCTCTTCCTCTTTAGATACAATAGAGATTGAGTATGTTGATGCAAATAAAGCGTATTATTATCAACCATATGGAAGTTCGCTGTATGGTGGGAATCGTAAGGAGTTTGGTGATAAACAGATATTAGAATATTACCCATATGATATTGTAAAAGCATTTCCAGCTTCAAATGAACTTAAAAATTTTGAAGAGATATATGGGAATAGTTATAATGATAAATATAAAAGAGTCAGTGAAAAAGTGGTTGAAAACTTTTCAAAAGAAGTTGGAAAATCTATACGTGGAACAAATGTGGATTTGGTTGCTGAAGAGATAAGAGAAGTATTGCGAAGACAAACGGAGTATTCGTTGCATCCTGGAAAAACACCGAAAGACAAAGATTTTGCAAAATATTTCTTTTTTGAAAATAGGAAAGGCTACTGTACACATTATGCAACGACAGCAACTTTGTTTTTTCGTATAAAAGGAATTCCGTCACGATATGTTTCTGGATATTTAGTTGAACCAGAAGAATTTAAAAAACAAAAAGATGGAAAATATACTGCGGTAATTACAGGAAGAAATGCTCATGCATGGGCAGAAGTCTATTATTCTGGGGGAGGGTGGCTTCCAGTGGAAACAACACCAGGTTATACAAGGAGTAAAAAAAGTTCCATGGGAAAAGAGCAGGTTCATAAAAAGATAGAAACCACAACACCAAAAACGAATGAAAAATTACCACAGACAGAAGAAAATAATAAACAGAAAGAAAAGAAAAAAGAGGAACACAAAGAAAAAACTCCAGAGATGTTTCAAATTATTATATGCATCCTAGTATGTGCAGGAGTTTTTGGGAGCAGTGGAACTATTTATTTATTGCAAAAGAAAAAAAGAAAGAAAAATCCAATGCTTAGCAATAATGAAAAAATTCAACAACTGTTTCATCAAATTTATCAAAATCTTTTGAAGAAGAAAAAGATAAGTGGAAAAGAAGAATTAAATCAGGAATTTTTGGAAAAGATATGTTATGCATATCCAGCAATTTCAAGAAAAAATGGAGAAAAGATGCTTGATCTTGTATATCGTGCGAATTATGGAAAAGAGCAATTAAAGAAAGAAGATTATTTATTATTAAAAAGCATCTTGTCAATACTTGAAAAAGAAAAATAGATGATTTATAATGTACTCATAGACCTGAAATGTTCGATAACTTCTGTTATTTTGAACCTACAATACTTTAAACGGGATTCCTATATCTCTGTAATATGTCAAGCCTCCATTCTTGCAGTGGAAGACAGAAAAGCAGATGCGGTTGCCCACCTAGCAGACTGCTAGGAGTCAAAATACAGAAACCGGCATTTTGGGGAACACAAAAGATAAGCACAGTCGTAATAAAGCCCTGTATTTATAAGGTAGTATTTTCAAACGCAATAGTTACAGGCATTACAAGATTGATTAGGCACTATTCGGAAGGATGGTGCCTTTTGTATTAAGAAAACCACGCAATAGTCGCGTGGTTTTTTCACCGAAATAGCGAAGGAAAGTATTCTTTAATGAAAACTAGAGAAGACATAAAAGATATCCTATGCACACAAACGAAAATATTTTTATAGGACGATATAGCTAATAGCATCGCTATTAAAACTTGTGGATAACTGTAAAATTGCATTTTTTAAATAGTAAGAAATGAGAATGAAGGAGAAAATGGAAACATACATATAGAAAAAAGGACAAGAGGTATAATGTGAAAAAGTGGATGTATAGTTGGGGAATTTTTTTATGTGTGTGTTTAAGTGTTGGTTTGTTAAGTTTACTTGTGGATAAAGAACGGAAGGAAAGAAAGGAACCGTATCCAATAAAAGCAATAGAAGAGAAGAAAAACGATGACGAAAAGATGATCCGTGTAATACTTAAAACAAATGGATTTAGAGAAGTGGAACATAAAGAAATTGTCTTGAAAGCAACATCAGGAATAATTTTGCAATTTGATGGGAAAGAAAAAGAATGTAATGCAAATGAAGAAGTGAGAATTTTACCTGATGATAAAATGTTTCAAAAGGGAGAAATAAAGGTATCGGCTAAAGATAAGGGAGATAAAATAACGATTGTTTCCCTAAAAAGAGGAGATGGGATACCATCCTATAGAGGAAAATTGGAATTATATAGTTCGTCAAAAGGGATAACAATTGTAAATGAATTACCTTTGGAGCAATATTTATATGCGGTTGTACCAAGTGAAATGCCAGCTTCTTATTGTATTGAGGCTTTAAAAGTACAAGCGGTTTGTGCAAGAAGTTATGCAGAAAAGCAAACAAGAGGATTTGGATATCCAAAGTATAAGGCGAATGTAGACGATAGTACAGAGTATCAAGTATATGGAAATTCAAATGAGCAGGAAAGCGCTATACAAGCAGTAAATGAAACTAAACAGGAAAAAGTTTGGTATAAAGGTGAGGTTGCCACGACATATTACTTTTCTACATCTTGTGGCAAGACGACAACAGCCGAGGCGTGGGGAAGTCAAAAAACAAAACAAAACGAATATTTATGTTCTGTTGATATAGCAGAAAATGGAAATGCATATGAGAAAAACTTACCGTGGTATCGGTGGTCAGCAAAAATACCAGAAAAAGTATTGGAGAAGTTGATTGAAAAAAGTACAAAAATGGATATAGGAAAATTGTGTAGTGTTGCAGTGACAAAAAGAGGAGATGGAAATGTTGCGCTTCAACTTGTTGCTATTGGAGATAAAAAGAAAGTTACAATAAATACAGAAAATAAAATTCGAAGGGCATTAGGCGGGGAGGGATATTTTCTTCAACGGCAAGATGGGAAAAAGGTAAAAAGTATGGAACTTTTGCCAAGTGCTTTCTTTGAAATAAAGAAAATAGGAAAAGTATATAACCTAACTGGAGGAGGATATGGACATGGAATTGGAATGAGTCAAACAGGAGCCAATGAAATGGCAAAGAAAGGGAAAAACTATAAAGAAATTTTAAAAATATTTTATAAAGATATTGAAGTAAGAAAATAGAGTTTACGTAATCTTGAAGAAAAAATGAAAGTGTGTTATTATTTCTTTCATAGTAATGAGAGCCAACATCAAATGTGTTGGCTTTGATTTTCATAAAAGAGAGTGAGGAATAGAAGTGAAGAAATGGTTGAAAAGAATAAATCAGTTGCTAGCAGCCGATGAGAATGACCATACAAGTGCATACGCTGCAATGTCAGCGTTTTTTTTCGTGCTTTCATTAATTCCGATTATTTTGTTACTTTTAACTCTAGTACAATATACTTCATTAACAAAAGTAGATGTGATGTCTGCGGTTGCACAGGTTGTACCAGATTCTATTACACCTACGATTTTAGCAATTGTTAATCAGGTGTACAACCAATCTATAGCAGTTATTCCTATTACTATTCTTGTAGCAATGTGGTCTGCAGGCAGAGGGGTTTTAGCTGTAACTTCGGGACTGAATTGGATTTATGATAGCCGTGAAACAAGAAATTATTTCTATTTACGGATACGAGCAACATTTTATACGGTTTTATTTATTGTTGTTATTGTGCTAACACTTGTTGTACTTGGATTTGGGAATAGCATCAGTGTGTTTGTGGAGAAACATATTCCTTTAGCATCGCAGATTACAAAATTTATGATTGAAATTAGAACAGTAGCTGCATTTTTTGCCTTATTACTTTTTTCTCTATGTATTTATAAATTTTTGCCAAATAGAAAAGATAAACTTTTAGAACAACTTCCAGGGGCGCTGTTTACCTCAGTAGGATGGTTATTGACATCGTTCTTTGTATCAAAGTATATGGAAATATTTAAAGGATTTGAAGATATGTATGGGAGTTTAACAACAATTGTTTTAATTATGTTATGGTTATATTTTTCTATGTACATTATGTTATTGGGCGGGAAAGTGAATGTGTATTTTCAGCAGAAAGAAATGGGTGAATAATATGGAATTGACGACACTTTGTTATATTGAAAAGGATGATAGTTACTTAATGTTACATCGTGTTAGCAAGAAAAATGATGTGAATAAAGATAAGTGGATTGGAGTAGGAGGGCATTTTGAATCGGGAGAAAGTCCTGAAGATTGTTTGTTGCGAGAGGTAAAAGAGGAAACGGGATTGACGCTTACATCGTACCGATTTAGGGGGATTTTAACATTTTTATTCAATGAAAATGAGGCGGAATATATTTGTCTTTACACTGCAGACGGTTTTGAGGGAGAAATACAATCTTGCGATGAGGGGACGCTTGAGTGGGTTCCCAAAAGTAGAATTCCGGAATTGAATCTATGGGAAGGGGATAAACTTTTCTTCGATTTGTTGGATAGAAATGCCCCTTTTTTCTCTATGAAATTAGTATATCAGGGAGATACATTAATTGATTGTGAAGTGAATGGAAATGCATACGCTTTGTAATACTAAACTTAGTAGTATCTGTAGTAATTTTCTTCTATTATTTGATCGAAATGTTTCCTTAAACTTAAAACTATATGTTGTCATAAAAATACCGACCTCCAATCGTTAGATCTTTAAGTCTAACTTTCGGTGGGCGGTATAATGATTTTGTTGGAAGATGTCTTTTATTATTAGAAAATTTTTGTAGTCCATTTTGTACAATCCCAAACTTCAGTGACAACATCACGATAAAATTCAGGTTCATGACAAATTAAGAGGATACTTCCACGATATTCTTGTAATGCTCGTTTTAATTCTTCTTTTGCATCTATATCTAAATGGTTTGTTGGTTCATCTAAAAGTAATATGTTTGTTTCACGATTGATTAACTTACAAAGACGAACTTTTGCTTGTTCACCACCACTTAGAACACGCACTTGGCTTTCAATATGTTTTGTTGTTAAACCACATTTTGCAAGGGCAGATCGGACTTCATACTGTGTGAAAGAAGGAAATTCTTTCCAAATTTCTTCGATACAAGTTGTTGTGTTATTTTGCGCAGTTTCTTGTTCAAAGTAACCGATTTGTAGATTCTCTCCCAATTCAACAGAACCATTGAGTGAAGGGATAAGCCCAAGAATACTTTTTAAGAGAGTTGTTTTACCAATTCCATTTGCACCAACAAGAGCAATTTTATTTCCTCGTTCCATAGATAACGTAAGGGGACTAGACAGTGGTTCGTCATAGCCGATGACAAGGTCTTTTGTCTCGAAAATATATTTGCTTGGAGTGCGTCCAGTTTTAAAATGAAATTCTGGTTTTGGACGTTCGGCAGCAAGTTCGATAATATCCATTTTATCTAATTTTTTCTGGCGAGACATGGCCATATTTCTCGTGGAAACACGCGCTTTGTTTCGAGCAACAAAATCTTTTAACTCATTGATCTCTTGTTGTTGGCGTTTGTAAGCGGATTCTAGTTGCGCTTTTTTGACTTCATAGACTTCTTGAAAATGTTCGTAATCTCCAACATATCTATTCAATTCTTGATTTTCCATATGATAAACAATATTGATAACATCATTTAAAAAAGGTATGTCGTGGGAGATTAGAATAAATGCATTTTCATAATCAATGAGATAACGCTTCAGCCATACGATATGTTCTTCGTCTAAATAGTTTGTAGGTTCATCTAACAGAAGAATATCAGGCTTTTCTAATAAAAGCTTGGCAAGAAGGACTTTTGTTCGTTGTCCACCACTCAAATCTGTTACATCTCTTTCTAAACCTATATCTAATATACCTAGAGCCCGGGCGACTTCTTCAATCTTGGCATCAATAACATAAAAGTCATGTAGAGTTAGAGTGTCCTGAATGCTGCCAAGTTCATCCATTAATAATAACATTTCTTCTTCGTCAGCATTTCCAAGAGAGTCACAAATAGTATTCATTTTTTGTTCTAATTGAAAAAGATAAGAAAAGGCAGATTTCAATACATCGCGGATTGTCATTCCTTTTTCTAAAACAGTATGTTGATCTAAATAGCCTACATGGACATTTTTTGCCCATTCAATTTTTGCTTCGTCGGGTTGCAATTTTCCTGTTACGATATTTAAAAAAGTTGATTTTCCTTCGCCGTTTGCACCGACAAGACCAATATGCTCGCCTTTTAATAAACGGAAAGAAACATCTTCAAAAATAGCACGGTCACCAAAACCGTGAGATAAATGTTCAACGTTTAATATACTCATAGATAACTCCTTAATGTACATTCATTTTCTTTCCTATTTTACATGATAAACATCTTTTTGTCATTAGAAATTATGTAAATAAGGACACCCAAAGGTGTCCTTCAAAGTTATTTCATTGTTCCTTGTGTTAAAATAGATTTTACATGTTGCTTTTCTTCAGGTGTTGCTTTTGCAGCAGGTATATAATAATTTTTTTTACGAGCAATGTGATAGAGTTTTTCTTGTGACATTTCACATTCGTTACGTAACTGTTTTAAGCACGCTTTTAATTCTTTATTTTCTGTTTGTGGAATCATTTCTCCAAACATTTTTAATTCACCATTTATACTTACAAGAGTATCAGATACCATTGTTTTTTCGTCCATAATTACCCTCCTATAAGAATTTTAACAATTCTTCTTTGTTTTTCATTGCACTATCGGCACTATCTTGAAAAAAATTTTTGACTTCTGAATCTTCTGAAAAAGATGCATAGTCAGTCATTTTACAATAAGTTGTAGAATAGCCACCAATAAGATGGCGAAGATTTTGTAAATCCAATATAGAAATTTCCTCCATTATATTTTCCTCCTTAATATATTCAGTATGCAACAATGATAGTATGTCTTGTATAGAAAAAAATTATTCGGAAATAAGACTAGACATATAAATAAAAGAAAGAAATAATTTACGCATAGAAGGTGTTGAATGGTACATTGCCTCAGGATGCCATTGTACACCGATTGCGAAAGAATAATTAATTAATTCGATTCCTTCGATGATTCCATCAGAAGTGGTAGCAGAGGAAATGAGTCCTTTTCCTAATTGATCTATGGCTTGATGGTGAAAACTATTTGTATAGGCTGTTTTCCCAATAAGTTTATGTAATAGCGTTCCGGATTTTGTGGTAACTTTGTGACTGATATCTTTTCGGGAAGAATGTTGCATATGGCTAATACAATCGCTTCCTTTTAAAGAGATATCTTGATAAAGTGTTCCATTACAAGCGATGTTAAGAAGTTGCATTCCTCTACAAATAGACAAAATTGGTTTGCCACTTAACATGACATATCGCATAAATTGAAGTTGAAAATAGTCAAGGGTAATATTGGTTTCTCCTAGTTTTTCTAAAGGTTCTTTTCCAAAAAGAAGGGGGGTAATATCTCCTCCACCACAAAATAAAAAACCATCACAAAGAGAAATATATTCCTGAAGAACAATATTTGATTTAACTAATGGAATGATAATAGGAAGTCCACCGGAATAATGGATGGATTGAATATAAGAGTTTGTTACAAACTGTCTGTTTTCTGAAAAACCACAGATGATAATAGCAATTTTAGGTTTCATGTTGTTTATTTTTCCTTTTTGTATAGTATATACTATACAAAGAAAAAGATACCGGAGGTAAGGATAATGACAGGATTAATTGATTTACATTGTGATACAATTTGGAAATTAATGGATGCAAAAAAGAATGCGAATTTAGAAAAAAATGATTTTTGCGTAAGCATAGAAAAGATGAAACAAGCAGATACAATGGTACAATTTTTTGCTTGTTTTGTAGATGTTGGTGCATTTCCTAAAAAAGAACAGTATGAAAAAGGGTACATATATGTAAAAAAAATGATAGAACGAATGAAAAAAGAAGTAAAAAATTATTCTGGAAAGATTGCATTTGCAAAAAATGGAGAGGAAATAGAAAAGAATAGACAAGACGGAAAAATCTCTTCTATTCTTACATTAGAAGAAGGGGGAGTATTTAATGAGAAAAAGGAACGAATAGATGAATTTTGGAAAGAGGGAATTCGTTTAACAACAATTTTATGGAATTATGAAAACTGTATTGGTTATCCGAATAGTAAAAAACAAGAAATTATGTGTAAAGGATTAAAACCATTCGGATTTGAAGTTGTGGAAAAGATGAATGATTTAGGGATGATTATTGATGTGTCGCATTTATCAGATGGAGGTTTTTGGGATGTAATAGAAAAAAGCAAGAGTCCGATTGTGGCGTCGCATTCTAATGCAAGGGAAATTTGCTTACATCCAAGAAATTTGACAGATGAGATGATACGAGCATTGGCAGAAAAAGGAGGTGTGATCGGGGTAAATTTTTATCCTAAATTTCTTAAGAAAAATGGAAAGGCAGGAGTTGATGATATTGTTTTACATCTTAAACATATAATCAATGTAGGCGGAATAGATTGTGCCTGTATTGGAACAGATTTTGATGGATTTTCAGGAGAAAGTACGGAAATAAAACAAATGGGACAAATGGATTTGCTTTATGAGGCATTACAGAGAAATGGGATTAAAGAAAAGGATATTGAAAAAATTTGGAGAGAAAATGCAATGAGGGTTATTAAAGAAGTGATATAATTGTAATATAAATGTAACAAAAAGTGTGTTGACAGTGCAATCCCCTTTTATTAAAATATTAGTGTACTAACAGTGATAGTACACAATAAACGGTAGAAAGGAGAAAATATGATTGCAATTGATTATCAGAATAGGAAGCCGATTTATGAGCAGATAGTAGAGAAGTTTCAAAAGTTAATTTTAAAAGAAATTTTGCCTTCGGGAAGTCAAATGCCGTCTGTGCGTTCTTTGGCAGTAGAACTTTCTATCAATCCCAATACCATTCAAAAGGCTTATATGACCTTAGAGCAGAATGGATACATATATTCTATTAAAGGACGAGGAACTTTTGTCGCGGAAAGCACTGAATTGAAGGAACAGAAAAAACAGTCTTTTCTAAAAAAAATAAAGGAACTTGTCATAGAGGCAAAAGAATTGGAAGTTTTGGAAGAAGAATGTATGAATATGTTTAAGAACTGTTGGAAGGAGGAAAATAGTTCATGATTGAAGTGCGGAATGTCTGCAAAACATTTGATGGAATTAAGGCTGTTGCTCATGCTAATACAAAAATTATGGAAGGCCAGATTTTTGGACTAGTTGGAAGTAATGGGGCAGGGAAAAGTACTTTTCTTAGAATGTTGAGTGGAGTTTTGAAGGCAGATGAAGGGGAAATACTGATAGATGGAAAATCTGTTTATGAGAATATAGAGGTAAAAGAAAATATTTGCTTTTTGTCTGATGTGGCATATTTCCCAGCTAATGCAACAGGAAAAACAATGCGAGATTACTATGCAATGTTTTATAAGAACTTTAATTCTTCTCAGTTTAATACATTGGCGGAGAAGTTCCAATTAGATATTTGCCGAAAGATCAGTACATTTTCAAAAGGAATGCAAAAACAGATGTCTATGTTGTTGGGAGTGTGTACAAATACAAAATATTTATTATGTGATGAAACATTTGATGGGCTTGATCCAGTTATGCGTCAAGCAGTAAAAGGATTGTTTGCGGCAGAAGTAATGAATAGGGAATTTACACCGATTATTGCCTCTCATAATTTAAGAGAATTAGAAGATATTTGTGATAGTATAGGGCTTGTACATCAAGGTGGAATTTTGTTTACAAAAGATTTGGAAAATATGAAATTTCATATTCATAAAGTACAGTGTGTGATTCCAAATCAAGTACAGGAAGAAAGACTTCTTGCCGAGTTAGATGTGCTTTACCATGAAAAGCAAGGCTCCATATTAAGTTTCATTTCTAGAGGAACAAGAGAAGAAATTATAGAAAGAGTTGAGGAAAGAGATCCTATATTTGTGGAAACGGTTCCATTATCTCTTGAAGAAATATTTATCAGTGAAATGGAGGTGGAAGGATATGATGTCAAAAATTTCCTACTTTAAACTGATAAAAGAAGATATAAAGAAAAGAGCATGGCTTTTGCTATTATCGATTACAATTTTCGTTGTGATTATTCCTATATTAAGTGCGATTAAAATAGAAGGGGCATTGCCAGGAGGGGTGAGTAGTTCTTACGCAAATTGGAAAGAAGTTAAAAATTGGTTTGTTATGGAAATGGGGTTTTTTAATAAATATTTATGGTTTTCCATTATTGTGGGTGGAATATTAAGTGGAATAACTTCCTTTTCTTACTTATACTCAAAAAGACAAATTGATTTTTATCACAGTCTTCCAATAAAAAGAGAAACGTGGTACTTCGTAAACTGTATAAGTGGAATTATTCAGATTGTTGTTCCATACATAATAGGATATATTTTTATGCTAATTATTGGTGCAATGAAAGGTGTTGCAAGCCAAAAACTTTTTCAACAAAGTGGTTCTGTAATGGGAGTTACGATACTTATATTTTTGTTGATATATGGAATAACCGTTTTGGTAATAATACTTACAGGAAAATTGCTTGTAGGAGTATTAGGAATAATAATATTTTTAACATGGGGTTCTGTTATTGTAGCATTAAAAAATTATATTATGTTGCAAATTTTTGATAATTATATGGTAGAGGAAAGTATATCAGGGTTCGTTGACAACATGATTGGAAGAGGAGCATGGTATTCCCCTATATTAATTTCTAGGAAAATCGAAGAGTATAATCAATTAGGCAAACCAATGTTTCCGATTATTATTACAATGATTATTATGATTATTCTCATTTTTACTGTAGGTTTATTGGCATTTAAAAATAGAAGATTAGAAAATGCTGGGAAAGCGGTTGCTTTTTCAAAAGTTGAATCTATAGTACAGAGTATTATTACGATAACAGCAGGAATGTTTTTTGCGGTTATTGTAAGTAGTCAAAATCAAGTAAAAGGAATGAAAATTGGTTGGATGTATGGAATAGCGATTATTTCTGTAGTAATTGTTTATGGAATTATTTCTTTTATTTATTATGGAGATATTAAAATGATATTCCAGAGAAAAACTCTGTTTTCTATTTGTGTTGGAGTAACATTGATTTTTCTTACAATTATTAGATTTGATGTTTTTAAATATGACAAATATATTCCTAATAGAGAAAAAATAGAGTCGATGTCAATAGATTCTTATGATGCAAATTATTTGTTAGATTATAGAAGTCGGTGGAAAGGGGAAAATTATAAACAAAATTTAGAAAAATTAAAAATAACAGATTTTAATGAAATATATTCTCTAATAGAGGAAACTCTTCGAAAAAATGAAAAAAATGATGAAGAAAAATCAGTTATTAATGTGGGATATTACTTAAAAAATGGAAGAAAAATCTATAGAAGTTATCATGTTGATAGGAAAAAGTTGTTTCGTTGTATGGATAGGATGATGTTAGAAGAAGGGTATAAAAGAGAGGTTTTAAAAGGTGGAGAAATAGAAGCTTCAAAAATAAATACAATTAATTTTGAGAATATACGAGCAGAAAATATTTCTATTAAATTAAACGAAAAGGAAAAAGAACTTTTACTTGAAACCTATTATAAGGATATGGAAAAATATCCACTATCAGAAGTTTTTGATGGAGAAATTGTGGGAAAATTATATTGTACAGGAAAAGGGACAGAATATATGTTATATGTTTTTGAAGAGTATAAAAGTGTTATTAGTAATCTGAAAAAATATTGTGATGTTCCTGGCAAAATTTTGCAATCAGAAGTACAGTATATTACCGTAGAAGATTATAGAAAGCCACATAAAATGAGAAATATCATTATTCAATCTGAGGACAAAGAAAAAATTCAAAAATTATTAGGGTGTTTAACTTATACAGAAATAGGAATTTTTAATACAGAAGTAGAACCAAATATAAATGTAACAATTTCAACTGATCGGGGGTCAATTAGTGCATTGATAAAGAAAAACAAAGTGCCAGATTTTTTAAATAAGTAGATAAAATAATAAAACGAAAGAAAAGGTGAGTATAAATGAAAAAGACAAGGAGAATAAATAGTAGAAATAGACGCAATAGAAGACGAGCAATACTAATTAGTAAAATATGTATGTGTGTGTTGGCTTGTATAGCGGTAATATTTGGATTAAGGACTGCTGCAAAAATGGTTTTTCAAGAAGAAACACAAATTACTTTGAAACCATCCGTAGTTAAAATTCGTGAAGGAGAGCAACTTCCAGAAATTAAAGCATTCATCACAGTGCAAGGCGAAACAGACACAGTTCTAGATAAAAAAACGGGGAAAACGGTGAAAGATTTAGTGGCTGAGTTAAAAAGGGGAGAAAATTATACAGTTAATTGTAAGGCAGATGGAAAAAATGAAGGAAAGTTTCCAGTAGAGATTGTTTTGCAAAAAGAGATAAAAGAGAAATTAGATAACGAATGGAAAGGAAAAGTGTCTATTCAGACAAATAAATCGACGCTTCTTGTGAAAAACGCTTTGGGTGATTGGGAAGGAAATAAATTCAAAAAAGTAGATGGACAGTATGCGAAAAATGAATTCATCAAAATGAAAAAAGGAACATATTATTTTGATGAAAAGGGAGAAAAAGTAACAGGAGAAAAAAAGATAGGGATTAAACAGTGTGTATTTTCTTCTGATGGGAAATTAGAATCAGAGAAATTTATAGGATTAGATCCGACAAAACCGATGATAGCGTTAACATTTGATGATGGGCCAGGGCCGGAAGCGGGAAGAATTTTAGATGTATTAGAAAAATATAATGCAAGAGCAACGTTTTTCATGGTAGGACCATTGGTAAACAAATATCCAGAAACAGTGAAGAGAATCTCAGATTTAAATTGTGAATTAGGGAATCATTCTACAACTCACAAAGACTTAAGGAAGTTAGGGGTTGCAGGGATTAGGAAGGAGATACAGACAACTTCAGATGCGATCGTGAAAGCGACAGGTGGAAAAGGTCCTACAGTAATGCGACCACCGTATGGTGGAGTTAATCCGACTGTAAAGCAAACCGTTGGACTTCCGATTATCATGTGGTCTGTAGATACAATGGATTGGAAAACAAGAAATACACAAAAGACAATAGATAGTGTGATGACATATGCAAAAGATGGAAGTATTGTTTTGATGCATGATATTCATAAAGCTTCCGTAGATGCTGCGGTTCAAATTATTCCTAAATTGATTGAAAAAGGGTATCAATTAGTAACTGTAAGCGAATTGGCAGAAGCTAGAGGTGTTCATTTGGAAAATGGAGTGAAATATTCTCAATTTAATCGATAGAAAAAAGATAAAAAATGTAATTTAATTTTATTCCCTCCTAAGTAGGTAAGATGTATAATCATAATCTATTTAGGAGGATTTTTATAAAATTATGTAGAAAGACAAATACAAAAAAGGTATAATAGGAAAAAAAGGAGAGTGTTTTATGAGTAGTTTTTGGGTGATTGGAATAGGTGTTATTGCAGTGATTTTCATTTATGTTTTAATTGCGTATAACGGATTTGTGAAATCAAAAAATTCTATTGAAGAAGCATTTAGTACAATGGATGTGTATTTAAAGAAACGATGGGATTTAGTGCCTAATTTAGTTGAAACAGTGAAAGGGTATGTAGAACATGAACAAAGTACACTTAAAGAAATTGTTGAATTAAGAAATTGTTCATACGAGAAAATGCCAATTAATGACAAGATAAATCAAAATAATTTACTTAGCAAAGAAATAAATCAACTAATGGCTTTGGTTGAAGCTTATCCAGATTTAAAAGCAAATACAACTTTTATGGAATTGCAGTTAGAATTGTCAAAAATTGAAAATGATATTGTGCAATCTAGAAAATATTTTAATGCAGTTGTGAAAGAGTATAATAACAAAGTAGAAATGTTTCCTAGCAATGTGGTTGCAAGGATTATGCATTTCACAAAAAAGGAACTATTTGTAGTAAATGAGGAAGAAAGAGAAAATGTAAAGGTAAATTTTAAATGAAAAAAGCAGTAAGTTCTTTTATTAAAATTATAAAATATATTTTTTATGGTTCTGTAGCCATTGTGTTGCTTGTTAATATGTTAAGGGGTGTTGATGATTACTTTGGTACAGATGATAAACAAGTTAAAGTAGCGGATGGATTTACAATTGAAAATTATCAAATTATTTTGGACGTTAAGCAGGATAACAAGGTAGATGTAAACGAAAATATAACTGTTAATTGGAATGAAGAATATCATCATGGGCTTGTGAAATTTATTCCACGATGGTTGGAATATACAGGGAAAGATAAAAAAACAATTAAGAGAAAATCAAATGTGTTAGATTTAAAATCTACAAGCGATCCGTATAAATTAGATGTTATGAAAAAAAAGGATCGAATTCGTCTAGGCAAAGAAGATGAGTATGTGCCATTAGGAAATAAAAAATATGAAATTCAATACACCTATGATATGGGGAAAGATCCATTTAAAAATTTTGATGAATTTATATTTCATGCATACGGTGATTATTGGGGAACAGAAATAAAAAATGCATCGGTAAAAATAATCATGCCTAAGAAATTGGAGAAGTATAACATTCATTTTTTTACTGATAAATATCGTGTTAACGATGTTACGAAATTTGTAGATTATACAATAGAGGGAAATGTAATTGAGGCTAAATTTAACCAAGAAAAATATGCAAAATATCAAAAAGAGCAATATTGTAAAATTAATGGACATAGAGAAAATGAAGAATGTAAAGTGTCTGAGGACTCAATGTATAATGGAAACTTGGAACGTTCGTTGACAGTTGATATTGAATTGCCTGATGATTATTTTGTGGGAGGTAGTTGGACATATGGATGGGGATCTTTTGGTATTAGTATAGTTGTCATTTTGTTAACTATTTACACTATTTATACGTGGTACAAATATGGGAAAGATTTTCCGAAACGAGCAGTAACAGTAGAATATTATCCAATGGACAACTTAAATGCGGCAGAAATCGGATATATTTACGGAAATCATTCAATGAATAAATTGACTATTGCTTTAATGATTCAACTTGCCGCTAAAGGATACATAAAAATTGATGAATTGAAAAAGAGAAAAATTCAAATTACTAATTTGTGTTCTACTCCATGGAATGAACATCAAAAACAAATAGTTGCATCAAAACCATTGAGCGCATTGGAGAAGATTGTATATAATCAATTATTCCTTAAAGAAAATGTTATTATTGTTAGTGAGCATAAAACACTTTACAAAGCATTTGAAAAAGTAGAAAAAAAATTAACATCAAAAATAAAAAATCTAGTAATTGATCGTGTAGCTACAAAGAAAATGTATACTTCGATTGCTATTACAATTCTTACGGTTATATTGAATTATATTAGTTACTTTGTTGTTGAAGATATGAATCCGAGTTGGAGCATTTTATATTGGATTTCAATGGGGTGTATAGTTGTTAATCTTGTGTTTACGATTTTTATGAAAAGAAAAACAAAGTATGGAGAAGAAATCAGTGCAAGAATTAAAGGATTTAAAAATTTTTTAGAAAAAGTTGAAAAACCAAAATTAGAAGAATTGGTTATGGAAAATCCTAGTTATTTTTATGATATTTTGCCATACACGTATGTATTAAATATTTCAAAAAAATGGATTAATAAATTTGAAGATATTCAAATTCCTAAACAAGATATGGGAACACTTAATTATTATAACGATCGCTCCTATTATTGGATTTATAACAATGTTGAATATCCAGAAAGCTCTAAAAGTAGTTGGTCATCAGGTGGAGGTGGTGGATCTTCAAGAGGTGGAGGTTGTTCATCATGTGGAGGTGGTGGTTCTTGGTAGAAAGATTTGTTATGCAGTGGCATTTGAGTGAAACTTGTAATTTAAAGTGTGCTCATTGTTATCAAGAAGATCACGTACCAGTACAATTATCCTTTGAAAAGCTAGAAATTATTTACAAACAATACAAACGTTTATTAAGTAAGTTAAATATGAAAGGGCATATTAATATTACAGGTGGAGAACCGTTATGCAATCCTTATTTGTTCAAAGTTTTGGATTTGATAAAAAAAGATAAAGAGAATATTTCGTTTTCCATATTAACGAATGGAACATTAATTACAGATGAAATTGCTAGAAAAATTAAAAGTTATAATCCGTATTATGTTCAAGTTAGTTTGGAAGGTGGGAAAAAAACAAATGATGCAATACGTGGAAAAGGAACTTATAAAAAAATCGCAAAAGGTATTCATTATTTAAAAAAATATGATATTTATACTTCCATTTCTTTTACTGCAAGTAAAATGAATTACAAAGAATTTCCCAAAGTTGTTTGGTATGGAAGAAAACATCATGTAAATAATGTGTGGTCAGATCGTTATATCCCGTTGGGGGATGGAGAAAATCGAGAAAATGTATTAAGTTTAAATGAAACACAAGAATATTTAAAAAGTATGTATAAAGAAAAAATGAAATTGAGAAAACAACATAGCCATACAAATATTTCAATGAATCGAGCGTTACAGTTTTTGATGACAAATGATTTTGCATATGGATGCACGGCAGGAGATTCGTTACTAACAGTGATGGAGAATGGGGATTTAGTTCCGTGTCGTAGAATGCCCATATACATAGGAAATGTATTACGAGAAGATATGTATGAATTGTATACGCACAATTTGATTTTACAAGAATTACGCATTCAAAAAGTTCCGGATGAATGTCAAAAATGTGAACATTCTTATATGTGCCATGGAGGGTTGAAATGTTTATCTTATGCACTTTATAATGATTTTCATTGTAAGGATGTAGGATGTAACGTACAATAATAAAGCAAAATATTTTTAAGAGTTCGAAACCATTAATGGAGTGAGATTAGTAAAATCTCGCTCCATTAATGGTTTTAGAACGTTATTTGCTATGAGATAAATACATTTTTATTAAACAAAATTTTTCATGGTAGAATAAAAAGCTATGCTATAGGACACAATATGTTAAAAATCAGTATTGTGGAGGAATAATGTATGATTGGATTTTTAATTGCACTGTTGTCTGGGGCATTGATGAGTGTGCAGGGAGTTTTTAATACACAGGTTACCAAGGTGACAGGAATGTGGGTGTCAAACGCTTGGGTGCAATTGTCTGCATTTTTATTTTGTTTAGTAGCGTGGATATTTTCTGGACGAGATAGTGTAGTTACTATTGCTAAAGTTGAACCAAAGTATATGTTACTTGGAGGAGTGATTGGGGCAGGTATTACGTGGACGGTTATTAAAAGTATGGAAAAATTAGGGCCAGCGAAGGCAGTATTAATTATTGTTATTTCACAATTGCTTATCGCATATGTTATAGAAGTTTTGGGATTGTTTGGAGTAGAAAAACAACCGTTTGAGTGGAGAAAAGTGATTGGTATGATAATTGCTTTAATTGGAGTGGGAATTTTCCAGTGGAAGTAGTTGCATTTGAAATTGAAATTCGTTACAATATGAATGTCTAAGCATAGAGGGGTATTGTAGTTTTGATGAAGAATTACAAGGAGGATTTTATGCGTAGAAAGCTGTATTATTGTTTGGGAATTTGTATAATGATTTGTATATTTGCTAGTTGTCAAAAGAAGGAAACAGTTCAACTTGAAGAAGTGAAGAAGAATGAAGCACCGCAAAAGAAAGAGAAAGATGTAGAGAAGATACAGGTTGTGTATGTTTGTGGGGCAGTACAAAAGCCAGGAGTTTATAGAATGCCTGCAGGGAGCAGAATCTATGAAGCTATTGAAATGGCTGGAGGAATGACGGAGCAAGCTGATGAAGCAGCTTTAAATCAAGCTGAAAAAGTGAAAGATGCGGAGCAAATTTATGTTCCTGAGAAGGTGAATGAGAAAGCTGAAGAAGAAAAATTGCAAAAAGAGGATGGTAAAATCAATTTGAATACAGCGACAGAAGAAGAACTAATGAGTTTACCTGGAATTGGACAGTCAAAGGCAAAAAGTATTATACAATATAGAGAGAAAAAAGGAAGATTCCAATCAGTTGAGGAAATTATGCAAATTGAAGGAATCAAAAGTGGAGTGTTTAATAAAATAAAAGAACAGATTGTAGTGAGATAAGGGAGAAAATTATGGGAAAAAAAGTTTTGGTTGTGGATGACGAAAAACTTATTGTAAAGGGAATACGTTTTAGTCTAGAACAAGATGGGATGGAAGTGGATTGTGCATACGATGGTGAAGAAGCATTGGAGAAAGCCAAAGAGAATGAATATGATTTAATTCTATTAGATGTGATGCTTCCAAAGTATACAGGATTTGAAGTGTGTCAGATGATAAGAGAGTTTTCAGATGTTCCCGTTGTTATGTTGACAGCAAAAGGCGATGATATGGATAAGATTTTAGGATTAGAATATGGAGCGGATGATTACATAACAAAACCATTTAATATATTAGAAGTAAAGGCGCGTATTAAGGCGATTATGCGTCGTACGAGTAAAAATGTAAAAGAGAAAGAAGATAAAAATATTATTGTGAAAAATGATATGAAAGTGGACCGACAAAGCAGGAGAGTATATGTTGGAAATGCAGAAATCAATTTAACAGCAAAAGAGTTTGATTTACTTGAACTTTTGGCAACAAATCCAGATAAAGTCTACAGCAGAGAAGAGCTACTTAATATTGTTTGGGGATATGAATATCCAGGTGATGCAAGAACAGTTGATGTTCATGTTAGACGACTTCGGGAGAAGATAGAGCCAAATCCGAGTGAGCCGAAATATGTGTATACAAAGTGGGGAGTTGGTTACTATTTTAGGGGTTAAAGAGAAAATGAAAAACAAGTTTTTCAAAAGTTTGCGATTTCGCATTCTTTTGTTACTTGTTGTTTTTGGAATTGTTCCATGTACGATTTTAAAATCTACAATTTTAAATAATTATATGGAAAAAATGGTGTTTGTAAGAACAGCGGAAATTCAGAATCAATGTACAATTCTATCAAATCAGTTCAAAAGTTATAATTATTTGATCGATGCCAAGTCTGAAGTGGTTAATGCGGAATTAACACAACTTTCCAATATTTATAATGGACGTATTTTAGTAATTAATGATGAATTTCGGATTGTAAAAGATACATATGAATTGGAAGAGGGGAAAACTGTTGTTTCGGAAGATGTTTTAAAATGTTATCAAGGAAAAGGAACAATTTATCATGATCAAAAAAATCACTACGCTGAGGTGACGATACCTGTTAAAGATGGGAAAAAGGTGGTAGGTGTTATTTTGATGAGTGTTTCTACAGATGCTATTTTAAACAATCAAGCAGAAGTGGAAACGAAAGCAACAATTATTGTTATTACAATAGCGTTAATTATTTTGCTTTTATCGTTTGTTTTGTCTGCACTTATGGTAAGACCTTTTGCAAGAATTACAAAATCTATCGAAGATGTAAATGAAGGATATGATTCAGATAATCTTCATGAGGATGCTTATACAGAAACAACGCTGATTTCAGATGCGTTTAATAAAATGCTTGGAAGGTTGAAAATAGTTGATGATTCAAGACAAGAATTTGTGTCTAACGTATCACACGAGTTAAAAACACCGCTTACTTCTATGAAGGTGCTTGCGGACTCCCTACTTGCACAAGAAGATGTTCCGGTAGAATTATATCAAGAATTTATGGGTGATATTGCAGAAGAAATAGAAAGAGAGAATAAGATTATTAATGATTTACTTTCTCTTGTGAAAATGGATAAAACAACAATGAATTTGACTGTACAATCAGAAAATATTAATGAACTAGTGGAGCGTATTTTAAAACGTCTTCGTCCAATAGCAGCACAACGCAATATTGAACTTGTATTTGAATCTTTTCGTCCAGTAACTGCAGAGGTTGATGAAGTAAAATTAACTTTAGCGTTGTCGAATCTTGTTGAGAATGCTATTAAGTATAATAAGGATGATGGATGGGTACATGTTTCTTTAAATGCGGATCATAAATATTTTTATGTAAAAGTGGCAGATTCGGGAATTGGAATTGCAAAAGAAGATACAGAACATATATTTGAAAGATTTTATCGAGTTGATAAGTCTCATTCAAGAGAAATCGGTGGAACAGGACTTGGACTTGCAATAACGCGAAATGCAATAGTTATGCATAGAGGTGCAGTGAAAGTGTATAGTGAAGAAGGTGAAGGAACAACGTTTACTGTGCGTGTTCCGTTGACGTATATTGTCTAAAAGAGGTGAGCTATATGAAGAAGCAAAAAAGAATACTAATAATAGGTTTATTACTCCTTGTGCTTTTTTCAGGGTGTCAAACAAAAGAGAAAGAAAGTCAAAAAGGTCCATTTCTTTATTATGCAAATATGGAAGAGACTGCACTAGAAAAAGAAACTTATAAAATAAAGGAAAAAAAGACTGACAAAGCAGTTGCTAAAATGCTTGAAAGTTTGGCGAAGACGCCAGAAAATATTGAATTAAAGGCATCTATTCCTTCAAAAGTGAAGATTAAAAAAGTAAATCTAAAAGCAAATGAAGTTCACATTTATATGAATGAGAAATATGCGGAATTGGGAGAAGTAGAAGAAATTCTTTGTCGTGCTTCTATTGTGCAATCATTAACACAAATAGAGGGAATTGAAAAAGTGGCGTTTTATATTGGGGAGGAACCACTTAAGAGCAAAAGTGGTGAAGTTATAGGTTTTATGAAAGCAGATTCTTTTGTGCGGGATACAAAAAGTGCTTTGAAATCTAGTCAACAAACAACTTTAACGTTATTTTTCCCAAATGAGAAAGGGAATGGGCTTCTCTCCGAAAAAGTAAATGTAAGATATGCAGGCGATACGTCTATTGAAAAACTAGTTATCGAACAGTTGATGAAAGGACCAGAAATGAATGGGAGAAAACAACTATTATCTCCACAAGTAAAGGTGTTAAATGTTTCGGTAAAGGACGGGATATGTTATGTGAATTTTGACAAGCAATTTTTAGAACAGAAATATGACGTTGAACCGAAAGTGATTATTTATGGTATTGTTAATTCGTTAATTAGTAATGGAAAAGCAAGTCGTGTGCAAATTGCGGTGGAAGGGAAAACATCGATAAAATTTCAAGAAACAGTTTATTTAAATGAACTTCTTGATAGAAATATGGAATTAGTAGAGCAAAAGTAATGAGAAAAAGACCATTTTGTTTGGTTTGTGTTGGAATTATTACGATGCAAATTTTTTTACTTGTGGCGGGAATAAGGAAAATGGTTCCTGCCACAGATACTTTTAACAGTTTGGAAGAAAAACAAGTTCATGCATTAGGGTGTATTTATAAAAAGGAAACAAGTTCTAATGGACAAATCTTATATCTGAAAGATGTACATATTCAACATCAAAATCACAAATTAGAAAATATAAGAATAATAGTATATAACAAGCAAAAAAGGAAGTTTGCTCTTGGAAACAAAATTTTTGTTTCTGGAAAACTTCGTTTTTTTGATGAACCTAGAAATTTTGGAAATTATAATTCTAAATTTTATTATGAAAAACAAGGAATACTTATCTCAATATCTTCGACAAAAATTAAAATTGTATCAAGAAATGTTTGGTTGGTTCGAAATTGGTTAGAAACTCTGAGAGAAAAATGTGATCAAAGTATATGTGAAGTCTTAGGGAAGGAAAAAGGAAAAATAATTAGTGCAATCTTATTAGGAGAAAAAAGGGAAATAAGTTCAAAATGGAAAGAATTATACCAAGTGAATGGAATAGGGCATATTCTAGCAATTTCCGGTTTGCATTTATCATTTATAGGAACCCTTTTTTATAGTAGTTTTCGGAAGATGGGCTGGTCCTATAAAAGTGCGGGAGGTATAGTTATTGTATTGATGACGCTGTATGTGCTAATGACGGGAGCAGCGGTGTCTACTTTAAGGGCATTGATTATGTTGGCTATAAAAATTGGTGCAGATATTACAGGACGAGTATATGATTTGGCAACAAGTCTTAGTATATCGGCAATAATAGTAATTTGTTGGCGACCACAATATCTTTTTGATTCGGGATTTTTATTTTCTTTTGGTGCCGTTTTGGGCATTCTTTTGTTAAAACCAATTTTGGAAATGTTGTTTCCTAGTAAGAAAAAATGGGTGCAATCGATTTATGCTAGCTTAGCAATTCAATTATTTTTAATTCCAATTACGCTATATTTCTTTTTTGAAATTCCAACATACGCGTTTTTCTTAAATATGGTTATTATTCCTGTTATGTCATTGTTATTGGGAATGGCGGTTGTGGGGATGTTGTTAATATATATTTGGAAACCTTTTGGTACATTCGTTTTAAAAGGAAGTGGCATTTTTGTGACAATATATAATTATTTATGTGAATGGATATTAGAATTACCAAAACCAAGAATTGTTTTAGGAAAACCGGAATGGTGGCAAGTGGTATTATTTTACTTCACTTTGATTATTTATATTTTGTATATGCAAAGGAAAGGGGAAAAAGAGGATAAAACATATAGAAAAAGAATCCTTTTTTTCAGTATTTTTATGATAGTTATTCCGCATCATTTTTCAAGTGGGAAGTTAGAAATAGACATGTTAGATGTGGGACAAGGAGATGGGATTTTTCTGTGTGGACCTCAAAAAAACACTTATTTTATTGATGGTGGTAGTAGTGATGTGAAACAAGTTGGGAAATATAGAATCGAACCTTTTTTAAAAGCAAAAGGGGTGAAAACTTTAAACTATGTTTTTATTTCACATGGAGATTTGGACCATTTAAGTGGAATTGATGAAATGTTAGAGAGACAGAAAATAGGAGTAGCTATTGAAAATCTTGTTCTTCCAGTAAAAGAAGTGTGGGATGAAACACTGACAAAATTGGCAAATAAGGCATTGCGTTATGGAACTAAAGTATTTGTGTTAGGAAAGGGAGAAAGATTAAAGGAGGGAGAAATGGAACTAGAGTGTGTCTTTCCAGATTGCACATATAATGGAAAAGTGGGGAATGAAAGTTCGATGGTACTTTCTTTACAATATAGAAAGTTTGATGCATTATTTACAGGAGATATTGAAGGAGAAGGGGAGGAAGAGTTACAAAATGAGATAAAGCAAACATATGATGTGTTAAAAGTAGCACATCACGGTTCAAAGCATTCAACAAAAAAAGAAGTTTTAGATAAAGTAGGAGTGAAAATAGCAATTATTTCTAGTGGAAGAAAAAATTCTTATGGACATCCGCACAAAGAATTATTAAAAAGGCTTGAGGAAAAGAAGATAAAAGTATATGCTACAAAAGAAAAAGGATGCATAACGATCAATACCGACGGAAAGAAAATGGAGTTAGAGTGTTATTTATTTCCCTTGCAGAAAAATTGAGATTTGATTATACTGAAAAGAGAATACATGTGAGGTAAAAATAATGAAAAGTCTGAATGAAGATTTAAAGACGAGAAAATTCAAGCAGATTTATCTTCTGTTTGGAGAAGAAAATTATTTAAAGAAACAATATAAAGACAAATTGAGCAAGGCAATTATTTCTGCTGATGATACAATGAATTATGCTTATTACGAAGGGAAGGGAATTGATGTAAAAGAAATCATTGATTTGGCAGAGACGATGCCATTTTTTAGTACTTGTAGATTGATTGTTATTGAAAATTCTGGTTTTTTTAAAAATGCAACACCAGAACTTGCTGAATATATAAAAAATATTCCTGAAACAACGTACTTTATTTTTGTGGAAAAGGAATTGGATAAGAGAGGAAAATTATATAAAGCAGTAAAAGATAAGGGCCGAATTGTAGAACTTGCTAAACAAGATGAAAAAACATTGGTGCGTTGGATTTATGGAAATGTGAAAAAAGAAGGAAAGCAGATTACAGAGTCAACCATTCGTTATTTATTAGCAAAGTGTGGGACAGATATGGAAAATTTACAAAAAGAAATGGAAAAATTGTTTTGTTATACTTTAGATAAAGAAGTTATTGAGTTGAAGGATATAGATACAATTTGTACTACACAGATTACGAACGAGATTTTTGATATGGTAAATGCAGTTGCAGAGAAAAAACAGAAGAGAGCACTGGATAGATATTATGATTTACTGGCTTTGAAAGAACCTGCAATGCGCATTTTATATTTACTTTCCAGACAGTTTCGCCTATTGATGGAAGTAAAAGAAATGGTAGAACAAGGGTATGGTAAAAAAGAAATTGCCTCCAAAGCAGGTCTACATCCTTTTGCAGTAGGGAAATATATAGAGCAGTCAAAAAGATTTTCGCAAAAAGAACTGAGAAGTATTTTGGAAGAAAGTGTAGATATAGAAGAACGGGTAAAGACTGGAAGATTAGGAGATGTGTTGGCGGTAGAACTTTTCATTGTCAAATACTCTTCAAATAGTGTATAATAATCAATTAGATTAGAATAATTGGAGGAACAAACGTGGCAGGAATAGAACAAAGTAAAATACGAAATTTTTGCATTATTGCACATATAGATCATGGTAAGTCAACTTTAGCTGACCGCATTATCGAAAAAACAGGATTATTAACTAGTAGAGAAATGCAGTCACAAGTTCTTGATAATATGGAATTAGAAAGAGAACGTGGAATTACAATTAAAGCACAGACAGTTCGTACTGTATATCGTGCGAAAAATGGTGAAGAATATATTTTTAATTTGATTGATACACCAGGGCATGTGGATTTTAATTATGAGGTATCTAGAAGTCTTGCTGCTTGCGACGGTGCAATACTTGTAGTTGATGCTGCACAAGGGGTAGAGGCACAGACATTAGCTAATGTTTATTTGGCATTAGATCACGATTTAGATGTTATGCCAGTTATTAATAAAGTGGATTTACCGAGTGCAGAACCTGAGCGTGTTATCGAGGAAATTGAAGATGTGATTGGAATTGAGGCAGAAGATGCACCACGTATTTCAGCAAAAACAGGATTGAATGTAGATGAAGTATTAGAACAGATTGTACAGAAAATTCCTGCGCCTACAGGAGATGCAGATGCTCCTTTACAAGCATTGATTTTTGATTCTGTATATGATTCATACAAAGGTGTTATTGTATTTTGTAGAATTAAAGAAGGAAGAGTGAAAAAAGGCACGACCATTCAGATGATGGCGACAGGTGCAAAGGCTGAAGTAGTAGAGGTTGGATATTTTGGCGCAGGACAGTTTATTCCTTGTGATGAATTAAATGCCGGAATGGTTGGATATATTACAGCAAGCCTTAAAAATGTAAAAGATACACGCGTAGGTGATACGATTACAAATGCAGCAAATCCTTGTAAAGAAGCACTTCCAGGATATAAGAAAGTACAGCCAATGGTGTATTGTGGTATGTATCCTGCAGATGGAGCGAAATATCAAGATTTGAGAGATGCTTTGGAAAAGTTGCAGTTAAATGATGCTGCACTTCAATTTGAGCCAGAAACTTCTATTGCATTAGGGTTTGGTTTCCGTTGTGGATTTTTAGGTCTTCTTCACTTGGAAATTATCCAAGAACGTTTAGAGAGAGAATATAATTTGGATTTGGTAACAACAGCGCCGGGGGTTATTTACAAAGTACATAAAACAAATGGGGAAGTTATTGATTTGACAAATCCATCAAATCTTCCAGATCCTGCTGAAATAGATTACATGGAAGAACCTATGGTAAAAGCAGAAATTATGGTTACTTCTGAATTCATTGGGGCGATAATGGATCTTTGTCAAGAAAGACGAGGAGTGTATCAAGGAATGGAATATATTGAAGAAACAAGAGCGGTTCTGCAGTATCATCTACCATTAAACGAGATTATTTATGACTTCTTCGATGCATTAAAATCACGTTCGAGAGGGTATGCTTCTTTTGATTATGAAATGCTTGGTTACGAAAAATCAGAATTGGTTAAATTAGATATTCTTATTAATAAAGAAGAAGTAGATGCACTATCTTTCATTGTATTCAGCGGAAGTGCTTATGAACGTGGAAGAAAAATGTGTGAAAAGTTGAAGGAAGAAATACCAAGACAGTTGTTTGAAATACCAATACAAGCTGCAGTAGGAAGTAAAATCATTGCAAGAGAAACGGTAAAAGCAATGCGCAAAGACGTACTTGCAAAATGTTACGGAGGAGATATTTCCCGTAAAAGAAAATTATTAGAAAAACAAAAAGAAGGAAAGAAAAGAATGCGTCAGGTGGGAAATGTAGAAATTCCACAGAAAGCATTTATGAGTGTATTGAAATTAGATGATAAATAACTTTAATTGGGGACGTAGTAAAATTGAGAAATGCTATGTCCCCAATTAAAGTTAATCGAGAGGATGAAGATGAAAAAAGATTTAGAATTATATATTCATATTCCGTTTTGTGTTAAAAAGTGTGCATATTGTGATTTTTTATCAGGAACAGCAAATCAAGAAACAATAGAAGAGTATGTACAAGCTCTTATTCGTGAAATAGAGTCATTTGAAGATATGAAAAAGAGATATCAAGTAGTCACGGTTTTTGTGGGTGGTGGTACACCATCTGTTTTAGATGGTCAGCAAATAGAGAGAGTTTTTAGAGCATTAGGAGAAAAGTTTGCAATGGAAAGTGTAACCGAGGCGACAATTGAGGTAAATCCAGGAACAATTTCAAGAGAAAAACTAAGATCATATAAACGTGCTGGTATAAATCGAATTAGTTTTGGCTTACAGTCAGCAAATAACGAGGAATTAAAGCAGTTAGGTAGAATACATACATATGAAGAATTTTTAGAAAGTTATATGTTAGCTAGAGAAGAAGGGTTTGATAATATTAATGTTGATTTAATTTCTGCTATACCCAACCAGACGATAGAAAGTTGGAAAAGTACAGTGGATAAGGTTTTGGAATTGAAACCAGAACATATTTCGGCATATAGTTTGATTGTAGAAGAAGGAACACCTTTTGAAAAAATGTATGGTGAAGATGGTTGTAGGAAAGAAGAACTTCCAGATGAAGATGAGGAACGTATGATTTACCAAAAAACGAAAGAGTGGTTTAAGGAAGCGGGATATGAACGGTACGAAATTTCTAACTATGCAAAGAAAGGGTATGCTTGTAGACATAATCTTGGCTATTGGGAAAGAAAAGAGTATTTAGGTTTAGGACTTGGGGCATCTTCTCTTTTAGGAAATGTACGTTTTCAGAATACGATAGAAATGAATAAATATTTAGAAACCTCAGCTGATGTAGAAAAGAGAAAACAGAATGAGGAGATATTGACAAAAGAGGAAGAGTTGGAGGAAATAATTTTTTTGGGCTTACGAAAAATGGAAGGTATTTTAAAAAAGGACGTAGAAACTTTTTGTGGAAAGCAAATAGAAAAGATGATTTCTCAAGGATTTTTGGAGGAGATAAAAGGGAGAGTCCGTTTGACAGATAAAGGAATTGATATAAGTAACTATGTATTTGCAGAACTATTATTGTAAATATATGTGGAAATAGCTGATAAGTAAAAAGGAGAGAGAAACATGGTATATAACGAAGTGTTAGAAAAAGCTAGACAGGAAGTGGGGCCGTATTGTAAGGCTTGTCCAGTATGTAATGGGAAAGCGTGTAAAAATCAGATGCCAGGACCAGGAGCAAAAGGAATAGGAGATACAGCTATACGTAATTATGAAAAATGGAAAGAAATTCGTTTGCAAATGGATACAATTGGAAAAAATCAAAAAGCAGATACAACTTTTCATATTTTTGGGAAAACTTTTCGCTATCCACTATTTGCGGGGCCGGTAGGTGCAGTTAATTTACATTACGGGAAAAAATATAATGATGAATCTTACAATAACATTTTAGTTTCAGCTTGTGCAGAAGCGGGAATTGCTGCTATGACAGGGGATGGTGTAAATGATAATGTTATGAAGGTTGCTACAGAAGCAATAAGAAAAGCCAATGGAATCGGAATACCGACAGTCAAACCATGGGATATGGAGAAAGTAAAAGAAAAAATGCAATTGGCAGATGCGTCCGGGGCGTTTGCAGTGGCAATGGACATAGATGCAGCAGGGTTACCATTTTTACAGGCGGAAAAATCAGGTGCAGGAAGAAAATCAGTAGAAGAGTTACATCGTATTGCGAAAAGCACATATGCTCCATTTATTGTAAAAGGAGTAATGACTGTTCGAGGAGCATTAAAGGCAGAGGCTGCGGGAGCGGATGCGATTGTAGTTTCAAATCATGGTGGAAGAGTGTTGGATCAATGTCCAGCGACAGCTGAAGTGCTTGAAGAAATTGCAAATGCAGTTAAAGGAAAGATGAAAATATTTGTAGATGGCGGTATTCGTTCGGGAGCAGATGTATTTAAGGCAATTGCCTTAGGTGCAGACGGAGTAATTATTTGTAGGCCTTTTGTAACTGCGTTATATGGTGGTGGAGAAGAAGGAGTAAAATTATATATAAATAAGATAGGACAGGAACTTACAGATGCAATGGAAATGTGTGGTGCAAATTCTCTGAAAGACATTACGAAAGAAATGATTTGGCGTTCTTAAAAAAGATATGTGGAATTGTATTATGAATATTAAAAAATGTTTTAACAATGTACCGACCCCTAAAAGTTTGACATAAAAAATCTAACTTTTGGGGGTCGCCTCATATTCCAACATTTATTTTATGTATTTAGAAAATAGAGTTCTAAGTCAATAGTTATAATCCTAAAAACTATAAAAAATATATAAACACTGTTGACAAACGAAAAACATAGTGCTATCTTAATATTCGTAAGGTGTTAGCACTCGAAAGTTATGAGTGCTAATAAAAAGAAAAGGAGGTAAAAGATGAAGTCAAATCAGGAACTAGATGCGAGAAAGATGAAGATTCTCCAAACAATCATCAAAACGTATTTAGAAACAGGTGAACCGGTTGGCTCAAGAACAATTTCAAAGTATACAGACTTGAATTTGAGTTCTGCGACGATAAGAAATGAAATGGCTGATTTGGAAGATTTGGGCTACATTATTCAACCTCATACATCAGCAGGGAGAATTCCTTCGGACAAAGGATATCGACTTTATGTTGATATGCTGATGGAAGAAAAAGAGCAGGAAGTCACCGGTATGAAAGAACAGATGCTTGAAAAAGCAGATAAGATGGATCAATTATTAAAACAGGTGGCTAAGGTGTTAGCAAATAGCACTAATTATGCAACGATGATTTCTGCTCCAACTTATAATAGGAATAAATTAAAATTCATTCAGCTATCACAAGTAGATGAAAATCAGATTATTGCTGTTATCGTAATGGAAGGAAATATCATAAAAAATAAGATTGTGACCGTATCAGAGTGTTTAGGAAATGAAACATTATTGAAATTAAATATGTTGCTAAATACAAATTTGAACGGAATGTCTATTGAAGAAATCAATCTAGGGATGATAGCAAGATTAAAAGAACAAGCAGGTATTCACAGCAAAGTCATTAGTGAAGTGTTAGATGCAGTTGCTGAAGCAATACAGATAGATAATGATTTGGAAATTTACACAAGTGGGGCAACCAATATTTTTAAATATCCTGAATTAAGTGATAATCAAAGTGCACAAGAAATTATTAGTGCATTTGAGGAAAAACAACAATTAGCAAGTCTTGTGACAGAAACACTTTCTAGCGAAGATAATAAAGGGATTCAGGTATATATAGGAAATGAAACACCTGTACGCACGATGAAAGATTGTAGTGTTGTAACAGCAACATATGAATTAGGAGAAGGTATGCAGGGAACGATAGGAATTATTGGTCCTAAAAGAATGGATTATGAAAATGTAATGAGGACGCTAAAGACACTGATGGCAGAGTTGGATGCGATATTTCATAAAGAACATTAGAAAGGTGGAATACCGGTGGAAAAAAAGATGAGTAATGAAGAAATGGTGAAAGAGGCTGTGGAAGAGGCAAAGAAAAATGCTCAGACAGAAAGTGAAGAAACAGATGAAACTGTTGAAGAAGTAGAGGCAGAGGTAGAAGAAACAGAATCGACTGAAGAGGATAAAAAAGATAAAAAATTATTTAAACGTAAGCCAAAGAAAGATAAGAAAGATGAGCAAATTGAAGATTTAACAGATAAGCTTACAAGACAAATGGCTGAGTTTGATAATTATCGTAAACGTACAGAAAAAGAAAAAACAGCGATGTACGAAATTGGAGCAAAAGAAGTAGTTGAAAAAATCTTACCGGTCGTAGATAACTTTGAAAGAGGTTTGACAGCAGTTCCAGACGAGCAAAAAGAAGATTCTTTTGTAGCTGGAATGGAAATGATTTATAAACAAATTATGACTACATTGGAAGAAATTGGGGTAAAACCAATTGAAGCCGTAGGGAAAGAGTTTAATCCTGATTTTCATAATGCGGTAATGCATGTTGAAGATGAAGAACTTGGAGAAAATATTGTGGCGGAAGAATTTCAAAAAGGATATATGTATAAAGAAAGTGTAGTACGCCATAGTATGGTAAAGGTAGCTAACTAAGCAATTAGAAAAGTATAGAACTTTATAAATAGTATATAGTAATTTAGGAGGAATTAATCATGGGAAAAATTATTGGTATTGACTTAGGAACAACAAACAGTTGTGTAGCAGTTATGGAAGGTGGACAGCCTACAGTAATTGCAAATACAGAGGGAGCAAGAACAACACCATCTGTTGTTGCATTTACAAAAACAGGAGAACGTTTAGTTGGAGAACCTGCAAAACGTCAGGCTGTAACAAACGCAGATAAAACAATTTCATCTATTAAAAGAGAAATGGGTACAGATTATAAAGTAGCAATTGATGATAAAAAATATTCTCCACAAGAAATTTCAGCTATGGTACTTCAGAAATTAAAAGCAGATGCTGAAAGTTACTTAGGAGAAAAAGTTTCAGAAGCAGTTATTACAGTTCCTGCTTACTTTAACGATGCTCAGCGTCAGGCAACAAAAGATGCAGGTAAGATTGCTGGACTTGATGTAAAACGTATTATCAACGAACCAACAGCTGCAGCACTTGCATATGGTCTTGATAATGAAAAAGAACAGAAAATCATGGTATATGACCTTGGTGGTGGTACATTTGACGTTTCTATTATCGAAATTGGTGATGGAGTTATCGAAGTATTATCGACAGCAGGAGATAACAAACTTGGTGGAGATGATTTCGACCAGAAAATTACAGATTATATGTTAGCTGAATTTAAACGTATGGAAGGTGTTGACTTATCTAGTGATAAAATGGCACTTCAGAGATTAAAAGAAGCAGCAGAAAAAGCGAAAAAAGAACTTTCTTCAGCAACAACAACAAATATTAACTTACCATTTATTACAGCAACAGCAGAAGGTCCAAAACATTTTGATATGAATCTTACAAGAGCTAAATTTGATGAATTAACACATGATTTAGTTGAAAGAACAGCTGAACCTGTAACAAGAGCATTATCAGATGCAGGATTAGTAGCATCTGAATTAGGCCAAGTATTATTAGTAGGTGGTTCTACACGTATTCCAGCTGTTCAAGACAAAGTAAAACAGTTAACAGGAAAAGAACCAAGTAAAACATTAAACCCAGATGAATGTGTTGCTTTAGGAGCATCTGTTCAAGGTGGTAAATTAGCAGGAGATGCTGGTGCAGGCGATATTTTATTACTTGATGTAACTCCACTTTCATTATCTATTGAAACAATGGGTGGTATTGCAACAAGATTAATTGAAAGAAATACAACAATTCCAACAAAGAAAAGTCAAATCTTCTCTACAGCAGCAGATAATCAATCAGCAGTAGATATCAATGTTGTACAAGGTGAAAGACAGTTTGCAAGAGATAACAAATCACTTGGACAATTTAGACTTGATGGAATTGCTCCAGCACCACGTGGAATCCCTCAGATTGAAGTTACATTTGACATTGATGCAAATGGTATTGTAAATGTATCTGCAAAAGATTTAGGAACAGGAAAAGAACAACATATTACAATTACAGCAGGATCTAATATGTCAGATAGCGATATTGAAAAGGCTGTAAAAGAAGCAGCAGAATTTGAAGCACAAGATAAAAAACGTAAAGAAGCAATTGATGCAAGAAACGATGCTGATGCAATGATTTTCCAAACAGAAAAAGCATTAAGTGAAGTTGGAGATAAAATTGATGCAAACGAAAAAGCAACAGTTGAAGCAGATATTCAAGCATTAAAAGATATTTTAGCAAAATCAACACCTGAAAATATTACAGATGCACAGGTTGAAGAAATTAAAGCTGGAAAAGAAAAATTAATGGCAAGTGCACAACAGCTATTTACAAAGATGTATGAACAAGCAGGTGCAGGCGCACAACAGGCAGGTCCAGCACCAGAGCAACAAGCAGGTCCAGCACCAGAAGGATTTAATGGTGATGATGTAGTTGACGGAGATTATAAAGAAGTTTAATTTCAATAAGAAATAAATGAAAAGTTGTTCTGCGGAATTTGAGGAAGTTCAAATTTCGCAGAACTTCCTTGTAAATAAATATGAAAGGTAGATAAAAAATGGCTGAAACAAAAAGAGATTATTATGAAGTGTTGGGGGTTGACAGAAATGCTGATGATGCAACACTGAAAAAAGCATATAGAGTATTAGCCAAAAAATATCATCCTGATATGAATCCGGGAGATGCGGAAGCTGAGAAGAAATTTAAAGAGGCGTCAGAAGCATATGCCGTGTTAAGTGATGCGGAAAAACGTCGACAATATGACCAATTTGGCCATGCTGCATTTGAAGGAGGCGGTGCTGGAGGAGCTGGAGGTTTCGGCGGATTTAGCAGTGCTGATTTTGGAGATATTTTTGGAGATATTTTTGGAGATTTCTTTGGCGGAGGTGGACGCCGTTCAGGGCGTGCAAACAATGGACCAATGAAAGGTGCGAATGTTCGCAAAGGAGTTCGTATTACATTTGAAGAGGCAGTTTTTGGCTGTGAAAAGGAATTAGAAGTTATTTTGAAAGAGCCTTGTAAAACATGTAACGGAACAGGAGCTAAGCCAGGAACAAGTCCTGAAACTTGTTCGAAATGTGGTGGAAAAGGGCAAGTTGTTTATACACAGCAATCTTTCTTTGGAACAGTCCAAAATGTACAGACTTGTCCAGATTGTCATGGAAGTGGAAAAATTATTAGAGAAAAATGTTCGGATTGTGGTGGAACAGGTTATATTTCTGTTAAAAAGACAATTCAGGTATCAATCCCTGCGGGAATTGACAATGGTCAAAGTGTAAGAATTCGTGATAAAGGAGAACCGGGAGTAAATGGAGGTCCTAGAGGAGATTTACTTGTGGAAGTTACAGTATCCAGACATCCTATTTTCCAAAGACAAGATGTACATATTTTTTCAACAGCACCAATTACATTTGCCCAAGCAGCTTTAGGTGGAGATGTTCGTATTAAAACAGTTGATGGAGATGTACTTTATACTGTAAAACCAGGCACTAAGACAGATACAAAAGTGCGATTAAAAGGAAAAGGGGTTCCTTCTCTTCGTAACCCACAATTGCGTGGCGACCACTATGTAACGTTAGTGATTCAAACACCAGAAAAACTAAGTGCAGAAGCAAAAGAGGCACTTCGTAAATTTGATGCATTAACAGGAAATTCTTTACATCAAGAAGAAACAATGGTGGAAGAGGAAAAGAAAAAGCCAAAGAAAAAAGGGTTTATGGATAAATTAAAAGAAACTTTTGAGGATTAAAATGAAAAAACAAATTGTGTGTCGTCAGGCAGAAGTATCTGATTTGGCAAGAATAATGGAAATCATTGAAGAAGCAAGAGTATTTATGCGAAAGTTTGATATGGATCAATGGCAGAATGGTTATCCAACGGAAGAGGTATTCAGGAAGGATATTTCTTTAGAGGAATGTTATGTAGCAGTTTGTGATACGGAAATAGTAGGTGTTATGGTTGTGTCAATTGTTCCAGAAGTGTGTTATGAGGAAATAAAGGGACAAGGTTGGTTGACAGATAAACAAGAATATATGACTATTCATCGTATGGCTGTAGCTGAAAAGTATCGAAGAAAAAAAGTTGCGAAAAAACTGATTTCTTTTGCTGAAAAAATATGTATAGAACAAAATCGGACAAGCCTTAGAATAGATACTCATGAGAAAAATTTGGCTATGAAGAACTTTTTAGAAAAGCAAGGTTTTTCTTATTGTGGAATAGTAGATTATAAAAATACGGTGGGAGATACTTTGCGTGTAGCATATGAAAAGTTAAATTAAAAATTTCCTAAATGTCAGGTGTAATTGTGGCATTTAGGAAATTTTTATGTAAAGGGAATAGATTTTTTGATTTCTTTCATGTAGAATAAGAAACAAGTGAGGTGAAAAGATGAAATATAAATTATTAGAAATAGGACCAATTACAGTGTATAGTTATGGGTTGATGATTGCGATTGGAATAGTTTTGGCATTTTTAGTTGCTGAATCTACAGCGAAAAAACAAGGATTAAAAGAAGATCATATATATGGTTTAGGAATTTTAGGGCTTGTTGGAGGAGTAATTGGGGCAAAATTATTATTTTTCCTTACAGAACTTGACAGTATTTTGAAAAACCCAAAGATGATATTGAGTTTTTCGGAAGGATTTGTTGTTTATGGAGGAATACTTGGAGGGATACTTGGAGCATATATTTACTGCAAATGGAAAAAACTTCCGGTGTGTAAATATTTTGATGTGGCAGTTCCATCTTTAGCTCTTGCACAAGGATTTGGAAGAATTGGTTGTTTTTTGGCAGGGTGTTGCTATGGAAGAGAAACGAATGCATGGTATGGCATTGTTTTTCATGACTCGCCGTTTGCACCAAATGGAGTATCTTTAATACCAACACAATTATTATCTAGTGGGGCAGACTTTTTGCATTTTTTCTTATTGATATATATTGCAAAAAAGAAAAAAAGAGATGGAATTGTTGTTGTTTCCTATATGATTTTTTATAGTGTAGGAAGATTTTTAATCGAATGTTTGCGAAACGATCCCCGTGGAAATGTGAGTGTGCTTTCTACTTCACAATTTATTTCTATTTTTATTCTTGGAGGAGGATTAATTTTATTAGCGTTATTGAAAAAGAAGAAACAGGATAATTAGAGGAGAAAGTTATGTTTACTAGAAGGAGAGAACGACAGGCTAAAAATGGATTACATATTAATTGGAAACAATTTTATAAAAGTGTAATTTTGCTTGTTATTCCAATGGCATTGCAAAACTTGATTAATGTGGGTGTAACGGCAGCGGATATTATGATGCTTGGTGCTGTTAGTGAAGATGTACTTTCTGGTGCTTCTTTGGCTGGACAAATTCAATTTATTATGACATTGATTTTTATGGGGATTACATCGGGGGCAACTGTTTTAACAGCACAATATTGGGGAAAAGGTGATACGAGAACAATTGAGAAAATATTGGGAATGGGACTGCGGTTCGGATGCGTTGTTGCTCTTATTTTTGGTATGGGTGCTTTATTTTTTCCTGAAATATTAATGAGAATATATACAAATGAACCTTCTGTAATTGCGGAAGGTGTAAAATATTTACGTATAGTAGGTTGTTCGTATATTTTTATGGCGTTTACACAAGTATATTTGAATATTATGCGAAGTATTGAGCGAGTTGTGATTGCAACGGTTGTATATATGTTATCGCTTTGTGTGAATGTTACAATTAATGCGATTTTAATTTATGGATTGTTAGGATTTCCAGTGTTAGGTGTGCGTGGTGCAGCTATTGGAACTTTGTTATCAAGAATTTTGGAATTTATTATTGTTATGTGCTATGCACATTTTAAAAATAAAGTCGTAAAAATTAGACTATATGATTTGTGGCATACAGACAAAATATTGTTAAAAGATTATCTTGTATATTCTCTACCGGTTGTATTAAATGAATTGATGTGGGGAATGGGAAGTTCGGCAAACACAGCAATTATTGGACATTTAGGAAGCGCAGCAGTGGCTGCTAATTCAGTGGCACAGGTGATTAGACAATTGGCGCAAGTTGTTGTGTTTGGGGTATCGAATGCGACAGCAATTTATCTAGGAAAAACAATTGGAGAGAAAAAATTGGAACATGCTAAAGCATATGGAAAAAGATTTACATTAGTGAGTCTAATTTTAGGGATTATGGGTGCGGCAATGATTTTAATTTCTATACCAATAGCCAATACAACAATGGCTTTATCAAAAGAAGCAGAAGGTTATCTTGCATTTATGTTTTTTGTTATGTCTTATTTCGCTATAGCACAAGCAGTTAACTGTACACTTGTAGTGGGAGTTTTTCGTTCTGGCGGAGATACAAAATTTGGCTTAGCATTAGATGTTGGAACAATGTGGGGATGTTCGATCCTTCTAGGTGCTATAGCAGCATTTATATTCCATTGTAGTGTACCGGTAGTTTATGTTATACTAATGAGTGATGAAATTATTAAATTGCCATTTACAATTAAACGGTTCTTCAGTTATAAATGGCTGAAAGATGTTACCCGTGATGATTTGGCAGATGCTTCATACTGAAATGCAGTAGCATTTTAAATTTATAATAAAGGAGATTTTAAGAATGAAAGTAGTATCAACAGAAAAGGCACCAAAAGCGTTAGGACCATATTCACAAGGATATGTGCATAACGGAATTTTTTATTCTGCAGGTCAAATAGCAATTAATCCAGAAACAGATGCTGTTGAAGCAGAAGATATTATAGGACAAACTGAACAGGTTTGTAAAAATGCTGGCGAAGTATTAAAAGCGGCAGGAAGTTCATTTGATCAAGTGTTGAAAACAACTTGCTTCTTAAGCGATATGGCAGATTTTGCAGCATTTAATGAGGTTTATGCAAAATATTTTACATCTAAACCAGCAAGAAGTTGTGTTGCGGTAAAAACTTTGCCTAAAAATGTACTTTGTGAAGTAGAAATGATTGCAGTAGTAGAAGAATAGGAAGTGAAAGAAATGGAAGAAAAGGAAAAGACAAGTTCATGTTCAGCAGAAAGTTGTTCGTCTTGTGAACATGCTAGTTCTTGTCCAAGTAAAATGGATTTAAAAGTTCCAGCAAATGAATATACACATGTTAAAAAAGTAATAGGGGTTGTCAGTGGTAAAGGCGGTGTCGGAAAGTCTATGGTCACAGCGTCTCTTGCAAGAATGATGAGAGAACAGGGGTATTCAGTAGGTATTCTTGATGCAGACATTACAGGACCATCTATTCCAAAAATGTATGGAATTCATGAGCATGCAGTGGGAAATGAATTAGGTATGTTTCCATGTATAGCAAAAGATGAAACGAGAATTATGTCGGTAAATCTTTTGTTAGACTCAGAAGATACACCTGTTATTTGGAGAGGACCGATTATTGCAGGAGTAGTAAAACAGTTTTGGAATGAAGTACTTTGGGGAGATTTAGATTATTTGTTTGTAGATATGCCTCCTGGAACAGGAGATGTTCCTCTTACAGTATTCCAATCGCTTCCTGTTGATAGTGTTGTGATTGTATCTTCTCCACAAGATTTAGTTCAAATGATTGTGAAAAAAGCTTATTACATGGCAAAACAGATGGATATACCTATTTTAGGAATTGTGGAAAATTTCAGTTATTTGGAATGCCCGGACTGTAAAAAGAAAATTTCGGTATTTGGAGAGAGCCGAGTAGATGAGATTGCGAAAGAATTGAACATGGATGTACTTGGGAAAATGCCAATCGATCCAAAATTAGCAGAAATGGTAGAACAGGAAAAATTTTACGAAGTGCATCATGAGTATTTAAAGGATGCTATTGAAAAATTAATATAGTTTTTATAAAAGGGATGCATGAAATAAAATGCATCCTTTTTATGTGAAAAGAATTGCAAACATACGTTCTGTATGGTAAAATAAGAAAAAAGAACATATATTCGAGGGAATAATGAAAATTGCAGAGAAGATGACTATAGAAGAAAAACTGAATATATTAACGGATGCAGCAAAATATGATGTAGCATGCACCTCTAGTGGTGTGAGTAGAATGAATGATGGAACGGGAATTGGGAATTGTGTGAAATCTGGAATATGTCACAGTTTTTCTGCGGATGGACGTTGCATTTCATTGTTGAAAATTTTATTTACAAATGAGTGTATTTTTGATTGTAAATATTGCGTGAATCGTTCTTCGAATGATATCCTAAGAACTTCTTTTACACCAGGAGAAGTATGTGATTTAACTATGGAGTTTTATCGAAGGAATTATATCGAGGGTTTATTTTTGAGTTCAGGAGTGATAAGAAATCCCAATTATACTATGGAACTTTTATATCAAACACTTTATAAATTGCGGACAGAATATAAATTTCAAGGATATATTCATGTGAAAGCAATTCCAGGTGCGAGTCAGGAGTTGATACAGAAGACAGGATTTTTGGCAGATAGAATGAGTGTGAATTTAGAATTGCCTACTGCTGAGGGGTTACGTCTTCTTGCACCACATAAGACAAGAGAGAATATATTGAAACCAATGCGATTTGTTCAAAATATTATGAATGAGAATAGACAGGAGATAGTTTTATATAAAGAAGCACCTAAGTTTGTTCCAGCTGGACAAAGTACACAAATGATTATAGGAGCAACACAAGAAACAGATTTTCAAATTATGCAAGTGACAGAATCTTTGTATAAAGGATTTGGACTAAAGCGAGTTTTTTATTCTGCATTTGTCAAAGTGAATGATGATTGTAATTTACCAGGAAAATTACTTGAAACTCCTCCACTTTTACGAGAACATAGGCTGTATCAGGCGGATTGGTTGCTTCGGTATTATGGATTTGAAGCGAAAGAATTGCTTTCTGAAGAAAATCCGAATTTTAATATTTTACTTGATCCAAAATGTGATTGGGCATTGAAACATTTGGAGTGTTTTCCTGTAGAGATAAATACAGCAGATTATTATACTCTTTTACGTGTTCCGGGAATAGCACATAAATCAGCGACTAGAATTATAAAAGCGAGGAAAATGACAAGTCTTACTTTTGAAGATTTAAAGAAAATGGGTGTGGTTTTAAAGAGAGCACTATATTTTCTGACTTGTAATGGGAAAATGATGTATCCGACTAAGATGGATGAAGATTATATCATGAGAAATTTGTTAAATGCTCAAGGGAAAATGCCAAATCATATTCAAGAAATGACGTATAGACAGTTGTCTTTATTTGATGATGTGAATTTTAGAAAGGAACAAGTTTTCGATGAAAAAAATATTTGTTTGTGAAAATACAGTGGAAGGGATTTATTCCGGAATTTATGATGCATGGAAAACAAAGATGAATAGAGAAGAATTGGGGATTGTGCTAAAAGGAAATATAGAACAAGAATTATTTTGTGAATATGAAGAAAGTGAAGCAAAATATTATAAATCGATTGCTATAGAAAGAATGATTTTAAAACATTTAGGAGTGGATGCATACAAAAAAATTTATCATGCTATTCTTTCACAGGATGCTGGAAGAGGAGATGCTATATTAGGAATGATGATTGAGGCAAGACATATTTCTGATAGTAGAAAAATAAGTGATCAGTTAGGAAATAGAGACGTATATAAGGTGTTTGAATTGAGCAGAAGAGTATTAAATGAAGCACATTTTTTTAAAGAAATTTTGCGATTTAAGGAACTTTCCGGTGGAGTATTGTTTGCCAAAATAGAACCGGAAAACCAAATACTTGTATGCATTGCAGACCATTTTGCAAATCGTCTTCCTTTAGAAAATTGGCTGATTTATGACAGTGTACATTGTACAACTGTTGTACATCAAAAAAATAAAAAATGGTTTTTGGTTGTTGATGAAACGCCAGATTATGTAAAAACTAAGACGTGTTCTAAAAAGGAAAAGCAAATGGAAAATTTATGGAAAGAAACTTGTAAAAGTATTTCTATTCAAGAAAGAGAAAATTATAAATTGCAAAGAAAACATTTGCCATTAAAATATAGAAAAAATATGATAGAGTTTATAGAGTAAGCGAATTCAAATTGAAATTCGTTCATAAAGTACATTCGATTGAATAAACTCTTGACGATTTGATTTAAATGTGAGATAATATCAGATGGCTCAAATAAACAAAGTTTGATATAAAATAGAAAGAGGGTCTATAAATGAAACGAGAATATAAAATTAGACTGTCTGAAACATCAGAAGTGAAAGATTTTGTGACTTCAGCAGAAAAATGCGATTTTGATATTGATATATCTTACAACAGGTTTATTATTGATGCAAAATCTATTCTTGGTGTATTGAGTTTAGACTTAACAAAAGTATTGACGGTAAAATGTGCGAAGAAAAATGTGGAATTTGAGAAAATGATACAAAAATATTGTGTGGCATAAAATCGAAAAAGAAGGAGGAGAGAACTAAGGTTCCCTCCTCTTTTGGTTATGGGGGAGATTATGGAGAGAGAATTAATAAAAATTTCTGTAAGAAATCTTGTGGAATTTATTTTGCGAAAAGGTGATATAGATAATCGTATATCAAAAGTTGTAGAAAAAGAAGCTATGCAACTAGGAAGTAAAATACACCGTAAAATCCAAAAGAAAATGAGTTCCTCTTATCATGCGGAAGTGCCATTAAAAATACTACTGCATATGGAAAAATATGATTTACAGTTAGAAGGACGAGCGGATGGAATTATAAAGGAAGAAGAAATTACAATAGATGAAATCAAAGGAGTTTTTTGTGCGTTGGAACAGATAGAAAAGCCCAAAATAGTACATCTTGCACAGGCGAAATGTTATGCGTACATATATGGAAAACAGAAAACTTTAGAAAAAATCTCTGTACAGATGACCTATTGTAATTTGGAAACAGAAGAGATAAAAAGGTTCAAAGAGACTTATCAATTGAAAGAATTAGAAATATGGTTCAATCATTTGATCGACGAGTACAAGAAATGGGCTGATTTTCAAACGGATTGGAAAAAGAAAAGAAATACATCCATAAAAGAAGTGGATTTTCCATATACATATCGGAAAGGACAGAAAGAACTTGCTATATCGGTATATAAAACCATACTACGGAAAAAGAAGTTGTTTATTCAAGCTCCAACAGGAGTAGGAAAGACAATGGCAACAGTATTTCCTTCGGTAAAAGCTGTAGGAGAAGAATTAGGTGAAAAAATTTTTTATTTGACAGCAAAAACAACTACGAGAACGGTTGCCGAACAAGGATTTCAATTATTAAAAAAACGTGGATTGAAATGTAAAGTTATTACGTTAACAGCAAAAGAAAAGATTTGTTTTTGTGAAGAGAAAGAATGTAATCCAGAAAAATGTATGTATGCAAAAGAACATTATGATAGGGTGAATGATGCTGTTTATGATATGATTACAACGACAAATGATATGAGTAGAGAAAATATAGAATTGTATGCTCAAAAACATAAAGTTTGTCCATTTGAAATGTCTCTAGATGTAGCATTGTGGGTTGATGTGGTTATTTGTGATTATAATTATGTTTTTGATCCAAATGCACATCTGCGTCGTTTTTTTTCAGATGAAGTAAAAGGAAAATATATATTTCTTATTGATGAAGCACATAATCTTGTTGAACGTGGGCGAGAAATGTATAGTGCTACTATATTTAAAGAGGAATTTTTGGAAGCAAAGCAAATTGTAAAAAATTTAGATAAAAAATTGGAAAGAAAACTGGATATTTGTAATCGTGAACTTTTGGAATTTAAAAGAACGTGTGAGAAATGTAAAATATATAAATCGCTAGGACAATTTTCTATTAGTATGATAAATCTTTTTATGGAATTAGAAAGATTTATGGAGGAATGTGAAAAAAGCGAGGTGAAAGAGAAACTGTTAGAGTTCTTTTTTCATGTTCGCACATTTTTAAATGTATATGATATTTTGGATGAAAACTATACGATTTATGCAGAGTTAGATGCGGATGGAAAATTTAAACTTAAACTGTTTTGCGTGAATCCAGCAGCAAATTTGCAAAAATGTTTAGAAAAAGGAAGCAGTACCATTTTCTTTTCTGCAACATTTCTTCCAATCCATTATTATAAGCAGTTGCTTAGTGTAGAAAAAGAGGATTATGCTATTTATGTTAGTTCTCCGTTTGAACAAAAAAACAGAGAAATTATAATAGGGAGTGATGTAAGTAGTAAATACATTTTTAGAAATGAGCAAATGTACAAAAAAATTGCTTTATATATTATGAAAATGTTAGAAGTAAAAAAAGGAAATTACATTGCATTTTTTCCATCATATCAGTTTATGGAGAATGTATATAAAGTATTAGAAGAAAATAGATTAGATAAAACTAAATATTTATTACAAGAAAAAATGATGTCAGAAGAAAAAAGAGAAGAGTTTTTGGGAGAATTTTCAAAAAAGCGAAATGGAAATTTACTTGGCTTATGTGTTATGGGAGGAGTGTTTTCCGAAGGAATTGATTTAACAGAAGAAAGATTGGTTGGAGTATTTGTGGTGGGTACAGGAATTCCACAAATTTGTCATGAGCGTGAAATTTTAAGAAAATATTTTGAGGAAAAAAATGGGAAAGGTTTTGAATACGCATATGTTTATCCGGGAATGAACAAAGTTTTACAATCTGCAGGAAGGGTTATTCGGACAGAGAAAGACAGAGGAATTATTTTATTATTAGATGAGCGTTTTTTACAAAGAAAATGTCAAGAGATTTTTCCGAAGGAATGGACAGATGTAAAAACAAGTGATTTGGATAGCGTAAGTAAATATATAGAGGAATTTTGGAAATAAAATAAAACGGGATACGCTCTATAAGGCATCCCATTTTATCATTATTCAAAATATTTTAAAAATTCCAAAGTGGCTTTAGAAGTTGGTACATGTTCATTATGTGCAACAACTAATTGACGTTTTGGTAATTCGTATTCTGTATCCACAACAAATAGATTTTTCGATTTTGGAACACAAAAATCAGGGATAAATGCAATTCCAAGTCCGATTCGTGCAAGATCGATTAAAAGATCGTTACTGCTTAATTCGATTTCTGGAACAAGATCGAGCTGTTGTTGTTGAAAAAGACTATGAAGAAATTCACTGGTTGTACTTTTTCGATCAAGCATAAGAATAGGATGATTTAATAATTCTTTAAAAGAAAGTTTGCGTCCTTTTAATTCTTTAAAGTCATTATTTGCAATAAATACATCTTTAAATTCTTTGATTTTTTTAACTGTAGTTAAATTTCCCAAATTTGTATTAGGATAATTGGTAACAATTAAATCAACCTGACCAGACTCAAGCAAATCCACACATTTTAAAGAAGTTTGATTTGTGACTTTGATATGTATACTAGGAAAATCCTTATGAAATCTTTCAAGGTAAGGAACTAAAAAGTAACGGCATATAGTGTCACTTGCCCCAATACGAATTTGCCCTCCGGTAGATACAGAGTCCATTATTTGAGCTTCTCCTCGTTTAATCAAGTTCATTGCTGGTTCGACATGTCGAAGTAAAATTTCTCCTTCGGGTGTGAGTTGTACTCTTTTCGTGCTTCGGATAAATAGCGTTTGTTCTAATTTTTTTTCTAAAGCTTTAATGGATTGGCTGACAGCGGATTGTGAAATAAAAAGCTGCTTTGATGCCTCTGAGAAGCTTAAAGTGGTTGCCACATAGTAAAAAACTTTATATAACTCATAATTGATATCCATTATTAGTCCTCCTTATAAAACTAAAAGTATTATAAGATATAATGGAGAGAATTACAAGACAAAAAAGAATGACTATATGATAAGAGGATGATATAATAAATTTACAAGAAAATAAAGTTTTTGATTTTTTATGACGAAAGGGAGAAAATGAGAATAACACATAAAATAATTGCATGTTTAACTGCATTTTCGATGATTGTTTTTCTACTTATTGTTTCGGTAGAGATGGCAATTTACACAGATTTTCGCTTTTATGAAAAAGAATATAAGAAGTATCAAGTGTTGGATGATTTAGAGATGAAAATGAAAGATGTGATGTTTGTTACACATGAAATGATGGATTATTTACATGGGAAACGAACAGATTTGATTGTAAACACAACAGTGGATGGCAAAAAACGAGAATTTTTTAATGACAGAGAAAAACAACATATGGAAGATGTGCGGAATATATTTTGGGGAGGAATAAAGTCGAGAAATATTGCGTCTATTATTGTGATAGTAGGAGTAATAATTTTAATGTATTCAAAAGCAAAGTGGAAAATCCTGTTAGCTAAATGGTATATGGGAATTACTAGTATAATGATTCTGGTCGGAGTCGGAATTGGGTATATATTTTCAAAGGATTTTAGTAAATATTTTGTGAAGTTCCATGAAGTTTTTTTTGATAATGATTTGTGGCTTTTAGATCCAGATACAGACTTAATGATTCGTATGTTACCAGAAGGATTTTTTGTAGATTTTTCTGTGAGAATAGGAATTTTCGTAACGATAGCATTAGTAGTAAGTTTTATGGCGAGTTTTTTTGTTTATCGAAGTCAAAGAAATAAAATAAGTGAAACTTATTAATAAATTAAGATATATTAATTTCTTTAATGAAATAAAATGTGTTAAAATGCAACTAGAAGCAAATGTACCTATTAAGATGGAGGAAATTATGAGTAGTGTAAAACGCGTATATGTAGAAAAAAAACCAGAATTTGCAGTACATGCAAAAGAGTTACGCCAGGAAGTGGAAAACTATTTAGGAATTAAAACAATTACAAATGTAAGAGTACTAAATCGTTATGATATAGAAAATCTTTCTGAAGAAACATTTGAAAGAGCATGTAATGGAGTGTTTGCAGAACCTCCTGTAGATGTATTGTATCAGGAAACATTTGATGTAGCTGAGGGGAGTCGAGTGTTTTCAGTAGAATACCTACCAGGACAGTTTGATCAGCGTGCAGATTCAGCAGTTCAGTGTGTACAATTTATTAAAGAAGATGAACAACCAGTAATTAAAACTGCTACTACTTATGTGATAGAAGGAAATATTTCGGACGAAGAATTTGAGGCAGTGAAAACACATTGTATTAATCCAGTGGATTCGCGAGAAGCGGATGCAGAAAAGCCAGAAACACTGTTGACTACATTTGAAGAACCAGAAGATGTAAAGATTTTTATTGGTTTTAAAAATATGGAAGAAGCAGAATTGAAAGAATTATATAATTCCTTAGGACTTGCTATGACGTTCAAAGACTTTTTGCATATTCAAGGATACTTTAAAGGAGAAGAAGATAGAGATCCTTCTATGACAGAAATCCGTGTATTAGATACATATTGGTCTGACCATTGTCGTCATACAACGTTTTCAACAGAATTAAAAGAAGTAACATTTGGAGAAGGTGATTACAAAGAACCGATTGTCAATTCATATAAACAATATTTATCAGACCATAGTGAGATTTTTAAAGGACGAGAAGATAAATTCGTATGTCTTATGGATTTAGCTCTTATGGCAATGCGCAAATTAAAAAGAGATGGTAAATTAACAGATCAAGAAGAATCAGAAGAAATTAATGCTTGTAGTATTGTTGTTCCTGTTACTGTAGATGGAGTGGAAGAAGAATGGCTTGTGAATTTTAAAAACGAGACACATAATCATCCAACTGAAATTGAACCATTTGGTGGTGCTGCTACGTGTTTGGGTGGTGCAATTAGAGATCCACTTTCAGGACGTACTTATGTTTATCAGGCGATGCGTGTGACAGGAGCCGCAGATCCTACAGTTTCTGTTAAGGAGACAATGAAAGGAAAACTTCCACAGAAAAAGTTAGTAACAGGAGCTGCGCATGGATATAGTTCGTATGGAAATCAGATTGGACTTGCAACAGGAGCAGTAAAAGAAATTTATCATCCTGATTATGTAGCGAAACGTATGGAAATTGGTGCGGTTTTAGGTGCTGCTCCAAGAAGAGCGGTAATTAGAGAAACTTCAGATCCTGGTGATATCATTATCTTATTAGGTGGACGTACAGGACGTGATGGCTGTGGAGGAGCAACAGGTTCATCTAAAGTACATACAGAAGAATCTATTGAAACATGTGGAGCAGAAGTGCAAAAAGGGAATCCACCAACAGAACGTAAAATTCAACGTTTATTCAGAAGAGAAGAAGTAAGTAAATTGATTAAAAAATGTAATGACTTTGGTGCAGGTGGAGTTTCTGTAGCAATTGGAGAACTTGCAGCTGGATTAAAAGTGGATTTGGATAAAGTTCCTAAAAAATATGCAGGACTTGACGGAACAGAGATTGCTATTTCTGAATCTCAGGAACGTATGGCTGTTGTTGTAGATCCAAAAGATGTAGAGAAATTTTTAGGATATGCAAAAGAAGAAAATCTTGAAGCTATTGAAGTTGCTGTTGTAACAGAAAGCCCTAGACTTGTATTAAGTTGGAGAGGAAAAGAAATTGTAAATATTTCAAGAGCATTTCTTGATACAAATGGAGCGCATCAAGAAACAACAGTTAAAGTAGATGTGCCAAATAGAGAAGATAGTGTTCTTGTTCGCTCAAAAGTAGATGATGTTAAAGAAAAGTGGTTAAATACATTACAAGACTTAAATGTATGTTCGCAAAAAGGTCTTGTAGAAATGTTTGATGGTTCGATTGGTGCGGGTTCTGTCTTTATGCCACATGGTGGAAAATATCAGATGACAGAAACACAATCAATGGTTGCTAAATTGCCAGTGTTAAAAGGAAAATGTGATACAGTAACAATGATGAGCTATGGATTTGATCCATACTTGTCTAGTTGGAGTCCATATCATGGTGCAGTGTATGCAGTCCTTGAATCTGTAGCGAAAATTGTTGCTAATGGTGGAGATTATAAGAAAATTCACTTGACGTTCCAAGAATATTTCCGTCGTATGACAGAAGATCCAAGTAGATGGAGTCAACCGTTTGCGGCATTGTTAGGAGCGTATAGCGTTCAATTAGGGTTAGGACTTGCATCAATAGGTGGTAAAGATAGTATGTCAGGTACATTCCAAGATATTGATGTTCCTCCTACATTAGTATCATTTGCAGTAGATGTTGCGGAACAAAAAGATATTATTACACCAGAATTAAAAACGGCAGGGAATAAGTTGGTATGGCTTCATATTGATACAGATAAATATGATTTACCAGTATATGAAAGTGTTATGGAACAGTATGGTAAATTTAGAGATGATGTACAAGATGGAAAAATTGTATCTGCTTATGCATTAGACCGTCATGGAATCGCCGCTGCTGTAAGTAAAATGGCTTTTGGTAATGGAATGGGTGTAGAAATTTATCCAACTGTAGAAAAAGAGGATTTATTTGCTTGTTATTTTGGAGATATGATTGCAGAAGTTCCAGCAAATGAAGTTGATAATCTTACAATTTCTCATACAGTTATTGGAGAAGTGAATGATAATGGTGCAATTACATATGGAGATATGAACATAGAATTGGATGAAGCTGTGGCAACATGGAAAGCACCACTTGAAAAAGTATTCCCTTCTGTATCAGGAGAAAATAAAGAAAAAACTCAAATTGAAAACAAATTATACGATACTTCAAATATTTATGTATGTAAAAATAAAGTTGCAAAACCTACAGTATTTATTCCGGTATTCCCAGGAACAAACTGTGAATATGACAGTGCGAAAGCATTTGAACGTGCAGGAGCTAATGTTGTTACAAAAATTTTCCGTAATTTAGATGCAGCAGATATTCGTGATTCAGTTGCTGAATTTGAAAAAATTATTGGACAATCTCAAATGATTATGTTCCCAGGCGGATTTAGTGCAGGGGATGAACCAGATGGTTCTGCTAAATTCTTTGCAACTGCATTCCAGAATGCTAAGTTAAAAGAGGCGGTAGAAAAATTAATTAATGAAAGAGATGGTCTTGTACTTGGAATTTGTAATGGATTCCAAACGTTGATTAAATTAGGATTAGTACCTTATGGAAAAATTTGTGGTCAAACAGAAAATGCGCCAACATTGACATATAACACAATCGGACGTCATATTTCTAAAATGGTTTATACAAAAGTGGTAACAAATAAATCACCATGGCTACAAGGAGCGGAACTAGGAGGGGTTTATACGAACCCGGCTTCGCATGGAGAAGGACGTTTTGTAGCATCAGAGGATGTGTTAAAAGAACTATTTGCCAATGGTCAAGTAGCAACACAATATTGTGATTTAGATGGTAATATTACTATGGATGAAGAATGGAACCCAAATGGTTCATATAAAGCTATTGAAGGTATTACAAGTCCAGATGGTCGTGTGCTTGGAAAAATGGCTCATTCTGAAAGAAGAGGAGATGGAGTTGCAATCAATATTTTTGGCGAACAAGATATGAAAATATTTGAATCTGGTGTAAAATATTTTAAATAGAAGCATACATGGAAAACGGAGGAGTGTAGACTCCCCGTTTTTTGTGTGAAAAAATTTGTCATAATAAAGGTTGATGAAAAAATATGTTGTGTTATAATGGCGATATATGAAATGGCAGATAAGAGGAGAAAAAGATGATGAATAAACCATTGATATTAGTTGTGGATGATGATAAAGCGATTCGCAGTTTAATTACGACAATACTGGAAGCACAGGAATATCGTTTTCATGCTGTATCTAATGGAATGCAAGGACTTTTAGAAGTGGCATCACAAAAACCAGATGTATTACTACTTGACTTGGGACTTCCAGATATAGATGGAATAGAAGTAATACAGAAAGTGCGTTCTTGGTCGAATGTACCAATTATTGTAATTAGTTCAAGAAGTGAAGATAAAGATAAAATATTGGCTTTGGATTCAGGTGCAGATGATTATTTGACAAAACCTTTTTCGGTTGATGAATTGTTGGCGAGAATACGCGTAGTATTACGAAGAGAAAACTGTAAAGTTTATTCAAATCTTGAACAAACAGAATTTATTAATGGTGAATTGCGAATTAATTATGTATCAGGATGTGCTTATGTAAAAGAACGAGAATTACATTTAACACCTATAGAATATAAATTACTTGTTTTACTATCAAAAAATGTTGGGAAAGTCATGACGCATACTTATTTGACGAGAGAAATTTGGGGAAATTCATGGGAAAGTGATGTGGCATCCTTACGAGTTTTCATGGCAACCCTCCGAAAGAAGATTGAAGAAAACCCGCAAAATCCACAGTACATACAGACTCATGTTGGAGTAGGTTATAGAATGATACGTGTACCAATTAGTAAGTAAATGAATGAATTACTTTTTTGTGCCCCATAATAATTAAAGTTTCACCTTTAGTGAAAATATGTTCAGGATGAGGAAGAGGGAATATTTCACCCTCTTTTTTTGTTGCAAGGATGCTGATGTTATAACGATTTCGGATTGCTTTTTCAACGATGCTTTTACCAATCCAGTTTGCTGGGACAGCTATTTCACATATGGCTGTATCTGGTGTGAGTTCAATGTAGTCGAAAATATTTTTGGAACCATATTTTATTGCAAGACGTTCAGCCATTTCTCGTTCGGCGTAAACAACATGGTCAGCTCCGTTTCTAAGTAATAGTTTACGATGCACATCACGACAAGCACGTGCTAGAATGTATTTTGCTCCAAAATCTTTCAAAAGAACTGTGATTTCCAAAGCACTTTGAAAATTATCACCGATGGCAACAACACATAAATCAAAGTTATTTATGCCTAAAGATTTAATAAAAGATTCGTTTGTAGCATCTGCAATTTGAATATCATTTAAAATATCAATAGCGTTATCTGCACGTTCTTCATTCTTTTCGATAGCAAGGACAGAGTTTCCTTCCTCAATAAATTTTTTTGTCATATGGCGACCAAAACGCCCAAGTCCAATAACTAAAATAGATTTCATAATATATTCACTCCATTATCCAATTTGAATTTTCTCCAACGGCGATGTTGAAGGTGCTTGTTTTTTTGTAAATGAAAATGCTAAAAGCATTGTTAATGAGCCAACTCTTCCGAATATCATTAAAAAGGCAAGTAGGCTGTGAGAAAGAGTACTCAATCCAGGAGTTATTCCTGTTGTTAAACCTACTGTTGCAATAGCAGATACGCTTTCAAAAAGAGAATCTAGCAAATTTATTCCTTCTATACGGGAAATGAACATTCCTATCGATAGAGAAAGGGTAATGTATAAAATAAACACACAAGTAGCTTTTCTTGTAATACAATCCTCCAAACGTCTTCCGAAAATCTCCGTAGATTTGCGATTACGAAACGTAGTAAGAACAGAAAGGAAAAGTACAGCAAAAGTAGTTGTTTTAATTCCACCAGCAGTTGATCCAGGTGAACCACCCACAAGCATGAGGAGAATCATAATAAATCGTCCTGTTTGTGTGAGGCTAGCAAGATCAATGGTATTAAATCCTGCAGTTCTTGAACTAACAGATTGAAAACTTGAAGCAGCCAATTGTTCTGATAAAGAGAGTTTTTCAAACATTGGAGTACCTTGCTCGCAAACAAATAGGAGTAAACCACCTCCTATAATTAAGAAAATACTTACAGACAATACAAGTTTTGTATGTAAATGCATTTTATGAAAATGCCATTTTGTTGTAAGAATATCATGCCATACAAAGAAACCGAGTCCTCCGATGATAATAAGTAACATTATAATAATATTTACATACCAATTTCCAACCTCTCCGGTTAAAGAAGAGAATGGTTGTACAGTTCCCATTAAATCAAATCCAGCATTACAAAAAGCTGAAATGCTGTGAAATATAGAATACCAAATCCCTTTTTTTAGTCCAAACAATGAACAAAAATGGAAAGAAAGTAAAATTGCACCAATCCCTTCAATAAGGAATGTACCTATTATAATAAAACGTGTCATTTTAACAATTCCACCAATTTGTGGTGCGGATACAGAATTTTGCATCAATGAACGAGATACAAGGCCAATTTTTCTTTTAGTAATGGTCATAATGGAAATGCAAAGCGTCATAAAGCCAATTCCACCTACTTGTATTAGACCAAGAATAACAACTTGTCCAAAAAAAGACCAATGTGTATACGTATCAACTTTAATTAACCCTGTTACGCAAGTTGCCGAAGTTGCGGTAAAAAATCCTGTAAAGAAATTTGCATCTTGTGGCTGACGTACAGCAATAGGGAGGCTTAAAAGGCAGGAACCAATTAAGATAATCGTACAATACCCAAATAAAAGAATCTTCATCGGAGAAAGATGAAGAAAATAATTTTGAACTTTATGTATAGTTGACATAATAAATTACCTCTTTACTAAAAATAGTCAAATCATATAAATAATAAGAGTTTAATAATTAAAAGAGTATAAAGAAAAACAGTATGGTATAAAGATTTCATTAAAAAAATAATTCTTGAATTTCACAAGATAATACATTATACTAATAAAGTGCTAAAAACCCAAAAGCCGTACAGAATACAGTCTGCACGGCTGATTTTGAATTAGGAGGTAGAAGTTATGTCATATGTAGATGAGGTAATCGAATTAGTAGTAAAGAAAAATCCGGCAGAACCGGAGTTTCATCAGGCAGTAAAAGAAGTATTGGAATCTTTGCGTGTTGTTGTAGAGGCAAATGAGGAACAATATAGAAGAGATGCTTTATTAGAGAGAATGGTAGAACCGGAAAGACAGTTTAAATTTCGCATACCTTGGGTAGATGATAATGGTCAAGTTCATGTTAATACAGGATACCGCGTTCAGTTTAACAGTGCAATTGGTCCTTACAAAGGAGGATTACGTTTACACCCTTCTGTAAATTTAGGGATTATCAAATTCTTAGGATTTGAGCAAGTGTTTAAAAATTCATTGACAGGACTTCCAATCGGTGGTGGAAAAGGTGGAAGTGACTTTGATCCTAAAGGAAAATCAGATAGAGAGATTATGAGATTTTGTCAAAGTTTTATGACAGAGTTATGTAAATATATTGGTGCCGATACAGATGTTCCAGCAGGGGATATTGGAACAGGAGCAAGAGAAATTGGATTTTTATTTGGTCAGTATAAGCGTATCCGTGGAGTATATGAAGGAGTTCTTACAGGAAAAGGATTAAGTTATGGTGGTTCGCTAGCGAGAAAAGAAGCAACAGGGTATGGACTTTTATATTTAACAGAAGAAATGTTAAAATTGAATGGAATTGAACTTTCGGGAAAAACGGTTGCTGTTTCAGGTGCTGGTAATGTGGCAATTTATGCTACAGAAAAGGCACAACAGTTAGGAGCGAAAGTTGTAACAGTAAGTGACTCTACAGGATGGGTTTACGATTCTGAAGGAATAGATGTAGAAGCGTTAAAAGAAATCAAAGAAGTAAAACGTGAAAGATTAACAGAATATATAAAATATAGACCGAATGCAGAGTATCATGAAGGAACAGGTGTGTGGTCTGTTAAAGTTGATATTGCTCTTCCATGTGCAACACAGAATGAATTGAATTTGGAAGATGCGAAAGCGTTAGTTGCGAATGGAGTTATTGCAGTTGCGGAAGGTGCAAATATGCCTACCACATTGGAAGCGACAGAATATTTCCAGAAAAATGGTGTATTATTTGCTCCAGGTAAAGCAGCAAATGCAGGAGGAGTAGCTACATCCGCATTGGAAATGTCACAAAATAGTGAAAGATTGAGCTGGAGTTTTGAAGAAGTGGATGGAAAATTGAAAGATATTATGGTAAATATTTGTCATAACATGATAGAAGCTGCTGAAAAATATAATATGAAGGGCGATTATGTTGCGGGAGCAAATATTGCAGGTTTTGAAAAAGTAGCTGAAGCAATGATAGCACAAGGCGTGGTATAATATAGTTTCTGTAAGATAAAGGATTTGCCAAAACAATTCGAATAGTCGAGTTTGTTTTGGCAAATCTCATTAAAAATAAAAAAAGTAAAAAAAAGTGTTGACAATTCTATAAATATAATAGTATAATAGCGAAGCAGGTTTGAGTTGCAAACAATAAAATATGGCGGGATAGCTCAGTTGGCTAGAGCATACGGTTCATACCCGTAGTGTCGCTGGTTCGAATCCAGTTCCCGCTATCAAAGAGATTGTACAGTTGTGCAATCTCTTTTTTTGTTATTTCTTTTTCGGAGATTTTTTAATAGGAACCTTTGGTGGAGTAAATTGGTAGACATCTTCATAAGATTCTAGTTGACTCTTGGAAATAGGTGCGGAGGGAATTAATCCAGTACAATCATTGGTTGACGCAGAATTTCCTAAATAATCGTAGGAATCAATAATTTTTTCATTTTTTATATTTTTTTTCATACACATAATCCTTTCTTTTGTTATTTCTTTTATCGTTTGCAAAATATAAAAAAGTATGCAAATTAGTAAAAAATAACAAAAAATACACTGCAATACATGAAAAATAATTCAAAATCATGATAAATAACTTGAAGTAATTGTTAAAAACGTATAAAATATATACTATATATAAAAATGTAATGTGAAAAATACAAAAAGAAAGGGAAAGAAAATGAAAAAAGTGAAAAAAGCGATGGCATTTTTTCTTACCGTGTGTATGTTAGTTCAAATCGGTGGAATGTCAGTATCTGCAGAAGGAAAAGTGAAAAAGAAAAAGGAATATACGACGGTGATTCCCTATACCAAGCAAAGTGGAGATACCAATTTTTTTACATTTGCACAAGGGAAGTGGGATCAAGGAGATGGTGTACACACATGGTCGAATGCTGTTGACAAACAAAATCCAAATGCCACTTATTATGAAGTGAAGTTTATCGGACACAAAATTGATGTATACGCTGGGAAGAATCACCCAATGGGAAAAGTAAAATATACTATTGATGGAGTAGAGAAAGGTACATATAGTCTTTATAATCCATCGAATCAACAGGAAGTAAAAATAGATACTTTTGATGGATTATCTGAAACAGAACATATTCTAAAGGCAGTTGCAATTGGAGAGAAAGAAGAAAAAGCAAGTGATTGTAAAATTGACGCTGGAAAAGTAGTTGTATATCATGATCGTTATAAAGTGACATCAATTGAACCAAAGAAGAAAGAGTATACGTTAGCAGAAGGAAGAGAGAGCGTACTTGAGTTTGATGTAAAACCTTCTTATGCAGACAGGAAAAATATCGCTTTTTCTTCTAGCGATGAAAAAGTAGTTAGTGTGACGAAGGACGGAAAGATGATAGCTGAAGGTGTTGGAGAAGCTACAGTAACTTTAGAGTCAAAAGAGGATCAGCAGAAATCTACTGTAAAGGTAAAAGTAACAGAAGGAATTACAGAATTGGATGGAACAATTGTAGATAGTAATCAACAATACACTACAGAAGATAAATACGATACAGTAAGCAAAATGAATAAAGTCGTAAGTGGAGATCTCTCAGCATGGAAAAATGACAAGGCAGTATCTCAAATTTCTTTATACACGAAAGATGCACAGGTAAAGAATGTATCTGTATCGGTAAGTGATTTTGTATCTACAAATGGAACTAAAATAGATAAAAAAAATATAGAAGCATCCTTTATTAAGTCTGTACAAGCCTATACGGGGATGAGTGGATATGGAGATCCAAATCGTCCACTTCCAGCAGGAAATCGGAAAGAAGCAAGTGAGGTACTTTATCAGACAACACCAATTACAGTTCCGTCTAAGACTTTGCAGAATGTTTGGTTATCTGTAAATGTTCCAAAGGATGTAAAAGCTGGGGATTACACAGGAACAGTAACTGTAAAAGGAGATAAAGTAAATACTCCACTTACATTTACATATACATTGCATGTGGCAGATGCTACATTAAAAGATGCCACGGAATTTAAAGAAGGGTTTGATATTGAATTATGGCAAAACCCATATCGTGTAGCTGAATATTATGGAGTAGAACCATTTTCTCAAAAACATTTTGAAATTTTGAAACCACATATGGAAAAATATAAATCTATAGGAGGACATGCAATTACAACAACAATTGTAGATGATGCATGGGCTGGGCAAACATATGGAGAAAAATCAGTAAAATTTCCTTCTATGATTAAGTGGACAAAAAAGGAAAATGGACAATTTTCATTTAATTATGCGGATTTTGATAAATGGATTTCATTTAATAAGAAACTGAATATTGGAGATAAAATCGTATGTTATAGCATTATACCGTGGAATCATAAGGTGACATATTATGATGAGAAGAAAAAGGAAAATGTTACAGTAACGTTAGAGACAGGTTCATCTGAATGGACAAATATGTGGACAGCATTTTTGAAAAATCTGATGAATCATATGGAAGAAAAAGGGTGGAAAGAAGAAACGTATATCGGAATTGATGAGCGTGGATTTGATATGCGAGCCTTTGATCTTATTGATAAAATTGTAGGAAAAGATGGAGAACCATTTAAGACAGCAGGTGCTATGGATGGATTTGTAGAGAAAAAAGCAATGGCAATGCGTGTTGATGACTTGAATGTTGGTTCGATTGCTGTAAAACAACATCCTGCAGAGTTTGAAAAATTAAGACAGGAAAGAGAAGAGGCAGGACTTAGAACAACAATCTATACTTGTACAGGACATATTCCAGGTAATTTTTCTTTGAGTGCTCCAGGGGAAAGTTATTGGACAATGCTGTATTCATATTCTGTTGGTGGAGAAGGGTATCTTCGTTGGGCCTATGATTCATGGGTGAAAGACCCGCTTCGAGATACGACACATAATGCATTTGAAGCAGGGGATTGTTTCCTTATTTTCCCAGATGAAAAAGATTCCCAAAATCCAGTGTCAAAATCTAGCCTTCGATTAGAAAAAATGGCAGAAGGTGTTAGAGATGTAAACAAGTTAATGCAGATGAAAAACGAAGTAACTGCAATGGGAACAAAAGTAGATGCCTTATTAAAAACAGTTAAACCTAAGTATGATGCGAAACAATATTATTTGACAAAAGCAGGGAAAAATGCTCTTGCAGATGATATGAAAACAATTAAGTCAAAAATTACTGAATTAACAAAAGAATATGAAGCATTAAAGAAAAAAGGTACAACAAAAGTGGAATCTCTTGCGATTAAAGAAGGTTCTTCTCAGAATGTAACTGTAGGAAAAACATTACAGCTTCATGCAGAATTAAAACCAGATAATTTATTAAATAAGCAAGTGAAATGGACAACATCTTCAAATAAAATAGCAAACGTTTCCAAAGATGGTTTAGTAACAGGAAAGAAAACAGGAACAGTAACAATTACAGCGACTTCTCTTCAAGATACGAAAAAAACAGCTAAAATTAATATCAATGTAAAACCAATTGAAATTGATAAAGCAACGCAAGTATCGTATTACTCATTTGAAAAAGATGTGAATGATAAATGGGGAAATCGGAATGGTACAAATCAGGGCGCTCAATTTGTAGAAGGAAAAGAAGGAAAAGCAATAGCAATTAAAAAAGGGAATACAGTTTCTTTTGAGGAAAATAAAAATTTGAATCATGATTGGACAGTAGGTTACTGGGTATATGATGAAGGTGAACAAGGGGGAAGAAACTCTGTTTTAACAAGCAAAGGTAAAGAACGCTCTTTTGATAATAAAATTGCAGTAGGAAATTTAAAAGCAGGTGTACATGTAAATGCTACAGCAGGAGGAGTTTTGACATTTCCATCTGAAGTGCCAGTAAAACAATGGGTACATCTTACATGGACAAATGATAAGAACAATGGATTGTGCCTTTATATCAACGGAAAATTGATTGCCACAAATCAGTGGACAAAATCAAATGATTTTTATGCACCGATTGATGTTATTGGAGGAGAAGGTTTTGAAGGGAAAGTGGATGATTTAAAAATATATAATCGTGCACTAACACAAGAAGAAGTAAAAGAATCATTAAAAACAAAAGGATTAAACCTTTCTGTCACAGAAATTACGTTAACAGAGGGACAACAGTATGAAATTGAAACAGACTTAGTATCAGATTCCGATGACAAAACAATTACGTTCACATCTTCAAATGACAAGGTGGCAAGTGTGAATACAGATGGCGTAGTTATGTCACACAAAAAAGGTGTAGCAAAGATTATCGTAGAAAATAAAGCTGGAGGATACAAAGAGAATGTAACGGTTCATGTAAAGAAGGATTTAAAATTACACTATACAATTCCACAGTTTGTTTTACCAGAGGAAAATCAAAGTGATATTGACAAACCAACTGATAAAAACAATCAGTATCTTGGTCAACCAGATATGGTTATGTTAAAGGATAATAAAACATTGATTACTGCTTATCCGAAAGGACATGGTTGTGGTCCACTTGTAATGAAAATAAGTGAAGATGCTGGAGAAACATGGGTAGAAAAAACAACTATACCAGAAAGTTGGAAAAATTCACTGGAAACTCCAACGATGTATCGTTTAGATATGACAGATGGATCAGAAAAGATTGTACTAATCACAGGACGACCTGAATGGCATGGAAATACAATGGGTGGATGGGATATGTCTGTTTCTAATAATGGTGGAAAAACATGGACAGAATCTAAGACATATTGTCCAACAAGAAAAGATGGAAGTAAAAACTTTTCAACTGTTGCAATGGCAAGTCTTGTACAGTTGAAAGATGAATCAGGTAAATTTATCGATAAATGGATGGGTGTTTACCATGATAGTAAAACATTTGTAAACTACAAAACATATTTAACTTTTGATGAACATGGTGAGCCACAATGGTCAACACCAGAAGAATATTTAAAACAATATCGTTCGATTGAGCAATCGGCGCAAATTTGCGAAGTGGGGATGTTCCGTTCGCCTAATGGAAAAAGAATCGTTGCATTAGCGAGAACACAGTCACATCAACATCGTTCATTAATGTTTTATTCAGATGATGAAGGGGAAACATGGAGTGAACCAGAAGAATTACAAGGAGCACTTCAAGGAGAACGTCACAAAGCAATATATGATCCAATTAGTAATCGACTTGTTGTAACATTCCGTGAAATTATACTAGATTATAATAATAACGAAAAGATTGAGAATAATGATTGGATGGCTGGGGATTGGATTGCTTGGGTTGGTACTTATGAAGACTTAATGGAACAAAACGAAGGACAATTTAGAATATTGTTGGATGAGGATTGGACAAATAATGCAAAATCAGGAGATACAGGATATACCGGTCTTACTGTACAACCAAACGGAACATTTGTTATGGATTCATATGGACATTGGGATAAAGAATATTCATTGAATTATGTTGATCCGAATACTGGCAGATACAATGCAACAACAGATTTGTGTTATATTCGTCAAGCGAAATTTACACTAGGTGAAATTGAACAGAAAGCGGGAATGGTAGATAAAAGCAGATTGCAACAGTTAGTAGATAGCTGTAAAGATATCTCTTCGGCAGGATATGACAAAGATTCTTTTGAAAAATTTGCTAAAGCACTCAAAGAAGCTCAAGAAGTCCTTGCGAGTTTAAAAGTGCAACAGATTGAAGTGGATAATGCAAAAGTAATTTTAGAAAAAGCATATAAAGGCCTTGTAAAAGAAGAAAATTTAGGTGGATTGAGAAAACAATTGGAGAAAAAATTAGAAGAGGCAAAGAGAAAAAACACAGATGATTGTACGGAAGAATCTGTGAATGCATTAAAAAAATCAATTGAAAATGCAGAGTTGATTTTAAAAAATGAAAATGCAACAAAAGAAGAACTGTTTGCAGCAATCAACGGATTGGATAAGGCGATAGAAGGTTTGGTGAAAAAACCAAATCAAGAAAAGCCAAATAACAAACCAGATGAGAAGCCAAATAATTCATCAAATCATAAACCGAATAATACACAAGGGACACAAAACAACACAGTAAAAACAGGAGATTTGAACCATATAGGAATGTGGGCAAGTTTTGGAATTTTTGCATTGGCAATTGGTGCTGTTGTGATTAGAAGAAGAAAAATGAATAAATAAGAGGTGAAATGGGCTATATGTTAAGCATATAGCCTATTTGCTTTGACTAGGCAAGATATAGAAAATATGATAAAATAAGCGTTAATATTAAATTAATAATGCTAGAATTAAAATGGAGGGAAAACTATGCGAGTTGGAATGGGTTATGACGTACATCGTCTTGTAGAAGAAAGAGAACTGATTTTGGGTGGAGTGAAAATACCTTATGAAAAAGGTCTTTTAGGTCATTCTGATGCAGATGTTCTTCTTCATGCAATCATGGATGCTCTTTTAGGAGCTGCAGGACTTGGTGATATTGGTACACATTTTCCGGATACAGATGAAAAATATAAAGGAATTTCTAGTGTTCTTCTTTTGGGACATGTTGGAAAGTTACTAGAAGAACATGCATATATAATTGAGAATATTGATGCTACGATTATTGCACAAAAACCAAAAATGAAGCCTTATATTGAGCAAATGAAAAAAAATATTGCAGCTACTTTACAAATTGAAGAAAATCAAATTAATGTGAAAGCTACAACAGAAGAAGGTCTTGGATTTACAGGAGTAGGGGAAGGAATATCTTCACAAGCAATTTGTGCATTGGAGAAAATGACAAACTATAGTTATAAAGTGGCGGATGATGAAAATGATTGTTCGAGTTGCTGTGGATGCGGAAGGAATAAGTAGATGAAAGTTCGCAAATTACAAAAAGAAGAACATAGTAGAACAAGAAAACTATGGGAAGAAGTGTTTTCCGAGGATACAAAAAATTTTTTAGACTATTATTATTCGGTAAAAGTGAAAGAGAATGAAATCTATGTAGTGGAAAAAGAGGGACACATATGTGCTATGCTTCATCTTAATCCATATACGATGGAAGTTGCAGGAGAAAGTTTTGCGACCCATTATATTGTTGCGGTGGCAACAGAAGAAAAATATAGACATCAAGGAATGATGAAAATGTTATTAAAAGAGGCTCTTTCTGCCATGAAAGCGAATCAAGAGCCATTCACTTTTTTAATGCCGGCAGCAGAACAGATTTATTATCCCCATGGGTTTAGATATATCTATCGACAACTGCAAGGGAAAATGAATAGAGCTACAGAGGATAAAGGATCATGGGAAATTACCAATGCAACGAAAGAAGATTGTAAGGAAATTGCAAAATTCTCCAATAATATTTTACAGAGTAGATATGAAGTTTTTACAAAAAGGGATAAGAAGTATTATGAGGTGCTTTTAGAAGAAGAAAAAAGTGAGAGGGGCGGTATCCTTATTGTAAAAGAGAATCAAAAGATAATAGGTGTATTTCCTTATGCGTTAGGAGAAGAATATGAAATTCGCGAACCATTGTTTGAGGGAAATGCGGATGAAATTTTGTCGTGTATATTTCTACATCTTGGTGGGAAAAAACAGATAAAGTTTTTGGGATATGGCGATGTGGAAAAGTCGATAATTATGGCAAAAATTTTAGATGTAAAAAGAATGTTTTCTTGTATGAAAATAAAAGAAACTATTGAATTGAAGTTAAATATATGGGATACATTAATGGATGCAAGTATAGGGTGTTATTTTTTGAAAGGAAGTAATACAATAGATGTAGAGAAAATAGATGAAACAGAAGAATGTGTATGTATAGATGTTGGAGATTTGACAAGCATACTGTTTGGAATGATGGATCTAGAGGAACTTCAAGTTCCTCTAAAAGCAAAAAAGGAATTATCGAAAATTATTCCACTTACAAAAGTGTATATAAATGAAATCGTGTGATTATGAAGGAGAAGAAAAAATGAGAGAAAATTTGTTGCAAACTTTGTTGGAAGTTCCTTCTGTTTCAGGAGATGAATTTTCTGTAAGAAAAGTATTAAAAGAGTACATGGGAGATTCTTTTGAAGAGAATACTGACAGTATAGGTGATAGTATATATTTTTTAGATGGTTTTGGAGAAAAAAGAATTTTAATGACGGCTCATATAGATGAGATTGGACTTTTGGTTACAGGAGCTACAGAGAACGGATTTTTGAAAGTAACAAATGCTGGAGGATTTAATGCAAAACTATATGTAGGACATGGGGTTAAGATTTGTACAGCAAATGGAGAAGTGTATGGTAGTGTGGTTGTTCACTCTAATATGTTGAAAAATAATGAGTTTACAGCAACGGATATATTGATTGATATAGGTGCAAAAACGAAAGAGGAGGCTTTTTCCAAGGTACAATTAGGAAATGCTGTTGTTTTTGACACACACATTCGACAATTAATGAATGACCGTGTGTCAGCAAGAGGGTTAGATGATAAATCAGGTGTGTATGTTGTTATGGAAACATTAAAACGTATGAGAGAGAAACAACATAAGGCGACTATTATCGGGGCTGGAACAGTTGGAGAAGAAACAAGTCAGCATGGTGCTGTTTGGGTAGCGAATCGAGTAAAACCGACAGAAGCTATTGTGGTAGATGTAACATACACCAGTGATTATGAAGGAATGACAAATGCAAAATGGGGGGAAGTAGAATTGGGGAAAGGTCCAGTACTTTGTATTAACCCGATTTGTGACAAGAAAATCAATCAAAAACTTATGGAATTGGCAAAAGAAAAGGGAATCCCATATCAAGTGGAAGTTAGTGGTGAAAGAAGTTGTACAGATGCAGATGAAATTCATATCGTAGGAAAAGGAGTTCCTGTTGTATTAGTTTCTATTCCATTGCGCTATATGCATAGTCCGGCAGAGGTGGTAGACAAAAAAGATTTAGAATATACAGTGGAATTGTTAACAGCTTATTTAGAAAATGCTTAAGTATTTACAGTTGACAAACAAGATATTTTTGCATACACTATAACATATATTGTAAATGCAAAGAACGAAAAGAGTAACATTTTGGAAACTAACAGAGAGGAATTGTCATCGGCTGAAAGCAATCCAAGTGAAAGAAATGTGAAGTGCATTCGGGAGCAGATACGGTGAATAACAAAGTAGCTGTATACGGTAGCACACGTTACGTGTTTTGAGTGAAGGGGGATATCCCTTTATGAGAGTGGAATCGCGGATAAAACTTCGTCTCTTAGTGAGGCGAAGTTTTTTGTTTCTTTGCTAGAAAGGGTTGTAAAATCATGAATTTGATTGCTTATATAAAAGAAGAATTGCAAGTCATTAAAGAACGTGATCCAGCGATAAAAAGCAATATGGAAATATTTCTGTATCCAAGTTTTAAAGTAATGCTAAAGTATCGTTTAGCACATAAATTATATTTGAAAAAACATTATTTTTTAGCACGTTGGATTTCACAGCGTGCAGCAAGAAAAACAGGAATTGAAATTCATCCGGGAGCAGTCATTGGTAAAGGTTTTTTTATCGATCATGGGAACGGAGTGATTATAGGTGAAACAACTGTTATTGGAAATAATGTAACTTTATATCAGGGAGTAACACTTGGAGGAACTGGGAAAGAGAAAGGGAAAAGACATCCAACACTTGAGGATAATGTAATGGTTTCTGCAGGGGCGAAAATATTAGGTTCATTTACCATTGGTAAAAATGCAAAAATAGGTGCAGGATCTGTTGTTTTGGAAGCAGTACCACCAAATTGTACCGTTGTAGGAGTCCCAGGGAGAATTGTTCGTATGGGAGATCAAAAGATACCCCGTATGGATTTAGATCAGATTCATTTGCCTGATCCAGTACGAAATGATATCAAAGAACTACAGAATAGAAATATTCAGTTGCAACAGGAACTGAAAGAAATGGAAAAAGATATGCGATGTAGGAAGCATAAAAAACAGGAGGGAAAAGATGAAAGTATATAATACATTGACAAGAAAAAAAGAAGAATTTATACCATTAGAGGAAGGCAAAGTAAAGATGTACGTTTGTGGTCCTACAGTATATAATTTAATACATATCGGAAATGCAAGACCGATGATTGTATTTGATACAGTAAGAAGATATTTTGAATATAAGGGATATGAAGTGAATTTTGTGTCAAATTTTACAGATGTAGATGATAAGATTATTAAGAAAGCGATTGAAGAAGGTGTTTCTGCCAATGAAATTTCACAACGTTATATAGCAGAATGCAAGAAAGATATGGAGGGGATGAATGTAAAACCAGCCACAAAACATCCTCTTGCAACAGAAGAAATATGTGGAATGATTGAAATGATTTCAGATTTAATTGAGAAAGGATATGCTTATGAAAAAAATGGAACTGTTTATTTCCGAACAAGAAAATTCAAAGATTATGGAAAACTTTCTCATAAGAATTTAGATGATTTGCAATCGGGAGGACGTTCTCTTTTAGTAACAGGAGAAGATGAGAAAGAAGATCCATTGGATTTTGTTCTTTGGAAACCTAAAAAAGAAGGAGAGCCTGCTTGGGAATCACCATGGTGTGATGGACGCCCAGGTTGGCATATTGAATGCTCGGTAATGTCTAAAAAATATTTAGGTGAGCAAATAGATATTCATGCCGGGGGAGAAGACTTGGTTTTTCCACACCATGAAAATGAAATAGCGCAAAGCGAAGCAACAAATGGAAAAGAATTTGCTAAATATTGGTTGCATAATGCTTTTTTAAATATCGATAATCACAAAATGTCAAAATCACTTGGAAATTTCCGTACAGTGAGAGAAATTGGAGAAAAATACGATTTACAAGTCCTTCGTTTCTTTATGTTAAGTGCCCATTATAGAAGTCCTTTGAATTTCAGTGCTTCTTTAATGGAAGCATCTTCTAATGGTTTAGAACGTATATTAACCGCAGTGGCAAATTTAAAACATTTACTTGGAGTTGCTTCTGTAGAAGATATGACAGTAGAAGAAAGAGAGAAAGTAAAAGAAACAGAAGAGTTTGTGAAATCCTATGAAGCTGCCATGGAAGATGATTTTAATACAGCGGATGCGATTGCTTCTATTTTTGAATTAGTAAAATTTGCTAATACAACAGCTTCTGCACAATCTTCAAAAGAATATTTACAAAAAATATATGATTTAATTGTAAAATTATCAGATGTGTTAGGTTTAATTGTAGAAAAAGAAGAGGAAATGCTAGCAGAAGATATTGAAGCGTTGATTGAAGAACGTCAAGCAGCAAGAAAAGAAAGAAATTTCAAAAGAGCAGATGAAATTCGTGATGAGTTATTGAAAAAGGGTATTCTTTTAGAAGATACTCGTGAAGGTGTAAAATGGAAAAAAGCATAGAAATAAATTTTAATGAGTATATGAAAAAAATATTTTCCATGCAGGAGGTGGATATAAGAGAATATTCGCCTCTTACATTGGCGTATATTGGTGATAGTATTTATGATTTGATTATTAAAAGTTTAGTGATCAATAGAGGGAATAAGCAAGTACAAAAACTACATAAAGAAACGAGCAGTCTTGTGCAAGCATCAGCACAATCGAAGATGATGAGAGCTATGCAAGATGAATTGACAGATGAAGAACGAGCAGTATATAAACGTGGAAGAAATGCAAAATCAGTCTCACCTGCAAAAAATCAGTCGATTACAGATTATCGTAGAGCGACAGGATTTGAGGCGTTGCTAGGCTATCTTTATTTGAAAGAAGATTGGAAGAGAATGCTTGATTTAGTGAAAATAGGGTTGGATAGTATAGAAAAAGAGGAAGTATAGGAGAAAACTATGGCTGAAGAAAGTTTAATAATTGAAGGACGCAATGCAGTGATAGAGGCGTTTCGTTCAGGAAAAACAATTGATAAAGTGTTTGTTTTAGATGGGTGTCAAGATGGACCGATTCGCACAATTATAAGAGAAGCTAAGAAACACGACACCATTTTACAATTTGTTTCAAAAGAAAGATTAGATCAATTATCTGAAACAGGAAAGCACCAAGGCGTGCTTGCACATGCTGCTGCGTATGAATATGCAGAAGTAGAAGATATACTCGAATTAGCAAGAAAAAAGGGAGAAGATCCATTTATCTTTATTTTGGATAATATTGAAGATCCACATAATTTGGGAGCAATTATTCGTACGGCTAATCTTGCTGGTGCCCATGGTGTGATTATTCCAAAACGTCGTGCAGTTGGATTGACAGCGACAGTTGCTAAAACTTCAGCGGGAGCATTAAATTATACACCAGTTGCTAAGGTGACTAATATTGTAAAAACAATGGAAGAATTGAAAGAACAAGGACTTTGGTTTGTTTGTGCAGATATGGGTGGAGAGACAATGTATCGTTTGAATTTAAAAGGCCCTATTGGTTTAGTGATTGGAAATGAAGGGGCGGGTGTTGGACGTCTCGTAAAAGAAAAGTGTGACTTTGTTGCTTCTATTCCAATGAAGGGAGATATTGATTCTTTGAATGCATCTGTGGCAGCTGGAGTATTAGCGTATGAAATTGTAAGACAGAGATTAAATTCATAACGGTGTGAATACCGGAGGTGCATATGTGCAGATACAGCGAGATGACGGATGAAGAATTGATAAAGTGTTTGCGAAATGGAAAAAAAGAGATAACGGATTATATTATTAATAAGTATAAGAATCTTGTTAGAAAAAAAGCAAAAGCGATGTTTTTGCTTGGGGGAGAAAATGATGATTTGATTCAAGAAGGGATGATTGGTCTGTTTAAAGCAATAAGAGATTACGATGAAAAGCAGGAAACTTCTTTTTATCATTTTGCTGACCTATGTATTTCAAGACAGATGTATACGGCCATTGAAGCGTCAAAAAGGCAAAAGCATATCCCGCTGAATTCGTATGTATCCATTTATGAGGATAAGGATGAACAGCCGTTGATAGACACGATTCAAGCTGTTAAAGAAAATAATCCAGAAGCATTGTTCTTAGATAAAGAATACTTACAAATACTTGAAGTAGAGTTAAAAAGAAGTCTTAGTGAATTTGAAAATACAGTATTGTATTTGCATTTATATGGAATGGATTATCAAAAAATAGCAAAAGTTTTGAAGAAAACTCCAAAATCCATTGATAATGCATTACAAAGAATAAAAGCAAAGACAGAGAAGATAGTTAAAGAAAAAACAGGGCGGTAAAAATGCATTGACAAACAGCAAGTATATATTGTATATTAAATACGTTGTATACAGATATGCTGTTGTGGCACAGTCGGTAGCGCGTCGCCTTGGTAAGGCGGAGGTCACGGGTTCAAGTCCCGCCAACAGCTTAAAAACATCGGATTCTTAGTAATAAGAAGGCCGATGTTTTTTTATCAAAAAATATAAAAGATAACTAAAATGAGGAAAAGCCGGTCGCTGACCGGCTTGGTTATGAAAAAGAAAAGTTAATGAAAAAAGTTTTATTAACTTTACAAGTAAGATTATATTTTAGAAGTGTGATAAAAAAATGATGATTTTGTGAAAATTTTTTGAACAGTATATTTTAAATACGAACATATTAAGAAAAACATTGCTTAGAATAAAACGGAAAAAAGTTGTTTGCTATTATAATTTGTGGTAATATATAAAGATACTGATGATATTTTGTGTAAACAAAAGGAAATATAGGAGAGCTGGAGGATAATATGGAAAACGAAGTAGTTTCAAAAAACTTTATTGAACAAGAAATTGATAAAGATTTAAGAGAAGGTGTATACGATACTGTATGTACAAGATTTCCACCTGAACCGAATGGATATCTTCATATTGGACATGCAAAGTCAATTTTATTAAATTATGGATTGGCACAAAAATATAATGGAACATTTCATATGCGTTTTGATGATACAAACCCAACAAAAGAGAAAGTTGAATTTGTAGAGTCAATTAAAGAAGATATCAAGTGGCTTGGTGCAGATTGGAAAGAGAATTTGTTTTTTGCATCAGATTATTTTGAGGCAATGTATGAATGTGCAGTTAAATTAATCAAAAAAGGAAAAGCATATGTATGTGATTTAACTCCTGAAGAAATTCGAGAATATCGAGGAACTCTTAAAGAACCTGGGAAAAACAGTCCGTATAGAGATAGAACGGTGGAAGAAAACCTTGAATTATTTGAAGCGATGAAAAATGGAGAGTTTGAGGATGGAGAAAGAGTGCTTCGTGCAAAAATTGATATGGCATCTCCTAATATCAATATGCGTGATCCAATTATCTATCGTGTAGCTCATATGACACATCATAATACCGGTGATAAATGGTGTATTTATCCGATGTATGATTTTGCTCATCCAATTGAAGATGCAATTGAGAAGATTACCCATTCTATTTGTACATTGGAATTTGAGGATCATAGACCACTTTATGATTGGGTAGTAAGAGAGTGCGAGTTTAATCCAGCTCCAAGACAGATAGAATTTTCAAAATTGTATTTGACAAATGTTGTAACAGGAAAACGTTATATTAAAAAATTAGTAGAAGATGGTATTGTAGATGGATGGGATGATCCAAGACTTGTTTCTATTGCAGCATTAAGAAGAAGAGGATTTACACCAGAATCAATTAAAATGTTTGTAGATTTATGTGGTATATCTAAGAGTAACGGTTCTGTGGATTATGCGATGCTTGAATACTGCATTCGTGAAGATTTAAAAATGAAAAAACCACGAATGATGGCAGTATTAGATCCGATTAAATTAATTATTGATAATTATCCAGAAGGACAAGTTGAATATTTAGATGTAGCGAATAATTTGGAGAATGAAGAACTAGGATTTAGAAAAGTACCATTTTGTCGTGAACTTTATATTGATCGTGAGGACTTTATGGAAGAACCACCAAAGAAATATTTCAGATTGTTCCCAGGTAATGAAGTACGCTTGATGCATGCATATTTTGTGAAATGCGAAAGTTTTGTAAAAGATGAAAATGGAAAAATCGTAGAAATTCATTGTACATATGATCCTGAAACAAAGTGTGGAACAGGATTTACAGGCCGAAAAGTCAAAGGAACAATTCACTGGGTTCCAGCCCCATACGCAACAAAAGCGGAAGTACGTTTATATGAAAATATTGTAGATGAAGAAAAGGGCGTATACAACAAAGAAGATGGTTCTTTGAATTTAAATCCAAATTCATTGACAATTTTGAAAGAGTGTTATTTAGAACCAAGTTTTGCTGACGCAAAAGCATATGATAGTTTCCAATTTGTAAGACAAGGATATTTCTGTGTTGATGCAAAAGATTCAAAACCAGATGCACTTGTTTTTAACAGAATTGTATCATTAAAAAGTTCATTTAAATTACCAAAATAAACATGATAAGAGCGGAAAAATCCGCTCTTATTTTATACTGTTAGAAGGAAGTGATAGAAGGTGGCACGAAAAATAGAAGTTGTTTCATACCGAGCGGAATGGGAAAAAATGTTTATTAATGAGGCAGAAAATATTAGAAAAATATTAGGAGAAAATGTAGTTGAAATTCATCATATTGGTTCCACTTCGGTGAAAAATCTTTGGGCAAAACCAGTTATTGATATTATGCCTGTTGTCAAAAAAATTAGTTTGGTTGATAAACATAATAAGGAGTTTGAGCAGATTGGTTATGAGTGTAAAGGCGAGTTTGGAATAACTGGACGGCGTTTTTTTATGAAAGGTGGAGATAACCGAACACATCATATTCATATTTTTGAGAAAAGTAATCAGACAGAGATACAGCGTCATCTTGCGGTTCGTGACTACTTGCGTGAAAATCCGAAGAAAGCAGAAGAATATAGTTTGTTAAAGCAGAAATTAGCCATAAAATTTACATTTGATAGTGAAGGGTACTGCAATGGAAAAGATCCATTTGTAAAAACTATGGAAAGACAGGCGTTGGAGTGGAAAAATGAATGAGTTGACAATCCGTTTAGAAACTAAATCTCAAATTCCTTTATATGAGCAGATTTATATTTATATAAAAAATGATATTCAATCTAGAAAAATTAAATGTGGAGATAAGTTACCGTCAACAAGAGCGTTGGCAAAGCATTTGGATATTAGTAGAAGCACTGTGGAATTAGCTTACGAACAACTGGTAGCAGAAGGGTATGTAGAGGCACGGGCATATAAAGGATTTTTTGTAACAAAAATTGATGATTTATATCAGTGGAAACAAGCAGAAGAAACAGTTTTGATAAAAGAAGAAAAAAAGGAAATAGAGTATGCGTATGATTTTACACCTAACGGAATTGATTTAAATAGTTTTCCATATCGGGTGTGGAGGAAATTAGCTAAAGATGTGTTGGCTGATGATAAGGCAACATTTTTTAAAGCGGGGAATTCGCAAGGGGAATATGAATTAAGGGATACTCTTTGCCACTATCTTTATCAATCAAGAGGAGTGAATTGCGAGGCGGAACAAATTATTGTGGGAGCAGGAAATGACTATCTTTTAATGCTATTACAAATGATTTTAAAAGGAAAACATCGAATTGCATTTGAAAATCCAACATACCGACAGGCGTATCGTTTATTTCAACAATTAGATTATGAAACTAGAACGGTAGAAATGGATGAAAAAGGGATGCGAGTAGATGAACTAAGAAAAGTACAAGCCGATATAGCTTATGTCATGCCATCACATCAGTATCCACTTGGAATTATCATGCCGATACAACGACGAATGGAACTATTGCGATGGGCAGCAGAAAAAGACGGCAGATATATTATTGAAGATGATTATGACAGTGAATTTCGATATAAGGGAAAACCGATTCCTGCCTTGCAAGGTTATGATCGTAATGATAAAGTCATTTATATAGGAACATTTTCTAAGTCGATAGCTCCGGCTATTCGTGTGAGTTATCTTGTTTTGCCCAAACCCTTATTAAAGGTTTATAAAGAAAAAGGGAGATTTCTTAATTCTACAGTTTCAAGAGTAGATCAGCAGATTATTCATCAGTTTATTCAGCAAGGGTATTATGAACGCCATTTGAATAAAATGAGGGGAGTGTATAAAAGTCGTCATGATGTCATGATTAATAGTTTAAAACCATTATTGAAAAAATGTAAAATATCAGGAGAAAATGCTGGAGTGCATTTATTGCTTACGTTTCCATCTCAAGTAGCAGAAATAGAATTAATAGAACGTGCTAAAAGTATAGGAATTAAAGTATATGGATTGTCTGCCTATGATGTGTGTACAGAAAAAAAATTAAATCCTACGATTTTACTTGGATATGCTAATATGCAAGAGGAAGAAATAAAAGAGGGTGTGCAACAATTAATTTCTGCATGGCGTGAATTGTTTTAAAGAAAAAGGGAAATTTGATATGTGTTATCAAATTTCCCTTTGAGTATTATTCGTTGTCAGATTCTAGTGGTTCTTCAGATTGAACTTCCTCGGAAGAAGATAAAGGTGCTTCAGCATCAGAAGAAGTATCAGGAGTTAAAGATACATATTCTCTAGATGTAGCCTCTTTTAAGTCTTCGTCTAAATCAAAGTCTTCATTTTCAAAATCATCTGAGAACTCATCTTCATTATTGCAACGGTGATTCTTTTTACTGAAATAAGCAACTGTTCCACCAATAGTAGCGCCAATAGCAACCAATCCGAAAAGTCTTTTTCCCCATTTATTATTTGCCATGTTAGTATACTCCTTTCATTACTATTAATGTAGTATTACTATTGTAATCCATTTTATGTAAAAAGAAAAGGCTTATTGAGAATAAAATATAAGTATGTTAGAATATTTGCTATAGGAAGGAAGAGAAGTGGTAGAATGAAAGCGAAGAAAGCAAAAAGTGGGATTTTTAAAATTATATTTAGTAGAACTGCTTTGGTAGCGGCATTATTATTGTTTCAAATTGGGTTAATGATAGCAACCATTACTAGTATCGAGCAATATGCCTTTTCAGTATATGTAGGATTTATTATTCTTAGTATGATTGTTATTATTTATATTATTAATAGAAAAGAAAACCCAGCATTCAAAATGTCCTGGATTTTGTTTGTAACGTTTATTCCGATTGTTGGGACGGTGTTTTATATTTTTATGCAGATTCAGCCAGGTACAAGATATATAGGAAAAAGATTGTCTGTATTAGGAAATAAAACAAAGCCGTATATGACTCAAAATGATACAATTATTGAGGAATTACGAATTTCAAAGCCAGCAAATGCAAATTTGGCGCACTATCTTTCAAAGCAAGTTGGTTTTCCAGTGCATAGAAATACAAAAGTGACTTACTTTAAAATAGGAGAAGAAAAATTTGAAGAATTAAAATGCCAGTTGGAATTAGCAAAACATTATATTTTTATGGAGTATTTCATTGTAGAAGAAGGGGTTATGTGGGATTCTATTTTGGAAATTTTGAAGAGAAAAGTGGAAGAGGGCGTTGAAGTCCGTTTTATGTATGATGGGATGTGTAGTATTGTCCTTCTTCCTTATCAATATCCTAAAGAACTAGAAGCAGTGGGAATTCGTTGCAAAATGTTTAGTCCGATTAAACCAGTATTATCTACACATCAGAATAATAGAGATCACAGAAAAATCTGTGTTATTGATGGACAAGTTGCATTCACAGGAGGGATTAATTTAGCTGATGAGTATATCAATGAGAAAGAACGTTTTGGGCATTGGAAAGATACAGCGGTTATGTTGCAAGGAGAAGCAGTACAAAACTTTACAATGATGTTTTTACAGATGTGGAATGTAACTGAGAAAAAAGAAGAAAATTTTGAAAAATATCTCACTCCAAAATCAAAAGAGTTTAGACGAGAATTGGGATATGTTTTACCGTATGGAGATAGTCCATATGACAATGAAAATATTGGCGAACAAGTATATTTTCATATTTTAAATCATGCTAAAAAATATGTGCATATTATGACACCATATCTTATTTTGGATAATGAAATGGTAACAAATTTAACGTATGCGGCAAAATGTGGAATTGAAGTAATTATTATTATGCCGCATATTCCAGATAAATGGTATGCGTTTGTATTGGCGAAAACATATTATGAAGAGCTAATCAATGCAGGAGTACATATTTATGAATATACACCGGGATTTGTTCATGCAAAAGTTTTTGTATCAGATGATGATACAGCAACTGTTGGTACAATTAATTTAGATTACCGAAGTCTGTATTTACATTTTGAATGTGGTACATTTATCTATAATAATCAAGTTGTTCGAGATATTGAAAAAGATTTTCAAGAGACGTTGAAAAAATGTCAGAAAGTTACAATTACAGATTTGCGTATGCGAGGAGTAATAGAAACGGTAACAGGACGTGTGTTACGGCTTATTGCTCCATTAATGTAATAGTAAGTCCAACCAAGAAAGGGAAAAATTGGTTGGACTTGTTTATATTAAATTAAAAAAATTTATTGTGTTTCTTAATAAAAGAGAGTATAATCGTGAGGTAAAAAAGCAAACTTATATGTAATTGAGATTTATAGGAGGATATAGAATGGTTAAAGCAGTAGTAGGTGCTAACTGGGGTGATGAAGGTAAAGGGAAAATTACAGATATGCTTGGAGAAAAAGCGGATATCATCGTTCGCTTTCAAGGAGGAGCAAATGCAGGCCATACAATTATTAATGAATATGGAAAATTTGCTTTGCATACTTTACCATCTGGAGTATTCTATGAACATACAACAAGCATTATTGGAAATGGAGTAGCGTTAAACATTCCAGTATTATTTGAAGAAATTCAAATGATAATTGACCAAGGTGTTCCGATGCCGAAAATTCTTGTGTCTGATAGAGCACAGATAGTTATGTCATATCACATTTTGTTTGATCAATATGAAGAAGAAAGACTAGGTGGAAAATCATTTGGGTCTACGAAATCGGGTATCGCTCCATTTTATTCAGATAAATTTGCAAAAATTGGTTTTCAAGTAAGTGAGTTGTTTGATGACGAATTGTTAAAAGAAAAAGTTGTCCGCGTATGCGAACAAAAAAATGTATTATTAGAATATTTATATCACAAACCATTATTAAAATCTGAAGAATTGTATACAGAATTAAAAGAATATAAAAGAATGATTGAGCCGTATGTATGTGATGTGTCTTTGTTTTTACATGAGGCAATCAAGGAGGGAAAAGAAATTCTTTTAGAAGGTCAACTTGGTTCATTAAAAGATACAGATCATGGTATTTATCCAATGGTAACTTCTTCTTCTACATTGGCTGCATATGGTGCAATTGGAGCAGGTATTCCTCCGTATGAAATAAAACAGATTATTACTGTTTGTAAAGCGTATTCAAGCGCGGTCGGAGCAGGAGCCTTTGTGAGTGAAATTTTTGGAGAAGAAGCGGATGAATTGAGACGCAGAGGTGGTGATGGTGGTGAGTTTGGTGCGACAACAGGACGTCCAAGACGTATGGGATGGTTTGATGTGGTGGCATCAAAATACGGTTGTAGAATGCAAGGAGCGACGGATGTTGCGTTTACAGTGTTAGATGTACTTGGATATCTTGATGAGATTCCAGTTTGTGTTGCTTATGATATAGATGGAGAAATCACAACGAATTTCCCAACAACACATCTTTTAGAAAAAGCAAAACCAGTATTAGAAATTCTTCCTGGATGGAAATCAGATATTAGAGGAATTAAGAAATATGAAGATCTTCCAGAAAATTGTAGAAAATACATTGAATTTATTGAAGACAAGTTGGGGTATCCGATTACAATGATTTCAAATGGGCCGGGAAGAGACGAAATTATATATAGAAATAAATAGAAAAACAACACTTCATTAAAGATTAAATCTAAAATGAAGTGTTGTTTTTTATAATAGTTGGATATTACATTCTTCTGCTTTTTTGGAAATGGGTTCAGGCCATATAGAAGATTGCACTTCTCCGATATGAGCTTTTCTCAAATAAAACATACAGATACGAGATTGTCCGATTCCTCCACCTACAGTGTAAGGGAGTTCTCCGTGTAGAAGAGAGTTTTGGAAAGTTAACTTAGCCCGATCTTCGCAGTTTGCAAGTTTCAATTGGTGTTTTAAAGAAGTTTCATCCACCCGTACACCCATAGAAGAGAGTTCTAAGGCAATATCAAGAACTGGGTAGTAAACAATGATATCCCCGTTTAATTCCCAATCATCATAGTCTGGAGCACGTCCGTCATGTTTTTCGCCGGATGATAATACTTTCCCGATTTGAGAAATAAAGACTGCGCCTTTTGCTTTTGCAATGTGATACTCTCTTTCTTTCGGAGTACAATCAGGATACATATTTTCTAGTTCTTGGGATGTAATGAAAAAAATTTCATCAGGTAAAATTGTATCAATATAATTATAACGTTTAGAGATATGTTGTTCTGTTTCCTTTAATGCGCTATAGACATGCCGTACATTATGCTCTAATGTTGCAGTGTTTCGCTCTTCTTTGGAAATTACTTTTTCCCAATCCCATTGATCTACATAGAGGGAATGAATATTATCCGTATACTCATCTCTGCGAATAGCAGTCATATCTGTATAAAGTCCTTCCCCAGAATGAAAACCGTAGCGTTTTAATGCATATCGTTTCCACTTTGCAAGAGAGTGAACAATTTCAACGGCGGTATCATTTTGTTCTTTGATTCCAAAAGAAACAGGACGTTCAATGCCATTTAGATTATCATTTAACCCGCTTTCGGGCTTTACAAAAAGAGGGGCGGAAACACGAGTTAAATGGAGCGATTTAGCTAATGCCCGTTCAAAATGGTCTTTAATCTCTTTAATGGCAACTTCTGTCTCGCGAATAGACAGAGGGGAATAATAGCCTTCTGGTATTGTTAATTGTTGCATCGTTTTAAATCCTTTCTAAAGTGTCAAATTATGTTCAGTGTGATACATCTCTATGAGAATGTCAAGAAAATCTTAAGAAATAAACAGAAAAGATTTATAAATAATACATATATTTATCACAGGAATTGCATATACTATATGGATAGGAGGTAATGATATGCAACAAAAAGACAACAAAAAAAATCAAGAAATTATCTCTATTGAAGAGTATTTATATAAAAGAAAAAAGATTAAAGAGCAAGAACAAAACCAAAGAACTACTTATAAAATGGTAACAAAAGAACAAAAAAGTTCTGCATTAATGTTAGCAGAACTTTATATGTAAAACTAGTTTTCTTCATCGTTATTTTGTTTTTTGGTGAGCTTGTATATTAGAGAGTAGGCATACAGAAGCACAGGTACTAATATTGTTAAAGCAATAGAGGCTTTAAATAAACCTAAGGATTTGCTTGTATCAATAAAAGCAAATAAAAGTGTACTTCCGTAAAGAGCAATAAGAAGAATTACTCCAATAATGGCTAAAATACGTTTTGTTTTTTTCATATTCTTGTCCGTCCTTTATACATGAATTATATTTTAAAAGTGTTATCTGTATTTATTATAACAAAGAAATAAGAAAATTTGTAAAAGTTTTTGAAAAACATACGGATATGGTATATAATAGGTATATTAAAATGAAGAACAAAAGGAGAACATAGAAATGAGCTTATTAGAACAATGGAGAGATACTGCTTATTCAAAAGAAATGGATAAAGCAGAATTACAACAGTTTTGGGGAACATATTTCCAAATTGAAAAAGAAATTTATGAGAAATTATTGGGGAATCCTGATGAAGAAGTAAAAGGAACAGTGAAAGAATTAGCTGAAAAATATGGAATTGAAGTATTTACAATGACAGGATTTCTTGATGGAATTAATGATAGTTTGAAAGAAGCGAATCCAATTGAAGAAATGGAAGAGGATACAGTTGTAAGTCTTGCATTTGATAAAGAAAAATTATATAAAAATATGGTAGATGCAAAAGCAGACTGGTTATATGAACTTCCACAGTGGGATAATATTTTTACTCCAGAAAAAAAGAAAGAATTATACAGAGAACAAAAACAGTCAGGAACAATTCGTAAAGAGAAAAAAATTGGAAGAAATGATCCATGTCCATGTGGAAGTGGTAAAAAATATAAAAAATGTTGTGGTAAATAATTAATGGATAAGTAAAGGGTGTAAGAATATATGGTTCTGACACCCTTTGCTGTTATATGGAGGAATGTATATGTCGAAAGCTTTTTTTAGTATGGGAATATTGTGTATATTATATTATTTGCTTATTGTTTTACATACACGCAACTGGAAAGCTACATTTTCAAGATTTTGGGTTGTTTTTGGCTTGCTACAGTTTATTTTGGGTTTGGGTGTGAATAATATGAAAAAGAAGATGTATCTTCCCGTTCAGATAGGATTTACGACATTATTTTTAATTTTTTTAGTTGTAATTATTGTAATTTTGAGTGCTATGGTTCCGACTGGATTGGAAGAAGTATCTGTGCTCATTATTTTAGGCGCTTGTGTAAGAGGAAAAATTATTACTGGTTCTTTGCAAAAGAGGCTAGATAAAGGTGTAGAGTATCTTCGTTCTCATGAAAATACAAACGTAATTGTATCGGGGGGAAAAGGAATCGGTGAAGAAGTGACAGAAGCATTTGCTATGAAAGAATATTTAATTGGTAAAGGGATAAATCCAGAAAGAATTGTTGTGGAAGAATTATCGCATTCTACAGAGGAAAATTTAAAATATAGTTTGAATTATATCAAAAAAGCGAATGAAAAAGTGGGAATTGTAACAAATAATTTTCATATTTATAGAAGTGTGAAATTAGCAAAACAAATAGGATATAAGGACGTTGTTGGTATTGGAGCAGGAACAGATCCAGTGTTGTTTTTAAATTATTTAGTTAGAGAATTTTTTGCAGTTGTTTATCTTGTACTTTTTCATAAGTAAATGCTATAATAAAAAGAGTTTAATTTTGGAAAGGATTTTACAATAGATGAAAACAGTAATTATAGGAATTGCAGGAGGTTCTGGTTCAGGAAAATCAACATTTACGAATAGGTTAAAAGCTACATTTAAAAATCAATTAACTGTGATTTATCACGACAACTATTATAGAAGCAATGATGGTGTTCCGTTTGAAGAAAGAAAGAAAACAAATTACGATCATCCGGATGCATTGGATACAAAACTTTTGATAAAGCATTTACGAGCATTAAAGAATGGAGAAACAATCGAAGGACCGACATATGATTATGCAAAACATAATAGAGCGAAAGAGAAAGTAACATTACACCCAACAAAAATTATTCTTGTTGAAGGTATTCTTGTTTTGGAGAATAAAGAATTGAGAGATTTGTTGGACATCAAAATCTTTGTGGAAGCAGATGCAGATGAGCGTATTTTGAGAAGAGTAATTCGAGATGTGCGTGAAAGAGGGCGTTATGTCGAAGATATTGCACAACAGTATTTAACAACGGTTAAACCTATGCACTATATTTATGTAGAACCAACTAAAGCGATGGCAGATGTTGTTATTAATAGTGGAATGAATGATGTTGCCTTTGATTTAGTTAAGACAAAGATAGAAACTTTGCTCATTGACAAATAAAGCGATAATGTTATAATAATATGTATATATGAAAACACGTTGATGAGAAGAGTAGAATGTGAAAGGATACAGAGAGAGAAGTCATTGGCTGGAAGCTTCTTATTTCGGAAACATTTGAAAACTACCTCTAAGTGATAGAAAACTGTCCGGTGATTCCGTTATCATCAATAGAAGTGGTTCTGACATTGTCAGTACAATTAGGGTGGAACCGCGAGTGAATGTACGCTCGTCCCTTGCAGTGAATTAGTTCATTGCAAGGGATTTTTTGTTACTATCTATATAGAGAATGTTATTGAACATTTTAGTGATAAAGTGAGGAGAGAAAATAGGATGAAGGCATATAAGCATAAAGTACAGTATTATGAAACAGATCAAATGGGAATTGTTCATCATTCAAATTATATTCGGTGGTTTGAAGAAGCGAGAACCGATTTTATGGAACAATTGGGAATGGGATATGATGAAATGGAAAAAGAAGGTATTTTAAGCCCAGTTTTAGAAGTAGAAGCCACATATCTTCGTATGGTTCGTTTTGGTGATACTGTTACAATTACAACAAGAATTAAAGAATATAATGGGATTAAATTAACCGTTGCCTATGAGATTCATAATGATAAAACAGGAATGATACATTGTAAAGGTGTTACAAAACACTGCTTCTTAACCAAGATGGGAAAACCAATTTCGTTAAAAAAAGAGTTAATTGAGTTCCACAATATGTTTACAAAAGGAATAGAGGATTCACAAAATAATAAAAATGAAGAAGAAGGAGAGAAATAATGAAAATTACATTAAAAGATGGATCAGTAAAAGAATATGAAGAAATAAAATCAGTATATGATATTGCATTAGATATTAGTGAAGGATTGGCAAGAGCAGCTTGTGCAGGAGAGATTAATGGAAAAGTAGTTGATTTAAGAACAATGGTAGAAGAGGATTGTTCTTTGAATATTTTAACAGCAAATGATCAAGAAGGGCTTTCGGCACTTCGTCATACAGCATCCCATGTACTAGCAGAAGCTGTAAAAAGATTATATCCAGAGGCTAAACTTGCCATAGGACCATCAATTGATACAGGATATTATTATGATTTTGAACACGCACCATTTTCAAATGAAGATTTGAACGCCATTGAAAAGGAAATGAAAAAGATTATTAAAGAGGGTGCAAAGATAGAACGCTTTGAACTTCCTAGAGAAGAGGCAATTGCGTACATGGAAGAAAAAGGAGAACCGTATAAAGTAGAATTGATTCAGGATTTACCTGAAGATGCTGTGATTTCATTTTATAAACAAGGAGAATTTGTAGATTTATGTGCAGGACCACATTTGATGAGCACAAAAGGTGTAAAAGCATTTAAATTAATTTCATCTTCAGGAGCTTACTGGAGAGGTGATGAAAAAAATAAAATGTTAACTCGTGTTTATGGTACTGCATATGCAAAAAAAGATGAATTAAAAGCACACATGGAACATTTAGAAGAAATTAAAAAGCGTGATCATAACAAGTTGGGACGTGAAATGGAATTATTTACAACTGTAGATGTTATCGGTCAAGGTCTTCCATTATTAATGCCAAAGGGTGCTGCAATTATTCAAACAATGCAGCGTTGGATCGAGGATGAAGAAGAAAAACGTGGATACATGAGAACGAAAACACCTCTTATGGCAAAAAAAGATTTGTATGTAATTTCTGATCATTGGGGACATTATAAAGAAGGAATGTTTGTTCTTGGAGATGAGGAAAAAGAGGGAGAAGAGGTATTTGCGCTCCGTCCAATGACTTGTCCATTCCAATATTATGTGTATAAACAAAGCCAGAAAAGTTATCGAGATCTTCCTTGCCGTTATGGTGAAACTTCTACTTTGTTTAGAAACGAAGATTCAGGAGAGATGCATGGTTTGACTCGTGTAAGACAATTTACAATCTCAGAAGGACATCTTATTATCACACCTGAACAAGTTGAAGATGAATTTAAAGGGTGTGTTGATTTAGCAAAATATTGTTTAACAACACTTGGTGTAGAAGAGGATGTAACATATCGTTTATCTCTTGCGGATCCAGATAATATGGATAAATATCTTGGAACAAGAGAAATGTGGGATGAAGTTGAAGATGTTATGCGTAAAATGTTAGATCATCTTGAAATTAACTATACAGAAGAAACAGGCGAAGCAGCATTTTATGGACCTAAATTAGATATTCAGGCAAAAAATGTATACGGTAAAGAAGATACAATGATTACAATTCAGTTAGATATGTTCTTAGCAGAAAGATTTGATATGACATTTGTCGATAAAGATGGAGAAAAGAAACGTCCATACATTATTCATCGTACAGCAATGGGATGTTATGAAAGAACATTGGCATGGTTAATTGAAAAATATGCTGGCTTGTTCCCAACATGGCTTTGCCCTGAACAAGTACGTGTTCTTCCAATATCTGAAAAATATCATGATTATGCACATGAAGTATTGGAAAAACTTCGTGAAAATGGAATTAAATGTACAGTAGACGATCGTGCAGAAAAAATAGGATATAAAATTCGTGAAACACGATTAGATAAAGTTCCATATATGCTTGTTGTTGGAGCAAAAGAAGAAGAAGATAAAGTTGTGTCTGTACGAAGCAGATTCTTAGGAGATGAAGGACAAAAATCATTAGATACATTTATTGACGAGATTTGTAAAGAAATTCGTACAAAAGAAATTCGTAAAATTGAAGTAGAAGAGAATAAATAAAAAGGATTTGGCAATGCTATCTCTGAAGAAAAAAAGATAAGGAGGTAGCAAAATGCCAGAATTGAAATGTTCAGTGCAGACTTGCGTGCATAACAAACAATTTTTATGTGATTTAGATGCAATTAAGGTAGGTGGAAATTCTGCTAAAAATGCAGAAGATACTTGTTGTGATAGTTTTCAAGAAAGGAAAGAAGATAATTACAGCAATAGTTACAATGATGTTACAGAAAGTAGAGCCTCTGATCGAAGTGAAATTGATTGTAAAGCTACAGAATGTATGTACAATGAAAAATGTCACTGTCATGCAGGAAAAATTAGTGTAGAGGGAAGCAACGCCTGTGATTGCGGGGGGACAGAATGTGCAACGTTTAGTTGTAAATAAATAAAAATGAAGCTGTCACATTAAGAAATTAGTGTACAGCTTCTATTTTTGTTTTAGAAAAATATAGAAAGAATAATACCAGAAAGTGCTGAAGTGAGATAAAGAAAACTTATAATTTTACTCACTTCTTTTTTGTTTATTTTCGTTTTTAATAGTACAAGAATTCCTACACCACAGGCAGAACAAAGTCCAGAAACAAGCGAAGAAAATCCGATGAGATTATCAAGATAAAGTTCGCATAGAAGTAAGGAAGCGGCACAGTTTGGAATTAATCCAATGAATGCAGTTAAAAGTGGCTGTAAAATAGAGCCTCCAAGTAAAATATGAGTTAAAGTATCAATACCTATTGATTCAAGAAGCAATCCAAGTCCCAAAGAACATATAAATAAATAGGAGAATAATTCTGCCGTATGTCTTAAAGCAGCCAGAAAAATTCCGTGAGAATGTTGACAGCCATGACATTCGCAGATGGTTGCTTGTTTTGGCGGAGTGAATTTATCTTTCAAGAAAAAGTTAATTAGGTATCCAGCAATGACACTAATAATAAATTTTGTGATAAGAAGAGGAATAAAAATCTCCTGGCCTTTAGGGTCTTTAAATAAAATTAAAGTTGATTCGTCTGTAGAGGAGATCAACAACGTCAATAGAGAACCAGTAGATAGAATTCCACCTGAATATAAATTTACTGCAAGAACAGGAATGGCACATTGTGGAATGCAACCAAGAAGTCCAGCTAAAAAAGGATTTAAAGAAATATGTATTTTTTTAGATTGGTGCGAAACCCATTCTAAAAGAAGGAATGCAAGAAATATAAATGGAAGAATATGTATACTATCCAGTGTAGTATCTTTTAAAATATCAATTATCATAAAAATCACCTCTAGTTCAGTATTATCTCACGTATTAGTGTATGATGCAAGTATAGAAAACTTGACGTGTTTTATTTTTAAAGGTTATAATAAAAAGGTCAAAAAATGAGGAAGGGAAAAACAAATGGAAGAAAAAAATAAACAGAAAAACATAGCACCAAGAACACAAATGAAAATAAAACAATACTTTATGCGAGGATTAACTTCGTTTTTGGTTGTAGTGGCATGTATAGCCTGCTATTTTGCTTTTTTAAGAGTAGATGATATTGCAGAATTTCTTGGAAAGATAGGCGGTATTTTGCAACCTATTATATTAGGACTTGTATTTGCTTATTTATTAAATCCGCTTGTAACTCGAATAGAAAATATAATTATAAAAACGTTTGAGAAAAAAGCAAAAAGCAAACAGAAATTACAAAAATTTTCAAGAAGTATAGGGATTATCGGGGCGTTGCTCTTAGCTTTTGCAGTTGTTATTTTATTATTGAATATGATCATTCCTGAATTGTATAGAAGTATAAGAGATATGATTATGAGTCTACCTATGCAAATTAATAATGCCATAGATTTTTTGGAGAGTGAACGGATAAATGATACAGCTTTTTCTGCAACGGTAAAAAGTGTTTTGGAAAATGGGGCAGAGTCAATTCAATTATGGTTAAAAACAGATTTACTTACACGGATTAACCAAATGATGTCGTTTGTAACAGTAGGTGTGTTTAGTTTTTTTGAAACAATGTTTGATATTGCTGTAGGTGTTATTGTTTCGGTTTATGTTTTGAATAGTAAAGAAAAATTCACAAGTCAGTGTAAGAAGATTACATATGCCTTATTATCAAGAGAGCGAGCAAACTTGGTATTACAAGTAACAAGAAAAAGCCACGAAATTTTTGGTGGATTTGTCATCGGAAAAATTATTGATTCAATTATCATTGGAATTTTATGCTTTATCGGTTTGAGTATTTTGGATATGCCATATACACTTTTAGTTAGTGTTATTGTGGGGGTGACAAATGTTGTTCCGTTTTTTGGTCCGTATATTGGTGCAATTCCAAGTACAATATTAATTTTATTATCTGATCCAGTTAAAGGAGGCTACTTTATTATTTTCATTCTTGTTTTACAACAATTTGATGGAAATATTTTGGGACCTAAAATTTTAGGGGATTCTACAGGATTGAGTGCGTTTTGGGTAGTGTTTTCTATTTTGTTAGGTGGAGGATTATTTGGATTTGTGGGAATGATTATGGGAGTTCCAACATTTGCAGTTCTTTATTATTTGTTTGGTATGTATATTGAAAAAAAATTAGAAAAGAAGAAATTACCAAAAGAATCGAAAGAATATGAAAAAATCCAATCTATAGAAGAGGAGTAGAAAATATGCCAATTTGCGTACAAAATGACTTACCTGCAAAGGAAATCTTGGAAAAAGAAAATATATTTGTTATGGATGAACAACGTGCAGTTCATCAAGATATTCGTTCAATTCGGATAGGTATTTTAAATCTAATGCCACTAAAAGAGGATACTGAATTACAGTTATTGCGTTCGTTATCGAATACACCATTGCAAGTGGATGTTGTATTTGTTCACGTAGTAAGTCACAAATCAAAAAATACAAAAACAAGCCATTTAAATAAGTTTTACATTACTTTTGAAGAAATCAAAAATCAAAAATTTGATGGTTTTATTATCACGGGAGCGCCAGTAGAACAACTGCCATTTGAAGAAGTTGATTATTGGGAAGAATTGAAAATGATAATGGAATGGACAAAAACGAATGTGACCTCTACTCTTCATTTATGTTGGGGGGCACAGGCAGGAATTTATTATCATTATGGGATAGATAAAGAACCGTTGGAAGAAAAGTTATTTGGAGTGTTTTGGCATAAAGTGTTAAATAGAAAGATTCCGCTTGTGAGAGGATTTGATGATGTATTTTTAGCACCACATTCGCGATATACAAATGTGCCAACAAACAAAATAAGACAGGATAGTAGATTACATATTTTAGCAGAATCAGAAAAAGCGGGAGCGTTTCTTGTCATGGCTGAGGAAGGACGTCAGATTTTTGTTATGGGACATCCAGAATATGATAGATTGACTTTGGATCAAGAATATAAAAGAGATAAAGCTAAAAATATACCAATCGCTATTCCTAAAAATTATTATGAAAATGATGATGAAACAAAAAAGCCGCTTTTGACATGGAGAGCAGCTGCGAATAATTTATATACAAATTGGTTGAATTATTACGTATATCAGGCGACACCGTATGATATGGTAGGAACGCCGTTTAAGGATGTATGTAAATATTAAAAAATTAGGAATACGTGAGGAGAATTCTTATGACAGCTAAAGAGATGTGGAACAACTTTGTTAGCAAAACTAACATAGATAACGAAAAATATGTAGATTGGTCTTTCGGTGTAGAGGCTGATTTACTTGCAAAATTAGTTGAAACTGGAGAAAAAACCGCTACTGCTTCCGCTTATCAATTATATGAGTTGGAAAATGAACCATTACCTATAGTTGGGGAATATAACATAATTTTAAATTCTAAAAATGAAGCAATCTGCATTATTCAAACAAAGAAAGTATATGTTACAGCTTTTAAAGATGTAACAGCTGAACATGCATATAAAGAAGGAGAAGGAGATAAATCTTTACAGTTTTGGAGACAAGTGCATGAAGAATTTTTTGCTAAATGTTTGGAACAAGTTGGATTTAAATTTTCGGTTGACATGAAAGTAGTGTGTGAAGAATTTGAAGTTGTTTATAAAAAATAAATTATAGAGATTATATTGAATTTTATATCTGATTTTCAATTATTCGTATAAACACTATACTTTCAAGGATTTGAAATATAGGAAAATATATATTTTACCACGATTGAATGAGCCTTGATATGACACAAAAAATAACATGGGAGATAGCACAAACATCTGTGTATCTCCCGTTTTTTATTCATGCAATATGATTACTTCATTTTGATTTCAAGATTGCTTTAATTCTTTTCTCTCTTATGCTTTGAAAATAACGTAATAAAATTATATCACGCTCTTTATTCGACAAATTTTGCAAAGCAACAGCAAGTTTCTTAGTTGATACTTGAATTAATAACAGTCATCATCAAAGAATTAAACTGTATTCTAATGATATATTCGAAAGAAGAGCAAGAAAAAAACTCGCACAAAACACAATGCTTGTACGAGTTAAAATATTGATAAATTTAATTTTATGCGGAACTTTTAAAGAGTAACATTATTATTTATATTATCAGATATTATTGACTCTTTAATCTCATGAAATTTTTTCTTTATGTAACTTTTACCACTTTTTTGATATTTGTACCATGTAATTAAACTACCAACCATTAAAATGATGAGTGTTAAAGAAATTGAGTATTTGAAATCAAAAAATCTAAATAGCAAAAACATCACGCAAGAAGATAAAACAGTAGATATTATATAAATGATTCGTGTGTACTTATATACAAAATCATCGTGCAAAGATAAAAAATATTTGTCCCATTCAGATGCTGATTTATGTAATTGTTTACCTTTGAATATGAATGACAATATAATACACACTAATGCCATACATTTGGATATTAAAACTTTTATAAGTACAATTACTGCTAGTAATAATAATTTCATCATTAAAATTTCACTCCTTATATCTTGATACAAAAAGTATAAACTATACACTAACTGTAAAGTCAAGAGTTTTCATTAATCTTAATCATAATTTTGGTAATATAATCGACTTCATTTTTATTTGTATATTAGATTTATTATAGAATTTATAACGTAGCCGAGTATTTGGAGGGAAAGAAACTTTGTGAGTATTCGGCTTTGATTTTATCTTTATTGATTGTAGATTAAAAATAGATTTCTTGGAAGAAGATATTTAAAAGAGAGGTTTGAGGAAAGAAAAGGCTGTGTAAAACATTGTTAAGACTATGTAAAGTGTATTGAAACCAAAGAAAAAAGAGATAATAATTAGGTTTGCAAAACAAAAACCAAAAATAAAAAGGAGAATAAGATAATGATTCAGAAAACAAAGAAAAGTGTATTATTATCATTGGCAGTAGCAACAACAGTTTCTATGGTTGGAAATACACAGGCATTTGCATTTGGGGAATATACTCAAGAAGATGGTACAAAAAAATTAAATAGTGGGTTGATAGCAACACAGGATTACAAAACGTGGTATGACACAAAATGGAATCAACAACAAACTGGAGAGATGGATTCGGGAAAAGTTGTATTGACACCAGGAAAAAATGAGAAAAGTTTAAATTTTGCATGGTATTCAAAAGAAAAAGGAAATCCACAGATTCGTATTTCTGAAAATCAAGATATGAGTCAGGCAAAAATATTTACTGGAACAGTAAAACAAATTGAAAAAAATAATTTATTTAATACATATACAGCGAGTAATAAAGTAGTTGTAGAAAATTATTTAGAAGAAAATAAAATGTATTATTATCAGTATTCTATAGATGGACAAAATTGGAGTGAAGCTAAAAAATATCAAACCCACTCATTTAGTGATTATCAAGCAATTTTGGTGGGAGATCCTCAAATTGGAGCTTCGGGAAGTAATGGACAAGGAACAAAGGAAGATACAGATATTGCAGTAAATACTTATGCATGGAATAAAACTCTAAATAGTGCTCTTGGGGAGAATGGAATTGCTAAAAATGCAAGTTTTATTTTATCTGCAGGAGATCAGATTGATTATTCAGATGCAAACAATTACGCTGTAAGAGAACAGGAATATGCAGGATATCTTTATCCAGAAGTTTTAAGAAATGTTCCAGTTTCAACAACAATAGGAAATCATGAGTCAAAAGGAGATGACTATTCTTATCATTATAATAATCCAAATTCATCAAAACTTGGTGCTACGGAATCAGGAGGAGATTATTATTATAGTTATGGTGATGCGCTGTATATTGTATTAAATAGTAATAACCGCAATGTAGAGGAACATCGTCACTTGATGGCACAGGCAGTAAAAAGCCACGAAGATGCAAAATGGAAAATTGTAATGTTCCATCATGATATTTACGGATCCGGTTCGCCCCATTCTGATGTCGATGGAGCCAATCTAAGAATTTTATTTGCTCCATTAATGGACGAATTTAATATTGATATGTGTTTAACTGGGCATGATCATTCTTATGCTCGTACATATCAAATTTTAGATGGAAAAGTAATAGAAACAGAAGGTGTAGGAGAAGGTGTAAGCAATGCAGTAAATCCAGAAGGAACTTTATATATTGCAGCAGGTTCTGCTACAGGAAGTAAATTTTATACTTTAAATACAACTAAGCAATATTATCTTGCAGAACGATCAAATACACCTGTACCAACATTTTCTACTCTTGATGTTTCGTCAAATGAATTGACATTAAAAACATATGATTATGAAGGAAATAAATATGCAAATGATGTATCAATTAGAAAAACAGATGGAGCAACGTCTATTATAGAAGAAAAAGATGCAGTAAAAAAAATGGATTTAAGTGTTATGACAAGTGGATCAAAAATGAGAATTCAAGATGCATTGAAAAATGTTGATGTTATATTAGATACAAGAGATGATAGAGACGCTGTAAATGAGTTGACTAATAAATACAATACGGATGAAGATCCTGTAAATTATTATGGATATGCACAGAATGGTTATGGTGGCGAATTGAATAGCCAAGCGTTGAAAAAGGGATATTCAACTTTATTAGATAAAACATTATATGAAAATAATACAAATGCACCTGTGTCTGCAGATGCGCTTACAAACGCTTATGCAAATCTTACATATGCACAAAAAGAAGTGGTGACTACAACTGAATTTACAGAACTTGAAAATCAATTTGTGGATGCGGAAAAAGCATTAATGACCGCGATTGTTGGAAATAAAAAAGGCGAATATAAAAAGGAAACTGTAGATGCATTTAAAAAGACGTTAGAAAATTTAAAAGGACAAGCAGATGAAGCAAAAATAACAAAAAGTGAATTGACACAATTGAGTACAAAACTTGCAGATGAAAGAAATAAATTTGCTCAAAGTGCGAATGAAAAAGATTCCGAAGTACGTCCAGAACAACAACAGAAACCAAATGTATCGCATACACCGAACACAAATGTTTCAAATAATGGAACATCTGCAAAACCATCTAATTTGGTAAAGACAGGGGATGATGAACCAATTGGTTTGTTTGGAGTAACAGGAATTACAGCATTAGCAATTGCGTGGTTTTTAAAAAGAAGAAATAAATAGTATAAATGGACAGGACAGAATTTTCTGTCCTGTCTGATATATGGAGGAAATTGTGAAAAAAGGCATAGAAATGTTTAGAAAACTGAGCAAAAAAGAAAAGATGAAGCATATTTGTGTGTGGGTAGCAATTCTTTTGTTTTTTGTTTTTTTGTATTTTTTTAATCAATCAATAGAGAAAAAAGAGTTATTGGAAGAAAATGGGAATCAATTTGAAAAAGCAGAAGTAGTAGAGATAATTTCTGGAAAAAGAAATGAAGATGGAAGTCAACAAGGGACGCAAGAGATAAAGGTGCGTTTGAAAAGTGGCGAATTTAAAGGAGAGATTGTAGAAGCAACAAATATAGATAGTTATCTTTATGGAGCAGATTGCCAAGTGGGAACTTCTGTTATTGTGCAGGTAAGCGAATATAACGGGAAAGTAAGTGCTAGTGTATATAATTATAATCGAACAACAATTTTATTTATTATGATAGGTATTTTCTTTTTAACATTAGTTATAATTGGAAGAAGCAAAGGGTTTACATCTGCTCTAGGATTAATCTTTACATTTATTTGTATATTGTATTTATATTTACCTATGATGTATTTAGGATTTTCTCCGTTTTTAAGCGCTGCCATTGTAACGATTTTAACTACGTTTGTTACAATGTATTTTATTGGTGGTTTTTCGAAGAAAACAGCATGTGCGATTATAGGAACAGTAAGTGGTGTCATTATAGCTGGAATTTCGGCAAGTTTATTTGGAAAATTAGGTCGTATTACAGGGTATAATGTAAATAATATTGAAACATTGTTATATATAGGGCAAAATAGTAAATTACAGATTGGTGGGCTTTTGTTCTCGGGAATTTTGATTGCATCTTTGGGAGCTGTTATGGATGTAGCCATGTCAATATCTACTACGATTGAAGAACTACATTATCATAATCCACAATTGACGAGACGTGAATTGTTTAAAAGCGGAATCAAAATAGGAGGAGATATGATGGGGACAATGGCAAATACGTTGATTCTTGCATTTTCGGGTGGTTCTTTAAGTACGTTTATGGTTTTTTATGCATATGATATGCCATTTTTACAAATGATGAATTCTTATGAAATGGGAATAGAAATTATACAAGGAATAGCAGGGTCAATAGGTGTGATTTTAACAGTGCCGTTGGTATCAGTAGTAGCAGCAATGTATATGGGGGAAAAACATTACAATATTGAAAGAACATAATAATAAAGAAAATGGGTTGTCAAGCACAGACAACTTATTTTTTTAAACAAAAATATAGGAGTTGAAGGTTAAAAATTTTGTATATTATTTCGAATTAGATTTTGTTGACGATGTATTGAGCAAGTGGTACTATAGATAAGACACAGCAAAACAATATATAGTGATTATATTTGAATGTTAATACTAAATATAGAATTAAAGAGGTAAAAGGAAGGAGAGTATCTGTGATAAAAGTAATTAAAAAAGATGGAACAAGAGAAGAATTTAATGTACAAAAAGTCATTGTTGCAGTTAATAAATCGGCGTATCGTGCATTAATTAAATTTACGCAAGAAGATTTGGATTTTATTTGCAAATTTGTTGAAGAAGAAGTACATAAAATGGGGATAAACGAAATTAGGATTGCTCAGATGCATAATGTCGTAGAAGGTGCTTTGGAAAAAGTGAATCCCATGGTGGCGAAAAGTTATCGTGACTATAGAAATTATAAACAAGATTTTGTCCAGATGCTAGATGAAGTGTACAAGAAAAGCCAGTCAATTATGTATATAGGTGATAAGGAAAACAGTAATACAGATAGTGCCCTTGTATCTACAAAGAGAAGTTTGATTTTTAATGAATTGAATAAAGAATTATATAAGAAGTTTTTCCTTACAATTGAAGAGATACAAGCAATTCGAGAGGGGTATATTTATATTCATGATATGTCAGCGCGAAGAGATACGATGAACTGTTGCTTGTTTGATGTAAAGAACGTATTGCTTGGTGGATTTGAGATGGGAAATCTTTGGTATAATGAACCGAAATCTTTAGATACGGCATTTGATGTTATTGGAGATATTGTGTTAAGTGCAGCAAGTCAGCAGTATGGTGGATTTACAGTTCCAAGTGTTGATGATATATTGGAACCGTTTGCTGAAAAATCTCATAAAGCTTTGTTGGAAAAATATCAAAGTTTAGGTCTTTCGGAAGAAAAAGCTCATGAAGTTGCATGGGCAGATTTGGAAAAAGAAATGGAACAAGGATTTCAAGGTTGGGAATATAAGTTTAATTCTGTATCTTCAAGTCGTGGAGACTATCCATTTATCACAGTAACTTCTGGTACAAATACAAGTATTTATGGAAAATTGGCCACGATTAAAATGTTAGAAGTACGCAAGAATGGTCAAGGAAAAGAGGGACATAAAAAACCTGTACTATTTCCTAAAATTGTTTTTCTTTATGATGAAAATCTACATGGACCAGGAAAACCTTTGGAGGACGTTTTTGAGGCGGGGATTGAGTGCTCGAGAAAGACGATGTATCCAGACTGGTTAAGTTTAACTGGAAAAGGTTATGTCCCAAGCATGTATAAGCGATACGGTAAAATTGTTAGTCCTATGGGATGTCGTGCGTTTTTGTCTCCTTGGTATGAAAAAGGTGGAATGAATCCAGCAGATGAAAATGATAAGCCGGTATTTGTGGGAAGATTTAATATTGGTGCAGTGAGCCTTCATCTTCCGATGATTTATGCGAAAGCAAAACAAGAGAATAGAGAATTTTTTGAGGTACTAGATTATTATTTAGAACTTATTCGACAACTTCACATTCGTACTTATGAATATTTGGGAGAGATGAAAGCGTCTACAAATCCATTAGCATATTGTGAAGGCGGATTTTATGGTGGAAATTTAGGATTGTATGATAAAATCAAACCATTATTAAAATCAGCAACAGCTTCTTTTGGAATTACAGCAATCAATGAATTGCAGCAACTCTACAATAAGAAATCATTAGTGGAAGACGGAGAGTTTGCAATTAAAACACTAGAATATATTAATAAGCGTGTAAACGAATTTAAGAAAGAAGATGGATATTTATATGCGATTTATGGAACACCTGCTGAAAATTTGTGTGGTGTTCAAGTACAACAGTTCCGTAAGAAATATGGTATTGTGGAAAATGTTTCTGATCGCGAATATGTAAGTAATAGTTTTCATTGTCATGTAACAGAGGATATTACCCCAATAGAGAAGCAAGATTTGGAATTCCGTTTTTGGGATTTATGCAATGGTGGAAAAATTCAATATGTAAAATATCCAATTAACTATAATACAGAAGCGATTAAAGCTTTAGTTAGAAGAGCGATGGAAATGGGATTTTACGAAGGTGTAAATTTATCTTTAGCATATTGTGATGATTGTGGACATGAGGAACTCTCTATGGATGTTTGTCCGAAGTGTGGAAGTACAAATTTGACTAAAATTGATAGAATGAACGGTTATCTTTCTTATTCAAGGGTAAAAGGCGATACACGTTTAAATGATGCAAAAATGGCTGAAATCGCGGAAAGGAAGAGTATGTAATGCGATATCATAATATAACAAAAGATGATATGTTAAATGGAGATGGGCTGCGTGTGGTTTTGTGGGTGTCAGGATGCAATCATTGTTGTAAAGAGTGCCATAATCCAATTACTTGGGACCCAAATGGAGGACTAGAATTTGATGATGCGGCAAAGGAAGAACTTTTCGTAGAATTAGGAAAAAGTTATACTAGTGGAATTACGTTTAGTGGAGGAGATCCATTACATATTAACAACGTTTATGAAATTACAGATTTAGCAAAAGAAATCCGTGGGAAATTTCCGCAAAAAACAACTTGGCTTTATACAGGTGCATTGTGGGAAAATATTAAAGAAATGGAACTTATGAAATATATAGATGTTCTTGTTGATGGAGAGTTTGAATGCGACAAGAAAGATGCTAATTTGCATTGGAAAGGAAGTTCTAATCAGCGAGTGATTGATGTGCAAGAAACGTTAAAACAAGATAAAGTAATATTATATAACTAAGGTGGAAGAGATAATGAAAAGAATAGCAAAATTTCATAAAGTAAGTTATGAACAGTTTGAAGAAGGATGGAAAGATACATTTCCAAATACAAAAAAAGAAGAAATACAAAAAATTTATGAGGAAATAAAATTACCTAAAAGAGCAACAGCAGGGTCGGCAGGATATGATTTTTATGCGCCGATGACATTTTCTTTATCTCCTGGTGAAACAGTGAAAATTCCGACAGGAATTCGCGTGGAAATGGAAGAAAATTGGGTGTTGAAATGTTATCCAAGAAGTAGCCTTGGGTTTAAATATCGTTTGCAATTAAATAATACGGTTGGTATTATCGATAGCGATTATTTTTATTCGGATAATGAAGGACATATTTTTGCGAAAATTACAAATGATACAAATGAAAATAAAAAAGCGGAAATTTTAGCGGGAACTGGGTTTATGCAAGGGATTTTTGTGGAATATGGTATTACTTTCGATGATAATGTGACAAGTGTAAGAAATGGAGGACTTGGAAGTACAACGAAATAGTTTTGGAAATTTATTAAAAGAAAACGCAACATCTTTACTGCGTTTTCTTTTTTGTATATTTTTATTATATTTTGTCCATAATGATTTAAGAAGTGAATATGGAGGGAAATATGGTAGAAAAAATAACAACGAGAAAAGTAAGTGATTCACTTGTGGAAAATATTGATTATATGAATACAGTTTTGCCGGTGAATGAAAGTTTTGATTTGATTAGAAGAGATATTGTCATAGGGGAAAAGGAAAGTTCGTTCTATTTTATAGATGGTTTTACTAAAGATGATACGATGCAGAAATTGATGACTTCTTTTTTAGGGGTGAATAAATATGATATGCCGGAGGATGCTACAACATTTTCGAGAAAATTTATTCCCTATGTGGAGGTGGATGTTCTTACAGAATTTGATGATATTTTACGAAATGTTTTATCAGGAGTATCTTGTTTTTTTATTGATGGATATTCTGCTTGTCTTGCTATCGATTGTCGCACATATCCAGCAAGAAGTGTAGAAGAACCTTATAAAGATAAATCTTTGAGAGGGTCAAGAGATGGATTTGTAGAAACAATTGTGTTTAATACGGCATTAATGAGAAGAAGAATTCGTGATCCACATCTTATTATGCAAATGATGGATATTGGAGATAGTTCTAGAACAGATGTAGTTGTTGCGTATATGGAAGATAGAGTGGATAAAGAACTTTTGAAAAATTTAACAAATAGATTAGACAAAATGAAAGTGGATGACTTGCGAATGAATCAGCAAAGTTTGGCAGAACAGTTGTTTAAAAGAAAATGGTTTAATCCTTTTCCTAAATTTAAATTTACAGAACGGCCAGATACTGCAGCTGCTTGTCTTTTAGAAGGGAAGATTGTAATTTTAGTAGATAATTCCCCTTCGGCAATGATTTTACCGACATCAATTCTAGATATGATAGAGGAAGCAAATGATTATTATTTTCCGACAGTAACAAACGTGTATTTAAAAGTATCGAGAGCGATTATTACGGTTGCTACAGTATTTGTTACTCCGCTGTTTCTTTTATTTATGCAAAATCCAGAATGGTTACCGAAGACATTTGAATTTATTTTGATTAGAGATGTACAAAATATACCTATTTTGTATCAGTTACTGCTGCTAGAGCTTGCTATTGATGGTCTGCGTTTAGCAGCAATGAATACCCCGAGTATGTTGAGTACGCCTCTGAGTGTAATTGCAGGTATTGTTATGGGGGAATTTTCGGTAAAGTCGGGGTGGTTTAATAGTGAAGTAATGTTATATATGTCTTTTGTTGCTGTGGCCAATTATACACAACCAAATTTTGAATTAGGATATGCTTTGAAGTTTATGAGATTAATTTTACTTGTATTGACAGCATGGTTTGATTGGTTTGGATTTGTTGTGGGTTGCCTTATAGTTATTATTTCGGTTGTTTGTAATAAAACATTGTCAGGAAGAAATTATTTAAATATAAAATTAAATTAAAGTATTTTAATGATAGAGAAAAGATGGTATGATATATTCTATATAGACAGGAGGTATCGGCCATGAGAGAATTTATTATAGCAACGGACAGTACAGTCGATTTACAAAAGGCATTTTTGGAGGAAAATGATGTACTAACTATTTCTTTATCTTATATTATGGATGGGATTACTTATAAAGATTTGGAAGGACTGTCACATGAAGAATTTTTTGAAAAATTAAAAAATGGTTCGCTTCCAACTACTTCTCAGATTAATCCGGAAGAAGCGAGAAAAGCGCTGGAACCTGTTTTGCAAGAGGAAAAAGATATTTTATATATTGGATTTTCATCAGGACTGAGTGGGAGTTATAATAGCGTAAGGATGGCTGCGGAAGACTTGAGTGAGGAGTATCCAGAGTCAAAAATTATTGTTATAGATAGTTTGTGTGCGTCTATGGGGGAAGGATTATTACTTTATAAAGCATTGCAGTTAAAAGAACAGAAGAAAAGTCTTGAGGAAATTGCAAAGTGGATAGAAGAGAACAAGTTGCATATTTGTCATAATGTTACAGTGGATGATTTGAATCACCTACATCGAGGGGGGAGGATTTCTAAGACAACGGCAATTTTAGGGACAATGGTTAAAATTAAACCGATTATTCATATGGATAATGAAGGAAAATTAGTTGTTATTGGGAAAGAACGAGGAAGAAAGAAATCTTTGATTACCCTTTTAGATAGAATGGAAAGCCAAATGCAAGGATATGAAAATGATGTAGTTATGATTACTCATGGAAATTGTATTGAAGATGCAAAATATTTGGAAGAACAGATAAAGAACCGTTTTGGTATCAAAAAGATTATTATTAATGGAATTGGTTCTGTAATCGGAAGTCACACAGGTGCAGGAGTTGTAGCAGTATTTTTTATGGGAAATGAAAGATAGGAATAAAAAAGCCTTTCTGTTATGAGACAGAGAGGCTTTTCTTTATGATTTATAATACAATAATTCCTAAGGTGTTTAAAATAGAACTAATTAGAATTGCAACAAGACATACTGGAGCAATCCATTTAATCATAATAGAGTATAATTTTTCACCTTTAAATTTTGGATTTCCTATTTTGACTTCATTAGAAATTGTTTTAGGTTTGATAATAAATCCAACAAAAATACAAGTGAAAAATGCAAGGATAGGCATTAATACATTGTTGCTAATAAAATCAAAAGTGTCTAAAATAGATAATCCGATGAATTTAATGTGCGTCCATGGACCAAATCCAAGTGAGGATGGGATACCCATAAGAAGCGTAATAATAGTAACAAGACCACAGGTGAATTTTCTCTTCCAATGGAACTTGTCTCTGAAAATAGATACAATCGTTTCCATTAAAGAAATTGCTGATGTTAAGGCTGCGAAAAATACAAGTAAGAAAAACAATGTTCCAATAATGTTTCCAATAGGCATACTATTAAACATTTTTGGTAGAGTAACAAACATAAGTCCAGGTCCTTGATTAAGACTTTCAGCAGTTCCACCAGAGAATGCAAACACACCAGGAATAATCATAAGCCCTGAAAGGAATGCGATTCCTGTATCAAAGATTTCGATTTGTCTTACAGAAGATTCTAAATTGCTATCTTTCTTTAAATAAGATCCATAGGTTATCATAATACCCATGGAAAGCGACATAGAATAAAAAAGTTGTCCCATGGCAGCAAGGATTGTCTTAATAGAAAAATTTTCTAAACTTGGTTTTAAGTAGTAGATTAATCCGTCTAGAGCTCCGTCTACAGTTAATCCATAAAAAGCGATACCTACGGAAAGAATAACAAGAATAGGCATCATAAATTTACTGACAGTTTCAATTCCTTTTTGTACGCCAAATAAAACAACGATAGCTGTAAAAGCAATGAAAAGAAAAAACCAACCAATAGGTTCTACAGTGGAAGAAATAAAACTGTTAAAATAAGTGTCGGCAGCAGCTTTTGAACTTTGACCAGAAACAAACACAGAAAAATACTTAAGTACCCATCCACCAATTACACTATAATAAGGAAAGATAATAATTGGAATGATTGCAGAAAGTATGCCTAGAAATCCAAAACGGTGATCTAGTTTTTTGAAAGCACCAATTGCACTTAAGCCAGTTTTACGCCCGATTGCAATTTCTGTTATCATTAAAGTGAATCCAAAAGTAACAGCAAGAATTAGATATACAAATAAAAAACTTCCTCCCCCATATTGAGCTGCAAGATATGGAAAACGCCAAATGTTACCAAGACCTACTGCTGAACCAGCTGCTGCTAGTACAAATCCGATTTTGCTTGAAAAATTGCTACGTTGTGACATAATAAAAACCTCCTATTCCTTTAAGATTGTTTATGATTATTACATAAGAAAAGTATAAAATCAATAGAAAAATAAAAAAGAAAAAAATTGTTGACAGTACGTTGAAAGTGTGGTAGATTAATAGAAGCGGAAAGCAAAAAATAAAGTAGAGTGTCCACTCTCACCTTAGCACGAGGTAGTGACTAATGGTTTGATATTGAGCATAAATATATCATTTTCCTTGAAAAAAGGTGTATTATGTAAAATTTTAAGTGGATAGTTTGTGCTATTCATTTTTTTGCGTTCAAAAGGATTTATATTTATGATGGAGGTGCAAGACAATTAGCGATTTAATGATTAACGAACAAATCAGAGATAAAGAGGTACGTCTGATAGGAGAAGATGGAGAACAATTAGGAATTATGTCTTCAAGAGAGGCAATGAAACTTGCGCAGGAAGCAGATTTGGATTTAGTTAAAATTGCTCCAACAGCAAAACCACCAGTTTGTAAAATTATCGATTATGGTAAATACAGATATGAGATGGCAAGAAAAGAAAAAGAAGCAAAGAAAAAACAGAAAACTGTTGATGTGAAAGAGGTACGTCTGTCACCAAATATTGAATCAAATGATTTGAATACAAAGGTAAATAACGCAAAGAAATTTATCGAAAAAGGTAATAAAGTAAAAGTAACATTACGTTTTAGAGGAAGAGAAATGGCACATGTTCAGACGAGCAAACATATCTTAGATGATTTTGCAGACATGCTGAAAGATGTTGCTTCTGTTGAAAAACAACCTAAATTAGAAGGAAGAAGCATGAGTATGGTTTTAACGGAAAAACGTTAAACATAAAATAAAATATGGGTTAAAATCCACAGTAAACATTAAGGAGGAAGTTTATTATGCCAAAAATTAAAACAAATAGAGCTGCTGCAAAGCGCTTCAAAAAAACAGCAACAGGGAAATTAAAAAGAAATAAAGCTTATAAAAGCCATATCTTAACTAAGAAATCTACAAAGAGAAAAAGAAATCTTAGACAGGCAACAATCACAGATGCCAGCAACGTAAAGAATATGAAGAAAGTATTACCATATCTATAAGATTTAGATAAGATTGAAGGAGGACTAAGAAATGGCAAGAATTAAAGGCGGAATGAACGCTAAGAAGAAACATAACAGAACATTAAAACTAGCTAAAGGTTATAGAGGAGCTAGAAGTAAACAATATAGAGTAGCAAAACAGTCTGTAATGAGAGCTTTAACATCTTCATACGCAGGTAGAAAACAACGCAAACGTCAGATGAGACAATTGTGGATTGCTCGTATTAATGCTGCAGCAAGAATGAATGGTTTATCATACAGCAAATTTATGTATGGATTAAAAGTTGCTGGAGTAGAAATGAACAGAAAAATTTTAGCAGATATGGCTATCAATGATGCAGCTGGATTTGCAACATTAGCAGAAGTAGCTAAAAAAGCAAACTAATTAAACTATAAAAACTATTCAGTCTTATGGATTTTCCTTGACTGAATAGTTTTTGAAAAAAGTTAAAAAAATTGTTGACAAAGAGATATAAATATAGTATTATATTTCTCGAAGCGAAAATCATATAAAGTGTGCAGGAGTGTCGGAATTGGCAGACGAGCAAGACTAAGGATCTTGTAAGCAATGCGCTTGTGTGGGTTCAAGTCCCATCTCCTGCAGGTAAAATAGGAACATAGTAATATGTTCCTATTTTTATATATGGATAAAGTTTGAAGTGGAAACTTGTTTTATCCAATAGGAAGGAAAAGAAAGAGCACTTTCTGTTTCTAGATAAAGAAGACATTGAAGATAAAATAGTATTTCCCATTCTAACAATGACATAGAAAAATTTTTTGCAATACACATAAATTTTTGCAAGAGTAAAAGAATATCTTGATTTATGTATTTTATTTTTTGAGAAATGTCTAAAGAAATTGGCGCATTAAATACATTTTTATTACTGATGTCTAGTATTTTAGAAATTAATGTTTTATATTTTTTTTCGAATTCTGAAAAGGAAGTACTGTCAGTTGTAGAAACTAGTGGAGAAATCTGTTTGAGAAGTATCTGCCCTAAAAATAAATGGAGTTCAATAGATTTTGTTGTATAGCATTCGCGTTCTGTCATAAAAACCTCTTAGTGGTATTGTTATACATAGTATATGCAATAAGATAAAAAAAGTTAGTTAAAAAAATTGCCGAAAAAAAGGAAATAGAGTGATAGCACAGAATATTTATAATAAGATACCCGAAAATATTTTAATAGAAAGTTAGGGATGTTTATGACAATTCGTGAACAATTGGAATTGAGGGAAGTAGAATATTTAAGTCCATTTGCTGCATTAAGTAGTAAGACAAGAGGAAGAGAAAGAGAAGAAGAACAATGTGATGTTAGACCAGTGTTTCAACGAGATAGAGATAGAATTTTGCATTGCAAGGCGTTTCGCAGAATGAAACAGAAAACACAAGTGTTTCTTCAACCTAAGGGAGATCACTATCGGACTAGACTAACCCATACTTTAGAAGTTTCACAAAATGCTAGAACAATTGCAAAAGCGTTGCGATTGAACGAAGATTTGGTAGAAGCAATTGCGTTAGGGCATGATTTGGGACACACTCCATTTGGACATGCCGGTGAAAGAGCGCTTAATGAAGTGTGTCCGAAGGGTTTCAAACATAATGAACAAAGCGTTCGCATTGTAGAGTGTTTGGAAAAACAGGGACAAGGACTTAATTTGACGTGGGAAGTGCGTGACGGTATTTTGAATCATAAAACGAGCGGAAAACCGTCCACATTAGAAGGACAAATTGTGCGACTTTCGGATAAGATCGCGTATATTAACCATGATATTGATGATGCTATTCGAGGAGGCGTATTAAGGCAAGAAGATATTCCGAAAGAATATTTGGAGATATTGGGAGAAACAACAGGAATGCGATTAAACACGATGGTTCACAATGTGATTATCAATAGCATGGATAAACCATATATTACTATGTCAAAAGAAATCGAAAAAGCAACCGTTGGATTGAGAAAATTTATGTTTGAACACGTTTATCTGAATCCAGCAGCGAAGAGTGAGGAAACAAAAGCGGTAGAGATGATTAAAAATTTGTACCAGTATTACATTAATCATATGGATAAGTTACCAGAAAAATATTTGCAAAGAATTGAAGAAGGGACAAGTACAAAAGAACAAAATGTGTGTGATTTTATTGCTGGGATGACAGATTCCTATGCAGTCAAAAAGTTCCAAGAGTTTTTTATACCAGAATCATGGAAAAATTAAAAGGAAATAAGAGCCTTTTGTCGAATATACAACTATAGGGACATAAATTATAATGGGATTTATATACAGGAGGTATTTCATGTACTATTCAGAGGATTTAATAGAAGAAGTGAGAATAAGAAATGATATTGTAGATGTTATTTCTGGGTATGTAAAACTTCAGAAAAAGGGAAGTTCATATTTTGGATTATGCCCTTTCCACAATGAAAAATCTCCATCATTTTCTGTGAGTAGAGAAAAACAGATGTACTATTGTTTTGGATGTGGAGCAGGAGGCAATGTATTTACATTTATTATGGAATACGAGAATTATTCATTTGTGGAGGCGTTGAAGTTTTTAGCTGAGAGAGCTGGAATTGAGTTGCCGGAAGTGGAATATTCAAAAGAGGCGAAGGAAAAAGCAGATTTAAAATTAACTATTTTAGAAATAAATAAATTAGCGGCCAAATATTTTTATGCACAATTAAAGACTCCAGGTGGTGCAATTGCCTATGACTATTTGAAAAATAGAGGGTTAAGTGAAGAGACAATAGTAGCATTTGGTTTGGGCTATGCAAACAAATATAGTGATGATTTGTATCGTTACTTAAAAACAAAAGGCTATGGAGATGAACTTCTTACGAAAGCTGGAATTGTAAATGTAGATGAAAGCAAAGGTGCATATGATAAATTTTGGAATAGAGTTATGTTTCCAATTATGGATGTAAATAATCGCGTGATTGGTTTTGGTGGAAGAGTTATGGGAGATGGAAAACCAAAATATCTTAATTCACCGGAAACAGTTGTATTTGACAAGAGTCGTAATTTATATGGACTGAATAGGGCTAGAGTATCAAGAAAACCATATTTTCTTATATGCGAAGGATACATGGATGTGATTTCTTTACATCAAGCAGGATTTACAAATGCAGTTGCATCACTTGGAACTGCTCTTACAGCTGGACATGCTTCGTTATTAAAAAGATATGTGAATGAAGTTTATCTTACTTATGATAGTGATGAAGCGGGAACGAAAGCAGCACTTCGGGCTATTCCAATTTTAAAAGATGCTGGAATTACTGCAAAAGTTATTCGAATGGATCCGTATAAAGATCCAGATGAGTTTATTAAAAATCTTGGTGCAGAGGCTTTTGAAGATAGAATTGCAAAAGCGAGAAATGGATTTATGTTTGATTTGGAGATGTTAGAAAAAAAATTTGATATGAATTCACCGGAAGGGAAAACAGAATTTCATCGAGAAGTTGCGAGAAAACTTTGTGATTTTGAAGAAGAAATAGAAAGAGAAAATTATATCGAAGCTGTTGCGAAAGCATATCATATTGGATATGATAATTTGAGAAAATTAGTTGCTAAAACAGCAGTTCAATCAGGTTTGGCAACACCTGCTATCAAACCTAAACAGGCAATTGGAAAAGATAAAATGAGAAAAGATGGAAACAAACAGTCTCAAAAGATTTTATTGACATGGCTTCTAGAAGATGAGAAAATTTTTAAGCAGATTCAAAAATATATTTCGCCTAAAGATTTTACAGAGAAGCTTTATACAATTGTAGCTGAGATTTTATATGAACAATACGAAAATGGAGAAGTAAATCCTGCGAAGATAATGAATCATTTTACAGATGAAGAAGAGCATAGAGAAGTTGCGTCATTGTTTCATACAAAAATCAAAGAATTGACTACAACAAAAGAGCAAGAAAAAGCGTTGAAAGAAACTATTATTCGAGTTAAAAACAACAGTATTGAATATGCTACAAAAATGCTTGATCCAACAGATATTGTTGGATTACAAAAATTGATGAATGCAAAGAGAGAACTACAAGACTTGCATAAGTTGCATATTTCTATTGATTAAGGATAAAATAAAAGCAGATGAGAGGATTGATACAAGATGGAAGAAAATATTGTGAAATTTGAAGAAAAATTGAAAGAACTATTAGCACTTGGAAAAAAGAAAAAAAATATTTTAGAGATACAAGAAATCAATGAAATTTTTGCGGATATGGAACTAGAACCAGAGCAAATGGAGAAAGTTTTTGAATATTTGGAAGGACAAAATATAGATGTGCTTCGCATTAACGGAGATGTTGATGACGATGATGATTTAGAGGTTGTTATTACAGATGAAGATGAAGTTGATGTGGAAAAGATTGATTTGTCTGTCCCAGATGGTATCAGTATCGAAGATCCTGTTCGTATGTATTTAAAAGAAATTGGCAAGGTTCCTCTTTTAAGTGCAGAAGAAGAAATTGAATTGGCGAAACGTATGGCAGAAGGAGATGAAGAAGCGAAAAAGCGTCTTGCAGAGGCGAACTTACGTCTTGTTGTTAGTATTGCAAAGCGTTATGTGGGAAGAGGTATGCTTTTCCTTGATTTGATTCAAGAAGGGAATTTAGGATTGATTAAAGCTGTGGAAAAATTTGATTATGAAAAAGGCTTTAAGTTTAGCACATATGCAACATGGTGGATTCGTCAGGCAATCACAAGAGCTATTGCAGATCAAGCAAGAACAATCCGTATTCCGGTGCATATGGTTGAGACAATTAATAAATTAATCCGTGTATCAAGACAGTTACTACAGGAATTAGGAAGAGAACCTTCGCCAGAAGAAATTGCAGAAGAATTAGATATGCCAGTAGAAAGAGTAAGAGAGATTTTGAAAATTTCTCAAGAACCAGTATCTTTAGAGACACCTATAGGGGAAGAGGAAGATAGCCATTTGGGAGACTTTATTCAAGATGACAATGTTCCTGTTCCTGCAGAAGCGGCTGCAGCTACATTGTTAAAAGAACAATTAGGAGAAGTTTTAAATACATTGACAGATAGAGAACAAAAAGTATTACGACTTCGTTTTGGGATGAATGATGGAAGAGCAAGAACTTTAGAAGAAGTAGGAAAAGAATTTGATGTTACAAGAGAGAGAATTAGACAAATTGAAGCGAAGGCACTAAGAAAATTGCGTCATCCTAGTAGAAGCCGTAAATTAAGAGATTACTTAGATTAGGAGATGTCATGGAATTATCAGTGAGATTGCAAGCAGTTGCGAATATGGTGACAGTAGGAAATAGGGTTGTTGATGTTGGAACTGATCATGCATATATACCTATTTATTTAATTGAGGATGGGAAAAATCCGTCTGCAATTGCTATGGATGTGAATAGAGGTCCTCTTGAAAAGGCAAAAGAAAATATTGCACTTCATGGATTAGAAGATAAAATAGAAACAAGATTGTCTGATGGGCTTAAACAATTATGTTCTGGTGAAGGAGAAAGTGTAGTTATTGCTGGAATGGGTGGTGGTCTTGTAATAAAAATTATGAAAGAGGGATCTTTACATAAAGGAGAAATCAAAGAGTGGATTTTGCAGCCACAGTCAGAGATAGGAAAAGTTAGACAATATTTGACTGAAGAGGGATATTTTATTGCTGAAGAAAATATAGTTATTGATGAAGGTAAATTTTATCCAATGATGCGTGTGGTAAAAGGAAAACATGAGGAATATACTCAAGAAGAATTAGATTATGGAAAACGGTTGCTTGAACAAAAAAATCCTATATTAGAGAAGTTTCTAAAAAAAGAAGTTTTAATAAAGGAAGAAATTCGCAACAAATTGCAACATACAGATAGGAATAGAGTCGCAAATAGGATTGAAGAAATAGACAAAGAAATACAAAGGATATATAAGATTTTACGTGCTTTTTAAGAAAGGGAAAAAGATGCTTTGCAAAGATATTGTGAAAAGATTAGAAGAATTATATTCGTCTGATAGAGCGCTTGAGTGGGATAATGTAGGACTTCTTGTAGGGCGTAAAGAAAAAGAAGTGAAAAGAATTTATGTTGCTCTTGATTTAACAGAAGAAATATTAGTTAAAGCAATAGAGGAACAAGCAGATATGATTGTTACACATCATCCAATGATTTTTTCTCCACTTCGTAAAATTACAGATGAGGATTTCGTTGGGCGTCGTGTAGTAAAATTATTACAGCATGATATTGCTTATTTTGCAATGCACACCAATTATGATGTAATGCGTATGGCGGATTTATCAGCAGATATTTTGAATCTCAACTGTCAAGAAGTGTTAGAAAGAACTTCGGTGCAAGAAGATTTGGGAATAGGAAAAATAGGAATATGTGAAAAAGAAATGACTTTAAAACAGTGTGTGGAATTAGTGAAAGATAAATTTCATTTAGATGCTGTACAAGTTTTTGGGAAAGAAGATAAGCATATTCAGAAAATAGCAGTTTGTGCAGGCTCGGGAAAAAGTGTGATTTCTGTTGCTATAGAGAAAGGGGCAGATGTTCTAATTACTGGAGATATAGGTCATCATGAAGGAGTAGATGCTGTTGAGAGAAATCTAGCAATTATTGATGCGGGACATTATGGATTAGAACATATTTTTATAAGAGATGTATCAGACACTCTCATAAGAATATTTCCCGAACTTTGTGTGAAAAGTGCGGAGATTGTATTTCCGTCTAGGATCTATTAGAGTATTTAAATTAAAAGTTTCTAAATCATATAGAAAAGAGGGAGTATTATGGGCAAAAAAATGTACAAAATACAAATAGGAAATGAGATTAAACTTTATGAGGAAGGAACGACATACAAAAAGATAGCAGAAGAATATCAAGAGCAATATAAGAATGATATCGTACTTGTATTTGCTGATGGGAAATTACAGGAATTATTAAAAGAATGTAAACAAGACTGTAAGTTAGAATTTATTACAACAGATAGTAAGATTGGAAATGAAACTTATAGAAGAAGTATGTGCTTGTTGCTAGTAAAAGCTATTGAAGATGTGGCAAAAAAAGAAAATGTAAAAAAGATACGCATTCAATATTCTGTTAGTAAAGGTTACTATTGTACGGTGGAGGGAAATGTAAAAGTTACAGAAGCATTTTTACAACAGGTTGAAAAATGTATGATAGAAATGGTGAATAAAAAAGCACCTATTATCAAAAAAACAGTTCATATTGATGATGCTATTTCTATTTTTAAACAACAGGGAATGTACGACAAAGAACGATTGTTTCAATATAGAAGAGTTTCGGCAGTGAATCTATATGAGATGGAAGGTATATCAGATTATTATTATGGATATATGGTTCCAGATGCATCTTATCTAAAGTATTTTGCTTTATATCTATATGATGAAGGATTTGTGTTACAAATGCCTGTTAAGGAAGAGCCAAAATTAGTTCCTCCTTTTAAACCACAGAAAAAACTATTTCAAATTTTAAAGGAATCGACTCAATGGGGAGATATGATGCATATTGAAACGGTTGCTGATCTGAACGAGCAAATTACTAGTCAGGGAATGCAGAAAGTTATTCTTGTACAGGAAGCTTATCAGGAAAGAAAAGTTGCAGAGTTAGCAATGCAAATAGCACAAAGACCAAGTGTAAAATTTGTTCTTATTGCAGGACCATCTTCATCAGGGAAAACAACGTTTTCACACAGACTTTCTATTCAGTTGCAGGCACTTGGATTAAGACCACATCCAATAGCAGTAGACAATTATTTTGTAAATAGAGAATTCACTCCAAAAGATGAAAATGGAGATTATGATTTTGAATGTTTGGAGGCTATTGACAGAGAATTATTTAATTATCAATTAAAGGAATTGCTTGAAGGAAAAGAAGTCCAAATCCCTACTTTTAATTTTAAAACAGGGCAGCGAGAATATATTGCACCGCCAACTAAGCTTGGAAAAGAAGATATACTTGTCATTGAAGGTATTCATTGTTTGAATGATGCACTTACGTATAAACTTGCAGCTGAGAATAAATTCAAAATTTATATTAGTGCATTGACACAGTTAAATGTTGATGAACATAATCGTATTCCTACGACAGAAGGAAGATTATTAAGACGTATGGTACGAGATGCTAGAACTCGAGGAACATCGGCACAAAATACAATAGCAATGTGGCATTCGGTGAGAAGAGGAGAAGAAAAAAATATTTTCCCATTTCAAGAAGAAGCAGATGCGATGTTTAATTCTGCGTTAATTTATGAATTGGCTGTGCTAAAACAATATGCAGAACCAATTTTGTTTGGAATAGATAAAGAGTGCAAAGAATATGTAGAGGCAAAACGCTTATTGAAGTTTTTAGATTATTTTGTAGGTATTAATGCGGAAAATGTACCGAAAAACTCTCTTTTGCGAGAGTTCATCGGTGGCGGATGTTTTCAAATTTAAGTAAATAGTCTAGACATGTCAGGTGGAAGAGGGGCAGTAAACGTAAGAGATTCTTTTGTAAGTGGATGCATAAAGGTTAGTCGATAAGAATGAAGTGCTTGACGATTGATAAAAGTATAGTCTGGATTATATAAGAAATCTCCTAAAAGCGCATGTCCTATATATTTCATATGAACACGTATTTGATGGGTACGCCCTGTTTCTAGTTTTAAAGAAACAAGGGAGTATCCATTTTCTTTTTTTAAACATTTATAGCATGTTCGTGCAAAATCACCATCTACAAAATTAACTTCTCGTTCTATTGTTGAAGACTGAACACGAGCAATAGGAGCCTCAATTATTCCTTCATCATTTACGTTTCCATCAGCAATAGCAAGATATTCACGATGAATGGAACGATTTTTAACCATATTAGACAAAAGAGATGCGCTATACATATGTTTTGCTATAATAAGAAGCCCTGTAGTATCTCTGTCTAAGCGGTTTATGCAACGATAGACAAATGGAACACCTTTTTGGTTAAAGTAGTGTGCCACAGCATTCGCCAAGGTATTTTCATAATTGTTTTGTGACGGATGGATAGGCATGTTGGCTGGTTTATTAATGACCATTAAATCATCATCCTCGTAAACAATATTCAATGGGAGAGGGACAGGGACAATATGTTGAGAAGAACAAGTTTCTAGTAATGTTATAGTGAGAAGATCATCTTCATGAAGAATATCGCCAACTCGTGCCCAATTTCCGTTTAGTAATATTCCGTTTTCAGTTTGTTTTAAATGTCTAATAATCGGGGAAGAATAATACTCTGCCTTCAAAAAGGAAAGCAGAGTGTTGTGTTCAAATTCCGCCGGTATTTTGTAAGTAAATATACGTTTCATAAATACCTCTCATTAGAATTAGTGTGATTTGATTTCACGCCATAATTCATTATAAATGGAATCGTTTTTATTTCCTAAAAATTTAAAAGTTTCACAGCGATCCAGTTCTGTTGCGTTAGGAAAAGCGATTTTGCTATTTCGAATAGCAGGATCTTTGATTAATTTTTGACTTTCAACGTTTGGAGTAGAATAAGTAATGTAATCAAAATTCATTTTTGCAATATCTGGACGACAAAGGAAATTAATAAATTTTTCACCGTTTTCTTTATGTTTTGCATTTTTGGGAATCACCCAAGAGTCAATCCAAACATTTGAACCTTCTTTTGGAATGACATATTCCAAGTCAGGATTTTCAAGTTGCGTATAAATTGCTTCTCCAGAGTAAATAACACCGATAGCAGCTTCGTTCCCAATCATTTTATCTCTAACTTGATCAATAACATATGCTTGTACTAACGGTTTTTGTTCGATAAGTAATTCTTTTGCTTTTTCTAGTTCATCTAAATCGGTAGAGTTTAGTGAGTAACCTAAATATTTTAAAGCTGCAGCAAAAGCATCGCGAACACTATCTTGCATTAAAATATTATCTTTATATTTTTTGTCCCATAATACAGACCAACTGTCAATTGGCTTATCTACCATTTTTTTGTTGTAAAGAATACCGATAGTCCCCCAACAATATGGAACAGAGTATTTGTTTTCTGCATCAAATTGTTTTGATTGTTTCATATACTGTGAACCAATATTTTTAATATTTGGAATATTATCAAAGTTTAATTCAGCAAGTAAATCATTTTCAATCATACGTTGAATCATATAGTCAGATGGGCAGACAACATCATAAGCAATGGCTCCAGATTGAATTTTTGGATACATGATTTCGTTTGTTTCAAATTCTTCATAAACAACATTAATTCCAGTTTCTTTTTCAAATAAAGTAATTACTTTAGGATCAATATATTCTCCCCAATTATAGACAATTACTTGATTATCTCCATTTAAATTTTTCTTAGAATTATAGAAAATTCCACCAGCAATAACAACAATAGCCATTCCTATTGGAACAATGCGCCGAAGGACAAAGTGAGAAATACGAGTGAGTTTGTTTACTTCTTTTGATTTTGTTTCTCCGTTCTTTGAGGCAGGAGAAAGGTTAATTAAAATTAATAAAATCAATACGGAAACAAATAGGAGGGTAGAAAGCGCATACATTTCTGGTTTTATTCCTTTACGCACTTCACTATAAATTTTTGTGGAAAGTGTATCTACACCAGGTCCTTTTGTAAAGTGAGTAATAACGAAATCATCTAATGACATTGTAAATGCTAACAAAAATCCTGAAAATACTCCTGGCAAAATATCAGGAAATACAACTTTAAAGAAAGCGTAAATTGGTGATGCACCTAAATCTAATGCTGCTTCATAAGTACTTCGCTTTGTTTGTTTTAATTTTGGCATAACGCTTAAAATAACATACGGAATGTTAAAGGTGATATGCGCTATTAAAATAGTTATAAATCCAAGTGAAAATTGGATTCCAATAAATTTTAATGAAGTACCTATTGCAATAAATAGAAGCATTAAAGAAATACCAGTAACAATATCTGCGTTTAGCATGGGAATATTCGTGATTCCCATTAAGAGTGTTCGTGGTTTTCGTTTCATACTTTGTATGCCTAGAGCAGCAGCGGTACCTATAATTGTTGCAATGAAAGCGGATAAAAGTGCAATAATTAAAGTTGTATAGAGAGCATTCATGATTTGTTCATTTTGGAAAAGAGAAATATACCATTTTCCAGTAAATCCGCCCCATTTTGCTCGTGTTTTTGAATTATTGAAAGAAAGTACGACAAGTGTAACAATTGGAGCATATAGTAAAAAAATGATCAGTGATAAATAAATATTTTGTAATAGTTTTTTCATTAAAATGCTGTCCCCTCTCCATCTTTATCATATTTTGCAATTAATGCCATACTTGCAATAATGAATATCATTAGAACAAGTGAGAGTCCAGAGCCTACATTCCAATTACTACTTTGTTTAAATTCTTGTTCTATAACATTTCCAATAAGAAGAATTTTACTACCACCAAGTAAGTCAGAAATAACAAAGGTTGTAAGGGATGGAACGAATACCATAGTAATCCCACTTATGATTCCAGGTATAGTTAAAGGAAAAATAATTTTTGTAAACGTTTGTGTATTGTTTGCTCCTAAATCTCTAGCAGCGGAAATAACATCTTTATCAATTTTTACAATAACATTGTAAATAGGTAATACCATAAATGGTAGAAAGTTGTATACCATACCAAGTATAATAGCAGATGGCGTATTAATCATAGATTGTGTAGGTAAATGGAAGAAAGAAAGGATGCTATTGATAACTCCATTCTTTTCCAAAAGCGTTTGCCATGCAAGTGTACGAAGTAAAAAATTCATCCACATTGGTAAAATAAACACTAATACAACAAAACTTGTCTGATTCATACTTTTTGAAGCAAGGATCATTGCCAAAGGATATGCCAAGACAAGACAAATAAGCGTACTAACAAAAGAAAGCAAAAGAGCAAGTCCAAGTGCTTTCAGATTTTCAGGTGTTGTGATTTTAGCGATATTTGATAAAGTGAATTGATTTTTGCTGTTTGTCAATCCATAATACAAAATCATAAAAAGTGGAATGATGATGAAAGAGATAGACCAAAATAAGTATGGCCCTGCTAATAATTTTTTCTTATTCTTCAATAATAACAGCCTCCTCATCTTCAGATTCAGGTTTTTTCATGATCTGAATATCAAATGGATCTACTTTAATACCAACTTCTGTTCCAACAGGGAATAAATCTGTGCTATGTACAAGCCATTTGTAATTGTTTGCAGTTACTTCCATTTCATAGTGAACCCCTTTAAAAATTAAGTGAGTAACAATTCCTTGCATAATTCCATCTTCTACGTTTACTAAGTCGATATCTTCTGGGCGAATCACAGCATCTACTGGTTTGTTTCTGCCGAATCCTGTATCAACACAAGGAAAATTTACGCCAAGAATTTTTACGAGCTTATCTTCGACCATGATTGCAGGCAAAATATTACTATCACCAATGAAGTCTGCAACAAAAGCATTTTCAGGTTCATTGTAAATATCTTCAGGAGTACCGATTTGTTGAATATATCCTTGATTCATAACAACAATGGTATCAGACATGGTAAGCGCTTCTTCCTGATCATGTGTAACGTAAACAAATGTAATTCCCAATTCATTTTTTAATCGGATTAATTCGTACTGCATATCTTGACGAAGTTTTAAATCTAAAGCACCAAGAGGTTCATCAAGAAGAAGAACTTTTGGTTCATTTACAATAGCTCTAGCAATAGCAATACGCTGTTGCTGTCCACCACTTAAAGAATCTGGAGTCCGATTTTCGTATCCATCAAGATTTACAAGTTTCAAGGCATATTTGATTTTGTCATTAATATATGCTTTTGATTTTCCTTTGATTTTAAGACCGAAGGCGATATTTTCTGCAATACTCATATGAGAAAAAAGAGCATATTTTTGAAAAACGGTATTTAATTGACGTTTATTCGGAGCAAGATTTGTAATATCGTTGCCCTCGAAAATAATTTTTCCTTCATTTGCGGTTTCAAATCCACCTAAAATACGAAGCAATGTTGTTTTTCCACAACCACTTGGCCCAAGTAAAGTTAAAAATTTATTTTCATTTATATATAAATTTAAGTCATCTAAGACAAGATTGTCTCCATAAGATTTGGAAATGTTTATCATATCAATTAATTTCTTTGCCATGATATCCTCCTTGATAATAGTGATTAAAAATTTGGCGGTGTGCTTACCCAAATAAGTTTTGCACCGCTTTTTTGATTTGCTTTTATATAATGTTCTGAATGAGGAGTAAAATAAAATGCTTCTCCCTTTTTTGCGTGATAAACTTTTTTCCCCATATGAATTTGTATACTTCCTTGAAGGACATAACCAAATTCTTCACCTTCATGGGGAAGATCGGGGTAAGTAGAACCGCCTGGTTTTAGTGTAAGACGGATGGGTTCCATCATATTCTTTTGTGCGTTTGGAATAATCCATTCGATTGTGTTTTCTAACTCTGTATCTATTTTTTTGAAATAATCTTCATTTCCAAATACAATTTGTTCATCTGATTCCTCTTGAAAGAAGTCTTTCAAACTGGTTCCGAGACACTGAAGAATATCGACTAGAGTAGAAATAGAAGGGGAAGTTAAATCCCGTTCTATTTGGGAAATAAATCCTTTTGAAAGTTCGGCACGATCAGCGAGTTCTTCTTGTGTTAAATTTTTTGCTATTCTTAATTCTTTTAATTTCTGACCAATTTGCATAAATCTCCTTTCCATCTGGTTGATAGTTGGCTTTAACTAAACAAAAAGTTTAGTATTTCTTAACAAAGCGCGCATAATCTATTATACAGAAAAATATAAAAAAATCAACAAAAAAAGAGTTGGAAATAAAAGAAATTAAGATATGTATAATAGAAAAATGAAAGGGTTGAGTCCGATACAATATCGAATTCAATCATCCTTTCATCTTACAAATAAAATTTCATTTTTGTGGAACTTTTAAAGTTTTACTTCTCGTAAAACCGAATAATATTTTCTAAGCGTGAAGACATATTTAATAGTATCAAATCAATTAAGGTTAATGCTGTCATCGCTTCCACTACAACGACAGCTCGAGGAACGATAATGGGATCGTGTCTTCCGGTAATGGAAAGAATAGTATTTTCGCCAGTGGATGTAACAGTATTTTGCGGTTGAGCGATAGAAGGAGTTGGTTTAAAAGCAGTTCGAAAAATCAAATCATTTCCATCGCTTATACCACCTAAAATCCCACCAGAGTGGTTTGTTTTTTTACAAATCGTTCCACTTTTGCTGTAAAATGCATCGTTGTTTTTACTTCCTAATGTGGAGGAAACGGAGAAACCATCACCAACCTCCATTCCTTTTACAGCTCCTATAGAAAACATTGCCTGAGCAAGACAAGCATCTAATTTATAAAAAACAGGTTCGCCAATTCCAGAAGGAAGATTTTTAACTTGACATTCAATTATACCTCCGGCGGAATCGCAGTTTGACATACATTCATTTAAAAATGTAGAGGCTTTATTTGCGTATGTAAGATTAGGCATATAGAGAATGTTTTCCTCTATCTCCGAAAAATGGTATTCAGAAGATGGAATTTCATAAGGACCGATAGATTTTGTATAGGTTAAAACAGTTATTCCTAATTCTTTTAATAGTTTTAAAGCGATAGCACCACCAGCAACACGTCCTATTGTTTCCCTTCCAGAAGAACGTCCACCGCCTCTATAATCACGAAATCCATATTTGGCATCAAATGTATAATCTGCATGACCTGGACGGTAACAAGAACTAATATTACTATAATCTTTCGAATGTTGATCTTCGTTGCGAACAAGAAGAGAAATTGGTGTTCCAGTAGTTTTTCCTTCAAAAACACCGGATAAAATTTCCACAGTATCGTTTTCGTTTCGCTTCGTAGTATATTTGTTTTGTCCAGGTTTGCGTCGGTTTAGAAATTTTTGAATATCCTTTTCAGAAAGGGAAAGACCAGCAGGGCAGCCATCAACGACAACGCCGATTCCTTTACCGTGGGACTCTCCCCATGTAGTTATTTTGAAAATAGTTCCATATGTTGAACCAGCCATAGTGAACCTCCTTTGTACAATTATTACATAACTATTATAAGATATGCTTAAATATCACGCAATTATTAATTTTTAAAGATTCCTATATACATTTAGTATTCAACGTATTATAATAAAATAAGTAGTCAAAGCAATAGTTTTGGAAAATATTGGCTTTGGCTATTGATTTGTTTGAAAAAGATAAAAGGGAGAAGTATTCGATGAGTGATATGAAGAAAAACAAAAAAAATGTATCATCTCAAAAAGATACAAGACAAAAAAAATTACTTGCAGAATTAGAATCTTTGGAGGTAGAAGATTTATCCGGATTCGGTTTGAAAAAACAAAACGAGCAGAGAAAAAAGGAAGATGAATTGGTTTTTTTGTATGATGATGATGAGAAAAATCCAAACTATCATCCGCAAAAGAAAAGCAGAAAATCTAAAGAAGGAAAGAAATGGATAATTATTTCCGCATCTGTGGTAGGTGTGCTACTTGTTGTCTATTTGGGGATTGCATTCTATTTCAATAGTCATTTTTATTTGTCAACAATCATAAATGGAAATAAACTAGGTGGGAAAAATGTTGCATATGCTGAGAAATCTATTGAACAACAAATTGCCGGTTATGAATTGAAGTTAAAGAGAAGTGATGGACAGATAGAAAAAATTCAAGGGAAAGAAATTACACTTAAATACCAACCAAGTAATGAATTGGAAAAAGTATTACATTCTCAAAATCCATTTTTATGGCCAAAATCTCTTTTCCAAAAAGATATAAGAACAATTGAAACGGGAGTTGTATATGATAAGCAAAAATTAAGTGAAAAGATTAATCAGTTGAAATGTGTGAAAAATTCAACTCCAGTAAAATCAGTTTCTGCAACACCAGTATTTAGTGGGAAAGAATTTACAATTAAAAAAGAAATATTTGGAAATGAAGTGAACGTACAAAAGTTGACAAAAGTAATCGAAGAGCATTTAGACGGATTGAAAAAAGAAATAGATATGAAGGCGAGCAAAGCATATTATGAACCAAAATATGTGTCGGGGTCAAAAGAGGTTATTTCTGCACAAGAAACAATGAATAAATGCTTAAATGCAGAAATCGTTTATGATTTTAATCCGTTTACAGAGAAAGTAGATAAAGAAAATATCTCACAATGGTTGTCTGTAGATGAAAATATGCAAGTGTCTTTCAAAGAAAATAGTGTGAAGGAATATATTAAAAAATTGTCAATTAAATATGATACTTCTGGTAAGCCACGTTCATTTGTTACTGCAACTGGAAAAACGACAGAAGTAAAGAATGGAATATATGGTTGGAAAATCAATCAAAGTGCAGAATATACTAAATTAACAGAAGATATTTTGAATGGAAAACCTGTAAAACGAGAACCAGAATATAAGAGAAAAGCAGTATCTCATCAAGGAAATGATTTTGGTAATACGTATGCGGAAGTAGATTTGACTACACAACATATGTGGTTTTTTCAAAATGGAAAAATGATGATGGAGAGTCCGGTTGTAACGGGAAGACCAAGTTCAGGCCATTCGACTCCACAGGGAACGTACACGGTTACTTATGTGCAGAAAGGTGCAGTTCTAAAAGGAAAGATCTTGCCAAATGGGAAGAGAGAGTATGAAACACCAGTAGATTTTTGGATGCCGTTTAATGGTGGAATTGGTTTCCATGATGCTGTATGGCAAAGTTCGTTTGGTGGAAATAGATATTTAACACATGGTTCACATGGTTGTATAAATATGCCTAAAGATAAGGCACAGCAGTTATTTGGATATTTAAAAGCGGGAATTCCAGTTATTTGCCATTACTAAGAGGAGAGGATAGAAAGTATATGTATAAAGTCATTAAGAAAGATGGTCTTGCGAAAAGAGGAAGGCTAGAAACAGTGCACGGTGTAATTGAAACTCCCGTGTTTATGAACGTCGGAACAGCAGCAGCCATTAAAGGGGCTGTATCTACAGAAGATTTACAAGGAATAAAAACACAGGTTGAGTTATCTAATACATATCATCTTCATGTACGTCCAGGAGATGAGGTGGTAAAAAAATTAGGTGGTCTTCACAAATTCATGGTGTGGGACAAGCCGATTTTAACAGATTCAGGTGGATTTCAGGTATTTTCTTTATCTGGTTTAAGAAAAATCAAAGAAGAAGGAGTTTACTTTCAATCGCATATTGATGGGAAGAAAATTTTTATGGGACCAGAAGAAAGTATGCAGATTCAGTCAAACTTAGCATCTACAATTGCAATGGCATTTGATGAATGTCCATCAAGTGTTGCTAGTAGACAATATATTGAAAATTCAGTGGCAAGAACAACGAGATGGCTTGAACGTTGTAAAGCAGAGATGAATCGTTTAAATCAATTGCCAGATACAATTAATAAAAGTCAATTATTATTTGGAATTAATCAAGGGGCAATTTATGAAGATATTCGAATTGAACATGCAAAACGTATTTCAGAATTAGATTTGGATGGCTATGCATTAGGTGGATTGGCAGTAGGTGAGTCTCATGAAGATATGTACAGAATTCTTGATGCGACAGTTCCGTATTTGCCAGAAAATAAACCAACATATTTGATGGGAGTAGGAACACCGGCAAATATTTTAGAAGCAGTTGATCGTGGAGTTGACTTTTTTGATTGTGTATATCCAAGTAGAAATGGAAGACATGGTCATGTGTATACAAATCATGGAAAATTAAATTTATTTAATGCAAAATATGAATTAGATGACAAACCAATTGAAGAGGGCTGTCAGTGTCCTGCGTGTAGGAAATATAGTAGGGCTTACATTAGACATTTGTTGAAAGCAAAAGAAATGTTGGGGATGCGTCTTTGCGTTCTTCATAATTTGTATTTTTATAACACAATGATGGAAGAAATTCGTGAAGCGATTGAAAATGGTAGATATAAAGAATATAAGAAGCAAAAATTAGATAGCATGTCGGGTAAATAGATATAAAGTTTTTATGAAATTTATGGAAAAGCCTTGCTGAAAAGATTATTATTGTGTATATTGGTAATATCGCAAAAATTTAGGAGGAAAAGATAATGTTAAGTATCATTATTGTTTATGCAGTGATTTTAGGAGGATTTTGGTTTTTACTTATGCGTCCTCAGAAGAAAGAACAAAAAAGAATTAAGTTGATGTTGTCGGAATTAGAGGTAGGAGATACTGTTTTAACAACAAGTGGATTCTACGGAGTAATTATCGATGTACAAGAAGAAGACGTTGTAGTAGAGTTTGGTAATAATAAAAATTGCCGTATTCCAATGCAGAAAGAAGCAATTAGTCGAGTAGAAAAACCAGGTGCAGAAAACTAGATAAAGTAAGGTAGATGTAAAGGCGAAACTTATTAAAGTTTCGCCTTTGTTTGTTAAATGATTACAAAAAAGTTAATAATTTTAAAGAAAACTTAAATGTTGTGTTATTGCATCGAAATTAGGCATAGTTTATAATGAAATCAATATTGAAAACATAGGGGAGATTACAAATGATAAAGGAAAAATTCAAAAGAGATAACTATATGTGGAAAGTAGTTGCATGTTTAGTACTATGTTTTGTAGTTATGGGAATGTTGCAAATGTCAACTGCAAAAGAAGAAAGCGAAAAAGCAGTTATTACACTTGCACCTGAATCAGTAGAAATAGTACAGGAAGAAGAAGTTCCTGAAATCACTGCGAAAGCAATAGGAAGTGGAGATTTACAACTTGTTTTAGATGCAGATACTGGATACACAGTTCAAAATTTATTAGATAGTTTCAATAAAGGAAATCATTATCAAATATCCTGTAATGTAGATGGCAAAATAGATGGAGATTTTCCGATTAAAATAAAACTGTCTGAAAAAATTGAAGATTCTCTTTCAAAAGATTGGTTAGGAAAAGTTAGAATTGATTTAAAAGATGGTAAAGTCACAGTGAAAAATAAATATGGTCAATGGGAAGGGGAAAAATTCAAGAAAAGTAACGGACAGTATGCAGTCAATGAGTTTGTAAATTCAAAAGGGAAAACGTATTATATGGGACCAAATGGGAAAAAACAAACGGGATGGAAAGAAAAAGACGGACAGATATACTATTTTGATAAAAAAGGTATCATGCAGACTGGCTGGAAAGAGAAAGATGGAATACAGATTTATCTAAAAGAAGATGGAAGTATGGCTGTAGGATGGCAAAAAATAAAGGATGATAAATACTATTTTGATCAAAATGGAAAAGTTGTTACAGGAAAACAACAAATTGGTACAAAAAAATGTGAATTTGCAAAGGATGGAAAATTAATTTCAGAAGAGAATTCAATAGATCCGAATAAGCCTATGCTTGCATTAACATTTGATGATGGACCAGGTGTGGATACAGAAAAAATTTTGGATGTACTGAAAGCAAATGGAGCTAGAGCAACATTTTTTATGCTTGCACCTAAAGTTGAAAAATATCCAAATGCTGTGAAGAAAATGAAGGACATTGGTTGTGAGTTAGCAAATCACTCTACTACACATACCGATTTAACAAAACTTACACCGGAGGAAATTCGTAAAGAACTTTCAACAACAGTACATGCTGTAGCTAAAGTGACAGGAGGTTTTCCAACAACACTTGTAAGACCACCTTATGGTAAGAAAAATGCTACTGTAAAAGCAACTGTAGGACAGCCAATTATTATGTGGTCGATAGATACTTTGGATTGGAAAACAAGAAATGCACAGAGCACAATTAATAATGTATTGAAAAATGCCAAGGATGGAGATATTGTACTTATGCATGATATACATAAACAATCAGTAGAAGCGGCAGTACAGTTAATTCCAATGTTAGTCCAAAGAGGATATCAGTTAGTAACAGTAAGTGAATTAGCAGAAGCGAGAGGAGTTACAATGGAAAGTGGAGCAAGTTATTCACAATTCCGAAAATAAAGAACAAAAATGGTGTAGCCACTTGTAATTGGTTACACCATTTTCATATTCTTATTTATGTTTTGCAAGCAACTGATGAATTCTATCTGTTGGATTCAAAACAGAACCGATTGTTAAATCATGATTCAAAGAATCAATAATCAATGCAAGGAATTTACTCATATCTGCAGTTACAAAATAAGGTTTTTCATAAATTTCTTTTGGAAGATAAGTAAGGTTAGTTGTAATCACACGATCAATATAACCTTTTTCATAGTATTCATCAAATTTGGCGAATCCCTCTGTAAATAAGCCGAATGTTGTGCAAACGAATACTCGTCCAGCACCTCTAGCTTTTAATTGTTTTGCAACATCAAGCATACTTTCTCCTGAAGAAATCATATCGTCAATGATAATGAGATCTTTACCATGAATATCGTCACCTAAGAATTCATGAGCAACGATAGGATTTTTACCGTTGACAACAGTTGAGTAATCACGTCTCTTATAGAACATTCCCATATCTACACCGAGTACGTTAGAAAAGTATACGGCACGGTGCATTGCTCCTTCATCAGGACTGATAATCATTAAGTGATCTTTATCCACTTTTAAATCTGGAACAGAACGGAAAAGAGCTTTCATGAATTGATATGGAGGAGTAAAGTTGTCAAAACCTTTAAGTGGAATGGCATTTTGCACACGAGGATCATGAGCATCAAATGTTAAAATGTTAGAAACCCCCATATTTGTTAATTCTTCTAATGCAAAAGCACAGTCTAAAGACTCACGTTTCGTACGTTTATGTTGACGACTTTCGTATAAGAAAGGCATGATTACATTGATACGATGTGCTTTTCCAGTTGCAGCAGAAATAATACGTTTCAAATCTTGGTAATGATCATCTGGCGACATGTGATTTAAGTGTCCATTTACACTATAAGTTAAATTATAATTGCATACATCGACCATAACAAATAAATCACATCCACGAATAGATTCATGGAACATACCCTTTGCTTCTCCTGAACCGAAGCGTGGACAAGAAAGACTTGCTAGATAGTTGTCAGTTTGATGATTTGCAAATAATGTTGGATGAATCGAATCTACAACAGGTGCGTGACGAAACTGTACAATGTAGTCATTAACCTTTTTTGCTAAATCAGTACAACTTTCTAATGCTGCGATTTTAAGAGGTGCTATTGGTAAACTCTGTTCTAATACTTTTAAATTTGGCATAACGGCCTCCGTTTCTAAATATTTCTTTTTTCAAAAATATTTTAGCAAAAAAGGACGGGGGATTCAACAAGACAACGTTAAAAATTGCATTTTCTTAAAAAATTTAGTATGATAGAGAAGATAAAGAAGATTTGTTTGATGACAGGAGTAAAACATGAAAAAAGAACATATCATTCGTAGTGTTGAAGAAGGAAGCATTGCGTGGGAATTAGGAATAGAAGCAGGGGATAAATTAATTAGTATCAACGACAATGAGATTGAAGATGTATTCGATTATCATTTTTTAGTGAATGATGAAGAATTGGTTGTATTGATAGAGAAAGCAAATGGAGAAGAGTGGGAACTAGAAATAGAAAAAGATTATGAAGAAGATTTAGGAATTGATTTCGAGCAGGGACTTATGGATGAATATCGTTCATGCAGAAATAAGTGTATGTTTTGTTTTATAGATCAAATGCCAAAAGGAATGCGAGATACACTTTATTTTAAAGATGATGATTCGCGTTTATCGTTTTTACAAGGGAATTATATTACACTGACAAATATGAGCGATGATGATGTAAGAAGAATTGTGAAATATCATTTAGAGCCAATCAATATTTCTTTTCAAACAACAAATCCAGAATTGCGTTGTAAAATGTTGCATAATCGTTTCGCCGGTGATGCGTTAAAGAAAGTGGATATTTTATATGAAGGCGGAATTACGATGAATGGTCAGATTGTACTTTGTAAAGGGGAAAATGATGGTGAAGAGCTAGAAAGAAGCATACGTGATATGACAAAATATCTTCCTTATTTGCAAAGTGTATCTGTTGTACCAGTAGGATTAACAAAATATCGAGAAGGGTTATATCCATTAGAACCTTTTGAAAAAGAAGATGCGAAAAAAGTATTAGAAACTATTCATAAATGGCAGAATAAGATTTATGAAGAGCATGGAATGCATTTTATTCATGCAGGTGATGAATGGTATGTTCTTGCAGATGAGGAAATACCAGAGGAAGAAAGATACGATGGATATTTGCAGTTAGAAAATGGTGTTGGTATGTTACGCCTTCTTCTAAATGAGTTTGAAGAAACGTTTAATGGACTTGTAGGAGATAATAGAAGCAAGGAAATTTCAATGGCAACAGGTGCACTTGTATACCCGTATTTAGAGAAAATGATAAAAAAACTGCAGACCAAATATCCAAATATCAATATACATTTATATAAAATTATTAATAATTTTTTTGGAGAGAAAATAACAGTTGCAGGATTGATTACAGGCCAAGATTTAATTGAGCAGTTAAAAGGACAACCTCTAGGAGAGACGTTATTACTTCCATGTAGTATGCTTAGAGATGGAGAGGAAGTTCTATTAGATGATGTAACAATTACAGATTTGAAAGAGGCTTTACAAGTAGATATAGATATTGTAAAATCAAGCGGACAAGATTTTGTAGAAGCAATTATAAAATAAGATATAGAAGGAGAAGAAGTATGAGTAAACCGATAGTAGCTATCGTAGGGAGACCGAATGTAGGAAAATCTACATTATTCAATGCGTTGGCAGGAGAAATGATTTCGATTGTAAAAGATACACCGGGTGTTACAAGAGACCGTATTTATGCGGAAGTAAACTGGTTAGATAAAGAATTTACATTGATTGATACAGGGGGAATTGAACCAGATAGCAAAGATATTATTTTAGCACAAATGCGTGAGCAAGCACAGATTGCTATTGATACAGCTGATGTAATTATTTTCTTGACTGATGTAAAACAGGGACTTGTAGATTCTGATTCAAAGGTAGCAGATATGCTTCGTCGTTCCGGGAAACCAGTTGTACTAGTTGTGAACAAAGTAGATAGTTTTCAAAAATTTATGGCAGATGTGTATGAATTTTATAATTTGGGAATAGGAGATCCGTTTCCGATTTCTGCTTCTTCGCGCTTAGGAATAGGTGACATGCTTGATGAAGTAGTAAAATATTTTCCAGAAACAAATGTAGAAGAAGAGGAAGATGATAGACCACGTATTGCTATTGTAGGGAAACCGAATGTAGGAAAGTCTTCAATTATTAATAAATTACAGGGAAATAATCGAGTAATCGTATCCAATATTGCAGGAACAACAAGAGATGCAATTGATACACCGATTACGTATAATGGAAAAGAATATGTATTTATTGATACAGCTGGGCTTCGTCGAAAGAATAAAATTAAGGAAGAATTAGAAAGATACAGTATTATTCGTACAGTTACAGCGGTTGAAAGGGCAGACGTTGTCTTAATCGTGATTGATGCAACAGAAGGAGTAACTGAGCAAGATGCTAAAATTGCAGGAATCGCACATGAACGTGGAAAAGGAATTATCATTGTTGTAAACAAGTGGGATGCTATTGAAAAGCATGATAAGACAATGTATGAATATGAAAAGCAGGTTAGACAAGTTTTATCTTATATGCCATATGCAGAAATTATGTATGTTTCTGCAGAGACGGGACAGCGTTTGAATAAATTATATGAAAAAATAGATATGGTTATCGAAAACCAAACTCTTCGAGTGGCAACAGGTGTATTAAATGAAATTATGATGGAAGCAGTCGCGATGCAACAACCACCGTCAGATAAAGGAAAGCGTTTAAAATTATACTATATTACTCAAGTATCTGTGAAACCACCAACATTTGTTATTTTTGTAAATGACAAAGAACTGATGCATTTTTCATATACAAGATATTTGGAAAACAAAATTAGAGAAGCATTTGGATTTAAGGGTACATCATTAAAATTCTTTATTCGTGAAAGAAAGGATAAGGATAAATAATATGGAACGTTTAGTTTGTCTGATTTTGGGATATATTTGTGGATTATTTCAGACAGGATATATTTACGGTAGGCTACATCATATAGACATTAGAAAACATGGAAGTGGAAATGCAGGAACAACAAACGCTCTTCGAACATTGGGATGGAAAGCGGGAGCAATAACCTTTTTAGGTGATAGTTTAAAATGTATTTTAGCCGTATGGATTGCATATATGATTTATGGAAAAAGTAATAGTGAAATGTTTGAATTGTTAGCGATGTATGCTGGAATAGGTGCTGTGCTTGGACATAATTTTCCTTTCTACTTAAAGTTTAAAGGAGGAAAAGGAATTGCAGCAACTGCAGGACTTTTACTTGCAGTAAATCCGAAAGTAGCTTTAGTGGCAATGCTTACATTTATTGTGATAGTCGGGATAACAAGATATGTTTCGCTTGGATCTATTATCTTAGTTATTATTTTTGGAATAGGGATGGTTGTACAAGGAGAAGTTTTTGGAACAACTCTTACACAATCACAACAGTATGAATTGTATACACTTTCAGTGTTTTTAGTAATATTAGCGGTGTATAAACATCGTGAAAATATAAAAAGATTATGTAATGGAACTGAAAACAAGTTAAAGTTTGGAAAGAAGTAGGAGAATAGGATATGGCAAATGTAGGTGTATTAGGAGCAGGGAGTTGGGGAACTGCATTAGCGTTATTACTTCATAAAAATGGTCATAAAGTGACTGTTTGGTCGATTTCAAAGGAAGAGGTGGAAATGCTTTTAAAAGAAAGAGAGCATAAAAGTAAACTTCCAGGGGTAAAACTTCCACAAGAGATGCAGTTTACAAATGAATTGCAAGAAGCAATAGAAGGACAAGATTTTATGGTGCTTGCAGTACCATCACCATTTACAAGAGCAACAGCACGAAGTATGAAGCCATACGTGGAAGAAAATCAGATTATTGTGGATGTGGCAAAAGGAATCGAGGAAGATACACTAATGACTTTGTCGCAACAAATTTTTGAAGAAATCCCTCAGGCGAACGTAGCAGTTTTATCAGGACCAAGTCATGCGGAGGAAGTTGGAAGAGGGCTTCCGACAACTTGTGTTGTAGGAGCGAAAACGAAAAAGACAGCGGAATATTTGCAAGAAGCATTTATGAATGAAACGTTTAGAGTATATACTAGTCCAGATATGCTTGGAATAGAAATTGGAGGGGCGTTGAAAAATGTGATTGCATTAGCGGCTGGAATTGCAGATGGGCTTGGATACGGAGATAATACAAAAGCTGCTTTGATCACAAGAGGAATTGCTGAAATTGCAAGACTTGGAGTTGCGATGGGCGGAAAATTAGAAAGTTTTACTGGGCTTACAGGAATTGGAGACTTGATTGTTACTTGTGCGAGTGTGCATAGTCGTAATAGAAAAGCTGGATTTTTAATTGGTCAAGGAAAGACAATGGAAGAAGCGATGGAAGAAGTACAAATGGTTGTGGAAGGTGTTTATTCTACAAAATCAGCAGTGAAACTTGCAAAGAAATACGATGTATCTATTCCGATTATTGAACAAGTAAATAAAGTATTGTTTGAAGGGAAAAATCCAGGAGAAGCAGTTAAAGAGTTAATGTTAAGAGATAAAAGAATAGAAATCCCCACATTACCGTGGGAATAATTATTAAGGAGAGAACTTTTCAGTTCTCTCCTTTTATCGTACTTCTGTATTTCCTAGATACTCAACCTCAGGTAACAATTCAAAATAAAAATCTTGGTAATCTTTTTTTAGTGCTTCGATAATTAAATCTTGAACAATGCGAAGTCGAGAAATAGATATCAAATCTTTGTCGAATGTAATATAAACACTAATCCAAAGTTTTCTTCCAGTTCGAATAATATCATAAGATAATTGTTTATAACCATAGGAAACTAAAATCGGGTTGATAATACTTTTGATTTCCGTTATAGTTTCTTCTTCTGGAGCAATTAAGAAAATATCTCTTAGACCTGTTATAATTACACGAATTGGTGTGGGCAACATAAATAGTGAAAGTGCAATAGCAATGATTTGATCTAAATAAGGAACGATTTTTACAAACCAAGTTGTTTTGATAAAAAGTGGAAGAAAAAAAGCAATCGCCATACCTAAAGAAGCGATAGTATCGATTGTCCACTCTTGGATTTCCATAGAAACAAGGGCAGAATGTGTTTTGGCATTTTTCTTTCGAAGTAGAAAAATAACAAATACACTTAAGAGGGTTGCGAAAAGTTCAAAGTAGGCAATATTATTAAAAGCAATATGACGTCCTCCATTAAGTACAATTTCTATATTAGTGGAAATTAAACCGATAGTGATGGCAATCATTGTAAATCCCTTGATTACAACAAAAAAAGATTCTATTTGCAAATAGCCAAAAGGTCTCTTTTCATTAGAAGAACGATATAGTAATGGAATGATTCCGATAGAAATAATAATCATTATAGATTCTACACCATCATAAAAACCATCGAGTAGAACAGCTTGAGAATGTGTGTAAATAGCTATAATAATTTCTAGAAGAGCAAAAATAAGTCCTGCAATTAATGAAATATTTAGAGCGGAACGCTCTTTCTTTTGTTTTGTTCTTGTTGCGTGCATGTATGTAACACCAAACCTTATCCTTTTTATTTTTTATGATACGACTTTTAGAATAAAAAATCAATGAGGTAACTTCTAAAAAATAAAAAGGAGGCATAGATTATTATCAGTATAGTAAGGGGGTGTTTTATGAATACGTTTCATTTATACAAAGACATACAAGCGAGAACAAAAGGAGAAATATATATTGGAGTGGTGGGACCAGTTCGTACAGGAAAATCCACATTCATTAAACGGTTTATGGATTTGCTTGTTCTTCCACATATAGAAGATGAGCATACAAGAATACAGACGAGAGATGAGTTGCCACAGTCTGCTTCAGGAAAGACAATTATGACAACAGAACCTAAATTTATTCCGAAAGAAGCCGCAAAGATTGAATTAGAGGAAGGAATAGTAGCGAATATTCGCTTGATCGATTGTGTTGGATATATGGTGGAAGGTGCAGTAGGACATATAGAAAACGACGAAGAAAGACAAGTAAAGACACCTTGGTTTGAACATGAGATTCCATTTACTAAAGCAGCAACAATAGGCACGCAAAAAGTTATACGAGACCATTCTACTATAGGTATTGTGATTACAACAGATGGGACTATAGGCGAATTACAGAGAGAAAATTATATAGAAGCGGAAAAAAATACCATTCGAGAATTGCAACGTATAGGAAAGCCATTTGTTGTTTTAATAAATTCTAAAAAACCCTATGGAGAAGAAGCTAAAAGTGTAAAAGAACAGTTAGAAGAACAATATGGAGTAACAACGCTGACTGTAAATTGTGAGCAGTTAAAGCAAGAAGATATCAATCAAATTATGCAAAGTATTTTATTTGAGTTTCCTATTGCAGAAGTCCAGTTTTATATCCCTAAATGGGTAGAAATGCTTCCGATGGAACATAGAATTAAACAAGACTTACTTTTACATGTGAAAGAAATATTGAATACATTTTCACAAATCAAAGATGTAAAAAAAGAATGGAAAGAAACTAGCGACTACATAGAAGAGATTCGTATTGAAGAAGTGAAAATGGATTCGGGAAGTGTGAAAGTTCGTATTCAGATTGGAGAATCATTTTATTATGAAGTTTTAAGTGAGGTAACAGGAGAATGTATTACAAGTGAATATGACCTGGTTGGAACGATGAAACAACTGTCTATGCTTAGAAAGGAATACGAAGGAGTGAAAGACGCTATGGATTCTGTTCGATTAAAAGGCTATGGGGTTGTTTCTCCTACACGAAATGAAATTAAATTGGACGACCCGATTATAATAAAACAAGGAAATAAATTCGGAGTAAAAATACATTCTGAGGCACCTTCTGTACATTTGATTAAAGCAAATATCGAAACGGATATTGCTCCAATTGTAGGAAGTCAACAGCAAGCAGAAGATTTATTGAAATATATTCGAGAAACAAATGAGACGGAAGAAGGAATATGGAAAGTAAATATTTTCGGTAAATCTATTGAAGAATTAGTTATGGAAGGGATGAAAAATAAAATGATGATGATTAATGATGAAAGTCAGGTGAAACTTCAAGATACAATGCAAAAAATTGTCAATGATAGTAACGGTGGACTTGTGTGTATTATTATTTAAAATAGTTTCTCTTTTATGCTATAATAAAAAATATAGTCAAAGGAGGAATAGGAAATGATAGCATTTAATTGTGATTATAACGAAGGGGCACATCCGCGTATTCTAGAAGCGTTAGTTGAAACAAATATGGAACAAACAGTAGGATATGGGGAAGATCAGTATTGTAAAGAAGCTGAGAAAATTATAAAAGAATTGTGTCAATCACAGAAAGCAAAAGTACATTTTATGGTAGGTGGAACACAAGCGAATCTTACAGTGATTTCTTCTGTTTTAAGACCACATCAAGCAGTGCTTTGTGCTGTGAGTGGACACATTAATGTACACGAAACAGGAGCAATTGAAGCGTGTGGACATAAAGTGATGACGATACCGAGTGAAGATGGTAAAATTTCTGCAAAACAGATTAAAGAAGTGTATGTACTTCACAAAAATGACTCTTCTTTTGAACATATGACACAACCGAAATTGGTTTACATTTCTAATCCAACTGAACTAGGAACGATATACACCAAGAAAGAACTAGAAGATTTGCGTGCAGTTTGTGATGAGTGTGGGATGTATTTATATTTAGATGGAGCAAGACTCGGATATGGATTGTGTGCAGATGGAAATGATTTGGATTTAAAAAGCATTGCGAAAAATTGTGATATCTTTTATATAGGAGGAACGAAAGTAGGCGCATTATTTGGAGAAGCAATAGTTATCTGTAATGAGGAATTGCAGGAAGATTTTCGTTATATTATGAAACAAAAAGGTGGAATGTTGGCGAAAGGGAGACTTTTAGGGTTACAATTTAAAGAATTATTTAAAGATGGATTGTATTTTGCAATGTCGAAACATGCCATTCGTTTGGCGATGCGTTTAAAAAACGGGCTCACAGAGAAGGGATATAAATTTTTCATAAATAGTAATACAAACCAACAATTTGTTATTGTTCCAAATGAAAAATTGGAAAAATTAAAAGAAAAATATGTATATACTTATCAAGAAAAATATGATGAGAACAACAGTGTTATTCGATTGTGCACAAGTTGGGCGACAAAAGAAGAAAATGTAGAACAATTATTAAAAGATATGTAAAGAAAAACAGATTGTGTATGTAACGCAATCTGTTTTTTACTGCTAATCTTCTTTAAATGTAAGATCTGTATCTGTCATGGATTCTACAATAGCAAGAGATTCTAAATGGATTCCTTGTTGACGTATTTTCTTTCCACCATCTTGCATTCCTTTTTCAATAACAATTCCAGCACCTTCAATTGTAGCTCCAGATTCCTTAACAATATCGATTAAGCCAAGTAATGCACAACCGTTTGCAAGAAAGTCATCAAGAATAAGTACATGGTCATCTTTTGTTAAAAACTTTTTAGAGAGAATAACATCGTATGTACGTTTGTGAGTAAAAGATTCGATTTTTGTCGAATAAACATCACCATCAATATTAATACTCTGTGCTTTTTTAGCAAATACAACTGGTACATTAAAATATTGAGCAACAATACAAGCAATTCCAATTCCCGAAGCTTCTATAGTGAGAATCTTTGTAATTTTATCTGAAGGAAATCTTCTTCTAAATTCCTTTCCGATTTCGTTAATTAAATCAATATCCATCTGATGATTTAAAAAACTATCTACTTTTAGTACATTTCCGGGTTTAACAACACCGTCTTTTAAAATTCGTTCTTTTAAAAGTTGCATAATTCTATTCCTCTCCTAACAAAACTCATTTTGTTTATAGTAATTTTGTGTTGTTATCAATCATAACTCATAATTCGATTTTTTTCAATGTTAAATTTTAGAAAATAAAAGAGGAGTAGTATTTCTTTTTTGTTCATGATAAAATGATAAATAATTATTTCAGAAAGAGAGAAGTGAAAATGACAAGATTGGAAAAACAAATACAGTTTATTGTTGAAGTGGATAAAGTGAAAAATATTTTCAGACAGACCTATTTATCCGATGGCGAAAGAAAAGAAAATGATGCAGAACACTCATGGCATCTTGCATTGTCTGCGATTTTATTAAAAGAATATGTCAGTGAAGAAGTGGACCTTCTCAAAGTAATTACAATGGTTTTGATACATGATCTTGTAGAGATAGATGCAGGTGATACATATGCCTATGGTAGTGTTGGAGTAAACGATAAAAGAGAACGAGAAGAGAAAGCAGCAGAACGTATTTTTAGCATTCTTCCAATAGAACAAGGAGAGTATTTTAGAAAATTATGGGAAGAATTTGAATTGTATGAGACGGAAGATGCAAAATATGCCCATCTTCTTGATAATTTTCAACCAATTTTATTAAATGATGCGTCAGAAGGGAAAAGTTGGAGAGAACATTGTGTGAGGAAAGAACAAATTTATAAGAGAAATGAAAAAATTAAAGAAACTTCAGAAGTAATATGGGAAGAAATGCAAAAGATAGTAGAAAAAAATGTGAAACTAGGAAATATTCAGGAATAGCAAAGGAAAATAACATGCAGGTAGAATTCATAGTAGTTTCAATACTTCTTCTTTTTGTTTTTGGAATTGTGCATATCTATATTAGTGAAAAAAGAGCAAAAGAAGTTAGGCGAAGAAAATTTCTAGAAGAATGGGGAAAAATTCCACAAAGAGAATATAGTAATGACGAATTGAAGAAGATTTCAAGATATTTTGAATATCAGTTGAAAAAAGGAAAAATAAAGAAGCCATATATTGACAATATCACTTGGAATGATTTGGATATGGACAATATTTTTGCTTCTATCAATAATACAAAATGTTCCGCAGGAGAGGAATATTTATACTATTTGTTGCGAACACCTGTAACAGAACAAAAGGCGTTAGAGGAGAGAGCAAGGCTAGCAGATTTTTTTGCTACACATCAAAAAGATAGAGTGAATTTAGAAGTTTGTCTTTGGCAAATAGGAAAAACAAGAAAATTTTCTATAAGTGATTATATTGATTTATTAGTAACACTAGACAAAGAAAGTAATTTAAAACATTACATAGCGTTGTTTACGATTCCAATGGGATTACTTTTAATGACTGTGTCAGAAGTAGCGATAGGCTTTGTAATTATGTTGTTTTTATTAATGTGGGATATTTCCCAATACTATAAAAGAAAAGGAGAGATAGAACCATATTTAACTATTTTTTCGGATGTGATGAAGATGTTGGATGCAAGTAAAGTAATTTCACAATTAAAGATTGTTGAGATTCAACCGTATGTAGATAATATTGCAGAGGTACAACGAAAATTTAAAAAATTTCGATTGGGTTCTTCTATTTTAATGTCATCACAACGTGTAACGGGAAGTGTAGCAGAAACGTTTTTGGATTATATTCGAATGGTTACACATGTTGATTTGTTGAAATTTAATTCTATGTTAGAAGAAATCAAACAGAATGTTAATGCGATTGATGATTTGGTAAGAAATTTAGGAATTCTAGATGTATGTATCTCTATAGCGTCTTTTCGAGAAAGTTTGCCTTTTTATAGTTTGCCTAATTTAGAAGAAGCAGAAGAGGCATTTATTGAAGTGAAAAATGTTTATCATCCTCTTCTTAAAGAACCAGTAGCAAATTCTATTTCTGAGAGAAAGAATGTTTTGATTACAGGTTCAAATGCTTCCGGAAAATCAACATTTTTGAAAACTGTGGCAATTAATGCTATTTTAGCACAGACGATTTATACAAGTGTTTCTACATTTTACCAAGCGAGTTTTTTTCAAATGTATTCCTCTATGGCATTGAAAGATGATTTGCAAGAGAATGAAAGTTATTATATAGTAGAAATCAAGTCGTTGAAGAGAATTTTAAGTCACAGGGATGATAAACTACCGATGCTTTGTTTTGTGGATGAAGTACTTCGAGGAACCAATACCATTGAACGCATATCAGCATCAGCGCAAATTTTAAAAAGTTTTTCCGAAAAGCAAGTAATCTGTTTTGCGGCAACACATGATATAGAATTGACACATCTTCTTGAAAACGACTATAATAATTATCATTTTCAAGAAGAAATTAAAGAAAATGATATTTTATTTAATTATGAGTTGTATAGAGGAAGGGCAGTTTCACGAAATGCAATAAAATTATTGAATATAATGGGGTATGATAAGAAAATTATTGAAAGTGCAGAACAGACAGCAACACATTTTTTAAAAACTGGAGAATGGAGAATATAGAGATGATGAAAGTGAAAATATATACTGATGGAGCAGCTAGAGGAAATCCAGATGGTCCTGGGGGATATGGAACAGTTTTAGAGTATGTAGATACGAAGGGAGAATTGCATACAAAAGAATTATCACAAGGATATAAAAAAACTACGAATAATCGTATGGAATTAATGGCCGTTATTGCCGGACTTGAGGCGTTAAACCGTCCTTGTGAAATTGAGTTGTATTCAGATTCTAAATATGTGGTAGATGCCTTCAATCAAAAATGGATTGACGGATGGATAAGAAAAGGTTGGAAACGGGGAAAGAATGAGCCGGTAAAGAATGTAGATTTGTGGAAGAGATTATTAAAAGCGAAAGAACCACATTGTGTAACATTTATTTGGGTAAAGGGACATGATGGACATATGCAAAATGAACGATGTGATTTTTTGGCGACATCGGCTGCTGATGGAGAAAACTTAATTGACGATGTAATAGAAGTATGTTAAACTATAAAAGTATGTAAGTAGGACAGACGGTCGCAGCTGCAAGTGTCGAAAGACCGCAGATGAGGAAAGTCCGGGCTTCATAGGGCAGGGTGCCGGATAACGTCCGGTGGAGGCGACTCTAAGGATAGTGCAACAGAAATATACCGCGTTAGTGATAGCGTAAGGTTGGAAGGGCAGTGTAAGAGACTACCGCCTTGTTGGTAACAACGAGGGCATATGTAAACCCCACCTGAAGCAAAACCGAATGAAAACATTGTGGTTGCCCGCCACGTTTTAGGTAGGTTGCTCGAACCTATTGGCAACGATAGGTCTAGATAGATGACCGTTCAACGACATAACCCGGCTTATCGTCTTGCTTATATACATTGAGAAAGAAAAAGACGATTTAATCTACAGCGATGTCTCCTTGCACTTTGTGGGAGGCATTTTTTATTTAAGAAATACATTTGAAACTTAGTCAATGTTTTTAAACTATCCGTTGATTTTGCTGACTTTTTTTGATAGTATATTAAAGGTTATGCAAAAATGAAAAAAAGGAAATGTGAGGAATTTTATGCTGACAATAAACAATTATGTTAGACCTGAAACAGTCGAAGAAGCATACGAACTTTGTCAAAAAAAAGCAAATGTTGTATTAGGGGGTATGCTTTGGCTTAAAATGGGGAATCGTACGGTTAATACGGCAATTGATTTATGTGATTTAGGTTTGAACACAATCAAGGAAGATGAATCCTGTTATAGAATTGGTGCTATGGTTTCTCTTCGTACATTAGAGACACATGTTGCGTTGAATCTTATGACACAAGGCGCTTTTAAAGAGGCACTTAAACATATTGTAGGAGTGCAGTTTAGAAATGTAGCAACATTAGGTGGAAGTTTGTATGGGCGTTTTGGATTTTCAGATGTTTTTACGCTATTTGAAGTTCTAGATGCAAGAGTATGTTTACATAAAAATGGTGAAATGAGTATTGCAGAATTTGCGAAATTTCCAAGAAATAGAAGAGATATTTTGACAGAAGTTATTATTCCGAAAAAAGAGATGAGAGTTGCATATTTTTCACAGCGAAATACAAAGACAGATTTCCCAGTGTTAGCTTGTGCGGTTTCAGAAATAGATGGAGTATATTCATGTGCAGTAGGGGCAAGACCTGGTATTGCAACAATTTTAGGTGATGATAAAGAAATTCTCAAAGAAGGAATTACAGAAGAAAGTGCTAGACTTTTCGGTGAATATATTTCTGAAAATGTGAAATTTGATTCTAACATGCGAGGAAGTAGCGAATACCGAAAAAAGATATGTCGAGTACTTGTAAGACGTGGAATAATGAAACTAAAGGAGGCAGAAAATGCAAATTAAATTAACCTTAAATGGAAAAGTAGTTTCTGCTGATGTAGATGCAGATAAATTATTAATCGATTTTGTGAGAGAACAGGGATGCCTTTCGGTGAAAAGAGGATGTGAAACAGCAAACTGTGGTTTGTGTACGGTTCTTATGGATGGTATACCAGTTTTGTCATGTAGTACACTTGTGGCAAGAGCATCGGGACACATTATTCAAACACTCGAAGGACTGCAAGATGAAGCGGGTGAATTTATAGAATTTATTGCAGATCAAGGGGCAGAACAATGTGGTTTTTGTAATCCTGGATTTGTAATGAATACAATAGCTCTTCTTAGAGAAAATCCAGATCCAAGTGACGAGGAAATCAAAGCATATTTAGCAGGAAACTTATGTCGATGTTCAGGCTATGAAGGGCAACTCAGAGGAATCCGTGCATACCTTGATTTTAAAAAGGGGGTATAGGAAAATGGCTGAGTATAAATATGTTGGAAAATCGATTCGTAAAAAGGATGCGATGCAATTACTTACAGGAAAACCTGTGTTTGTTGAAGATATTGTAAATAAAGATGCACTTGTTGTTAAGGTATTAAGAAGTCCTTATGCACATGCTCTTATTGAAGAAATTAATATTGATATTGCTAAAAAGGTTCCAGGAATTGAAGCTATATTCACATATAAAGATGTTCCGCAAAAACGTTTTACAATGGCCGGACAAACATATCCAGAACCATCACCATATGATAGATTACTTTTAGACAGAAGACTTCGTTTTGTAGGTGATGCAGTTGCAATTATTGCGGGAGAAAATGAAAAAGCTGTTAATAAAGCAATGAAAATGATCAAAGTAAACTATCAGGTTCTTGAGCCAATACTTGATATGCATGATGCAAAAGATAATGAAATTCTTATACATCCAGAGGAAAATTGGGAATCACTTGTACCCGTGGGAGCAGATAATAAGCGTAATCTTTGTGCAGCAGGATGCGAGGAAGATGGAGATGTAGAAAAAGTACTTTCGGAATGTGATTATGTGCTTGATAGAAAATTCCATGTGAAAGCCTGTCAACAAGCTATGATGGAAACATTTAGGACATATACGGAAATGGATCGATATGGAAGATTACATGTAATCAGTGCAACACAGATCATATTTCATTGTAGAAGAATTATTGCAAATGCACTTGATATTCCAAAGTCAAAGGTACACGTAGAAAAACCACGTGTTGGGGGAGGATTTGGTGCAAAACAAACGGTTATTGCTGAAGTATATCCTGCCTTTGTCACATGGAAAACTGGAAAACCAGCGATGATGATTTATTCAAGAAAAGAGACACAAATTGCAGCTTCACCAAGACATGAAATGGAAGTAAGAGTTCGTTTGGGAGCAACAAAAGATGGAATTATTAAAGCCATTGATTTATACACACTGTCAAATACAGGAGCGTATGGAGAACACGGACCTACAACAGTAGGACTTTCTGGACATAAATCCATACCGATATATACAGCAAACATGGAGGCTTTTCGATTTGGTTATGATGTTGTATATACAAATAGACAGTCGTCAGGTGCTTATCGTGGGTATGGGGCTACACAAGGAATTTTTGCTGTTGAAAGTGTGGTAAATGAATTAGCTGACAAATTAAATATGGATCCTATTGAAATTCGGAAAAAGAATATAGTAAGAGAAGGCATGAAGATGCCAGCATATTATAATGAAACAACAAATGCATGTGCACTTGATCGTTGTATTAGTCGATGTAAAGAAATTTTTGATTGGAATGAAAAATTTCCAGTTCGAGATATGGGAAATGGGAAAGTTAGAACAGCAGGTATTGGATTAAGTATGCAAGGTTCAGGTATTCCTAATCTTGATGTTGGATCGGCAACAATTAAACTTGGAGATGAAGGATTCTATATGTTGCTCATAGGAGCAGCGGATATGGGAACAGGATGTGATACTACTTTGTCGCAAATTGCGGCAGAATGTTTGGAGTGTTCTGTTGATGAGATTGAAGTTTTTGGTGCAGATTCAGATGCTTCTCCATATGATTCGGGTTCTTATGCTTCATCCACAGCTTATGTTACGGGAAAAGCTACAGAAAAAGCCTGTATAGAATTAAAAGAAAATATGTGCAAAATTGCAGCAGAAATGCTCGGATGCACTTCTTCTGAACTGGAATTTAGAGGAGATGGAGTTTATAAATTAGATGGAAGTGCTATGGTTTCCAGAAAAGATATTGCAACCAAATCCATGATGTGTAATACTATACCGGCACAAGTTACAGTAAGTCATACTTCTCCAGTTTCTCCACCACCATTTATGGCTGGAATGGTAGAACTTGAGATTGATAAAGAAACAGGTAATGTAGAAGTATTAAATTACGCAGCTGTAGTAGATTGTGGAACGGCTATTAATCCGAACTTGGTTAAAGTACAAGTTGAAGGTGGAATTGTTCAAGGAATTGGAATGGCTTTGCATGAAAATGTTACATATAATGAAAGAGGTCAAGTACTTGAAAATTCATTTATGCAATATAAGATTCCAACGCGTATAGATATGGGAAAACTACATGTTGAAATTGAAAGTAGTCATGAAGAAACAGGACCATATGGTGCAAAATCAGTTGGAGAAGTTGTAATCAATACATCAGCTCCTGCAATTGCACATGCGATTTTCCGTGCAACAGGAGTATGGCATAGAGAACTTCCGATTACACCAGAGAAGATTCTGTTATCAATGGAAGATGAATAAATATTTAATTTATATGGCGTCGGGAAATAGCATTAGATATGGGGAAAATAAATTACTTGAAAAAATAAATGGTAGACCTCTATATCTTCGTGGTCTTGAAGTTTTAAAGGAACTATCGGATACGATAGATGATTGCCAAGTAATTGTGGTTTCAAGATATGAAGAGATTCAAGAAAAAGCAGAATCTATGGGATTTCAAGTAGTGAATTGTCCAGAAAGTAAGTATGGCATCTCCTATACCATTAAGGCAGGAATAAAAAGTATTAAAAATCTTAGAAAAGATGATTATCTTATTTTTGTTGTGGCAGATCAGCCATATATGAGTTTAAAATCAGTTGTTAAATTGATCGAAACAACAAATGAAAAAGTCACTGTAGCTAGGCTTTTCTATGGAGAACGTCCAGGAAATCCAGTACTTTTTTCAGCAACTCTTGTACCAGAATTACTTTCTTTGGAAGGTGATAACGGTGGGGGAATAATAGCGAAAAAGTATCCATGTGTTCCCGTGTACGTGGAGGAACCTTTAGAACTTAGAGATATAGATAGGAAAAAGGATTTATGGAAAAATTAACGTATCATATGTCGATTATGCTTTTTTCAGACCAAAAATGTTTTGGACCTGGTCCGATGAAACTTTTGCGTGGAGTAGAAAGGACAGGTTCTCTTCATCAAAGTGCAGATGAATTAGGGATGGCATATTCGAAAGCTTGGAAAATTATTAAGGAAATGGAAAACTCTTTGGGTTTTCCGCTTCTTTTGCGCAAGACAGGAGGTGCCCATGGTGGTGGATCAAGTATTACGCCAAAGGGCAAAATTTTCCTTGAAAAGTATGAAGAATTGGTAAATTCTATAGAAAAGTTTGGAACAGAGATATTTCAAAAAATTTTTGATGAAAAATTTTTTGAAGAAATTAATAAATAACAAATGAATTAGAGAGTAACCGGCTAAACCGGTTATTCTTTAAAATATCGTTATTCTCAAATGAGAATAATGAATACAATTTAGGAGGAAGAAATGAAAAAGAATTACTTAAAAAAATTAGTCGCATTATTTCTTGTGTTTTCATTAACATTTTCAATTGTGGCATGTGGAAACAGCAATAATGGAAACAAAACAGAAAAGAAAGTGGAAACTTCAGTTGAGACAAAAGAAATCAAATTAACAGATCAGGCAGGTCGTAAAATCACATTAAAAAAACCAGCAAAAACAATTGTTAGTTGCTATTATATTACTACTTATGCTACGATGGCTCTTGGAGTAGAAGATAGAGTTGTTGGTTTAGAAAAAAAAGCTGATTCAAGACCGATTTATCATATGGCAGCACCTGAATTACTTGAAAAAACACAAGTAGGAAGTATGAAAGAGTTTAATGTTGAAGCAACTGCAAAGCTTAAACCAGATCTTGTGATTATGCCAATGAAGCTTTCTGAACATGCTGATACACTTACTGATTTAGGAATAAATGTTTTGGTTGTTAATCCAGAATCACAAGAACTATTAGAAGAAATGCTTCTTCTAATCGGAAAAGCATGTGGAGTTGAAGAAAAAGCAGAGGCTCTTTTGAAGTATTATGATAAAGAATTAAAAAAAGTATCAAAACTCATAAAAGATGTAAAAAAACCTTCTGTATATATGGCGGGAAATTCATCTTACCTTACAACAGCACCTGGAACAATGTATCAGTCAAATTTAATTACACTTGCAGGTGGTGAAAATGTGGCGGCAGAACTTAAAGGAAATTATTGGACAGAAGTTTCCTATGAAACGATTCTTAATGATAATCCAGAAGTGATTATTATTCCTTGTAATGCTGAATATACAAAAGAGGATATTTTGGCAGATAAAAATCTTGCAGGAGTTTCTGCTATAAAAGAAAAAAGAGTTTATATGATGCCACAGAATATTGAGGAATGGGATTCACCAGTGCCATCAGGAATACTTGGTACAATGTGGCTTACAAGTGTTCTTCATGAAAAGGAATATCCTTTTGAAAAATTTCAGAAAGATGTAATTGAGTATTATAAAGAATTTTATGGATTTGAAATTGATAAAACCTTGATTACAAAATAGAAAAAATATTTAGGAAAGGTGGGAGCGAATGTACAATAAAATAAGGATTGTATCGGCAACAATTGGTATCTTACTTGCAATTATGATTATATCAATATGTGTTGGAAGTTACCCCCTTTCTGTAAATCAAATATGGGATATACTGCAAGGGAAATTGCAAGAAACAATGGAAGCAAATGTGTTTTGGAACTTAAGATTTCCTCGAGTACTTATGGGAGTTGTTTCTGGTGGAGCATTGGGACTTGCAGGAGGAGTTTATCAGACTATTTTTCGAAATAGCCTAGCATCTCCTGATCTTACGGGAGTTGCTTCAGGTGCTTCCTTTGGAGCGGCTTTTGCCATTGTTTTAGGAGCAGGAAGTGCTTTTTCAATTATGGCAGGTGCTTTTGTAATGGGGATGTTATCACTTGTGTTTGTGTTACTTTTGACGAGAATGTCAAATATGGAAAAAGTTGGTAGTTATATCTTAGCAGGTATAATTGTTTCTTCATTAGCAGATGCAGGACTTATGATGTTTAAATTTATGGCGAATCCGGAAAAAGAGCTTGCAGCAATTGAATTTTGGACAATGGGAAGCCTTTCCACTATAACAAATCAGAAAATAGTACCTCAAATATGGTTTGTAATAGCACCTATGATTTTGTTGTTATTGCTTCATCGTCAGATTGTAATTCTTTCTCTTGGAAGTGAACATGCAAGAAGTTTGGGAATATCTCCTGAGGTATGGAGAATTATATTTCTTTCGCTTAGTACATTGATGGTGGCAGCAGTTGTATCTGTTACAGGAGTAATCGCATTTGTTGGATTGATTGCACCACATATTACATTTATTGCATATAAAAGAAGAAATGCAATCTATTTCTGTTTGTGCGCTATGTGGGGCGGAATTATACTTCTTATTGCAGATATATTTGCTAGAAGCTTATATAAAGGAGCGGAACTTCCACTTAGTATTTTGACTGTATTACTTTCTGTACCTATACTTATTTGGCTTTTATGCAGAAAGAGAGGAAAGAATTGTGGATCCAATATTTAGAGTTGAGCATCTTACAGTAGGATATCAAAACCCAATTATCTCAGATGCATCTTTTGATGTAAATGAAGGAGAACTGGTTGGGATTATTGGCAGGAATGGACAAGGAAAAACGACTTTGTTGCGTGGGCTTACAGGAGATGCAAAAAGATTTTCTGGAAAAATTTATGTTAATGAAAAGGATATAACAAAGATCTCTGTAAAGCAACAAGCAAAAATGATCTCTGTACTTCCACAAAAAACAAATATTCCAGAGGGAGTAACAGTCGAAGAAATTCTTGAAATGGGATGTTACGCATCAAAACCTTTTTTTGCTAGAATAAATGCAAAAGACAAAGAAAGAATAAAACATATAGCGAAAGTGTTCCATGTTGCAGAGTTTTTGGAAAAAGAGTGTTTTAAATTAAGTGCGGGACAACAGCAAATGGTGCTGATGTGTAGAATGTTTATCCAAAATACACCAGTCATGTTACTTGATGAACCTAACGCAGCATTGGATTATAGCAATGAGCAACTGTTACTTGATTTTTTGAGAAGGTTAGTTAAAGAATATAAAAAAGTAGGAATACTTGTTATTCATGATCCGGAGGCGGCATTAAAATGGTGCGATTCATTAGTAATTATTAATGATGGGAAAATAGCAGAAAAAATAGATATTAAAGATTCGAGTAAGGAACAACTTCAAAAGGCATTGCAGATTTTATATCCTAATATTCAAGTTGAAAAAAATCCGTTCTGCGAAGGATATATTTGTTATCTAAAAGAAAAGTAAAAAAGATTACATATTTATAGTAGAGTGAATGATATAGATGTTCTCTGTGTTTTGCGGGGGCATCTATTTTTGGTTTAAATGAATTTTAAATAAGTAGAGAATAAAAATATATGATATAATTTTAAAACCATTGTAAGGAGGAATACAGGTGAAAAGTAAGTATCACATTTTTTTAACAGGTGAAAAGAAGGTAGGAAAATCTACAATCATCGAAAAAGTAGTAAAGGAAAATAATATTCCTTTAGTTGGTTTTAAAACTTTGCCATATTATGAGGGCGGGAGATTTGCCGGATATATTATGAAAGAAGTAGGAATGGCACAAAATTTTTCGATAGAAAATAGAATTTCTATTGTATTAGAAAATGGTAGAGTTTTTCCGATCGTTGAAACTTTTGAAGAAATCGGAGTGAATATTATTAGTAAAGCAATGAAAAAATCAAAATGGATTTTAATGGATGAACTGGGAAGATTCGAAACGAAAGCTCTAAATTTTAGGAGAACTGTATTGAAATGTCTTGACGGTGATTGTCGTGTTATTGGTGTAATTCAAGATACAGAAACGGATTTCCTTGATGAAATACGAAACCGAAAAGATGTTAAGCTAGTAAAAGTGACAGAAGAGAATCGAAATGAATTACCGTTAAAAATTAGTCGATATATGGAAGAATAAATTGACTATAAAAATAGAGTATATTAAGATGAAGATATAAAAAGATTTAAGATAGATTTTAGTATGGATATTTCAAAGTTAAGAGTTGGATAATCGTTTATCATATATACATTTCATAGCAAGAAAAGAAAGGAGGAATAAGGAGAAACATATTAATACGTACATGGTAAACGGATACATATGAAAGGGGAGAACTCATACAATGAAGAGAGGAAAACAAATTTTATTATTCACATTGACAGCTTTAATACTTACAGGGTGTCAGTCTTCTGAAAAGAAAACAGAATTAGAAAACTATCGTTTAGTTACATCAAATGCTAGTAAATTAAATGAAAATCAGATTGTTGTAGAAAATAACACATATGATTTCGGAAAAGACAAAATGAATTCAGCAAAGTATAAAATTGATTCAACAGCACAGTTGAATTTTGCTGTAGTTGATGATAAGGGGAAAGCAGTACTATATTCGGCAAAAGATGAAAAAGGTAACGATGAAGTATATCGTTATGATTTAGAAACAAAAGAAGTAGAACAACTCACAGATAATCTTTGGGGAATCAGTTATATTATACCTAGAGAAAATGATTATATTGTAGTAGGAGTACCTCAGACACCAAAGGATTCGAAAGTATTTATATTGTGGTCTATTGATCGCAATACAAAAGAAATAAAGCATATAGAACTTTCAAATGACAAACATAAAGATATATCTGTATGGCAAGTGGCATATATACCAGAGACAGATGGACTTATTTTGCAGACATATAGTGAGTCAGAAGAATATGCATTGCGAGATAAATGGAACAATATGGAAAATCATTCGGAAGGAACAGAATTAGAAACACCGTTCTACTATTATCAATATGAAAGTGGGAAAATGAAATATTTATTTGAGAAAAATATGCCACAATCTACAGGTCTTGTTGCAAATAAAAATGATGTGTTATTCGGAGTTCAATCAGATGTGAATGGGGATTGCGTATATCGATATAATTTAAAAGAAGAAAAGGAAGAGAAAGTAAAAGGGTTGGAAAGACTAGATAAAACTTTTTACTTAGACAAAGAAAGCAATTACCTATATAAATTCAACGGGAAAATTGGTAAAATTGATTTAAAAACGGGAAAAGAGGAATGGTTAGATAACCAATTTAAAGAATATTATTTTACAGATTATCGATTAGTAAAAGAACAATAAGGGATAAAAATAGAAGTGATAAAGTTTTCCGCTTTATCACTTCTATTTTTATATTATTTTCTATGATATTTTTCTTCACAATATTTACAACGGTATTCTTGTGTTTCTTCATCTGTTAGAATAAAAACATGATCAAGTTCTTGTTCGATGGAAGTGATGCAACGTGGGTTTTTGCACTTAATTACATTTGTGATTTCTTTTGGAAGTTCCAAACGTTTTTTTTCAACCACTCTGTCATCTTGAATAATATTAATTGTAATGTTATGGTCAATAAAGCTTAAAATATCTAAATCAATAATATCAATTGGGCATTCAATTTTCATGATATCTTTTTTACCCATTTTATTACTTTTAGCATTTTTAATAATAGCGACACAACAATCTAATTTGTCTAATTTTAAGTAACGATAGATATCCATACTTTTTCCAGCTTGGATATGGTCAAGAACAAAACCTTCTTGAATAGAACTTACATTAAGTGTATTTTTTGTCATAATTGTTCTCCTTATATTTTTGCTAAGAAACTTTAATTTCCAATAATGTTAAAATTAATGCCATACGAACATATACACCGTATTGGGCTTGTTTGAAATAAATAGCACGAGGATCTCTGTCAACTTCTACGGAAATTTCATTTACTCTAGGAAGTGGGTGAAGAACAAGCATATCTTCTTTTGCCAATTCCATTTTTGCAGCATCTAAAATATAGAAATCTTTCATGCGTACATAATCTTCTTCATTAAAGAAACGTTCCTTTTGTACACGTGTCATGTAAAGTAAATCTAATTCACCCATGGCATCTTCAAGACGAACAACTTCTTCATATGGGATATTGTGTTTGTCTAAAACATCTTTGCGAATATAGCTTGGGAGTCTGAGTTCTTCAGGAGAAATCAGTACAAATTTAACATTTTCATATCGTACAAGAGCGTGTATTAACGAGTGAACAGTACGACCAAATTTTAAATCTCCACAAAGACCAATAGTAATATCATGTAAACGCCCTTTTTCAGAACGAATAGTAAGTAAATCAGTTAATGTTTGTGTAGGATGTTGATGTCCACCATCACCGGCATTAATAATAGGGATAGAAGAATATTGGCTAGCTACCATAGGCGCACCTTCTTTTGGATGGCGCATAGCGCAAATATCTGCATAACAAGAAATCATACGTATAGTATCAGATACACTTTCTCCTTTTGTAGCAGAACTAGAATCAGCAGAAGAAAATCCGAGTACATTACCACCTAAGTTCATCATAGCCGCTTCATGACTTAATCGTGTTCTAGTACTTGGCTCATAAAATAGTGTGGCAAGTTTTTTTCCATCGCAAGCATGGGCATATTTTTCAGGGTTAGCCTCAATATCATTTGCAAGATCTAAAATTTCGTCGATTTCTTCCACAGATAAATCTAATGGGTTTAATAAATGTTTCATATAATCCTCCTATTTGTATGTTAGTAAATCTTCTACGCTTTTTTTCTTTGGAACAATAGGGTCTATATTTGGATAGCCAATGCCAATTAAAGCAACTAATTCCTGTCCTTCTGGTATGTTAAGCAATTGTGATATACCATCTTCATCAAAAATTCCCATGATGACAGTACCTAATCCAGCTTCATGAGCAGCTAGACAAAGAGATTGACAGGAAACGCCGACATCAAACATTTGCCAACGATCTTCTTTTTTTGTTGAAAATGATCCATCTCGTTCAAAACCGCAACGGCCCGTTACCATTGTCACTGCAATTAACATTGGTAGTTGTTGAATAATATTTGCATTATATTCTGGGGTGAAATCGTTAACAATTTTGTTGAGAATAGATGTGTCTTCAATTGCTATATAGCGTGTAATTTGTGTATTCTTCCAAGAGGGAGAATAAGAAGCGGTAGAAATAATAGATTCTAATAAAGTATGATCTATTTTATCTGGTTTGTATTTACGAATGCTTCTTCGTGTCTTGATACACTCAACAGTGTTCATGATAGTTTTCCTCCTATGTGAAAAGTTTTATATATCATATAATAAAATAAAAATATTTTCAACTAATTCAAGAAAGGAATTCCGAAAAAGTTTTAAATAGGTTTTGTTATCTTTATTTATTGAAGGGGAGAAAGTGGAACGTATTTGATAAAAGATGGATTTTAAACAGAATGTATATTATAATAGTCCAAACGAAAATGGAAAAAAGAGGTGTGTGTGATGGAATTAGAACAAATCCGAGAAAAATTAGATTGTATCGATGACCAAATTTTATCTTTATATGAACAAAGAATGGAACTTTGTGAACAAGTAGGAAAAGATAAAGTGAAAACAGGAAAGAAAGTATATGACAGAAAAAGAGAAGAAGAAAAACTTTCTGCTTTAAATAAAAAAACAGTAAATGAAAAAAATAGAAAAGGTGTTCGTGAATTGTTTGAACAGATTATGTCGGTGAGTAGAAAGTTACAGTATCAAGTATTAGGTGAACATGGAGTATATGGAAAAACGTCCTTTATTCAACTGGATCAATTGAAAAGTGAAAATGCTAGACTTGTTTTTCAAGGAACAGAAGGAGCATATAGCCAACAGGCTCTTCAAAAATATTTTGGAGAGAATAAAAATGGTTTTCATGTAGATACATTTCGTGATGCGATGGAGGCGATTGAGGAAGGTTCAGCAGATTTTGCAGTCCTTCCAATAGAAAATTCTTCTGCTGGTGCAGTTAGTCAAGTATATGATTTACTTGTAGAATTTGAAAATTATATAGTGGGTGAAGTTGTGATTCCTATTCAGCATACGCTTGCAGGAATACCAGGAACAGTATTTTCTGATATTGAACGAGTTTATTCGCATCCACAAGGGTTAATGCAAAGTGAGAAGTTTTTGTCTGCACATAGAAATTGGCAACAGATTAGTGTTGAAAATACGGCCATAGCAGCCAAAGAAGTATTAAAAGCAGGGAAACATACAGAAGCAGCAATATGTAGTGAATATGCAGCGAACTTATATGGGCTAGAAGTTTTAGCCCAAGCTATTAATACTAGTGAAAACAACTCTACTAGATTTATTGTTGTAACCAATCAAAAAGTATTTTTAAAAGGAGCGAAAAAGATAAGTATTTGCTTTGAAATTCCACATGAGAGTGGTTCTTTATATCATCTTTTATCACATTTTATTTATAATGATTTAAATATGACAAAAATAGAATCAAGACCAATAGAGGATAGGAACTGGGAATATCGTTTTTTTGTGGATTTTGAAGGAAATATGGCAGATTCATCTGTAAAAAATGCAATTCGAGGATTACGTGATGAAACGAGAAATTTGAGAATTTTAGGAAATTACTAATAATAAAATATTGTTCATAATATTGAAAAAGGGTATAATATTGTTAATACAAAAGAAAAGATGTGAATAAGGAGGCTTCTATGGGAGGACAGAATGTAGAGGTAAATCTCTGTGCAGAGCAGGTACTAGAAAAATATGCGGATATGGTGTACAGACTTGCCGTTATTCATATGAAAAATAAGACTGATGCAGAAGATGTATTTCAAGAAGTTTTTTTGAGATTTGTTAAAAATTCGGAGAAGATTTCTACGGAAGAACATTTGAAAGCATGGTTAATTAGAGTGACCGTAAATTGTTGCAAGAAGCAGTTTGATAGTGCATGGAATAAACATCGTGCGGCATTTGAATATGATATGGAAGATTCCTATGAGATGGAGGAAAAAGATGAGAGTGTGATGGAAGCTGTACAAAAATTGCCAGAAAACTATCGAACGGTTATTCACTTATTTTATTATGAGGAATATTCAATAAAAGAAATTAGCACACTTTTAGAACAGTCTGAGACAGCAGTTAAGACAAGGTTATCAAGAGCAAGAGAGATGCTTAGAAAGCATTTGAAAGGAGGCGTTGAATATGCAAGAACAGTATAGACACGAGATAGATAACATTCATGCCCCGAAAGATTTGATTACAAAAACAAGACGGGAAATGCAGCAGGAAAAACAAACGACGAAGAAAAAAAGAAAAAAGCCAGTGTGGTTTACCATAGCTGTAGCCGCTTGTGCTTGTATAACAGTGTTGGGTGGATATATTTATATAGGGAGAGTAAGAAATAGTATACATGTACAGGTGGTTTCTTTTCGTGAAATGTCTGAATGGAATACGGGAATTTCGCTAGGGACGATACAAGATAGCAATAATGAAAAGAAACAGAAAATTGAATTGCAAGAATTGGATGAAAAAGATGAGATTTTGAAAGAAATTTTGAAAGTAAAGCCAAGCAAGATACATGGGAAAAAGATTTATATTTGTAAAGAAAAAGAAAAAAATAAGTATTATGCAGTCTATAAAGCGAAAGAACAGTATTTTTGCATATCTGGTGAAAATATAAGCGAAAAAAAATTTTTTTTATTTTTAAAAAAATCATGTAACCTTTTTTAGATGAAGAAGGTATTATTATTATAAAGCAAGGAGGAAGTGCTTATGAAGAGAAGAAAAGTGATGAGCATATGTTGTACGATATTAACCTTTTCATTGTTGTTAACAGGCTGTCAGACGGAAAAGAAAACTACCGGAAATGAAAAAAAGACTAAAACAGAAATGACAACATCAAAACAGTTATCAACAAAAATTAAAGAAAAGTATGCAGATTCTCAGAAATATATCTATAAAGATACGATAGAGAATGTCAAAAGAAATGAAAAGATTCCAGTTCAGTTTAAATTTGATATTAAGAATGGGCAATTTAAAAATTATACGGAGTTGGTAGCTGTTTATCAAGATTCAGAATTGACACAGAGAGTTGGAACACATTTTGAATGGGATGAAGGAACGAAAATATTGAAAATAAAGCCCCCACGTTGGTCTACAGCACAGGTAAGTGTAACTTCAAAACAATTGGAACAACAAGAAGATTTGATTTTTGGATATGATAAAGTTTCTAATATTCTCTTTAATAAAGACGAATTTGAGGATTGGGGAAATTTACCTCAGTATTATATGGCACTTTATGTAAATCCTGAAAATGGAGAAAAGTTAGAAAAACCTATTGTTACACCATTTACTATTAAGCATGAGATAAAGAAAGCACCAGAAGTTAAATTTAGAGTTAATGAAAGCGGAAAACCTGAATTTTATTGGGATAAAGTAAAAGGAGCGAAAGCTTACTATGTAGTTCAATATGATTATGATGAAAAAAAGGGTTATGATATTGTAGGTATGACAAGAGGAATAACAAATAAAACATCATGGTCACCAGAAAATAATTATATGTTTAATACTTTTACTGTAGCAGAAGTATCAAGAAATGAAAAGTGGGTTGTAGATAAATATGGACCAGGAACAGGACCAGTTGTAACGGATTATGATTTGAAAGAGCAAAAATATTGTGTTGTAGCAGTGAATGAAGAAGGAACTTCTGCAATTAGTGATTCTTTTAGCAAACATCAATTATCCAAAATGATAGCAAGTAATGTAGAAGCAAAGAAATCTCGTGAAGAAGAAGGATCAAGATATGCAAAAAGCTTTACAGAACTTCCATCTTATGCATGGGTGACAATGTGTGACGGACGACTTGTACAGAAGTTGATTACATATGATATTGCAAATGCGAAAGAGAAAACAGAGACATGGGGAGAATATGAAAAACCGGACATGTCGGATTTGAAAAGCGTGCAAGTGGATATTGTTAAAATTCCATATCAAATCGAAGGAACATCATTTAAAGATGTAGCTGTTGTAGAAAAATACAATAAAGAAACAATAAAAGCAGATTTAAAAGATTTACAGGAAAGACAGAATTCTCTTCGAACAAAAGGCGGACGTGCAGATGCCAAATTTGAGATAGAAGAAGAAAAAGAAGAAAAGACAGAAGAAAATGTTTATGCAACGGATTATGAGATTACTGCCACTTCAGCATTAAGTGAATATATTGGAAAAAACATGGTTGCTGGAAATACAAGGATTAATCTTTCTGACTTTAAAGAAGCAAAAGATCAATCTCAATTGTTAGATGCATGGCAGGAAGCTACATATCAAAATCCACTTGCCCTAGGAGTACGAAGTGCGGCGATTTCTGGCGATTATCTTCTTGTAAAATATGATGATTCCCCAGAAGAAATGCGAAAGAAACAAGAAGAAATTGTAAAAGAGGTAAAAAGAGTAGTAAAAGAAGTTGTTAAAGATGATATGACAGACTTAGAAAAAGAGATTGCTTTAAATAATTATCTTTGCAAGATTGCAAAATATGATAATAAGGCACTAAAAAATGCAGAAAAAAATAATTTTAAGAAAGTCGATAAAGAATTTAACGATTCATTTACACCATATGGAGTCTTAATTAATAAAAGTGGTGTGTGCGCAAGTTATGCAGGAGCATACAAACTTCTAGCACAAGAAGCTGGATTAGAGTGTATTGTAGTAACGGGATATTTGGAAGGAAATTTACCACATGCATGGAATAAGGTAAAAGTAGATGGGCAATGGCAAATAGTAGATACAACCAATAATGATAATGAAATTTTAACAAATGCATTATTGAATTTGCCAAATGCGGAAGCGGACAGAGTTCTTGTAGAAGACGATAGATATTTAGTTAATTCAGCGATAGCTGATTATGTTGCAAAAGAAGATACAAAAGAATACTACCACATCAATAATAAATATTTTGAAAAAAATGCAATTGCAAATTCTCTTGTAAAAGAAGTGGGAACAAATGGAAATGCTACACTTCGAACAGAATATGATCTTACAGAAGAAGAATTCAAACAAATTGCAGGTCAAGTTGTAACTGGACTTGGAAATAACAAATTGCAGGGTACTTATTGGTTGGGAGTTATTTATATTACAAAATAGTCTAAGGAGGACGAGGTTATGAAAAGAAGAATGAAAAAATTAGTAACTGTAGGAATTGCGTCGATGATGGCAATGGCATTGATAGCTGGTTGTGGCAAAAAGGCAACACCGGAATCTTTATTGACGGATATGAATAAAAAATTGAAAGATGTAAAATCTACAGAAGCTAATATGCTTATGGACATGAAATTATCTCAAAAGGGTGAAAAAGCAGATGTAAAATTGAAAATGGATGCGGAAACCATTATAAAAACTGGAGAAAGTCACTCTGAGGGAGAAATTAGCATGAAAGTCATGGGACAGAGTGTTTCTAATGAGGTTGAAAGTTACGTAGTAAAAGAAGATGATGATTATTTTAATTATATGAATCAAGAAGGAAAATGGAAAAAAACAAAAGTTGATGAAGATAAAAAAACAAAAGTATCAACAGATTTATTTGGTGAATTCGAGAAATCATTTGAAAAGTTTAAATTAAGTGAAAATCTTGTAAAAATAAATGATAAAGAGTGTTTCGAATTAAAAGGTGAAGTTAGTTCTGAAATCATGAAATATGTATTAAGCGGTGATATGTCAAAAAAAGTAGATTTAGAAACATATATTTCAGATGATGAAGAAGTGAAAGTACCTTGTACACTAAGTATTTATAAAGATGAACTTCTTCCAGCAAAAATTATATTAGACATGAAAGAGATGTTTAGTAAAACAAAAGAAACTTCAGGAGTGAAAATTGAAAAATTAAAATTAGAAGTTATTTATAATGAATTCAACAAAGTGAAAAACATTAAAGTACCAAAAGATGTTTTAAAAGAAACAGAAGGATTTGGTGGCGGATTAGATTTTGATGATGATGATTTCAAATCCAACAGTAAAGAAAATAATGATACACAAAATAACAGTGGAAGTGAAACCTCTAATGCGAGTGTATCGGATGCAATTGATTTAAAACAAACAACAAATACATCACCAGCGCCATTGAATAAATGGGTAAAAACAACAAGATATGCTACAGAAGATAGAAAATATCATACAGTTTATGTAAGAATCAATAAAGTAACAACGATGAGTGAAGATGCGAATTATGTAAATCAAGCAATTCAACAAAACAACCAATTCTCTTCAAGAAAGATTGATGTAAATCAATTGAAATTACCAGCAGATGTGGAACTTTGTGTATTTGATTACGAAGTAATGGTTCCAAAGGACTTCCCTGCACCAGACTATGGAATGATAGAACCTGATCTTAATTTCACTGCAAAAAACATTACTGGAGGAGGAATTCCAAGTACAGATGGAACACATACTTACATCGGTATGGGATCTGTCACAAGAATGAAAGTAAGAAATGATGATGTAAAATATTACCCAGGAAATACTTATAAAATGCGCGGATGCTTTTCAATGGTAAAAGGATTTAAAAATTATATTTTTGAATCAACTTCAACTGAGGAAGGACAAGAAACAAGCGTAGAAACAATGATTAAAGGATACTTGGCAGCACACTAAATAATAAAAGGAGCAGGTTTTAAACCTGCTCCATTTTTGATATATCGGAGTCGATAATTAAAGAATAATTTGTATGATAAATAACAAATCCTGGTTTTGCTTTTGCTGGCTTTTTAACATGTTTTTTTTCTATATAGTCAATTTCCACTTTTTCATTTCCACGATTTTTTGAATAATATGCAGCAAGCCGTCCTGCTTCTTCAAAAGTGCGATCAGGTAATTCTTCACCATTTGTTTTTACGATAACATGAGAACCAGGAACTCCTTTTGCATGAAACCACCAGTCGTTTCCAACTGCAAAATGAAAAGTAAGCTCCTCGTTTTGCATATTATTTTTTCCAACATAGATATGAAATCCATCGCTAGAAAGATAGTGTAGTGGTTTATTTGTGATTTTTACTTTCTTTTTTGTAAACTTGCGTTTTACATATCCAGATTCAATTAATTCTTCTTTTATTTGTAAAAGATCATCTTCGCTTAAAGCAATATCAAGAGCATTGCTTACTGATTCTAAATAAGTAATATCGTCTTTTGTTTCTTTAATAAGTTCATTTAACGCTTCAAAAGTACGTTTTTGTTTATTGTATTTATCAAAATATTTTTTTGCATTTTCCATTGGAGTTTTTGTGCTATCCAATGGGATAAGAATCATTTCATTTGTATAGTAATTTAGTGCTTCTAATTGTTTTGCACCTTTTTCTATATTGTATCCATAAGTATGGAGAAGTTCGCCATATATCTTGTACTTTTCACGATTTTCAGTGTCATGAAGTTGCCTTGTTTGTAAAGCGTATTTTTTTCGGTTTCTCTCAAGTGCAGTTTGCACAACACGGCGTAAATCGGAAGATTTTTGACGAATACGGGTAATTGTGTTTTTGGTAGAGTAATATGTTTCTAACAGTTGAGAAACAGATGAAAAAGTTTCCTCGTTATATTGAGTATAATGAGAAAGGGGGATGCAAGAAAATTCAATAGGTTCTTGTCCTTTGTAATAAATAATTGGATGAAAGTTTCCCTCTCTTACGGCATCAAAGTATAGAGAAAACTGATTAAAAAAGTGAAGAAACATATCATCTGATAAATCTCGAGGAGTTATCTCGGAAGGAATTCCTGATATATGACAAAGTTCTTCTGCGACAACGGGACTGATTCCTGTAAAGGAAGTGTAAATCGCTTTTCCAAGAGGCATAGGTTTGCTAGTTAATAAAGTGCGAAATTCTTCTTCAGTTACAGTAAGAGGGTTATGTCGTTCCATAGTGTCTGGGATAAAGTAGGGACGTCCTGGAAGGACTTCGCGCACAGAACTCATTTGTGCAGGAACATGTTTAATACTGTCAATAATGATTCCTTTATCATTGCAAAAAATAATATTGCTGTGTTTTCCCATAATTTCTACAATTAATTGTTTTTTACATAAATCACCAAGCTCATCTAAGTGTTCAATATCAAAACAGATGATACGTTCTAATTTAGGCTGATAAATATTAGTAATCCGACCATTATTTATATGTTTTCTTAAAAGCATACAAAAATTAGGTGCTGTCATCGGACTCGGTTTATTTATATCAGTTAAATAAATAAGAGGAAGTGATGCACTTGCTGAAAGATAAAGTCTTTTTTGTCCCCTAGGTGTTTTTATTGTTAAAAGTAATTCATCTGCTTCAGGTTGTGCGATTTTATTGATTCTTCCATCTTTTAATGAAGTGTTTAATTCTTGTACAATAGTTGAAATAGTAATTCCATCAAAAGCCATAAATTTAATCCTTTCTGCTTGCATTAACATTTATCAATTTAGTATAACATGACTTGATTCATCAGTAAATGAATTGACGATACTTTCCAAATAGATTATAATGTAAGGCAGTATTGCAATAGAATAAATGATAAGAGGGTAATAGCATGATAAAAAGCATGACAGGTTTCGGAAGATGTGAAATTTCTGAAGCAGAGCGTAAGTTTACGGTAGAATTAAAAGGAGTAAATCACAGATATTTGGAAGTGAATATTCGTATGCCGAAAAAGTTGAATTTTTTTGAAGCATCTATTCGTAATCTGTTAAAGAAGTACGCACAGAGAGGGAAAGTTGATATTTTCATTACATATGAAGATTTTTCGGAAAATCAAGTTTCATTAAAATATAATGAAAATTTAGCAGAAGAATATTTGAAGTATTTTAAGAAAATGGAAGAAAAATTCTCTCTAAAAAATGATATTTGTGTATCTACACTTTCACGTTATCCAGAGATATTTACAATGGAAGAACAGGTGATGGATGAAGAGGAGATATGGAATGTACTTGAAAAAGCACTAGAAGGAGCATTTTCACAGTTTGTTTCGACAAGAATCACAGAAGGTGAAGCATTAAAGAAAGATATTGTTTCAAAATTAAATGATATGCTTGTTCTTGTGGATAAAATAGAAGAACGTTCTCCTGCGATTGTTTCTGAGTATCGAGAGAAGTTGGAGATAAAGGTGCAAGAGTTGTTAGCAGATACACAGATAGAAGAATCTAGAATTGCATCTGAGGTAGTGATTTTTGCAGATAAAATTTGTACAGATGAAGAAACTGTTAGATTAAAAAGTCATATCTCCCATATGAAAGATACTTTAGAAGAGGCAGAAGGGATTGGAAGAAAACTTGACTTTATCGCACAAGAAATGAACCGAGAAGCAAATACTATTTTGTCTAAGGCAAATGATTTAGAAGTCTCTAACTATGCTATTGATTTGAAAACAAGTATAGAAAAAGTAAGAGAACAGATTCAAAATATTGAGTAAAGGATGAATGAGATGAAAAGAAAAGGAATTTTAATTGTTGTATCTGGTTTTTCGGGAGCTGGAAAGGGAACAGTCATGAAAGAACTTTTAAATAGATATGATAATTATGCACTATCCATTTCTGCTACAACAAGAAAACCACGTGAAGGAGAGCAGGATGGAAGAGAATATTTTTTTAAAACTACAGAAGAGTTTGAAAAAATGATTGCGAAAGATGAGTTAATAGAGTATGCTAGATATGTAGGCAATTATTATGGTACTCCACGTTCTTATGTAGAAAAACAGTTGGAAGCGGGGAAAGACGTTATTTTGGAGATTGAAATTCAAGGAGCGTTAAAGGTGAAAGAAAAGTATCCTGAAACATTACTTCTTTTTATTACACCACCGAATGCGAAAGAATTGAAAAGCCGCTTAATTGGTCGTGGTACTGAAACGATGGAAGTGATTGAATCACGTATGGAACGTGCTGCAGAAGAAGCTGAGGGAATGAGTGCATATGATTATATTGTCATAAATGATCATTTGGATATTTGCGTGGAAGAAACGCATAATATTATACAGAGCGAACACAATAGAGTATTTCGCAATGAAGATTTGATGAATCAAATAGAAGAAGAATTAAGAGGAGAAGCGAAAGGAGAATAAGATTATGTTACACCCATCATATACAGATTTGATGAAAGTAGTAAACCAAGATGTAGAGGAAGGTGCAACAAAGATTGTAAATAGCCGTTATTCTATTGTACTTGCCACTTCTAAAAGAGCAAGACAAATTATTGATGGCGATACACCTTTAGTTCCTACAAAGGATGGCGAAAAACCGTTATCTATTGCTATTGATGAATTGAACAATGCAAAAATTAAAATTGTTGCAGAAGATTCAGAACAATAAAAAAGCAGAGGGCAGATGCCATAAGGTATCTGCCCTGTTAGGTATAAAGGAGAAAACGAATGAATATATTATTTATTTCACTAGGGTGCGATAAAAATTTGGTAGATACAGAGGTGATGCTTGGATTATTGGCATCTAAGGGACATCAAATGGTTGATGATGAGAATGAGGCGGATATTATTGTGATTAATACTTGTTGCTTTATTCATGATGCCAAAGAGGAAAGTATTCAAAATATTTTGGAAATGGCAGAGTTAAAAAAGAAAGGACGTTTGAAAGTTCTTGTTGTAACAGGGTGTCTTGCTCAACGGTATAAAGAAGAAATTATTGAAGAAATTCCAGAAGTAGACGCCGTTCTCGGGACAACTTCTTATGATAAAATATTAGAAGCGATTGATGAAGCTTTGGAAGGACGTCATCATATAGAAATGACAGATATCAATTCACTTCCTTTTGTAGATGCAAAGCGACTTGTTACGACAGGAGGACATTTTGCGTATTTGAAGATAGCAGAAGGTTGTGATAAACATTGCACATACTGTATCATTCCCAAAATAAGAGGAAATTTCAGAAGTGTTCCAATGGAAAGATTAATTAGGGAAGCGGAAGAGTTAGCTGAACAGGGTGTGAAAGAATTAATTTTAGTTGCACAGGAAACAACTCTTTACGGAAAAGATCTTTATGGAGAGAAAAGTTTGCATAAATTGTTAAGAGAATTATGTAAAATTTCAGGCATACAGTGGATTCGTATTTTGTATTGCTATCCAGAAGAAATTACAGATGAATTGATTCAAGTAATCAAAGAAGAAAAGAAAATCTGCCATTATTTGGATTTGCCGATTCAACATGCAAGTGACGCAATATTAAAACGTATGGGGAGACGTACATCAAAAACACAGTTGAAAGAAATTATAGGAAAACTTCGTGAGGAAATTCCTGATATTACGCTACGTACAACATTAATTACTGGATTCCCTGGGGAAACAAAAGAACAACATGAAGAATTAATGGAATTTGTAGATGAGATGGAATTTGATCGGTTAGGAGTATTCACATATTCCCCAGAAGAAGATACAGCTGCTGCGCTTATGGACAATCAGATTGATGAAGAAGTAAAAGAAGATAGGCAAGCTGAGTTGATGGAGTTACAACAAGATATAGCTTTTGATTTGGCAGAAGATATGATAGGAAAAGAAGTACTTGTCCTAATTGAAGGAAAAGTAGCAGATGAAAATGCTTATGTGGGAAGAACATATAAGGATGCACCAAATGTGGATGGCTTGATTTTTGTTAACACAGACGAAGAATTAATGTCAGGAGATTTTGCGAAAGTAAAAGTGACAGGTGCATTAGAATATGATTTGATAGGAGAGATTATATAATGAATTTACCAAATAAGTTGACAGTGCTAAGAGTGATAATGATTATTCCGTTTGTTGTATTTATGTTAAATACAGGAATCGCTGGTGATGCAAGCAAATGGATTGCGGTAAGTATTTTTATCGTAGCAAGTTTAACAGATTTATTGGATGGGAAAATTGCCAGAAAATATAATCTTGTTACAAATTTCGGAAAATTTATGGATCCATTGGCAGACAAATTGCTTGTTTGTTCAGCAATGATTTGCCTTATTGAAATGGGAAAACTTCCAGCATGGGTTGTTATTATTATTATCAGCCGAGAATTTATTATTAGTGGTTTTCGTTTAGTTGCATCTGATAATGGGATTGTTATTGCAGCAAGTTATTGGGGGAAATTTAAGACCACATTCCAAATGCTTATGGTCATATTTTTAATTATTGATTTGGGTGGTGTTTTTGCCACTGTAGAGACAATTTTAATTTATGTTTCACTTGCATTAACAATTATTTCTCTTGCAGATTATATTGTTAAGAACAAACAGGTTTTGACACAAGGTGGTATGTAAAATGGAAGTAGAAGAACAGGTTGTTGAAAAACTAGTTGAGAAAAATTGGAAAATTACAACAGCAGAATCGTGTACAGGAGGTCTTTTGGCTGGAAGAATTTTAAATGTTTCAGGGGCTTCTTCCGTATACGAAGAAGGTCATATCACATATTCAAATATGGCAAAAGAAAAGATTTTAAATGTTTCGCATGAGACGCTTGAAGAATATGGGGCTGTTAGTGTTCAAACAGCTGAAGAGATGGCTGTTGGTGCTGCTAAAATTGCGAATGCGGATGTGGCTCTTAGTACAACAGGAATAGCTGGACCTACAGGAGGAACAAAAGATAAGCCTGTAGGTTTGATTTATGTATCTTGTTATATTTTAGGGAACGTTTATAGTAAGGAATTGCATTTAAAAGGAAGCAGAGAAGAGAATCGTGCTAAGACAGTTGAGGAAGCATTAGAACTTTTCTTGGAAAATTATTGTGAAAAGAGAAAATAATATAGTCATATTTAACAATGATTTGGCAAAAATAGAGGAACTATAGCGTAGATTGTCGAATTATAAAAAAAAAGGAAAAAGATATAGACGAAAAGTTAAATTTGTGAGAAAATGAGATTATATATGGTGTTAAAGATATAACAAACACTGTTAAAGAAAAAATCATACACAGTTGAAAGGAGTTTTATCATGATTTATTCACATGAAGTACAAACAATGTGTCCAGTTGCTCAAGGCGTTAATCACGGACCAGCTCCAATCCCAGAAGAAGCAAAATGGGTAAAAGCAAAAGAAGTAAAAGATATTTCAGGTTTAACACACGGTGTTGGCTGGTGTGCACCTCAGCAGGGAGCCTGTAAGTTAACATTAAACGTAAAAGATGGTATCATTCAAGAAGCATTAGTAGAAACTATCGGATGTTCAGGAATGACTCATTCAGCAGCTATGGCTTCTGAAATTCTTCCAGGAAAAACAATCTTAGAAGCATTAAACACAGACTTAGTTTGTGATGCTATCAATACAGCAATGAGAGAGTTATTCTTACAGATTGTTTACGGACGTACACAGAGTGCATTCTCTGAAGATGGACTTCCAGTAGGAGCAGGTCTTGAAGATTTAGGAAAAGGACTTCGTTCTCAGGTTGGTACAATGTATGGAACATTAGCAAAAGGACCTCGTTATCTTGAAATGGCTGAAGGTTATGTAACAGGTATCGCTTTAGATGAAAATGATGAAATCATCGGATATCAATTCGTAAGTCTTGGAAAATTAACAGACTTTATTAAAAAAGGCGATGACCCTAATACAGCATGGGAAAAAGCAAAAGGACAGTATGGTCGTGTTGCTGATGCTGTTAAGATTATTGATCCAAGAGCAGAGTAAGAGAAGGAGGACGTAAAAAATGGCATTATTTGAATCATATGAAAGACGTATTGACAAAATCAATAGCGTATTAAATAGTTATGGTATTGCTTCTATTGAAGAAGCAGAAAAAATCACAAAAGACGCTGGACTTAATGTTTATGACCAAATTAAAGGAATCCAGCCAATTTGTTTTGAAAATGCTTGCTGGGCTTACATCGTAGGTGCTGCAATTGCAATTAAAAAAGACTGTAGAAAAGCTGCTGACGCTGCTGCTGCAATCGGAGAAGGACTTCAGGCTTTCTGTATTCCTGGATCAGTTGCTGATCAGCGTAAAGTAGGTTTAGGACATGGTAACTTAGGAAAAATGTTACTTGAAGAAGAAACAGATTGTTTCGCATTCTTAGCAGGTCATGAATCATTCGCTGCTGCTGAAGGTGCAATTGGTATTGCTGAAAAAGCAAACAAAGTTCGTAAAAAACCATTACGTGTTATCTTAAACGGTCTTGGAAAAGACGCTGCACAGATCATTTCAAGAATCAACGGATTTACATTTGTTGAAACAGAAATGGATTACTACACAGGAGAAGTTAAAGAAGTATTCAGAAAATCATACTCTGATGGACTTCGTTCTAAAGTAAACTGCTATGGTGCAAACGATGTAACTGAAGGTGTTGCAATCATGCATAAAGAAGGTGTTGATGTATCTATTACAGGTAACTCAACAAACCCAACTCGTTTCCAACATCCAGTAGCAGGTACATACAAAAAAGAATGTATTGAACAGGGTAAAAAATATTTCTCAGTAGCATCTGGTGGTGGTACAGGACGTACACTTCACCCAGATAACATGGCTGCTGGTCCAGCTTCATATGGTATGACAGATACTATGGGACGTATGCATTCTGATGCTCAGTTTGCTGGTTCTTCATCAGTTCCTGCTCACGTAGAAATGATGGGACTTATTGGTGCTGGTAACAACCCAATGGTTGGTATGACAGTTGCTGTTGCAGTTTCTATTCAGGAAGCAGCAGATAACGGAAAATTCTAAGAAATTGCGTAAATAAGGTATTCTTACTAGTAATTAAAAGAGACAAAATCTTATAAAAAGTATATGATTAGTTAATCCAAAGGGGAGTGAATATAGTGTTCATTCCCCTTATTTAATCTTTTCTATATCCTTTCTTAGTCATTGTAAAAAAGTTTTCTAGGATCATGTGGTCTGTGATTTTTATTCGACATGAGTATGCCCTTTATCATTAAGTAACTATTCACTTCCAATAGGTAGGGAGAAATTTTTGTGAGAAAATAGAACTATCTGAAGAAATAGAACGCATCTATCTCGATGGTTTTGGGACGCATTTGAAAAAGAGAGAATACCTAATTATATTAAAGGAGATATAGTTTCGGTAGTATGAAGCAAGAAGAAAAGAGAGGAGTGGAAAGATGTTTAAAAAGATAATGAATTATATTAAAGAATTTTTAGAGAATACACCAGAGGATATATATGAGTTTTCTATTGTTTTGGAAGATGCACTTGTAGATGATTACGATGAAATGTACAAGGAGCAACCAAATGCAACTGACGTGCTTGCAGATGAAGTCCCATATATTTGTGCTTCAGCAGAACCTGGTATGACACAAGAGGAAATTGAAGAGTTCAAAAGAAAATTAAAAATTGAGTATGACAAGGCTACGAAAGCCATTGTGTAGATACCACCCG
>JARICA010000010.1 GCA_029264305.1 Faecalimonas sp. | reverse complement strand
GATGATCATGTTGAAGCATATAGCCAATTTTATCAGTATTTTCTTTTAGAGGTTTCCCTTGAAATAAAACGGCTGGGAAATCAGGCGTTAATAGACCGCAGATAATGGAAAGTAAGGTTGATTTGCCGATGTGCCAGTTGCGGAAACAACAGCACTATACTTTATTGTAAAAATAATTATATGTACATCTGATTGCATCATGTTTATAAAGATTTGAAAATAAAAATTTACAGGCAGAAAAACTACGTGGTAAAAAAACGATGCTGTTCATACATTGTTATAACAGCTTGAGAGGATTGATTCTATGCCATGTAGAAAAAAGAAGATTAATGTAGAAGTGCATATGCCTTCAAAGGAAAACATAAAGGAATTTCAAAATCGAGTAAATAGAATATTGGCAGAAATAATAGAAACAAGAATCGAAAAGGAGAAAATGGCAACGAATAAAAAAAACGGTATTCTTAGCGAATTAAAAACAAAGTATATGATTAAATAAAGAAAATGAAAGTGAAAGTTAGAATAATAATTTTGAGGAGTTTATTATGGCAGTGCCTTACAACCGATTGCCTATCAAAATGCAAGAGAAAAAATCACAAATATGTATTTGTTGACAGGATCATTTTTCTTATGATAAAATTTGCATAATTTTATTAAAGAATATCGAAAGAGGTGGTTTAAATGGAAGTTACTCTTTGGTTAAGCATTTTATGGCTCATATATGGCATAGCTGGACTATTTGGGGTTCAAAATATTCCGACGAAATATAAAGGATACAGTTGGACTTTTCAATATAAGCAATCGGCTGGAATCGGCTGGCTGATTCTTGCAGTTCCCAGTCTTGCGAGTAATCTTTTAATAAGAATTTTTAGCTGGCCACATTATATTAATTTAATTACGATACTTTTAAGTGGGGTGGTTTCGGTTTGTTACAGTGTATATCAGGGAAAGAAGTTCAATAAGAGAATAAATGCTGAATAGGTTGATGTAAGGGATATGTAGATATGTAACAGGAAAGGTGCATATATAAGAATATTAAAAAATCTATTCTGTTTGGCTTTAGGTTTTGTAGTTCTTGGATTAGGGAGTATTGGTATCGTTATTCTTTTAGATGTCTCATATCCAAATTTGTTATTTACTTATGGAACCGTAATCGGATTGTTTAAAAAGGTGAAAATATGATAAAAAAATTTAATAGTATTGACGGAAGATACATAGAAAAAATATATGGACAAGATAGATTTGGATATGCTAAGTCTGATTTTGAAGATATATATGATTTGATCGAATGGTCCAAATTAGGAGAATATCCAGGAAACGAATTGTTTTTTTATGATTTTGAAAAGGGAAAAGTATATAAACCTTTTGATAAGGAAAGAAATATTGTTTATGGGAATCCTGTATTTGAAAATCATTTTTTATATTTTTTGCAAGGAGATTACGTTAAGAAAAAAGTGTCTTTATATAGATATTTCCCAGAAAGAGTTCTGGAAAAAGTTATAGAGTTAGAAATGGAAGAAGTAAACTTGTACAATTTAACAATTATAGGGGATCCGCTTTATGTTATTAGTCAGGATGCAGAAGATGGATTTTGTTGTTATTATCCTAACAAAATTTCATTTCCACTTAACGAGAGAGAATCGGTTGTTTTGATAGATGATGATAAGATATATATAGAAAGATGGATAGAAGAAGGGTGGGATGAAGAAAATAATTGCAGAACAGATAAATATAAATATTACACCGAGATTGTAGTTAAAGATTTTTTAGGAAAAACGATTGAAAAATATATTGGTTGTTTAAATAAACACTCTAATGGAGAATGGTGGATTTCATAATCTTTAGGATTAAAAGGGCTTGAATTTTAGGATTTGAGTGGAATGATAAAAGAATTTCATCATTAAATTAACATTACGGAGAAAACTTTGTTATGGAATGTGAGTTTAGCATGAAAACAATAAAAAAGAACTTTATTTGGAAAAATAAATACGGAAGAATTGGTTTTAATTTTGGAAGCATTTATCCAAGATGTAGATTTATATGAGTATCTTGATAACCATGAACCTATGGAAGATACGGTAGAAAGAAGAGCAATACATGAAAAACAAAGCATTGAGATAGTTATTATGGTTGTATATTTGTGGTATAATAAATTTATATTATTTTGGAGGTGCTATATGGGAAAATGGATGATTGCGGCAAATGGAAAAATGTACGATCATGCATCGGCTTTTCAAAAATGGGGATTTATAGATTGGAGACAAAGAGCAAATTATAAAACAGGTGATTTGGTATATATATATTGTACAAAACCATATAAAAAAGTTATGTATAAGACCATGGTTATTAAAGAAGCTATGGGGGCAAATGAAATTGTTAATGATAGCAAATTTTGGTTAGATATAGATGAATATAGGAAGGCATTAAGCGGAAAATATGCTCGTTTAAAACTAATTGAACAAGTGGATTCAGATAAATTAGCTTTAGATTATTTAAAAAAACATGGTCTAAAAGCTGCGCCACAAGGTCCAATTAAAGTGAAAGATGAGTTAGGTGAATATATTGATAAATACATGGACGATAGTTATTCTAATGGCATTTTCCCAGATTCAGATTTACCTAATGCAAGTTATGAAGGAGCAGTTAGTAAAGTATTAGTTAACAAATATGAAAGGAGTTCTATTGCAAGACAAAAGTGTATTGAATATCATGGATGCAAATGTAGTATTTGTGGTATCAATTTTGAAAAAGTATATGGTGAAATAGGTAAAGGATTTATTCATGTTCACCATATAGTACCATTAAATGAAATAAATGAAGAATATATAGTTGATTACAAAAAAGATTTAATTCCAGTATGTCCAAATTGTCATGCTATGTTACATAGAAAAATTGACGGAAAGGAATTATCCGTTAAAGCAGTGAAAAATAGTCTGCGTATTCATAATAATTAAATTTCTATCATAATAAAGGTACAATTTAAGAACCTTTCAATAAATACAAAAATAATCAGAAGGATGATTTTTAAAAAGTTCATACTACTCCAAATGGGGAAAGTATGGACTTTTTTGGTAACTAAACATGGTAATTCTTTTTCTGCATCCAGAAAATCAAAGACTACGAATGTCATTATCCTAAGTTTATGATATTGCACTATGGGAGGATAATTATTTATTCATGCAATGATTTCTGTATTCAGATGGGGTCATTCCTGTTTCCATGCGAAAACGTTCTGCAAAACTTCCCTGATTTTGATATCCAACTTCTTGTGCAACTAAGTTAATTGGAATAGTAGTATTCATTAGGAGTTCTTTCGCTTTATCCATTCTAACCGTTCGCAGATATTCACTAATAGAAACGCCTTTTTCTAATTTAAAAAGATGAGAAAGCTTATTTTTCCCCATGTACGCAATTTTTTCAATATCGCTAATATTGATGGAGTCTTTGAAATGATGATTTATATAGGAAATGACCTCATAGATTGCAGCAAGGTCATCTTCTGGTATAC
>JARICA010000001.1 GCA_029264305.1 Faecalimonas sp. | reverse complement strand
AAGTCTAAACAACAGATCACATCAGCTTCTGCTATCAACTTGTCGGCAAATTCGGCATATTTGTCATAACGCACGATATCTTTAGCACCAAAAGATGATCCTTATCATAAAAATTTATGGCGTGATCCATATCCAGAGAAAGAAATTGCAGAAATTCAAAAGATGGTGCAAGTAGGAAATGAGTCTAAATGCCGTTTTGTATGGACTGCGCATCCGTTTATGGGTGGATTTAATGCAAACAAGGCAGATGAGGAAATTCAGGCATTATTAAATAAATTTGAACAATTATATAAAGCAGGAGTTCGTCAGTTTGGTGTACTTGGTGATGATGTTGGACAGTTAAATAAAGATATTGTTGTGAAAATGATGAAAGCTGTATCAGATTGGGCAAAGAAAAAAGGTGATGTATATGATACAGTATTCTGTCCTGCAGGATATAATCATTCATGGCAAGGAAATTATTCTGAGTTAAATAAGTATGATAAGGAATTTCCAGAAGACATTAAAATTTTCTGGACTGGTGAAGCTGTATGTCAGCCAGTGGAACAGAAAACATTAGATCACTTTAGAAAACATGCACTTCCAGCAGGAGTGCAGGCAAGAAGAAGTCCTTTATTCTGGTTAAACTGGCCAGTAAATGATATTAATGGTGAACGTTTAATGATGGGAAAAGGAAGTCTTTTACGCACAGAGGTGAATCCAGCGGATTTAGCAGGTGTTGTAACAAACCCTATGCAAGAAGCAGAAGCTTCTAAAGTAGCAATCTTTGCTGTAGCAGACTATGCATGGAATGTAAAAGGATTTAAAGCAGATCAAAGTTGGAAAGATTCTTTTAAATATGTAGATGCACAGGCTCCAGAAGCATTACATACATTAGCGAAACATATGTCAAATCCACAACCAAATGGACATGGACTTGTATTAGCTGAATCAGAAGAATTACAACCATTAATTAATAAAATTAATGATCAGTTAAATGCAGGAAAATTAAATACAACAGATGCAAATCAAATGGTTGCAGAAATGCAGACAATTATTAATGCATGTAAAGATTTCCATGCACAAAGTAAAAATGCAAATTTAAAGAAAGAATTAAAAACATTTACAGATTCATTATCTGATTTAGCAACAGCTATTCAACAATATGTAAAAGCACAGATGGCAGTAGATGCAAAAGATATGTTTACTGCATTTAATCATTACAACAATGGATATAGTGCTTTCTTAAATAGTAAAAAACATGAACGTAAATTAGTTGACGGTAGTGTGAAAATGGTTAGTCCAGGATCTACACATTTAATTCCATTGGCTAAAAAATTACAGGACAAATTATCAGGTCCAATTAATGAATATGCAACAGGTGGAATTGGTTCAAACCAAGTGAAAATGATAGCATCATCTAATATTAATGGATGGCATCAAGGAACAATTGAAAATATTATTGATGGCAACGATAAGACACATGCATGGTCGAATCAATATGAAGCAAAAGGCCAGTATTATCAAGTGGAATTTAGTAAACCAGTAACTGTTTATGGTATTCATATTATTAATGGTGCAAATCAAAATGATAAGCGTCAAGAAACATTTGGTAATGCACAATTGAAATATCAAACAAAAGATTCAAAAGATTGGAAACCAGTAAATCAAGATATATATAAAGATTATCCAGAGTTTGTTGATGTAAGCCAGATTGAATTGGAAAATGTTGTTGCAGTTCGTTATGAATGTACAGAAAAAGGTGGTCAAAATAAATGGACTGCAATGCGAGAATTCAAAGTGTCAACAACACCAGAAAATGCTGAAAACTTTACAAAAACAGTTATTCGTACAAGTGAAAAAGATGGATGGTCTGTATATGGAAATACACCAGAAAATAAAGTTGTAGATGGGTTATTAGAGACGAGTGTTCATTATAATGTGAGACAGCGTTCAACACCACAAGATACTACAATACCAGGAGATTATCTTGGGGTAGAATTGTCTAAACCGATTGTATTGGGGAAAGTCAATATCGCACAAGGTCGAAATGATTCAGATACAGATTATTTTACAGATGCAGATTTAGAATATTCATTAAATGGAAAAGATTGGAATATTATTCAAAACTTTAAAAATACAAGAAAAATTTCTATTGATGTTTCGGATAAAAACATTACTGCGAAATATGTTCGTTTAGTAAATAAAATTACGCAGAAAAACTGGATTGCTTTCCGTGAATTTGATGTTGATGCGAAAATTTTCCATAACGGAAGAGTGTTTACAAATGTAGATAAATACAAAAAACATACAGCAGATTATTTAGCAGATACAGCAGAAATTACTCCAATTAAAGATGTAACATTAAATAAAAATGAATACATTGGATTGAAATTGGACAGAATTCATGAATTAGCAGAACTTACAAGTGAATTATCAAATGATAAGTTGACAGTTCAGGTATCAAAAAATAATGTAGAATGGAAAGATGTAAAATTAAGTAAAACAACAAAACTTACGGATGATGCACGTTACATTCGCATTATGAATAAAACAGAAAATGCAATTAAATTTGATGTGAACAAATTTGCTGTGAAAACAGTAGAAATTTATGCAAAATCAGTAAAAGAAACAAATTATAGAGCAATTGAAAATCCATTAAATGTATTTGATGGGGATATTACTACAGCAACACATTATCAGGAAAGTCAACATGCAGGTAAATTCTTTGTGTATGATTTAGGACAAGAAATTGACTTAAATTCATTTAAAGTAGTATGCCGTGATAGCGAACATGATTTCCCTCGCCATGCAAAATTCTCTGTATCAACAGATGGAAAAAAATGGGAAGATATTATGACATTGGGAAATCAAGATAAGGATAATGAAGGAGAAGCAGCAGGCTCAGATCATATCAATACAGTTTTACCAACACATGAAATTTCTTACAATGTAAAAAAAGAAACAAACATTAATAAGAAAGCAAGATTCTTAAAGTTTGAAATTACAAGAAATAAATCTGGTGCTGATAAATGGGTACGTTTCAATGAACTTGAAATCAATGATGGTAAATTTATGCCATCAGAAAACAACCCAACATACAAATCAGATGCAGAAGAAACAAGAAATGGTTTATTTAGAAATATGTCTGATGGCGACATTGCTACAATGTTTGTGCCAAATAAAGATAATGGATATGTACAGTATGCACTTTCTGATAACACAGATGTAAATACAATTAAAATTTTACAGAATGCAGCAGCAATCTCTAATGCAACAGTAAAAGCACGTGTTTGGGAAAACAAAGCAGATAAATGGGTGACAGTTGGTAAATTAAGCCAGTCATATAATGAATTTGTTCTTCCAAATAATACAGTTTTACTTGATGTAAAAGTAGAATGGAATAAAACAACACCAAATATTACTGAATTATTAACATATAAATCAGAATATAAAGCAGCAGAAAAAAATGCATTAAAAGCATTAATTGACAGTAAAGAAGATACAACAAAATGGACAACTTCTTCAGCAAAAGTATACGAAGATGCATATAAAGCTGGTCAGGAAGTAATGAATAGCGAAAATGTTTCGCAACAATCTGTAAATAATGCAGTCTCTACAATCAAGAAAGCGATTGCAGAAAAACAATTAAAAGGTGATATTGCAGTATTACAAGAAATTGTGAAAAATGCATACAAAGATGCAGATACATACACAGCAAAAACATGGGCTGTATATCAAAAAGCAATCGACGCTTGTAAAACAGCAATTGAAAACAAAGATAATACATCAGTAAAAGATGTAGAGACTTTGAAAAAAGCAGTAGAAGATGCAAAAGCTGGATTAGTATACAATCCTACAAATCGTGAAATGGCTTCTATTGCAATGGAAGCAGAAAAAGCATTTATCGCTTCTATTAAAGATCCGAAAAATGTATATACACAAAATTCATGGAGTGCATATGTTAGTGCAAAAGATGCTGTACAAAGTTTATTAGATGAAAACAAAACAACACCAATTCATCCAGATAAATTTGAAGTAGCATTAAATAAATTAACAGCTGCAAAAGAAGCGTTAGTAGCATTAGGAAAATTACCTACTTTAATTGCAGAATTTGACGGGATCAAAGATTCATCTATTTATACAAAAGAAACTTTTGATGCATATAAAAAAGCTGTAGATGCTGCACGTCCGTTACTTGTAAACGGAACAGCAAAATCTATTGCAGATGCAATGAAAAATATTGAAGATGCGAAAGCAAACTTAAAACTTGTGGACGGAGCAACTTTATCAAATGTGAAAGCTTTATTGAAAGAAATGAAAGAATTAAAAGCAGAAGACTATACAGAAAAATCATTTAAGAATATGAAATCAGTAATTGATGAAGTAAATGGCAAAGATTTATCTGCTTTAACTCAGGAAGAATTACAAGTTTGCCTTAACAAGTTAAATGGTGCTAAACAGAATTTAGTATCTGTAAAAGCATTAAAAGAAGCAATCGCTTCAGCAAATAATTATGTAGCAGATAAATATACTGCAAATAGTTACAAAGTATTAACGAATGCAGTTGCATCTGGAAAAGAATTATTTGTAGCAGGTACAACAGAAGAAGTAAGCAAAGCAACAGATACAATCTATAAAGCAATGAAAACTTTAGTTGTAAGAGCAAATGCTGATGAAGTGAGAAAATATGTTCAATCTATCGTAGAAAAAGATTTGAGCAAATATACAACTGAAAGTGCAAAAGCCTACAAAGATGCGTTAGCAGTATTGAAAGATATGTTAAATGATTTGGATAATGTTTCTGCTACAGCATTCGCACAGGCAAAAGCAAACTTTGAAAAAGCAGAAGCAAGCCTTGTGGACAAAGGTGCAGTAACACCAACAAAACCAAGCAATAAACCAAATCATCACAAGAAACCAGTAAAAACTGGAGATACAGCAAACAGTGTATTACCAATTTTAGCTATGATTGCAAGTATAGCAGTTGTAGGAGGAGTTCTTGTATTCAGAAGAAAAAGAACAAAATAATACACTATAAGTGGAGAAAAGAGATTTCTAAATGAAATCTCTTTTCTTTTTAATGAAAAATTTTGTAGAAAATGCTATAATCATACCATACGGTGAAAAATAAGAAAAATCTAGCCCCACTTCTATTGTGGGTAGAAAGATATAGAGGAAGGATACAAAGAATGAAAAGAGAAGATTTTTATTTTGAATTACCAGAGGAATTGATTGCGCAAGATCCTTTAGAGGATCGTTCTGGTTCAAGACTGTTAGTGTTAGATAAAGAAACTGGGAAAACAGAACACCATATTTTTAAAGAAATTGTTGATTATTTAGAAGAAGGTGATTGTATTGTTATTAATGATACAAAGGTGCTTCCTGCAAGATTAATTGGTTCTAAAGTGGGAACAGATGCGAAAATTGAAGTATTATTATTAAAAAGAAGAGAAAATGATGTTTGGGAAACTTTGGTCAAACCAGGAAAGAAAGCGAAAATAGGAACAAAAATTCGTTTTGGAGAAGGTTTATTAGAAGGAGAAGTTATAGATATTGTTGAGGAAGGGAATCGATTAATTCAATTTCGTTATGAAGGAATCTTCGAGGAAGTTTTAGATCAGTTAGGTCAGATGCCTCTTCCTCCATATATTACACATCAATTAGAAGATAAGAATCGCTATCAGACAGTATATGCAAGACATACTGGTTCAGCAGCAGCTCCAACGGCTGGACTTCATTTTACAGAGGAATTATTAGAAGAGATCGAAAAGAAGAATGTGAAAATTGCTAGAGTAACATTGCATGTAGGACTTGGAACATTTCGTCCAGTAAAAGTAGATAATATTTTAGAGCATCATATGCATTCTGAATTTTATCAAATTGATGAAGAAGCGGCACAGAAAATCAATGAAACAAAAGAACAGGGACATCGAGTAATATGTGTTGGTACAACAAGTTGTAGAACAGTTGAATCGGCAGCAGATGAAAATGGGCGATTGCAGGCGACAAGTGGTTGGACAGAAATATTTATTTATCCAGGGTATAAATTCAAAGTATTAGATTGTTTGATTACCAATTTCCATTTGCCAGAATCAACACTCATTATGCTTGTATCAGCCTTAGCGGGAAGAGAACATGTTTTGGCTGCATATGAGGAAGCGGTAAAGGAAAAATATCGTTTCTTTAGTTTTGGGGATGCAATGTTTATTAAATAGGGTGGTATAATCCACTCTATTTTTGTATTTAATAAAAAACTTGCTAAAGTATGAGGTTTATGTAAAAATGAGGGTGCAAAGGAGTTAGGCAAAACAAACATTTGATGACTTTCAGTGAAAGGAAGTAAAATGACAAATCGATTTGAAGAATATGAGATAGAGAAAAAGAATGATACGGTGACAATATGCCGATGTTATGTTTGTGGTGGTACAATTGAGATTCCTAAAGAAATTAATGGTTATCCAGTGACAGAGATAGGAAATTATGCATTTTCGGCTTTTGGTCCAGCAGGTGAAGACGATACTTCAATGTGTGGGGAAAAATTACAAGAGATTATTTTGCCAAAGACGATTAAAAGAATTGGAAAATACGCATTTTATGGATGTAGTCAATTACAAGAAATTTCTTTTTATAGTAATATTTCTGATATAGGAGCAGGTGCGTTTACAGGTTGTCATCGAGTAAATAAATTAAATGTTACATTAGTAAAAGGTGAAAAATCGTGTCTTCGTGAATTGCTTTTGGAACTAAGAGAAAAGCAACTTGTTGTACTGCAAGGTGAACAAGGAGAGGCAAGGCTTGTATTTCCAGAATTTTTTGAAGAAGCTGTGGAAAACACGCCTGCAAGAATTTTGGAAACACATACGCATGGAAGTGGAATGTGGTATCGGAATTGTTTTATTGAAACACAACTACAATTTGATTTGTATGATAAACGTTTTCCGTGGGCAAAGGAAGATGAAGAACTAGATACTGTGTTAGAAATGACTTTTAATAGATTATTATATCCGATTGCGTTAAGCCAAGAAGCAGAAATAAAATATAAGGAATTTTTGACGGAACATTTTGAAGAAGCATGTAAGTGGACAATATCAAGAACAGAGTTTGATGAAATACAATATTTAGTGAAAGAGATTGTAACTGAGAAGAACATGTTGCAACAGATGATATATGTTTCGGGAGAGCAACAAAAGGAAGAAATTTTTAGTTATTTAATGAACGAAAAGCATGAGCGATATCCTGAAAATAAAGTAAAAGAAGACAAATTTATATTATAAAGGCAGGTGAAGAAAATGGCGAGAGAGTGGAATGTATTACAGAAAGAACAACAAAAGGAATTGGAAAAAATAGATATTTGTATGGACATATGGGAACAAGCAAAACAGGAATTATATGTTTCTATGCGTTTCTTTCACGTAGTACTTAGTAGACTTGGATTTGAGCCACAGTATTCTTCAGATGCAATAGGAACAAATGGAGAAAGTGTATATTTTTCTCCAGAAACTCTTATTAGTCTATTTCGACAAAATAGAATAGAAGTCAATCGGATGTATCTTCATATGGTGTTACATTGTTTGTTTTTACATTTTGTTGTGCCAACAACAGTGAATGAACGTTATTGGAATCTTGCAAGTGATATTGTAGTAGAGAAAATGATAGATTCTCTTCAGGTAAGAAGTGTGAAACGATATGTTTCTCCATATCGAAAGAATTTGTATCAGACGATTGAGGAAGAAAAAGGTATTTTAACCCCTAAAAATATATGCGAATTTTTACAACAGAAGGATATGAAAGAAGAGGACTTGCGAAGAATGGAAGTAGAATTTTATCGAGACAACCATTCTATGTGGTCTGAGCATATGTCCCCTAAAAGTGTTCAGGAGAGAAATAAACATTGGAAAGAAGACAGTGAAAAAATGCAGACAGAGATAGAAACTTTTGGGAAAGAGCAGTCCGATGAAATAAAAGAAGTACTTGAGCAGATCCAGATTGAAAACCGACAAAAATATGATTATAGAAAATTTTTGAAAAAATTTTCTGTTTTAAAGGAAGAAACACAAGTAGACATGGATTCCTTTGACTATGTATTTTATCATTATGGTATAGAATTATATGGAAATATGCCGTTGATTGAACCACAGGAAACGAAAGAAGTTTATAAAGTGGAAGATTTTGTCATTGCCATAGATACTTCTATGTCTTGTAAAGGAGAGTTAGTAAAACAATTTTTGCGTGAAACATATAGTGTTCTTAGTGAATCGGAAAGTTTCTTTCGGAAAGTTTGTATACACATTATTCAATGTGATGATAAAATTCAATCAGATGTTGTTATTTCAAATGAAGAGGAACTTCGTTCGTATATGGATAATTTTGAAGTGAAAGGACAGGGAGGGACAGATTTTAGACCCGTGTTCGTTTATGTAAATGAATTAATTAAGAAGAGAGCATTTCATCATTTGAGAGGATTGATTTATTTTACAGATGGATATGGAACATTTCCAGTAAAAAGACCTCTGTATGAGACGGCATTTGTTTTTATGAAGGAAGATTATAAAGATGTGGATGTGCCGATTTGGGCAATGAAGTTGATTATAGAACCAGAAGATTTAAGTGGAAAGGTGGAAGCAGAATGGACATAAAAAGAGCAAAGCAAGAAATTAAAGATACAATTTCTGCATATTTATTAAAAGATGAATATGGAGAATATGTTATTCCATCATTAAGACAAAGACCAATATTTCTTATTGGTGCTCCGGGAATAGGAAAGACACAAATTATGGAACAGGTTGCAAAAGAGTGTGGAATTGGTATTATATCGTATACAATTACACACCACACGAGGCAAAGTGCGATTGGATTACCGTTTATTTCTAAGCATATTTATGGAGAAAAGGAATATTCGGTTACAGAATATACTATGAGTGAAATTGTAGCATCAGTATATGATAAAATAGAGAAAACAGGATTAAAAGAAGGTATATTATTTGTAGATGAAATTAATTGCGTTTCTGAAACTTTAGCGCCAGCCATGTTGCAATTTTTGCAATATAAGTGTTTTGGAAATCATCAGATTCCAGAAGGATGGATCATTGTAACAGCGGGGAATCCACCTGAATATAACAAATCAGTAAGAGAATTTGATGTGGTTACAATGGATAGGGTAAAGAAAATAGAAGTACAACCCGATTTTTCTGTTTGGAAAGAATACGCATATAAATCTAATATTCATGGTGCAATTATTTCGTATTTAGTGGCGAAACCATCTTATTTCTATCAAATGGAAATGACGGTAGATGGAATGCTTTTTTCTACACCTAGAGGTTGGGAAGATTTATCGAATATACTTTATGTATATGAAAAGCAAGGAAAAGAGTTAGATTGGGAAGTAGTGATTCAGTATATCCAGTATCCTAAAATTGCAAAAGATTTTGCCAATTATTTAGAACTTTATCATAAATATCATACAGATTATCGTATGGATGAAGTGCTAGAAGGTAAGTTTGATGAGCGTGTGAAAAAGAAATTAAACCATGCATCATTTGACGAACGTTTAAGTATAGTCAGTCTTTTGTTAGCAAAACTAACAGAACAATTTCGCCAAATCTATAAAAAAGAAAGAGAAGTGGAATCTCTTTTTAAATGTTTAAAAACATATAAAAGTAATTTGGAATTTGGGAAAGATGCAATATCTTGTTTAGAAGAAGTAAGAGAACAAATGATTGAAACACTAGAATATAAGAAAAAAGCGGAACTATTAAGTCGAGAAGAAAAATATTCATTTTCGCGTACGATTCAAACAGTAGAATCTTACTTGATGCTGTTAAAGAGAGAAAATCTTTACGAAAAAGAAGCAGGATTCGAAAAAATACGTTCTCTTTTTGCAAAAGAGAAGGAAAGTTATGTAGATTCGGAAAAAAATGTTGGAAAAATGTTAGAAAATGCATTCGATTTCATGGAAATTATGTTTGGAACAAGCCAAGAAATGGTGGCTTTTGTGACTGAATTAAATGCTAATTTTTATAGTGTATGGTTTTTACAGGAATATTCTTGCGAAAGATATTATCAATACAATAAAAATGTTTTGTTTGAGGAAAGAGAACAAACTCTATTAAAGCGAATTGATAATTTATAAAAACAGAGAGGATTTCCTCTCTGTTTTATGCTATTCATCTGTTTTTAAAATTGTTCGTGCAGAGATACCATTGATTTCTACATGATCATCTACACCAATAACAAGACATTGTCTTCCGTCAATTACCTTTGTTTCTACAAGATCGGTACGGTCAGGGTTTACTTTAATAACAATATCTGGAGTTTTAATTTCAAAAGTTCTCGTATTGGTAATATTTGTCGCTAAAAGAGTGGATTTTTCACCTGCAACAGATTCGTATTGTACATCAAAATTTTCAAGTTTTTCCTGTTCAACACCGCTTTTGGCAAACAAATACTTAACTTCTTCCTTATCAAGTTCAACGGGTACAGGAGAGTCTTTTTGTTCTTCAATAAGTTCATTGAGATTTTCGTGAATTGTTTTTACAACGTTATAAGAACATTCATCACCAAGCGTTTCTGTAATTAGTGTATTGAAAGATTCTCTTTGTGTACCGGCTGTAAGAGGTAATGAACAGCCAAGAAGATGTTCCACAAGCTCCATATGTAATTCTTCTGGTTTTTTAGAGTAATAGAGCGTACTATGAATATCGGTGCTTCTGTCATTAAATGCTGGAAATAAAAATGCATGATTTGGCATTTCTACAATCCAATCTCTGATGCGATCATGGAAAGAATTTAAATCGGCATCATACGATAATCCGGGTTTTGAAAGTTTTACAGGACAGATACTACATACAATATAATCGTAAACTTCATCGGAAGCATCAAACATTTCTTCGTTATCAGAAGATTTTCCGGGAATATCGTAGGCGCTATGAATGAGGAGAATAAGATAATGTTCAGCATAATCATAGGATTCGATAATCCTGTCATAAAATGTGTTTAAAAGTATATCGTCAGTTAATCGACTTTCACGAAGTTTAAGAAGAAAATCGTGTGTATTCCCATTTAATTCAGTTTCAAGTGGGAACTCCATATTTATTAAATTTTTCCCAAGTGTTCCAGATAAACCTTTGCGAAAAATATCAAAATATTTGAACATCTCTTCTTCGGGTAAAGAGAGGAAAGCTTGTTTAAATGTAGATTGTTTTTCTTTTTCTCCGTTTACATAACAACCGCAAATGCGAGTGATAGCACAATTTGTAGGAGTAAATTGTTTTTTGATTTCTGCAATTTCTTTTTTATTCATATAGATATAACTCCTTTATATTTGTTTCAATTTCTTCGATTATTATAACGTAAATTGAACATAAAGTTAAGATTTTTTTCACAAATGGAAAGAAACAGTGTGGTATAATGTGACTTAAACTAAGCGAGGAGGAAATGCTTATGAAATGCAAACGATGTGGAAATGAAATGAAAATAAAACCAGTTGAAATTGGGAAAGATAAACAAGGAAATCCGATTTACAACACATATGCATTCTGCTATAACTGTAAGACGAAAGTAAATTTGGATAAACAAAGAGAACAAGGAGAAGAGAGTAAGAAGAGGAAAAGTTCCAATAAGAGTAGAGAAAAAAATGTTAAGAAAAAGAAAAAAAGAAATTCGATAAGTTTACCATTTAAATTTTCTAGAAAAAAGAAGAAATCAAAGGCAAAGGAGAAAAAAGGACACGGATTTTTAAAATTTATTTTCTTTCTTCTCGTTTTAGCGATTCTTGGAACAGCAGCGTATTACAATAGAGAAACGTTAAAAAAATGGGTAAAACAAGGAAATGAGAAGCTGAATGAAGAAAAGGGAAAAGACATTGAAAAAGAAAAACAGATAAACGACTTTGAAAATGAACAAATACAAGAAAAAGATGTTAAGGAGAAAGAAACAGAAGAAAAAAATCAACATGCAGGGCAAACAGAAGAAGAAAATGGAAATGCTGAGAATCCTATGCAGGAGGATGAAAATACGTTAGATAAAGGAGAGGAATAAAAATGAACAAAAAGCAGATTGTGGGAGCAATAGTGGCAACAGTATTATTTATTACTGTAGGTGTGACAAGTGTATTTACAAATACGATTGCAGATTCCTTTTTGAAGAGAAATTCTAGTGAAATTTTGTTAGGGGGAACAGAACTTCAACTTCCGAAAAGAGAGTATGTTGGAGTAGTGAGTGTTGTTGGAACAATACAACAACAGACGGAATCAGGAGGGATTTTTGAAGAGAATAAGGGATATAGGCATTTAGATACGCTAGAATATATTGATAGAATGAAGCATGATACAGCGAATAAAGGAATTCTTCTTCAAGTAGATTCTCCAGGAGGAGCAGTGTATGAATCTGAAGAATTATATTTGAAGTTGAAAGAATATCAACGAGAAACGAATCGTCCGGTATGGACATACATGAAGCATTATGCTGCTTCAGGAGGGTATTATATTTCAGCTTTATCCGATAAGATTTACGCTAATCCAAACACAACAACAGGTTCTATAGGGGTTATTATTTCAGGGTTTGATATGACAGGATTATATGAAAAACTTGGAATTCGTTCTTTTAGTATTACAAGTGGAAAAAATAAAGATATGAGTAAAATGAACGAAGAACAGATTGCCATTTATCAGAGTATAGTAGATGAATCCTATGATCGCTTTGTTGAAATCGTAGCAGATGGAAGAAAAATGAGTAAGGAAGAAGTAAAGAAACTTGCAGATGGAAGAATCTATTCAGCAAAACAGGCAAAAGCAAATGGACTAATTGATGAGATAGGTTTGTATGAAGAGATGCAAAGAGATATGAAAAAAGAAGTAGGAGACCAAGTTATTTTTTATGAACCAAGAACAGAATCTTCTATGTTGGCATCACTTTTTGGAAAATTAGAAAGGTTAAAAACGAAGTCAGAAGCAGAAGTATTAAAAGAAACAGAAATGGAATTGGGAAGCGGGGTGCCGATGTATTATGCAGAACAATTACGATAACCAGATAGTATTTGGAGGATTTTTTGCAAGGTTTGCAGCATATGTAATTGATAGTATCATAGTATGGGTAACATTATTGTGTATTCGCATACCACTATATTTTGTTTTTTTACATATAAATGGACATATTTTATTTCATTATACATTAAAAGATATTGTTTTATATTTATGTGGTGTTTCATATTTTGTTTTATGCACATATTATACGGGAACAACCATTGGAAAACGCGCTATGAATTTGCAAGTGATTAATGCAAATGGTGGAAAATTATCTTTATTTAATGTGATTTATCGAGAAAGTATTGGCAGGTTTTTGAGTGGGATTTGTATGGGACTTGGATATATTTTAGTTGGAATTGATCAAGAAAAAAGAGGAATACAAGATATACTTGGAGATACAAGAGTGGTTTATCGTGGAAGAAGAGAGAAGAACGTTTATCAGACAAAGAACCCGATACAATAATGTATCGGGTTTTCTAATCTCATTTCCAGTGATGCTTTTTAAATATGAAATCAAATATATTAAATCTTATAAATAAAAGGCACATTTCAAATGTTGATTAAAGTTTTACTACGTTAATAGCCTGAGGACCTTTAGCACCTTCTGTAATTTCGAATTCAACTGCTTGGCCTTCTTCTAAAGATTTGAATCCTTCCATGTTTAAACCAGAATAATGTACAAATACATCATTTCCTGCTTCGTCAGAAATGAATCCATATCCTTTTTGGTTGTTGAACCATTTTACTGTACCTTTGTTCATAGTGTTACCTCCATAAAAAAATAATAGATATTGTATCAAAAATGATACTTCATTAGATTAGCATAAATAGATATAAAAGTCAATGAAAACAAAGGTTGTTTCATAAAAAATATACAAAAAAAGAAAGTCTAACGAATGAAAGAAAGGAAATAAAAAATGAAAAAAGTTTACAAAAATATATTAGAATTGATAGGACACACTCCTCTATTAGAAATTACTACAATAGAAGAAGTAGAAAATTTACAAGCAAAGGTATATGTGAAATTAGAATCATTTAATCCAGGAGGTAGTGTTAAGGATCGTGTGGCATTGAAAATGATAGAAGATCTTGAGTCGCAGGGAAAATTAAAAGAAGAAGCTACTATTATTGAAGCTACAAGTGGAAATACAGGAATAGGTTTAGCGATGGTGGCTGCGGCAAAAGGATATAAAACTATTTTTACTATGCCAGAAACAATGAGTGAGGAACGAAGACGAATATTACAAAGTTACGGAGCGAAAATTGTTCTTACAGATGGGAAATTGGGGATGAAAGGAGCTATTCAAAAAGCAAAAGAGTTAGAGAAAGAAATTGATCATGCGATTATATTAGGTCAATTTACAAATCCTTCTAATCCTAAAGCTCACTATGAGACAACAGGACGAGAAATATGGGAGGATACGGAAGGAGTGGTTGATATATTTGTTGCAGGTGTAGGAACTGGTGGAACCATTACTGGTACAGGAAAATATTTGAAAGAGCAAAATCAAAATATAGAAATTGTAGCTGTTGAACCAGAAAAATCACCAGTATTGTCTGGAGGAAAAGCAGGACCACACAGTATACAAGGAATTGGAGCAGGGTTTGTTCCGGACATTTTGGATACAGAAATTTATGATAGAATTTATAAAATAGAAACGGAACAAGCATACAAAGGAGCAAGAATGCTCGCTAATAGAGAAGGCGTTTTAGTTGGCATCTCTTCTGGGGCAGCAGTATATGCTGCGATTGAGGAGGCAAAAAAGGACGAAAATGCAGGAAAAGTTATTGTTGTATTGCTTGCAGATACGGGAGAGCGATATTTGTCTACAGAATTGTTTAAGTCGATATAGACTCGTTCTTATTAATATTTATAAGAATATATCATATATAAAAGATTTACTTTACATACACTCTCTGATAAACTAGACAAGTATTACTTAAGGAGGAAACGAGAGGGTATGTTAGAAAAATTATTTAAATTGAAAGAAAATAACACAACTGTAAAGACAGAGATACTTGCTGGTATCACAACGTTTATGACCATGGCGTATATTTTAGCTGTAAATCCAAGTATCTTATCTGAAACAGGAATGGATCAAGGAGCAGTTTTCACAGCAACAGCATTAGCAGGATTTTTAGGAACAATGTTAATGGCACTTTTTGCTAATTATCCATTTGCATTAGCGCCAGGGATGGGATTAAATGCATATTTTGCATATACAGTAGTTATTGGTATGGGATATACATGGCAAATTGCATTGGCTGCAGTATTTGTGGAAGGACTTGTTTTTATCCTTTTATCTGTAACAAATGTGCGTGAAGCAATTTTTAATGCGATTCCGATGAATTTGAAGTCTGCTGTAAGTGTGGGGATTGGATTATTTATTGCATTTATTGGTTTACAAAATGCGAAAATTGTTATTGATGGTTCAACTTTAGTACAATTATTTTCTATTAAAGGATATAATGAAGTAAATAAAGTATCAGCGTCTATGAATGATGTAGGGATTACTGTTATTTTAGCAATTATAGGTATTATCGTCACAGCAATTTTGGTAGTGAAAAATGTAAAAGGAAATATTCTTTGGGGAATTTTGATTACATGGATTTTAGGAATGATTTGTCAAGTGTCAGGCATTTATGTTCCAAATGCAGAATTAGGAATGTACAGTTTATTACCAGATTTTAGTAATGGTATTAGTGTTCCTAGTTTAGCTCCTATTTTTGGAAAATTAAGTTTTTCTGGAATTAAAATTGGAGAATTTATTGTAATTGTTTTTGCGTTTTTATTTGTAGATATTTTTGATACCTTAGGAACATTGATCGGTGTTTCAACAAAAGCAAATATGCTTGACAAAGAAGGAAAACTTCCAAGAATTAAAGGAGCGTTAATGGCAGATGCAGTGGCAACTACAGCGGGTGCTGTGCTCGGTACTTCTACAGTAACTACTTTTGTAGAAAGTGCATCTGGTGTTTCAGAAGGGGGACGTACAGGTCTTACAGCAGTGACAACAGCAATATTATTTGGTGCGTCATTGTTACTGTCACCAATTTTCCTTGCGATTCCTTCGTTTGCAACAGCTCCAGCACTAGTAGTGGTAGGATTCTATATGTTGACAAACGTAGTAAATATTGATTTCACAGACTTTACAGAGGGACTTCCATGTTTTATTTGTATTGCAGCTATGCCGTTCTTCTATAGTATATCAGAAGGAATTTCAATGGGAGTTATTACATATGTGATCATTAATCTTATTGCAGGAAAAACAAAAGAAAAGAAGATGAGTGCTTTAATGCTAGTACTTGCTGTCTTATTTATAGGAAAATACTTCTTGCTATAAGTTATAAAGTGAAAAAAATGGGGCATTACAGTTGAACTGTAATGCCCTTTTCGTATATGATAAAAGAAATGATTTGGAGTGAAAAATGAAAAAAGCAGTAAGAAAAGTGATGAGAGGACTTTCGCGAGGAGGAATTAAAGTAAAATCAGCTAGACATATGGCAGATTTAAAAAAAATTGATCTGTTGAAAGTTTTTCATCAGACAGTTGATTATTATATTGAAAATGATGGATATAAAATACCTATACGTCTGTATCTTCCGAAAGAAGAGCAAAGAAAAAAAGGGGTATTATTATTTTTTCATGGGGGCGGTTGGGTTTCAGAAAGTATAGATAATTATGAAAGAATTTGTTTTAAGTTAGCAGAGGCTACAAAACAGATTGTTGTTTCTGTAGAGTACCGCCTTGCACCAGAAAACCCCTTCCCGATTGGATTTGAGGATTGTTATAGAGTAGCGAAAGCAATATTTGTAGAAAAACTTATTGCAGATATACCACCAGAAAAAATTACACTGATCGGGGATAGTGCTGGAGGAAACTTAGTTGCAGGGGTGTGTCAGAAAGCAAGAGATTTGGGAGAATTTTTCCCACAAAGACAAATTTTGATTTATCCTGCAGTGAATAGTGATTATTCAGAAAAATCGCCGTATGCATCAATTAAAGAAAATGGAACGGATTTTTTTCTAACAGCAAAAAAAATGCAAGATTATATTGAATTGTATAAGAGTAAAGAACAGGATAAGGAGAATCCGTATTTTGCTCCAATTAAAGCAAAAGATTTTTCTCGTTTACCCAAAACTTTAATACTTACTGCTGAGTTTGATCCGCTTAGAGATGAAGGAGAAGATTATGGTAAACGGATGAAAGAGGCAAAGGTAGAAGTGAGTATTTATTGTATACCAAAAGCAGTTCATGGTTTTTTTGCATTGGGGCTTAAACATTATCATGTGCAGGAAAGTTTAGAATATATTTGTGAATTTTTAGAGGAGTGTTAGTATCATGGAGAGAAAAAGAGCGCCGTGGAGGAAATTGGATAATGCAGCAAAAATATTTCCTGCAACAAGTGGCAGGAATGATACAAGAGTGTTTCGTTTTTATTGTGAGTTAAAAGAAGAGATAAAAAAGGATGTTTTGCAAAAAGCTTTGCATAAGACTGTAGAAAAATATCCAGTATTTCTTTCAGTTATGAGAAAGGGAGTATTTTGGCATTATTTAGAAAAAAGTCATCTAAATCCAATTGTTGAAGAAGAATGGAAAGAACCATGTAGTGATATCTATGTACGAGATAAAAAGAGTTTACTTTTCGAAGTGACTTATTATAAAAATAGAATTAATTTTGAAGTATACCATGCATTGACAGACGGGACAGGAGCTACATTATTTTTACGTGAACTGGTGAAAAATTATTTGTTGCTTTCACATAAAAATGAAGTAATAAAAGATATTCCACTTGGAAATGAATGTATTACAGTGCAAGATCAAGAAGTTGATGGGTTTGAAAAATACTATTCACCTAAAATAAAAAAGGAAAAAGAAAAGAAACAAAAAGCGTTTCAATTAAAAAAGAATAAACAAAATCGCTTTCAAATGGAAATTGTGGAAGCGACAGCATCTACAGAAGAAGTACTAAAAAAGGCAAAAGAATATGGTGTAACTATGACGGTTTTTTTAACTGCTGTAATGTTTTCTGCTATACATAAAGAAATGTCTAAAACAGAGGAAAAATATCCAGTGAAATTAATGATTCCTGTTAACCTTAGAAAATTGTTTCCGTCAGAATCGATGCTAAATTTCTTTGGTTGGATTGAACCATGTTATCAGTTTGGACAAGGAAAAGATAGTTTTGAAGACATACTTATATATGTAAAGAAGTTCTTTCAAAACGAGTTAAACACACAAAGAATGGCAGAACATATGAATGAGTGGATTGCGTTGGAAAAGAATCCTTTTCTCAGACTTACACCATTAGAATTAAAAAATGTGTGTATGCAGGCAGGCGCAAAGCTAGCGGAAAAAGAGTTGACAGCTGTATTTTCTAACATGAGTATCGTTTCAATGCCGAAAGAATATGAAAAGTATATTTATCGTTTTGGAGTATATACAAGTACAGGAAAATTAGAATTGTGTGCATGTTCTTTTGAAGATAAGTTGTCATTTGGATTTACTTCAAGAAGTGATGCCGAAAATGTAATTAGAAATTTTTTTGATATTCTTTTGGAATTAGGTATTAAAGTTAAAATTGAGAACCCAGCATACCCAGATAAAAAGGAACAAACGGAATTGTCGAAAAAACTTTTTCAGTATTTTTCATTTTTGTGTATTGTAGGGGTTACATTGACGTTTGGCATTAACAGTATAATTTCTACAGGAATGTATTGGGCATTATTTGTAACGGGGCTTATTTGTAGTACGTGGATTGTTTTTGTTGTAGGATTTAAGAAACGGCACAATTTATTGAAAAACGGTATGTGGGAAATGCTATTGATTACGCTTGGATGTGTTTTATGGGATGTGGCAACACATTGGAAAGGATGGTCTATAGGATATGTTTTTCCAATTGCTATTATGTGTATTATTGTATTTATGTTGACAACAATAAAAATACAAAGATTAAATGCGAAGGAATATATTGTTTATCTTCTAATGGCAGGGATATATGGTACAATGGTTCCATTTGTGATCTTATTAACCAATATAGTTGAAAATACAATTCCATCACTGATTTGTGTTATGTTTAGTTTTCTATTATTAGTGGCACTAGTTATTTTTAAAAAGGAAGAAGTAATGCAGGAAATGCATAAAAAGTTTCATATCTAAATATCTGACATATACTAGAAAAAAAGCAGAGAGATGCTTTTGAGACATATGTAAGTGATAAGATACATCTGCGTCTAGGAATGCAAATTGTGTCTGGTTGGAGAAAATATTCTTATTGTATACTATACTCTTACAACAAGGAGCATTCCACCTCAAACAACTCCTAGAAAAATTATTGTGATGTGTTAAAACACGTATTTTTCTCCCAAACATATATTGATAAGGTAAACAAATAAAATGGGGGAAATAAAATGAAAAAGAAAATGATTTCACTAATAATGGTATGTTCTATATGTATTATTACCATTTCGATGGCAGCATGTAAACAAGAAAAAGAACCAAAAGATGAATTACAAAAAGTACATTTAAATGAAGTGGCACATTCTATTTTTTATGCACCATTATATGTGGCGATTGAAAAGGGATATTTTGAGGAAGAAGGAATTGATCTTATTTTAAAAACAGGATTTGGGGCAGATAAGACAATGACTGCAGTGTTATCTGGTGATGCAGAAATTGGATTTATGGGCTCCGAATCTTCTATTTACACCTATAATGAGGGTGCAAAAGATTATGTTGTGAATTTTGCACAATTAACTCAAAGAGCAGGAAATTTTCTTGTTGCAAGAGAAAAAATGCCAGATTTTAAATGGCAAGATTTAAAAGGGAAAGAAATAATCGGTGGTAGAAAAGGTGTTGTACATATATTAATGTAAATTTAGAGAGTATTGTGATTTTATGTAACTGGGTGGATGAAATGAATAGTGTGAAGGATTTTCAGAACATTGAAATGAAATAGAAAAATATCAACGATATATCAACAGAGGAGCCGGATTATTTCGGCTCCTTTAAGTATGTGTCCGCAAACACATACCCCAATTGCCATTAAATATACTATGATAATGAAAAACATGCAATAGTTTAATGTAATTCTTTGTGTTGCATTTATTTCAACTTTATTATAATAATAGATTTTTTCATGTTTGCGTGATACAATGATTGGTGAAATGAAAAGGAGGGCGAAATAATGGCAGTAAGCTATAAAAAACTGTTTCATCTTCTTATTGATAAGGGAATGACCAATGCCGAACTTATGGAAAAGGGCGGTTTTAGTGCAAATATTATTACCAGATTAAAGCGAAACAACTATGTGGCATTAGACAGCATTGAAAAAATTTGTTATGCCCTCGATTGTGGCGTTGACGATATTCTTGAATTTATACCAGATGAAAAGGAGAAAGAAAACCATGATTGATACGAAAAAAGAGCAAGAGCGTGAGGAATTGCACCGAGCGATATGGGCAATCGCTGATGAACTCCGTGGTGCAGTAGACGGATGGGATTTTAAGAACTATGTCCTTGGTACAATGTTTTACCGATATATTTCTGAAAATCTTACAAACTATATCAATACCGGAGAGCAGGAAGCCGGAAATATAGATTTTGATTATACAAAAATGGCAGATGATGAAGCGGAGGAAGCTCGTAAGGGCTTAGTAGAAGAAAAAGGGTTTTTTATTTTGCCGTCTGAACTTTTTTGTAATGTGAATAAGACAGCAGATCAAGACGAAAATCTGAATGAAACATTAGAACGTGTATTTCATCATATTGAAAGTTCTGCTAAAGGTTCATCTTCTGAGAGCAGTTTCGAAGGATTATTTGATGATTTTGATGTAAATAGCAATAAACTGGGTTCTACCGTAGCAAAACGAAATGAACGCCTTGCAAAACTTTTGCATGGTGTAGCCGATATGAATCTTGGGGATGTGAAGGAGCATGATATTGACGCTTTTGGAGATGCCTACGAATATTTGATGACCATGTATGCATCAAGTGCAGGTAAATCCGGCGGTGAATTTTTCACACCTGCCGATGTTTCTGAATTGCTGACTAGACTTGGAACGGTTGGTAAAACGGAAATCAATAAAGTATATGACCCTGCCTGTGGTTCTGGTTCGTTACTTTTGAAAGCAGAAAAGTTACTTGGCAGAGATGCCGTTCGTAATGGTTTTTATGGACAGGAAATCAATATCACAACTTACAACTTGTGCCGTATCAATATGTTCCTGCATGATATTGGCTTTGATAAATTCGATATAGCGTGTGAGGACACTTTGACCGCACCACAGCATTGGGATGATGAACCATTTGAACTAATCGTATCGAATCCTCCATATTCGATTAAATGGGCTGGAAATGATAATCCTTTGTTAATTAACGACCCTCGCTTTGCTCCTGCTGGTGTGCTTGCACCGAAGTCAAAGGCTGACCTTGCCTTTATTATGCACTCTCTTTCTTGGCTTGCAACAGGCGGTACAGCAGCGATTGTATGTTTTCCCGGCATTATGTATCGTGGCGGAGCAGAACAGAAAATCAGAAAGTATTTGATTGATAATAACTTTGTAGACTGTATTATCCAGTTGCCAAGTAACCTGTTCTTCGGCACTTCCATTGCAACCTGTATTATGGTTTTGAAAAAGGGAAAAGCCGACAATAAAACCCTGTTTATTGACGCTTCCAGTGAATGTATTAAGGTTACGAACAACAACAAATTAACTCCAGCGAACATAGACAGAATTGTTGAAATTTTTGCAAATCGCACCGAGGAAAAGCACTTCTCCCATCTTGCAAACTATGAGGAAATCGAAATAAATAGTTATAACCTTTCTGTTTCAACTTATGTGGAGGCGGAGGACACCAGAGAAAAAATCGACATTGTAAAGCTCAACGCTGAGATTGAAGAAATTGTAGCTCGTGAGCAGGTTCTCCGTGATGAAATTGCGAAGATTATCGCAGAAATCGAGGTGGGCGTATGAGCAGTGAATTTCAGTTCTTAATGTACCAGTCTGCCGATGAAGATGTTTCAGTAAATGCTGTAATTCGTGACGAAACGATTTGGCTGACACAAAAATCTATGGCAGAATTATTTGATGTAGATGTGCCTGCCATTTCCAAGCACCTATCTAATATATATGCTGACGGAGAACTGGTGAAAGATTCAACTATTTCCAAAATGGAAATAGTTCAACAGGAGGGCACTCGCCATGTAAAAAGAGAACAGAATTTTTATAATCTGGATGCGATTATTTCCGTTGGTTATCGTGTCAATTCCCGTAGGGCAACACAGTTCAGAATATGGGCAACAAGCGTGCTGAAAGAGTATATGCTCAAAGGTTTTGCGATGGACGATGAACGCTTAAAGCAGGGAAAAACGGCATTTGGCAAAGACTACTTCCGTGAATTGCTGGAAAGAGTTCGTTCTATCCGTGCAAGCGAACGCCGTATCTGGCAACAGATTACAGATATTTTTGCGGAATGTAGTATCGATTATGACAAAAATGCACAGGTTACCCATGACTTTTATGCAATGGTACAGAATAAATTTCACTACGCCATTGTAGGACAGACTGCGGCAGAAATTGTTTATACTAAAGCAGACAGAACCAAAGAAAATATGGGACTTACCACCTGGAAAAATGCACCGGATGGTCGTATTTTGAAATCAGATGTAGTGGTTGCAAAAAATTATCTGGAAGAAAAACAGATTCGACAGTTGGAACGAGCTGTGACAGGATATTTTGATTATATTGAAGATCTGATAGAGAGAGAAAACACTTTTACCATGGAGGAATTTGCCGCCAGTGTGAACGAGTTTTTGGCATTCCGCAGGTATGACATTTTGCGTGATAAAGGAAAAATCTCCGGTAAAATGGCGAAAGAAAAAGCTACTGCTGAATATGCAGAATTTAATAAGACACAAAAAATTACTTCTGACTTTGACAAGGCGGTCAAGCAGATGTTAGAGGCAGGTGAGCAGTATGAGTAAATTAGACGAATTAGTAGAAGCATTGTGTCCTGATGGCGTGGAGTTCAAAGCACTTGAAAAAGTGTTGACTATAAAAAATGGGCGTGATTATAAGAAATTTGGTGAAGGTGATATTCCAGTATATGGTTCTGGTGGAATTATGACTTATATTGATACGGCGGTGTTTAATAAGCCCTCTGTGTTAATTCCAAGAAAAGGTTCATTGGATAAGTTATATTATGTTGACGTTCCGTTCTGGAATGTAGATACGATATTTTACACAGATATAAACACTTCTATTGTCGAGCCTAAGTATGTTTTTTATTGTCTGGAGGGAAAACACTTAGAACGACTCAACAAAGCTGGTGGTGTACCAAGTTTAACGCAGGCAGTTCTAAACAAGGTAGTCATTCCTGTACCACCTCTTGAGGTGCAGCATGAAATTGTCCGTATTCTGGACAATTTCACAGAGCTTACAGCAGAGCTTACAGCAGAGCTTACAGCGAGAAAGAAACAGTATGAATTTTATCGTGATAAACTGTTGACCTTCGGAGATGTACGAGGGGGGGCGACAAGTGATGTTGTGTGGAGGATTCTCAAAGAAATTGCTGATATTGGAACAGGAAGTAGCAATACCAATGAAGCATTGGAAGATGGGCTGTACCCATTCTATGTGCGTTCTCAGGAACCATTAAGAAAAAACGAATATGAGTTTGATGAAACTGCTATTATTACAGCAGGAGATGGTGTTGGTGTAGGTAAAGTATATCATTTTGTTGAAGGAAAATATGCCTTGCACCAACGAGCGTATCGAATTCATATCAACACTCCAGAAGTGTTGCCAAAATACTTTTTTCACTATATGAAGGCTATGTTTTTACCTTATATCCAAAAAACGATGTTTCAAGGTTCGGTATCTTCTATTAGACGACCTATGCTTAATGATTTTCCCGTTCCAGTTCCATCATTAAAGGTGCAAGAACGTCTGGTTCATGTACTGGACAATTTTGAAGCCATTTGTTCTGACCTTAAAATAGGTCTGCCTGCTGAAATTGAGGCAAGGCAAAAGCAATATGAGTTTTATCGTGACGCTCTATTGACTTATGCTGCAACTGGCAAGACAATCTTGATA